>DIPO01000045.1:2019-7372 GCA_002427045.1 Firmicutes bacterium UBA5486
AGCATGAACAACTTGTTGATTCACCCGACCTTGATTAAAACACTGGCGTGTACAGCAGAAGTCAGCGTGAACAACCACTTTAAGCGCCTCCAATGCCTGTCGACCCACCTGGCTTTGATTCTCATCATTTCATGTGCACGGTCGGTAGCCAGCGTGGGCGACTACTCAGTAAAGTTAACTTCTTTGGTATAGTTTGGAAAAACCTCCTTCAAACAGGTTCTCCTTATAAAGGGGGAGATAAGACGTATAATCCTACTGAAATTTAACCCATATTAATCTATTTGTCATATAGCGGGTTTTTCCTGCTGTTTTTAAAATATTTTCGGAAAATCAAACTTGCTATTATTCTCTTTTTTTGCGCCTTTAAAGCTTATTTTTTGCCTTTCTCTTTGATAAAATGCCTCTTAGTATCAAGTAGATAGGCCTCTTTTAAATAAGACCATTAAACCCCGTTTTAGCTGTGATTATCAAGACTACCGGAGGAAAAATCTTAATATCCTCTATGCCATATTACAAGTTACATTCCGGATCCACCGTCCAGATTTTAATCTCATCAACCCTAGAATACATTTTGAAATCTCTTCTACTATAGCAAGGGCATAAACTATATATACAGGAAACTTGAAAACAAAAGCTCCAATAATGGTAAGTGGCACTCCAATAAACCACATAGTAAATCCTTCGATCAGTAAAGCATGCTTTGCATCCCCGCCTCCGCGTAAAATACCAACAATAAGAACAATATCAAAGACCCTAATAAAAAATATAATAGAGACTATATACAGGATAATCTGAGAATAACTCCGTACTATACTGGAAACATTGAACAGATTAAGCATATAAGGCGATGCTAATGCAAGAAGAATACCCAAAATAATACCCGCCATTACCGAAAGAAAGGAAAACCTTCTAGCGTAATCCCTACCAAGTCTCTCTTTCCCTGCCCCGATACTATTTCCCACCATCACTGCTGCCGCATTAGACATTCCAAATATCACCACCATGAAAAGATTAGTTATGGTATTACAAATCTGGATTGAGGCTACGGCCTGAGTACCCATTCTCCCGTAAACTGCCGAATAAACCAAACTCCCAAGCCCCCAACAGATATCATTCAGGATAACCGGGAAAATTGTTTCGTAAGCTTTTTTTACAAACTCCAAACTTACATCAGTAAGCTCATAAACAGAAGCGGCTAGTATTCCTTTCTCAGCATAAACAGAAACCACAAGAACAATTGTTTCAACTACTCTTGCTATTACGGTCGCTAAAGCAGCACCTTCGACCCCCATAGCAGGTACCCCTAATTTACCAAAGATGAAGATATAATTGAAAAAAGCATTACAAATAAGAGCCACTAAACTAATCATCATCGGTTGAATCGTATTCCCAATTGATCTTAATGAAAAATTATAAACAAAGGTAACACCGGTAAAGAGATAACTAACTAAGACAATCTTCAAATACCGGACTCCCAAATCTATTACCCCGGCTTCCTGATTAAAAACAGCAATAATCTGCTTGGGACAAAAATAACCAAAAACCACAAAGATAATAGATACCATTATAGCTGATCCCAACCCGATTCCCACTATCCGTTTAATATTCTTCATATCTTTCTTACCCCAAAACTGGGAGATAAACACTCCGCATCCTGCACACATCCCAATCATAAACATATTAAAAAAGAAAAAATACTGGTTAGCAATACCAACCGCTGCAATCTCAGTTTCCCCCAATTTACCAACCATTACCGTATCAATCATATTTAAAAAAGAAGAAATGAAATTCTGAATCACGATCGGAAATGCTATTTTAAACATTTTTAGATAAAAGTCTTTTTTATCAAAGTCCCCTACAAGCAGCTGATTTCTTACACCCACGTTAGTTCCTCCTACAAAGCAAAAAATAATAACCACCTTACGTCTATCAAAGTGGTTAACAGCTTTTCAAAAGGCAAATACCTTATAAATCATAATTATTCCTGGAGTTCAAAATAATTTCCTATGGCATCCAAACTTCTCTTATGAAATATACTCTAGCAAATTATTAATATTCTTTATTTCCATCCCATTCCCTTCCACCTTAATTAGGAAATTTAGCTGTTTTAATAATCAATATTAAGAAACCTGGGTCAAATATAAATTGTATGCACTTAAAATACAGGTTTATAAAATACCCGATTCAGATCCAGATTCATTCCCGCAAACTCAGGATGAATAAACTCATCACCCGGGCCGCCTGCGGCTACCAAAGTATAGTTTCCACCATTCAGCATAAAAGCTTCTAAGGTGTTTTCCTCCGGATCAACGATCCAGTAGTGAGGGATCCTTGCTTTACGATAGATTTCCATCTTACGAAGGCGGTCTTTCCGGCGGTTCGTGGGGGACATAACCTCCACGACTAAATCACAAACGCCGTCAATCCGCTCCTGTCGCATAATTTCTCTACGGGTGCTAGAGACAAATAATATATCTGGTTGCAGCACATTGCCGGTTGACAGTGTAAGATCCAAAGGAGCAAAAAAGAGCTCACCTTCAGGATCAGAATCAGCAAGATAAGTCTTTAGCTGATAATATAATACTGAAGTAACCCGTTGGTGATGCACCGAAGGGGATGGTTCTTTCACCAAAATTCCTTCTAAGATCTCAAACCGGTAACCTGGTTCTTCAGGGATCTGCAAATAATCCTCATAAGTATATCCACCCTGCTTTGAGTATAAAGGATGATCTTCTTTAAGAATTATATTTTCCGTTGTCAAAGCGGATAGCACTACTTCTTTTTCATACCGATATTCTTTTTCCTCCAATTTGATAAAGGGAATCTTTTTTTGTTGCGTATATCTCCAAATCGTATCCACTGACAGATTTAACATCTCCGCTAATTCCTGAGCTGTCAGCAATTTCTCCATAAGATCACCTCCACTACCATATCACTTATACCAATTCATTAAATAAGTTTTCAATATCTGCTGATAAGCCATTAAAAACCAGTGATTGGGCAACATCTCCCTTTTCAAAAGTCTTATACTTATCAATTTCAAAATCATTAAAACTATAGATCATAATATTTTCTTGTTTTTCATCAATGATCCAGTATTCCTTTACACCTGATAATCTATAAGTATTTAATTTATCAATCATATCTTTATTTCGAGTGCTATCCGAGAGAATTTCCACAACCAAGGTCGGGGTCCCCATGTACCTCCCCTTTTCTGTCACATTATCCTCTAAATCACAGGCTACTAAAATATCCGGCTGCATAACATCAGGTTCTTTAAAATCCTTCTTTTTGAAATGTACATCAAAAGGCGCTAAAAACACTCTACATTTATTACCTTTAAAATATTCGTCAAAGGTTATATGCATTCTCCCAAGTATTTCCTGATGGCCAATAGTTGGAGAAGCCAATATATAGATTTCACCATTAATAAATTCCATTCTTAGTGTGCTTTTTTCATAAATCTCCATAAACTCTTCATAAGAAACCTTTTTCCCACCATATTGATAATCCAATGCTTTTTCTCTTATTATAAAATATTCTTCAATATCAGTTACATAAGGGGTTAATCTGGCAATTTTCTTACCATTTTTCGTGATCACCACATCATTTTGCTGTTCTACATAATCAAGATATTTTCCTAAACTCTGCTTAAATTCGGTAGCAGTAATCACAACGCCTTCCTTGTAATTTATTGATTTCATATAATCACCTCCAGTAACAGTATACCATTACAGACAATTTAATACAATTAATTTGTGCTATATTTTTAGTTATTATGTACGATATATTTATACTTTTTCGTACGATATTACTAAATGAGGGAATTGCATAATTACCTTTGGCATTTATTAAAAATGCAGATCGCCATCAGAAAATGGCTAGATCTGCATTCATCTACATTCAATAAAATATGAATATTAAAGAATATCCGTAAAGTTACACACAAAGTAGAATTCTTTCAAAACCTTCTTATTCACACACCGAAGTAAACCATATTTTTATCTCACGTTCGGCACTTTCTACGGAATCCGAAGCATGAACTATATTTTCGGACTTGGACAGGGCAAATTGGCCCCTAATGGTACCCATCTCCGCCTCTGCCGGATCGGTTGCTCCATTTATTTTCCTAACCGTCTTGATTACATTATCACCTTCAATAATCATCGCACATACCTTTCCTCTGGTAAGGTAATCAACCAACTCTTGAAAGAATGGCTTATCTTTATGTTCAATATAATGTTTTTCCACAATTTCCTTAGAAGGTTTAATAAGTTTTAAAGCAGTTATATTAAGTCCTTTTCTTTCATAAATTGAAATAATTTGACCGATTAATCTTTTCTCCACTCCATCTGGTTTTATAAGTACTAATGATCTTTCCATTAATTCCACCTCTTTGCTTTTAAATAATATGCTACCTAATCATTTTACCCTAATTTTCTGATATCTTCAATGAATTAAATAGTCTAACCGCCTTTTACAAACAGATACCGTGCATAATAACTTTGCAACAATCATCAATCATATCGGTTAACTTCACTTTCGAATGACGAGAGATTGCGCGCAGAGTAAGCACGTTAATAGTACCAAAAATATTAGCTAAAATAACTGAGGAATCCACATCTAATAAATAGCCTTCTTTTTTCCCCTGTTCAACCATAGCATAAAAATGATCAAAAAATTGATCATATTCCGTTTTAAAATTAGCATCAAATTGATCCTTAATTTCACCCAAATTAAGAAAATCCAGTCTTTCTCGGTAAATTAGTAGAAAGGCTTCTTCATTTTCTTCATAATAATATAAAATAGCAGAAATTAAGCTTTTAATCTGATCTTTTATCGGTTTGCTACGGTCAATATGGTTGTTAACACGCTTATAAAGTTCGGAAGCACTTTCTTTTAATACTTCAGTAATAAGATCTTTTTTGGTAGGGAAATAGTGATACATAGTAGATTTTCCCATACCTAAGGAGCGCGTTATATCCTCTAAACTAACTGCGTGAAAACTTTTTTCCGAGAAAAACTTACGTGCTTTCTCCAAAATCTCTTGTCTTCGGTTGGTCAAAGAATTCACCTCATACGTAGTTTATAAATTATTATCTTTATGTTTAAATGGATATCGTAGGCCTCACTTTTCGCACTTTTCCTAATTTAGCTGGACTTTTATTCAAAGAGCACAAAATATGAGATACAAGATATAACTTACAAAACATTTAGACCTATATTATTTTAACATACCAGTATTGAAAACTCTATTATGAAGTAAGCTTTTTGCGTTGTGTCCTTTTTAAAAGGTCCCAACACAATATATAGTGTTGGGCTTGTATTAGGCTATCAATATATTGTGCAGGGA
>DIPO01000045.1:7448-28278 GCA_002427045.1 Firmicutes bacterium UBA5486
AGGCTATCAATATATTGTGCAGGGACAAAAAAATCAATAACAACGCAAAAAGCCCGAAGTTAAATCTACTATATTGAACATCCTTTGCATCCTTTACCTAAAACCCTTTTTACTTTACTTAAAAGCCTGAAATCTTACTACTAAGGAAAGGCTTTATAACAACAAATAAGCCCTGGAAACCAGGGCTTATTTATTATATTTATCTTTTTAGAAAGTCTTTGTTACCCCCACAACAATCTGGGAAAGATCTTCAAAGTTATTAAGAAACGATTCATCATCCCCGCCTAAGAGGTTTGCTTTACCCCAAAGATTAAGCCCATCTCGGAGTTGGTAAGATATTTCTGGGCTGAGGAACCAACCTTGATCAGATAAGCAATAAGCACATTTTGCTTCGGCTTTTATCCGATCATTTAAAAAGAAACGATAAGCATCAAAGGTTAAATAGCTATTGAGCATACTCTTTGTATATTCCCAGGGAAAGCCGTAAATATATTGAGCATTAACATATGTTCCATTTTTAAAGAAATAATCAATACCGAATAAGCCAGTAACATATTTTTCATCCGAAAAGCGATATTCTTCAGGTAAAGCATTATTATCAGCCAATTCTGGAGCAAAAAAATCTTCTTTTGGAATATTATAGGTTAGTTCGCTCCAGACACTAGTATCGCCAACTGTGCCCGTTACTGTCAGACCAATTTTTTGCATAAACAAATATTTTTCATTTAGATAAACTGTAATTTGTTTTGGCATTCCAGTATCGCCATCTATCTCCGGAACAGGCTCATAATTAGTAATTAAACGGGTAGGGACATAACCCCGTTGATAATTAAGACCAAGATCAAAATTATAAATATTACCTACCGCCTTCATCATTAGGCCTGGACCATCTTTACCATAATCAATTGGCTCCGGATCCATCCTCACAACATTAACAGGAAGACCTGCAACCATCTGGTCTGGTAATCCTTCAGCTTTTAATCCTTGTTTAGTAGAGTTGATGATGGCTCCATTAGCCATTGTTTGGTAAACACTCTCCAAACTGCTTCCTAAATAGGTTGGGGTCATCCGCGATTGCAGAAAAAGATCTACCTGATAATCACCTGGATACCATTTAATTCTTAAACCATCCAATGCCCGTGACTGGTTCCGAGCTAAGTCGTCAAGGTAAAGAGCATAATTAGGAGTGCAAAGATTTAAGGTTGAAACTCCGTCACCCACCCCATAAGTAATATACTGTCTTCCTACCGTTACATCTATATTAAGTTCAAATGGTGATAGGAAAGTAGCATAAGCTTCATCTAGTTTAAAATCAAGCTGTGAGTCTATTTCATCAGTAGTATTTGCTGTTGCACTATTGATATCAAAGATGTAATCACCTAATTGATCAAGGGTATTGTCGTAGAAGCGGGTATCAAGACCTAGTTTCCAATTTCCATACTCGCCAATTTCCTCTTGAAGATCAATATTTAAAAGAAGAGAGCCAACCGTATTATCAAATTTATCATCACCCTTGGTTGGTATACGTAACTCTGAACCAAATTCCCCAGTAACTTGAGCAGCCCAAGTTAGTGTGGAAAAGGATAAGATTAATAAACAAACAAGAATAGATCGAGCAAAGCGTTTCATCATTCATACAGCTCCTTCTTAATATTTAATATTACTTCTAGTCATAGTTCTTTCAGTAAAAATGCTATCCTTTAACCCAACATCAAACTCCGGTTGGTCTAAATAAATCTCTGTACGATGATCAGAGGTTAAATCAACCATTTTAAGTTCTTTGGGAAATTTATGTTTTCCATATTGTGTAACTTTATAGGCATTCAAGACTTTACATTCTTTCTTTCCTTTGTCGTAGAATTTAATCTCCGTTGGAAAGAAATCACTTTTCCTAACACTCATCACCAAATGATCATAATCACTGTTTTTCAAATCCTTGTCACGTAATTCAACATAATAAGCCTCACTATCCTCAGCAATCAGTTTTGAGACATAATCAGAAGTATCGTAATTAATCAGGCTCAAATCATTATAGGTAAAATCTGTTCCCATAAAACTGCCAGTTTTCGCACTACCAGCAATCCGTTTAGTCTTATGAAAATCGGGTAAATACATATACATTATATCGTTACCTTGATCTAGCAAAGCGGTTCCTTTGACATCACTAGGGGAAAGAAATTTTAATAAGGATTTTGTCGTATCTGTATCCTTTTCTTTTTTGGTAAAGAACATCACTTGCCGATCATTGATTAATCCTTTTTTATCAAAAGTTTTAATCTGCATCTTTCCCACCATATCATTGAAATCGCCGTATTCCTCTTTGACTTTGTCGACAATCTCTTTACCTGTCATTGCCATCGCCTGAGAAGCCGTAGCAAGGAATAATGATAATACCATTGCCATGCTAAATAAAAACTTCATTGTTAACAATTTTGAACTTCTTTTTTTCATTTTTTTATTCCTTTCCTTTCAATCTAATTTTTATTTTTTAAATTTCTTGGTATCGAGATAGCTAAAGAGCGCCGGTAAAAAGAAAATAGCTAAAAGAGCACTAACTACCATGGTTAAAGCCGTTAAGCCACCAAAACGTGCCACAGTAACGGTAGAAGATAGAACCAATACCAAAAAACCTAAAGCTACAGAAATCGCATTTGAAGAGATCGGTTTTCCAACTTTACCAAGAGTTATCCGTAAAACATTTTCCATATCTGGTTGAATCATTGACTCCCGGCGAAACCGATTAGCAAAATGAATTGAATAATCAATACCTGTACCAATAGCAACGCTAGCAATCATTGTTGTTGCAACATCTAACGGTATTTTACGGACTACCATAAAAGCAAAGTTAAAAATAACTGTAAAGAATATCGGGGTACAAATCATTATTCCTTGCAGCCAAGAACCCATTTGTATTACTAATAACAAGAAGACAAGAATTAATGACATTCCTAAACTCTTTAACTGGCTACTCCCCAGCTTTTTAGTGACTGTTTCATAAACAACAGGGGTCCCAGATAACTCGATATTAAATTCTTCCTCACTGATTGCAGGGGAATTTATGAATCTTTCAGGAAGGTCTTCTAAATAAATTTCATCACTGAAAATATTTTTAAGAAGAGCCGAGATTGTTTCTAAACTGCATTGACTAGAGGTTGTTTGCTGTAATACTTCAGCAATTTTATCTACTTTCTCATTTTGCTTGTCTAAATAAAGGAAGAAGAAATCTTCCGCAATATAATCAGCAGCATCTTCTAAATCATCTTCATTACATCCGGGGTTAAGCTTTGCAAGCGCTTCATAAATACCATCTCGATTACCGCCTTTTTGGAAGATTGCAAGCAAAGCAGCTTTACTTACTTCAGGATTCTCCAAAGAGAAACCAAGCCAATCTTCAGTTAATTCTTCAGTAAGAAAACTTCTAACATCTTTACTGTATTCTTGAGCAAATTTATCTTGAGAAAAGTTCATTAAATTATCAAGGCTATCACTGACTAGGGCTTCAAATTCTTCTGAAGAATCATTAGTTAAAGTTTGTATTTTAGTAGCTATATCTTTTTTTAAGATCTCTTGACAATGATTTTTTAAATCCATTGATGCTTCATCTAAGTCAACTACATATGCTTTACGAGGAATAGTATTTAAGAATTCACGAATTTTTCTGTTAGTAACTGTCAGTTTACTAGAACTGGTGTCAACATTGCGCGCAATAATGATCCCTTCAGAATAATCCGGGGTTAAGTAATCTCCCACTTGCTCCTGGCCTTCTAAAAATAGACCAAGCGAAGCAACTTGGTTACGGGTAACCGGTATCTCCTTTACACCATTAATTGTTTTGTTGGCTTCTTCAATTAAATCAGCATAAGAGATTGGACTATTAACTTCATTTTCTTTCATAAAATCTTCAATTTTTTTCATTTGCCTCAGAACAAATGGACTCCGTAAGTCACCTGTAATATCTAGATGATAGATACTAGCACCACCAAATTTTTCATTAACTTTATTTATCGCAATCCGTGCTTCGGAATTCGGACGAAAAGCAGTGGCATAATCGGTATCAAATTTAATTTGCGGGAGCAAAATTATTGATAATACTAAAACTACACCAACAATTACAAGAATCTTAGTTCTATTTGCAAATATTGTAGAAGCTAATTTGGAAAAGACGTTATTGCCATTCTCTGTTAACTTGATTTGTTTTTGCGGTTTATATTTCATTAAAACCAATAATGAAGGGATAAATGTATATGCAGTTAAGTAAGCAGCCAAGACCCCAAATGCGGTAAAAATGCCAAGTTCTTTAATCGGTGTAAGTTCTGCTGTTACTAATGAAACAAAACCGACAATTGTCGTTAAGGCAGAAAGGAATAAAGCCATCCCAATATTGCCCATCCCAGTAATTAATTTTTCCTTCTTTGTTTCTTCGTTATCAACAGTACCATAGTATTCATTCATAACATGGATACCATAAGCACTTCCGACAGCAATCAGAATTACCGGGATAGCAATGCCAATCGTAGAAAGACTTCGACCAGTGGCGGCGATTAGTCCTAATGTCCAGATCACAGAGATATTAACAGCTAAGAGCGGTAACAAAGTCCCTCTTAAGGTGCGGAAAGTAAAGAAAAGAACTAAAGTTACCAGTAGAATAACTAGCGGCAAGAAAGTCCGTAAGTCATTTTTGGCAGAAGTATCAGCATAGTCAGAAACAAACGAAGGACCCGTAAAATAATGCTGGTAATTATTACCATCATTATCTGCTACTATCTTACGAATTTTTTTCACAACTTGTTGGGTATCAACATCCGGAGCAAATTTAAGCATCATCATACTATAGTTTCCATCAGCTGTAATAAGATTATCTTTATACAAGTCTTTGCTTAAAGCATAATTCTTAAGTTCAATTAATTCCTCTGAACTATATTGAGGTTCACTTTCAACTAAACGTTCTACATTTAAAGCACCATCGACAGCTCGCATATCCATAACATTAGTCAAGCTAGTAACCGAAGTGACTCCTGGTACTTGCTGGCATTTTTCTGTTAAGCTATCAATGTAATTTAAAGCTTCATTGTTAAAAATATTATCTGCTTCAATAATAATAATTCCGATGTTATTACCATTAAAGGTATCCCCCAACCGATTAAATGTGGTGATTGTCGGATCATTATCTGGTAGATAGTTTAAGATATCATCGTCAATTTTTAACTGAAAAGTGAAAAATAGAAAAACTAGAGTAATAAGGATATTAATTGACAAAAATGTTTTGGGATGTTCAATAATAAAACGACTTATTTTTTGCAAGATATTACCTCCTTTTACTATAGACCGACCGGTTGGTCTGTAGAATATTATACTGCCTTTTAAATTTTCGTCAAGAGTAAAAAGGGTTACATCTGGTCTTTTTGCCAAAATTTAATATGCTTTTTTAGGTGATAATGTTACTGCCGAATAACAACTGTATGCACGGATTTCTGATGTTTCCAGAAATTTGCCTCCTCAAGAACTCAGAAAAACGATTTATCTCCATAATAATAATGCATTTACCCCAATCCTTTTGTTGAATTATGGGTTTAACACGATATATGGTTTTGTTTAACTGCTACTAATATGAGTAGTATAAAAGCTAAAAAAAAACCGTCTAAACTGACGGTCATTCTCCAAGAAAAACAAGTAGGTTGTACACTCACTGAATAAAATAGATAAATACTGTAAATCACTATTCTCTAAGTATTACTTTTTCTTTCTTCGGAAATACTTATCCTTTTTCATGACTAACAATAAGACGGTTAAGCCTTTCCGTCATAACTAACATCAAAACTAGAAATAAGCTTAAATAGACCGGATATAAAGCAATTGTCACAAAGTTCGCCAATAAGCCAAATATTGGTGGTATAAGTGTGGAACCAGTATAAGCAGTTGCCATCTGAATTCCAATAATGGCTTGAGAATTCTCTGACCCAAAGTTCCTTGGTGTCTCATGTATGATACAAGGATAGATTGGTGCACATCCTAACCCGATCAAAATTAAGCCCACCAAAGGTATAAGACCATTTTGTACAGGCAAAATCACTGCCAACAACCCCACGGCGATGATGCTTAGTCCGATACGAATCATATTGCGGTTGCCCAATCGATCGGCAACAAAGCCGTTTATGAAACGCCCAAAAGTAATACCTAAATAGAACAAAGAAGCCCATCTGGCAGCCGCTTCAACCTCAATCCCTCGATGCAAGGTCAGATAGCTACTTGCCCACAATCCTGTTGTTGCCTCAAGAGCACAATAGGCAAAAAAGGCTATCAACACCTGCTTAACCCCTTTAATTCTTAATGCCTCATGAATTCTCAAATATTTAGGTGTACCTGTTTGACTTTCCCCCTTTAGCTTTTCTTTTATATTCCAAACAGGTAGACTAAAAACTAGAATTACTGCCAGAATGATTTGAAGAATACCGACTGCCGCATAACCACTTTTCCAACTGTTTTTGACGGTTAGACTATAACTCATGATATAGGGTCCAATGGATGCACCTACACCCCAAAAACAGTGCAGCCAACTCATATGTTTAGAAGCATAATGGAGAGCCACAAAATTGTTCAAAGCTGCATCCACTGCGCCTGCTCCAAGACCATAGGGAACGGCCCATAGACAAAGCATCCAGAAAGCGCTTGAAGCAGAGAATCCAAAAAGGGCTACAGCCGTCATCAATACACTGATAGCCGTCACTAGGCCTGTACCGAATCTGTTAATTACCCGGTTAGTATTTAAACTCGAAATAATGGTGTTTCCAGCGATAATCATAGCCACTATACCGGCATAAGAAACAGGCACATTCAGCATGGGATACATGCTGGGCCAGGCCGAGCCCAGAAGGGCGTCTGGTAACCCCAGACTGATAAAAGCCAAATAAATCAATACCAGCAACAAAGAATACATAGTACACTCCCCTTTTTAATCTAAAGAAATTGCATAATTTAATTATCTAAGGTTTGACCATAGCCTAAAATTAGTGTATTTATGTAACACAAAGGACAGCCTTGTTAACTTGCTGTCCTTTGCCTAATACTTTTAATCGGTTTTTAAAGGATCACTTCGTAAGATACTATCCACCTCTTCATAACCGGTCAGGAATGCATAGTTATAACGGGCTGGAAGTGCAAAAACATATCTACTATTACGGCCAAGTTCGCTTGGGCCCATCGGTGCCGCACCAATGTGAAATGCTTCTTGCTGCATTAGGCTCCACTGGTCAAGGGTAAAGATGATTATTGGAATATCCTGTCGTGGATTTTTTGCCGTCCACTCGGGATGCCTGAGGGAAATGATAGGACCGGTTTCAACTATCTTACCATTTTCACCTTCTCTCAGGGAAAATCCTTCCCATTTGTCAAGCACAAGCATATAATCTTTCCAACTCTCTGGTAAAGAAAAACTAAAACCGTATTGGCTATTCCGATAAACAACTAATTCTTCTTGTGCTTCTATTACTCTTATCGTTTTGGCCGGAGCTGAAACAGGATAAATCATTATTCTGGGATCATCAGTAAAAGTAACTTCCACCTTATCTCCCGCTTGCAATTCACTTGCTTTAAGCTCCTGATCAGTATAACCCTTGAATATTTTCGTCTTGCCGTCAATTATGACATTTGCTTGATCATAGCTTCCTTTTTCCCCAGCCTGATCTTGTATAAAGATACTCTTTACTTTCTTCCCCTCTCCCAGCGTTATTTCAGTAATTTCCCCTTTTGCTTCAATTGTCTCAATCGAAGAGATTAGCCAGTCATCTTTAAATTTATTAATAGTAATATCTTCTCTGGTTGCAAACTTTGATTTAGTTGAATCCGTATAGGTAAACTCTACTTCATACCTGTACATTTCATTGTCAATCTTATATTTTTCAGTTACTTTATAACTCTCAACCCAGGGGCTTGATACACCGGCGGACCAGTTTGCTTCGACAAATTTAGCGTAATACTCTTTTTTCAAATTCGAAGACATCACGGCATACTGCAAGGCGCCATTTCTCGTTTTTACTCCCTCAGCCCAAGTCTTTGCCGCAGTAAGAGGTTCTTTCGGTATTAACGCCTCGTGTAAAAGATGTACCTGAGCTTTTTGCGCCTCTCTCTCCTTGTCCTCAATATGCAAAGATTTATTTTTATCATCCCATGTAACTGTCGCACCTAAGGGTTTGGCAATGCCACGGATAAGTGACAATGTTTTTTTATTTACAATTTTAGATGAAACTGTTGTTTTAAACTCCTTTCCATTCAAAAACAGTTTTATTGTAGAAGCAGCTAATACAGAAGAAGCCAAGGATAACAGGAAAACAACGACAGTGATAGCTGTAAATATTTTTTTCTTCATAAGATCTACCCCCAAAATTTATATCAGATTATGTAATACTAGACGTATAAACCTGGGGATAAGTTCCTGGTAATTTTTGTATTACAAATTATGTAAGCAGGGAGGAAACTAATAACATTTAAAGTAAGTCTTTTCTTTAGAAAAATCCAGATTTCCCTGATAAGACGGCAAACAGATTCTCCGGATAAATTAGTTCGCCTTCTCTTTTCTTGGAAAATCTCTTTACTCTGTTCATCAGTAATTATCTTCATCTTAATTTCCGCCTTAGAAAAATCTATTTCTACACTCTTACTATCCATTCTTTCACCTTGATTAGTAAGCGAAAGATAAAGAGGTTTCATGGTTTTAACACTATTGACACAAGCCACGTACAATATTATAATTATACACGTAAGGGGTGATAAACCATGCAGAAAAAATTAACACTCAGTATTGATGAAGACTTAATAAAATTTGCTCATCAGTTTTCAAAAGAAACCAATCAATCTATATCGAAAATGGTTGAAGAATACTTATTGCAACTTAAAAAACAAAACAATGATTATAATGTAAACCCACGTATAAAGAATTTATATGGCATTTTTGAAGATCAACCTATTCCAGACAAAAAAGAATTAAGGAAGATGTTCCATGATAAAAGTAACTATCGATCTTAATATTATTTTGGATTTTTTAAACAAACGGGATAATCATGTTCAAGCTGCTAAAATTTTTGATCTTTGTTCAAAAAATATAATTGATGGGTATGTATGTGCCCATGAAATTACTACTTTAGCTTATTTTCTTATGAAAAATCATAATGACTCATCCAAAGTTAAATATGTACTTGGAGAATTATTTGATCTTTTTCATATCATTCCTGTTACAGAAGAAATATTGAGAAAAGCACTCAATTCACAAATTAATGACTATGAAGATGCAGTAATAGAAATAAGCTCTCTTAAAAATGAGGTAAACTGTATTATAACTAGAAATTTAAGTGATTTTAAAAATAGCAATATTAAAGCATTAAGTGCTTCTGAATTTTTAACCTTACAAAGTCTACAGTAAACCGCGCAGATCCCGCGTGCGGATTTCCCTACTCACGGAAGAGTTCTCCCAATTTGTCCTTAAAACAGCCCTGCCAGCCCCGCACCTAAAAGAATGAATGCAAAAATCATTCGATAGATAGCAAAGATCTTCATTGGTTTTTTCTTCAGATAGGCAATAAACTTATCAATTACGATTAATGCTACTATAAAGGAAACTACAAAACCGATAATCAGAGAGATGATTTCTGGGGACGTAAGAATTGATAGGCCTCCAACCTTGAGGATCTTTAAAAAGCTCATACCAACCATAACCGGGATTGCTAGAAAAAAGGAGAACTCCGCTGCCGTCACCGTAGAAAGCCCGGCAACCCATCCCCCGATAATGGTGGAAGCCGAACGTGACATCCCGGGAATGATTGCCAAGCACTGAAATAATCCGATAATCCAGGCCTGTTTTACTGTAACCTTTAGTTCCTCACCTATTAGTTTGTTATCCCTGAATTTCTTTTCTGCATAAATCATCCAGATACCGCCAAAAAACAAAGTAATAGCTACGGAAATCGGGGTAAATAAATACTGTTCAGCTAAATCATCTAATAATACCCCAAGAATACCTCCGGGAATACAAGCAACAAAAATAACCAGCCAAAATTTAAACCCTGAGTTTTCATACCCAACTTTTTGGGGAAAGAAATTAACCAGAGTATTCTTTATTTTTCCCCAATAAAGAAACACTACTGCCAAAATGGCACCAAGTTGTATCACGTAAGTATACATCTCTACATAATTAGGACTGGTTCCTTTAAAGCCAATTAAATTTTGGAAAATAACCAGATGTCCGGTTGAAGAGACCGGTAAGAATTCTGTTATCCCCTCGACAATCCCCAAAATCATAGATTTAATCAGTAAATAGATCATTTCCATTATTAATGGATCTCCTCCTTTTTAAAATGAATAATGGCAACGATAAAACCCAACAGAGAAGTGGTAAAAATAGAAATATACGAATACACCGGAAGGTACTCGGGAAAAAAGTCTTTGTTTGCGATTACTAGCACTGCTGACCAGGGATATAGGACTCGATATTCAGAATTTCCAATCAAAACATTTACCATTGTGATTGCAATGGTAAAGACAAGGGAGGGCACATAATTTTTGAATAAAAGTGTTACCAGAATGGTTGGGGCGGTCAGCAGAAAAAGAAAGATACCGCCCACAATATATTCTTTAAATGCTTTAATTAATACAGTGAGACTCAAACCTTCAAACTGCCCGATTAATCCAAAAATTAAAGTCAATCCCCAAGCAACCACCGTTAAGAGCAGAATCCAAATTAATAGAAGAATCAATTTGCTCATAAAAAAGCTTATTCTAGACACAGGAATAGTTAATAGATTTTTTAAGGTGTTTTCCGTATATTCTCTGTTAAAAAGATAAGTAGCAATTACTCCATATAAAGTGACTCCTGTTAGTAAAACAACATACAAATTGGTTTCAGAAAAAACTTCATTAAAGAGAACAGGGACACCGGTTTTTTTGCTTTTCATATTCAAATATGCAATAAAACAAACAAAAGGGGCAGTCGCTGCTCCAAGCATACTAATTAAAAGCATCTGGGATCTTTTCAATTTTAAAAACTCGGTGTATAACAAATTAATCACTAACCCGACCCCCTATTAGTTTTACAAAATAGTCCTCTAATCTGTCTTCACTCATCATAATCTTTGATACTTCAATGTCATTTTCTACAAACACTTTATTAAGCTGTCCTTCCTCCCCAAGGTGGGAATAGATACGAATATTCCCTTTTTCGTGTACTTCGTAGTCAATAATATTAAAGTACTCCTCTAAGAGCAGAACTGCTTTATTCTGGTTTGATACTTGAAACTCGAGATACCTGCGATTTCTCTTCCTAAGCTCTCCGATGGTAATCTCTTCTAGTAATTTACCCTCATGAATAACCCCAATAATATCTGCCAATTGTTCAATTTCACTAAGAATGTGACTGGAAATAATAATCGTTACTTGCTTTTCTTCACATAAATCCAGTAAAAAGTTTCGCATTTCTTGGATACCAATGGGGTCAAGACCATTCGTTGGTTCATCCAAAATTAGTAATTCCGGTTCATGCATAATAGCAGCAGCAATTCCCAAACGCTGTTTCATTCCTAAAGAGTACTGGGCTACCAATTTCCCCGGTTCATCATCAAGCCCTACCCGTGATAGAGCATATGGGACCGCATCCCGGCGATGAATACCGCGGAGACGTGCAAGTATTTCCAGATTTTCATTAGCAGTAAGATTTTCATAAAACCCTGGTATTTCGATAATCGAGCCCACTCGAGGATATATTTGTTTGGCGTTTTCTTGTATATTCTGGCCAAATATTTCAATTTCACCTGTAGTCGGTTTTACTAAACCCATAATCATCCGCAGGGTGGTAGTTTTACCTGCACCATTACGCCCTAAAAGACCATAGATCTGTCCTTTAGAAACATGAATATTAATTGCATCCACTGCAGTTTGTTCCTTATATTTTCTGGTAAGCGCTTTGGTTTCTAAAACCCAATTTGACATCCGGCTCGCTCCTTGTCTAACTTATTTGTATGTCCGGCGGCAATTAAATACTAAAAGAACCTTACCTTTCCTGCATTTACTGTATCTTAATTATGTTATTCTTAAAACTTGTAAACAAAGTTTAATCCCATCCCTTCTGCCAGTAAAATATTCCAGTAATAACTTGTTGTTTCATCTTTTTAACCAGCTATCTTTATTCTACCCGGTAGATCTGACATGGAGCTTACAATTTTCTTACTTTTTCTTACTTTTGGGCAAAGAAACTCGCACGCAGGTTTTAAGATAAGGGGTACTTTCCATAGATATCTTCCCCTTCATCTTTTGTACTAGTTCTTTAGCAATCGTTAGACCTAATCCATGACCAGGTCTCGACCTTGAAGAATCGCTCTTATAAAGGCGGTCAAAGACCTTTGAGATTTCATAAGCAGAAAGCCCAGGGCCCTGATCCCACACTTCAAAATGAGCACCCGTATCATCAGCCCAAGCGGATACACCAAGAAAATTATTTTCTCGGCCATAGCGCAAAGCATTTTGCAGTAAATTGCCAAAAACCCGTATTATTGCATGCTGATCTCCTACTACAAAACATTCTTCATCAGGAATTTTAACTTCCAGGGTTATTTTCTCTTTCTGTAACTTTGGAACCCAACCAATCAGTTCGCTGCGTAACAGTTCAAATAGATCGATAGGTTCCAAGTTAAGTTGTATTTCGTCCGCCTCGATCTGAGCCATAGCAAACAACCCATCAATATACTCTTTTAAGGCATAAGCCTTATTTTTAGCAATCTGCAAATATTCCTCCGCTTCCGCACCAGCCATCCCCTCACATAAGGCGTCTAAGTATCCTAAAACCGAAGTTAAAGGGGTGCGTAAATCGTGGGATAGATTAGATAACATCTGCTTCCTGGCCCGTTCTGTTTGGGCTAATTTGATTTTATCCTTTTGGTAAGAATCCACCAGTTGGTTGATTTTAAATACTAAAGGGGCAATAGGTTCTTGTGCCCCAACATGAATTCTAAGATTTTCATTACCGGCAATAATATCATCCAGAACTCGTAAAATATCCCGAATACGACGGCTATTCTGCCGCTGGCGATTAAGAAAATAAGCGAAGACTATGCTTAGAATAATAAACCATATATACTCTCTACTCATTACCTGCGTCTCCATTAAATTGATAACCCATGCCCCAAACCGTTAAGATATAGATCGGGTGTTCCGGATCTGGTTCGATTTTTTTGCGTAACCTTCTAATATGAACCATAATATTATTATCATCGTAAGCATACTCTTCTTGCCATACATTTTGGTAAATCTGCTTTTTAGTAAAGATTTGCCCAGGATGGGAGGACAAAAAATAAAGCAAATCATATTCTTTTCTGGTAAGAGCAAGATCTTCACCATTATAAGTTACACGCATATGTGCTGGATCGATAACCAGAGAACCAAAAACCATACACCGGGGTTTTTTCGGTGCAGCACCCAGTTCAACATATCGACGGATTAATGATTGCACCCTGGCAGTCAATTCCGATAAGCTAAATGGCTTAGTTAGATAATCATCTGCCCCTGATTTTAAACCCAAAACTTTATCCATCTCATCGCCCTTGGCCGTAAGGATTAATACCGGTGTATTTTTTGTTTTTCGAATATGAGTGAGGGTAGAAATTCCATCCATCTCCGGCATCATAATATCAAGCACAATCAGATGATAGTCCTTTTTTCTAATTAGCTCCAAACCTTCCCTTCCAGTGTAAGCAAGATCAGCCTCATAGCCTTCAGTTTCCATGCATTTCTTTAACAATCTACACAATTCGGGATCATCATCAATAATTAAAATTCGTTTTTTCATATAAGCCTCCATTTTAAGCTGCTTCACCAATTATCATTAATCTGAAAAGTTTTCTTTCTATAAGTATAAGCCATAAATTATCTTATTTCACTACTTCTTCACCCAGTAATCGTGCAGAATTCTAAAATAATTAGGTGCACTCAAGTATTACCCATTCAGCTCTTTTTTAACACTTCTCCAGTTGGGAAAGAACTGATCCATATAAGAAACGAATTTTTTATTATGAAGTCTTTCTAAAAGATGGACCATTTCGTGTACTATGATATACTCTAAACAACGCGGAGACTTCTTAGCCAACTCAAGATTAACCCAGATTCTCCTGGCTTTTGGATTACAAGTCCCCCATCTCGTTTTCATTAATTTAACACCCCAGGAATCTACCTTTACCCCCATTCTTTTTTCCCATTTTTCAATAAGTGGGGGGATTTGGGATTTTAGCTGATTCCGATACCATTCTGTCATTACTTTTCCACGCCGTTCTTTCGTAGCCCCCTTCCGTATATATAGGTTAATATTTTTATAACCATCAATCTCCACTCTCTGCTTTTTATTGGTATAAATCACATTTAACAAATAATGATGACCCTGATAGTAATAGCTCTCACCGGATACAAACTCTCTTTCTGGCTGTCGCTCCTGTGCCTGGAATTTGGCACGTTGTTTCTTAATCCATGATAATTTGGAAATGGCAAAACTCCTGATTGCTTCATCTTTCATTGTATCGGGCGCAGTAATCCGTACCCATCCATCCGGTGGATGGACCGATAAATGCAGGTTCTTGATCTTCTTTTTTATAACATTTATTTTTAAATCGCCAATCATGATACTGGTCATTTATGTACTCACCTTGTTTCCCCAATATTTAAAATACTATAAATGCAATCGTCCCAATTCTTTAAGGAAGGAATACTTGGTGGGATATAGAAAATATCAACATATATTAAGAAAGGGTGGTAGACTTCTTGAAACACCAAGTGTTAATAGTAAGCATGCTTTGTATGTTATTAATTTCAGCCATTTCGTCTGCACAACTAGATATCTTTAAATTTTTTAAGGGTGAGCTTAGTGAAGAAAAGATCATTGCCGGATTGAAAGAAGCCTTAAATATTGGAACAGAAAATTCAGTCAAATCTACCGGATGTAAGGATGGTTACTTTGGCAATGAGACCATAAAAATAGTATTCCCTGAAAAACTGCAAAATGTAGAAGGTACCTTAAGAAAAATCGGCTTAAACTCTGCAATGGATGAATTTATTCTTAGTATGAATAGGGCTGCCGAAAGTGCGGCTCCACATGCCAAGCAGATATTCTTGGATGCCATTATGGAGATGAGTTTTGATGATGCCCGTAAAATTTTAAAAGGCAATGATACGGCCGCTACAGAGTATTTTAGAGATAAGACATCAAATAAGCTGAGCAAAGAGTTTCAGCCCGTAGTCAATAAAGCTACCGATGAATTCGGTGTAACCAAAAAGTATAAGGAGCTTGAGAAACAGGTTAAGGCAATTCCTTTTATCAAGATTGAAACCATTGACATTGACCAATACGTTGTGGATAAAGCTTTGGATGGATTGTTTCATGTTTTGGGTGAAGAAGAAAAGAAAATCCGCACGGATCCTGCGGCACGTGTAACCGATTTATTGAAAGAAGTTTTCGGTTCTTAATTGATCTCTGCCAAGCTTTCTTTATCCGGATTTTTTAATTCATTTCTAAACATTCTAATGGATAGTGGAACTGCAACTTATTCTATTCCCTCTAGGGCAACCTTATCTAATATAATTATCCTTCTTTGGCCAATTGGCTTGATTAATCCTAAATCTTGAAAATTCGATAGTTTTCTGCTCAAGGTCTCCTGGGTCATACCAAGATGGGAAGCAAGATCTTTCTTACTCATCTTTAAAACCACTTCATCCTGATCGTTTGCCATGTTTATAAGAGTTTTTGCTAATCTTTTTTCAACACCAAGCAAATTTATCTTTTCTATCAGATTTTCCGCTTTCTCTAATCTTTCACTTAATTCCTCCATCACCTTAAAAGCGATAGTTGGATACTTTTTCATCAGTTCTTTGATTTTTTCAGCCGCGATCATACATACTGTAGTCTTCTCTAAGGCTTCCGCATTATCAGTCAGAGGACTGGAACTAAAAAGCGAAAGCTCTCCCATAAATTCCCCGGGGCCCAATACCCTTATTACCTGCTCTTTTCCATCATCGGACAACCGGGTTATTTTAACCTTACCTATATGAATGACATACAGTTTTTCTCCTTTATCTCCCGAAAAATAGATCAGCTCGCCCTTTTCAAAGGTTTTCTGGGTAATGATCCCAGTAATCTCCATCATCTCATCATAATTGAGATTACTAAAGATCGGAACTATTTCGATACATGTTCTTCCTTTACAAGGCTCGCATTTGCAATCCACGTTAATCTCTCCTTTAAAGCGATTATATCCGTTTTTAATAATAGAGGGAATTTCATAACTTGTACTCTCGCTGATTGCTTATTACTCGTATTGAAAGGCAGCTTATGCAAGTTAGTTCCAATATTTTATATCTCTCAGTATACTTTACTATTTATTACAACTATAAGTTCCAAAAATCCTGCTTCAAAATTATTTGATTAAATTTGCCGAAAGCCTAAGAGAAAAGAGCTTCTGATTAATTCCTCCAGAAGCTCTTTTTCATTACTTATAATTAAATCTTCTTATATGGCTTTTATATCCCTATTTGGGAAATTTCATAATCCCCTGAAATCTACATTCTTTACTAGATTGCAGAAAATACCTACATTAAAGAATTACATTATTACCTCTACATAATATACATCACTAAATCGAAACTTGTTTTCTAGACTTACCCCGATCACCATAACCTAGGAGCCTTACTGCATTGATCACTACCAGCAATACACTTAACTCATGAACAAGCATACCAAAAGCTAGATTTACTGTTTTAAAAAGTACCCCTGCCAAAAGAGCTCCTGCTACAATTAAGGCAAAGTATATATTTTGCTTCATGTTTCTAACTGTGGCCCGGCTTATTCCTATGGCATGGGATAGTTTTCTAATTTCATCTGACATTAGAACCACATCCGCGGTTTCCATTGCTACATCTGTTCCCGCCCCGCCAATGGCAATCCCTAAATCTGCCGCGGCTAAGGCCGGTGCATCATTTACTCCATCGCCAACCATTGCCGCCATCCCATATTTCTGCTGGAGTTCCTCTAGCACTTGAACTTTTTCCTCTGGAAGTAACTCTCCATAATATTCATCAATACCCAGCTCACTAGCGATCGCCTTTGCCACCCGTTTGTTATCTCCGGTTAGCATTACTACTTTTTCGATTCCTAATTTCTTTAAGTTAGCAATCAGTTTTTTGCTATCCGCTCTGACAATATCTGCAATTGAGATTACACCCATAATCCCTGCTAAATCTCCAACCAGGACTACGGTTTGCCCTTTTTCTTCCTCAGACCTGATAAAAACTTCCTTTTCTCCAATTTCTACACCATTTTCAGTAAATAGTTTTCTATTACCGATAAAGATTGTTTTTCCTTCAATCACAACTTTTAAACCTTGACCGACGAGCATCTCAGATTCTTCCGGTTTTTGAGTAATCGGGCCCAAAGCCTTTTCCGCTTTTTCAATTATGGCTTTACCCAAAGGATGCTCGGAATAAGCCTCACCAATAGCCGCGATTCTAAGTAGTTCATCTTCTTTGAGGCTATATGTTTTGACCCGATTAACCTTTGGTTTGCCCATTGTTAAGGTACCTGTCTTATCAAAAGCCAGTAATTTAACTTTTCCCAGTTTCTCCATTACCTCTCCACCTTTGACCAACACCCCATGCTTGGCCCCATTCCCAATTCCTGCCACAATAGAAACTGGCGTAGAGATTACTAAAGCACCAGGACAAGCGATTACCAGTAAAGTCAGGGATAAAACCAAATCCATAGTAAAGAAAAACAGCAATAATGATAAAATAATGATGGAAGGAGTATAGTATTTTGAAAATTCTTCAAGAAACTTTTGCGTCTTGGCCTTCTTATCTTGGGCTTCCTCAACCATCTGCAGGATCCTAGCAAAAGTAGTATCTTCTCCTACACGATCAGCTCTTACTTTTAAATAACCTGATTCAATAATTGTTCCCGAAAAAACCTCATCCTCAATCTTCTTGGCTACAGGAATTGATTCTCCTGTAATAGCTGCTTGATTCAGATAAGCTGTCCCTTCGATCACAGTACCATCTACTGAAACCTTTTCTCCTGGTTTAATTACTACTATTTCTCCTTTAATTACTTCTTCCGGAGATATTACCACTTCTACTCCATCTCTTATTACTCTGGCTACATCTGGAGCTAGATTTAGTAGTGCTTTAATCGAAGACCTGGTTTTTTCTAAAGTTTTAGATTCCAGATATTCGCCGAACAAAAACAGAAAGGTTACAGCTGCCGCTTCCCAGTACTCTCCAATAAACATTGCTCCGATTACCGCGATCGATACTAGAGCATCAATCCCAAGGATCTTATAGCGCAGGGCAGATATAGCATTCTTTAAGATTGGAGTTCCGGCTACAATTGCTGTTGCTATCATTACAATACTAGTAATCAGTTGTTGTCCGATTGTGTTTTTTAAAATGAAAGATACAATGGCAAGGATCCCAGAGAATAAAACTCTTTGTTTCTTTGTTAACTTAACCATACTCCTCCCCCCCATCTGACCACCAGCTTTACTTTTCTCCTATTACCTTAAATCCCAAATTTTCGATAGTTTTCTTGATGGTTTCTGGGTCTACCACAGCCTCATCAAAACTCACCTTGACTCTACTGGAATTAAACAATACTTCGACTTCCTGTACACCATTGGTTCTTTTTAGTACAGTTTGGATTTTAACTACGCAACTTGGACAGGTTAAAGTCTCCAATTGATAGGTTTTTGTCGTCATGATTTTACCTCCTTTTTCTTTGGTAGCTTCATTATAGGTGTTTTAATCCTAATACTCCTTGATCTAGATCAACTTTAAATATTTTTTTTACTTTTTTATTTTCTCCGGCAATACTTTTATTAACTCTTCCATCTAATGAGCAAAAAAGTACCTCTTTCAAAAGCAAAGAGTCACACAAAAAGTAGTAAATTTTCAATCAATTCTTTTCCCGTAGAACTGACAATTCCTAAGGCTGAAAAGTTAACTAGAGGCTTTAAACCAAGAATTGAAACTGATGAGAACTAAAGCCATCCGTACGGATGGCTTTTTATTTTTTATTGCTTAGAAAATATTATACTAAGCTTTTTGCGTTGTGTCCTTTTTAAAAGGTCCCAACACAATATATAGTGTTAGGCTTGTATTAGGCTATCAATAAATTGAGTAGGGACAAAAAAATTCAATGGCAACGCAAAAAGCCCACACTAAAGCATAAAATCAAAACAGTAGGTAATTATCCCCAGAATCCTTAAAAATATTGCTCTACCAATAGAAAGTTTCTTTTCTTCAACAAAGTGGTTATCTTGATATAAATAGTCTTTACCTACTGCTAAACTTTGTTTAAATAATTCCTCTAATTTATCTTCTAAAATCTCGGCAAACTCTTTACTATCAATCACAACCATCGTTTCTGTGCTTAGAAAAGTACTTCTTGGATCTACATTAAAAGAGCCTACTAAACTTAGCCTATTATCAATAATCCCAGTTTTTCCATGAATTGATCCTGGACCATGGTATTCATATACTTGAGCTTTAGAATCAACAATCTTCTTTCTATATTTCCGATACCCCGTCATTGCTGCGTTATTTTGGCTGGATGCCACAGAATTCGTTAATATAATAAGTTTCTCAAAATTAATTGTCCCCTTATCTACATATTTAAGCATCTTCCGGTTTGGAATAACGTATGGGCTTTGAACAAAAATCATCTGCTTAGCAGTTTTCATCAATCGTATTATTTCCCCCCATACCCAGGGTTCTTTATTCAGCCTTTGGATCGGATTATGAATTAAAGTCATCTTCTTTGTCGGCACAGACAAAGCAAGCCAATCTATATCAAGTTCAAAAATTTCAGGATATTTATTACTGATCTTTTGAATATATGCTGTTAGTTCCTCTCTTTTCTTCTTGCCTTTTCTCTTTTGATACTTAACTGATTTTATTCTCGGGTATCTAGAAAATTTATGGTTCCAAATCAGATCAAAATAACTGCTCATTTGATTAATTACACTGTCAAAGTTTTTATCCATATCTGTATTTATAATAACAACATCCCGATCGTATACAATTTCTCCGGCAATCTCTTGGTCCAAAAAATATCGATCACCAATATTTCTCCCACCGATCATACCTACCTGGTTGTCAACAATCAATATTTTATCATGGAGCCGGTTATTCCAGGCCCAGGGTTTAAGTAAGGTAAATGGTTCATAAAACTTTAGTTCAATATTAGGGTGGTTATTAATTACATAGCACATAATACTTAATGGGCCATATAGATTATGAAGAATTCCATCAATTAAGATCCGTACTTTTACACCTCGATCGGCTGCCTCCAAAAGCTTTCCGAAGAATATGTCTGCAGAAGCACCTTCATTAATCGTATAATAAGCAATATCCAGCGTTGATTCTGCTTGTTCAATCAGATTGATCCGGGCAATTCCTGAATAAGTTCTATCTTCAATTAATACTACCCGGTCCTGGCTTTCTTGAGTACCTAAAAACCTCTCAACTGGATTATCATCAAAATAAGAACTAGTATGGTTTTTATGAAACCCAAATACTAAAGCTCCAGATAGAAACGCATAAATTGGATAAAAGATCAAAATAATTGTAATGATTTTCCTGGTTGTTAATGTCTCGATTGTCATCACCTTCAAGAATCAAGAAATCACCTAATCTCACGCATCTTAACCCGCATATTATTTTATTCACAACATAACACAGAAATTAAGAAAAGGCAAAGACTATTCGGGCTTTTTGCGTTGTCATTGATTTTTTCTGTCCCTGCACAATATATTGATAGCCT
>DIPO01000045.1:28364-38924 GCA_002427045.1 Firmicutes bacterium UBA5486
CAACACTATATATTGTGTTGGGACCTTTTAAAAAGGACACAACGCAAAAAGCTTTATTCACAGTATACCTAGATGCTCAAAGAGTATTTTGAATCCCATTACAATTAAAATCAGGCCACCGGTAAGCTCCGCCTTTGATTTATACTTAGAACCAAACAGATTCCCAATTTTCACCCCAAAAAAGGAAAATAAAAAAGTTGTAATACCAATTATAAAAATAGCAGGAACAATATTAATCTGTAAAAAAGCAAAACTTACGCCTACTGCTAAAGCATCGATACTTGTTGCAATCGATAATACTGTCATATTTTTAAAACTAAAAGAGGCATCTACTTTTTCACAATCGCTTTTCGCTTCGTGAATCATATTAATCCCAATTAACAAAAGCAGGGCAAAGGCAATCCAATGGTCAATTGATATTATTCTTTCTTGAAACTGCACTCCAAGAAAATAACCGATCAGTGGCATCACAGCCTGAAAACCGCCAAAAAAGCAACCCGTTATAACTGCTTTTTTATAGCTCATTTGCCGCAGTGATAATCCCTTGCAAATTGCTACTGCAAAGGCATCCATTGATAAGCCAACTGCAATAATAAATAATTCAAATAGTTCCATTTTGTTTCCTCCATTAAATCAAAAGACCCATGAGATAGCCCTATAAAGCTATCCATGAGTCTTATTCTTTAAGATAAGCCAGGCCAAAAATGGCCGGTATGTTGACTTATCACCCAGCAAAGCCGGGCAAACTACTCCCTCACAGAATAGATATTTAATAATGTTGCTTTATATAGTATCATAAATCCTGATTACAGGCAATGCCTTACCTTGTCTTTCCAAAGCTACGTTCTACTAATCAAATAAACCAATTTCATTGATTGTCTTAACCATTCTCATCTTCTTTACTAAGAATCCCTTCATAATAAGCAGCAAGTTCCGGAAAATCATTTAATGCCGCTTTCCCTTTATTACCAAGCTTATATACTCCCCGCTCTACCCGTTCAAACCATCCATAAAAGTTATTATTCAAGATTGATAAGGTTTTTTTCCCTGTCCCTAATTCTCTTAGCTTCTTAGGTGATAATTGGCCATACTTTTTTAAACAGCACGCTATATGAATAACATTCTCCTTATAAGCAGTCATTATCTTTTTCCCTGTACTTCCGCCTACATTATAATTACCATGCCGGCCTTGAATTTCTGCAATGATACTTTTTGTTTTTTTCTTCGCGGCCCGCATACTCTTTTCTCGATTGAAAGGGGAAGGATTTAAAATAATATCTACTAGTGGGTTCTCACCCTTCAATGAAACAGTTATCAGTCCTAATTCCAGTCTTCTAACTAAAAAGCATAAATCTTTCCACTTTCGCGAAAACATACTGTAGTTTGGTCTTGGGATAGCAATATATACATACTCAGTCAACCGCTGGCGTTTAACCGCCTGAATTAACAGATCCAGATTCAGATTCAATTTCAACTCAATGATGATTAACTCTCCATCTTTTGAAGCTGCCAGATCACAGCCATTGACCTCAGCATGCACCTCAAAACCTAGTTTTACAAAGTAATCATGTATCGGTTGGTATAACTCCGTCTCCTGTATTTTTTCTGATTCTTTCATTATTCACTCCAAATTAATTGTAATAATATCTTAAATAGTCGGATGCTAGTTTAAGGAATTGCATAATTCAATTATTCAAAATTCGACCACATATCTGAATTTGTGACTTAAAGATAGTAAGAGAAAGTATTCCAATAATCCCCGGATAAAACGGAGGATAAAGGAAAATGTAATCGATTACCGGGTTTAAATCATGGTTCAACACCACGATCCGGATCCCTTTTATTATGTTTAGTTTTTGTTTAGAGCTACAATTTATAATAGTACTGAGGTGGGTGAATTGTCCATTTTCCCCAGTAAATACTATTATAGAAAGGAGGAATTTTGTTTGAAAAGAAAACAAATCCGGCTGTTAATACTCATCGTGATCACTCTGTCTTTATTTACAGGCGGATGTAAAAAAAACAAAAATAATGATCCGGTTCCGACAACAAAAATCACCATCAGCGGCAGAGTTCTCTGGGGTGGCACCACCGAGGGCGTGGAACAGGCGACTGTCACACTTGGTGCTTTATCAACCGCTTCCAAGGCGGACGGCACATTCCGGTTTACCGCTCCCGCCCCTATAAAAGGCACGCTTGAAATAAACCATGCTCAATGTGCTGAAACCTACTCCCAATATATTGACACCTCCAAAAGTATTACCCTGGCTGATGTGCTTTTGAGCCGTACTATTCATGTTTCAACAACAGGAGACGATACTGCCGGCAATGGTAGTCTGACAGAGCCATACAAGACTGTTACAAAAGCATTTTCACTGGAAGGATGGAAATGCGTAAAACTTGCCGCAGGTACCTATGGTAGCGGAGAAAATTTCCCGATAGTGTTAAAAGAGCACGATTCGTTGATTGGTGGAAGTGAAAGCACTCAAATTAAGCATAATAGCAGTATTATCAAAGTAGAAGGCTCAGCAGTAGTGATTGATGGAATACAATTCAGAATAGCCAGCACCGCTGCTCAGGGTTCAAACTGTATCTTAATAGGGCCGATGGATACTACAGCCGACGCAGTTATTTCCCAATGCCTGATACAGGGATGGAGTAATGGCGCGGGGATTTATGTCGGCAAAAACGCCAGCCTGCAAATTTCCGCGACAAACATATATAGCAATGCCACGGGAATTAACTTCGTGGGTACCGCAGGTAAAAAACTGCATGTACGCAATTGTAAAATTAATCAAAACGCAGTCGGAATAAAAATCAGTTCAGGTTATAATGCAGAAGTCAATTTGGGTGACCGTGACTCAGACGGAAAAAATGATTTTAGACTCAACAGTTCAACCGCTATTCACGATAGCAGAAACAACGATACGGGAGTCATTTACGCAATCGGTAATATTTGGAGTACGATTCCGCCCCTTTCCGTAACCGGGCCTACAAAGAAAACCGGGAATTATCTGATTAGCGCTGAAAAAAATATCATCATTTTTTCACTTAAATCAAACTTGGAAGTAACTGTATTAGGCCAAGCCACCGGACTAGAACCAAAAAAGTATGCGAATGTGCAGGTCAGTGTTGAAAACACCTCTCAAACTACGAAAGCGACTGATAGTGAAGGAAATGCTTCTTTTACGGATCTGATTGCCGGTGAATATACAGTTGGGTTTAAGGATTTACCACCCTCCGTCAGAGTCCGTGATGTGTCTGTACAGATCATAGTGGATGGTGTTAACCAGCAGACAATTTCATTCCCTGATGGCCAAACTCTGAATGAAATAAAGTGGGAAGGCCCATTCACTCTTCAGGAAAGCACCGAACATCGCATTACTTTCCATATCTGTTTTACGCCTCTAATTTAGTATGACTCCTAATTACTTATCCCCCTGAAACCATGGAATCACCGACCGGCTAGAAGAGGGTTTGTTTACATTCATCGACAACAACGGAAAGTATACGACGTAAAGCTCAACCCCATTTCTGTAAAGGAAAGAACGCTATGGATTATGAAGGATTACAACGACATTCTTCCCCCTACTTTACCTGAAAAAAGCGGTTTACTACTGGCACGAACATCCACCCGTGGCTAAAAATCTGTCATAACTCTTACCGGGCGAGGAAAGATAAACCCTTCAAGATCTTCCTATGGCAAAGCCCTCGTCCTTGCCAACAGGCAAGAACGAGGGCTTCGTTTATAAAAAAGATAGGGCTAATTTTGTTAATTCAACCAAAAATTGCAAGACGCGGTTTAACGCTGACGGCCTCAACCATTTGTTTTCCTTCAAAATTAATTATAGTTTTTTCTGTAGTTTTTTGGTACAATAAGGAAGATAACTATAAACTCTATTTGCTCCTAAAGCAAACAAAGTCGCACATCATGATCTTTTGTTGAAAAAAGGCTGATTAAAAAAGTGCTTCTCCATTATTCCCTTTAGTTTTAATATCAATTTAAATACTAAATTCGGAGTGTGATAAATTGCTTGAGATCTTCATCCAGTCACTACTGATTGGTTATTCCGGTGCTATAATGCCTGGTTCATTACTCACATATACCTTGGATAAAAGTATAAAAACAGGTGCTAAAGCAGGTTTAATGATTTCAATCGGCCATGCCTTACTCGAACTTATACTGGTAATGCTGTTCCTTTTAGGTGTTGGTAAATACCTGGGTACAGCATTTGCCAAATCGATCATCGGGATACTGGGCGGTATCGTTTTGCTGTTTTTTGGTATAAGCATGGTTAAAGATAGTTTCCTGGGAAAAGTATCTATTGATTTTACAAATGAACATAATATAAAATCCGGTAACCTAGTAATCGGAAGTGCACTGGTCAGCGCAGCAAATCCTTATTTTATAGTTTGGTGGGCTGCCATTGGCCTTGGACTTATTATGAATGCCTATAATACCTTTGGGCTTATCGGAGTCAGCCTCTTTTACCTGGGGCATATACTCTCCGATTTTACCTGGTATACATTTATCTCTCTGCTGGTCAGCAAAACAAGAACCTTTATTAATTTGAAAGCCTATAAAATAATCATAATCATTCTGGGTCTTAGTCTGATTGGTTTTGGCACCAGTTTTCTAGTCTCATCAGCTAAAATTGTTTTCCACCACGAAAACTCAATAAATCAGCACTTAACTCCTTGAAATTAAAGTCATTAACAGCTAAAATCTTTTCCTGGCAAAAAGTTGGTATCCCATCGATACCGGTGAACGCTCCACAGATACCGCAAGCAATCGCCCCAATCGTATCACAGTCACCACCGAGATTGGCCGCCAACAATCCGGCACGGTACGGATCACCATTAGCCAATTTAAACAAGGCCAGTGCTGTTGGCACACTTTCAGTTGTTTCAACTCCTGCGCCAATTAGATTATAGAGTTTTTCCATCGCCTCTTCCGGCAACACGCTCTCCTCAACGATCCTTAAAGCCCAGTACGTTCGGGCAATAATCGAAGCACCAAAAGTATCGTGGCCTCTCTCATCCCCGATCCTCATTGCTTTAACCGCATTATTCAAGATCTCTTCCAAAGAAGCGCCTTCCAAAGCAGTAGAGACGGCAGCAGCTACGGCAGCAGCTCCGGCAATCGCGATATTCGTGTTATGAGTTGGGAGGCAAGCTTGTTCTACATTATCCACTAGCCCTGTCAAGTTTTCAATCGGGCTAATAATACCCACGGGCACAATTCGCATCGCCGCGCCGTTAGTAGTGCCCATTTTCCCGCTCTCCTCAAGAGGAACTCCCTCCTTAATTGCTGCTAACGCCCGTTTCGAACTTGGCCCCAACATATTGGTTTCTAAGGCGTTATTTTCCGCTACCAATTCTAAGAGTTTAGTTACAATCGTCTCCGGCCTAACCCGACCATTATCGGCAATCAGCGCTTCAGCCACTTTAATAGTTTGCATCGTATCATCAGTCACCTCTCCGGCTTGCATCCCGTCAGCCACTAAATGACCGGGAGGACCGGGAAGGAACTCAGTAATCTCACCAAAATAGTCTTTTACTTTTCTCCGCGACCATAACTCCGAAGGCATTCCCAACGCATCCCCAAGAGCTACCCCTAATAATGCTCCATACGCTCTTTTTTTTATATCCAAAGTTTTATCCCTCCTACTATCTTTACAATCGTCCAATACCTTGAACCCGTAAATAAATACCTACCACCGTTACTGCCATAAAAAGCATAATAAAAATATAATCTAATCCGTTCATACTAATCTCTTCTAGCGATGTCTGTCTGGCGGCGGCACCATAGCCTCTGTTCAACATGGCGACCGCCAATCGGTCCGACATATAAAGAGACTGGACCAAGAGCGGAACCATAATTGGAATATACGCTTTGACTCTACTGAACAGGCCTTTTTCATCAAAATTTGCGCCACGAACCTTTTGTGCGTTAAAGACCATTTCTACCTTCTTTTGCATGGTAGGAACAAATCTAATGCCGGTAATAATTAGAAACGAAACGTTTGACGGTAAACGAGACATTTTCATTACTTGCAAAAAATGATCCAAGGGTGTGGAACAAGTCAAGATTGAAGAAAGAATTACCATATTAAAAATTCGTAACACCAATGTTGCGCCATATAATACGCCACCGCTTGAGATTTCAAACCAACCCTTTTTATAAAAAACCACTTTAGCCGCTGGAATGACAAAGTTTTCTGCCGGATATGTAAAAGCTGTGATCAACATAATGAACAATAAGATTGGAGCAACCGGCCTTAAAATCGCCGAAATCTTGCGTATCGGTAGACCTAAATAAAAAAGGAGGAAAGTACTAAACACTGCCAGTAACAGATTATAAAGTGGATTAGTAAAAAAGAAAAGTAACACCATAAGGGCAGTAAAAGCTACCAGTTTTGCCCGGACATCCAAGCGATGAATGATCGTCGCTCCAGGATAGTAATCAACAAACATCTATACTCCCCTCCTGTTTTTTAAGCTTTTCACTGCGGCCAATAACTCCTCTACATCAATAATATCCCGTGGAACCCCTTGCTCCGCCAACTGATGGGCCATTCTACTAATCTGTGGCGGCCTAAGACGCGCTTCTTTTAATAAATCTGGTTTAGTAAATAATTGACGTGGCGTCTCATCGGCAAGAATCGCCCCTTTATTTAAAACTACAACTCGATTACAATACTCAGCCACTAACCGCATATCATGAGTAATAATCAAAATAGTATGCCCTTGCCTATTAAGATCCTTAATCAAATCCATAATATTCAGCGTCCCCTGCCAATCTTGGCCGGTAGTTGGCTCATCTATAATGAGGGCTTCCAGTTCTAAGACTAGAATTGAAGCTACCGCCAACCGCTGCCGTTCTCCCCGGCCAAGATTTAACGGGTGTGTTGTAAGTGGTTTATCAAGCTTAACTATATTAAGAACTTTTTTGATCCGTTCGTTGCGCTCAGCTTCATCCAAGCCTTGATTAATCAAACCGAACTCCAACTCTTCTTTGATCGAAGAAGAGAAAATCTGATGATCCGGATTCTGAAAAACATAACCTAAATGTTTGGCTAATTGAACATGGGAAAACTTATTAATCTCCTCTCCCTTAAAGGTTACTTTTCCCTTATCGGCTGCTAAAAGTTTGGTCAAAATCTTACAAAAAGTGGTTTTTCCCGCCCCGTTCTGACCTACCAACGCCAGAAAGTCTCCTTGATGAATCTGGAGATTAATCCCTTTTAACACCGGCTGCTTTTTTATATAGGAAAATGAAAGATCTTTGACCTCAATAATGACTTCCTGTTGAGCAGCATTCCCAGATTGCAATATCTTTCCCTTGCCTTCACTTTTATCCACCTTAACAGCATTATCCGTAGAGGGTGAAGCCATAGGAAGAAGCCTTTTGATAAGGGCAACCCCTTCTTCTTCTGTAACCGGAACTTCATCTTTACTAATCAGTCGTTCTTCATAAAGGCACCAACCAAATTCGGCTACCTCCGGGGGACGTAGGTGATACTTGCTGAATAGAGGAACTTCTTGAAATACATCCCTCGTTTCACCTTGGTGGACAATCCGGCCATGGTCAAGGATAATTACCCGTTCTACCCTTGCCGCCATATCTTCTGTTTCGTGTTCAACCAGCAGAACAGTCATCCCCTGCTTTTTTAAAAGTTCTACAATTTGAAAAACAGCCTCTTTACCCAAGGGATCCAAAGCAGCAGTCGGTTCATCTAAAACTAGGATCTCAGAGCCCATCGCCAACACTCCGGCAATTGCTAATCTTTGTTTTTCCCCACCCGAAAGATTTTCCGTGGCTCTTTCTTCATAACCCTCCAAGCCGACAAGGTTTAATGACTTCTTTATTCTTGCCATAACCTCTTCTTTAGGGAGGCCAAAATTGCAAGGGCCAAAAGCCACATCTTCTTTAACATTAACGCCAAAAATCTGTGTCTCCGGGTCATCAAAGACAAAGCCAACCCGCCGCACCAGTGATTGAATTCGGTAAACCTGAGTATCCAGATCTTGCACCAAGACTTTTCCCGAGATCTTCCCCTCAAAAAACTGGGGAATCAAACCGTTTAAAGCTCGCATGAACGTAGTTTTCCCCGCGCCGGTCACTCCTAAGACTCCTATAACTTCCCCTTTGCTTACCTGCAAATTAATCTCTTCTAAATTAAGCTCCGGTGACCGATTATATTGAAAGGATAAATTTTCAACTGTCAGTTCCATCATGCTCATAACCTCCCACCAAAGAAGGTGCTATCCCTACCTTCCCCTTCTAATATAGTTCCCCCAAAAAATTAACTGGCGCTTTTATTTCCTTTTTTATCATTTGTAAAACATCATTACTCATCAATGAAAAGGCCACACAAGTAGCAGGCCCGCCTGAACGTAATAGATCCAAATCCGTCTGTGCCTGTCGTAGGCGCAAACCGGCGGATTTTGCTAATTCTCCAGCTTCATAGGCTACGCCTTTAGAACCCACCGGAAGAAGATCATGGACTCCCGGCATCTCTCTAAGCCGGCGTAGATCTGATAAGGAAATGAGCTCCGGGTCTTGCGGTTCAATCCGAAACTGCGGGCCACTTTTAGGAATACCGGCTACTGCTACCAAATCTCCCTCCTGTGAACTACCAATCGGTAATTGGTTGTTCTTGGCAATTGCCAGAACGGTAACGCCGATCCCTGTTTGCACGGTGGGAACATTATCCTCCGTACTGCCGGTAAGCGGCAAACCTGAATACCCCGCTTCCGTACAGGCCTTTTTAATACCGGCAATAATCTCCCTGCCCGCAGGGTCCATCTCCACCGATAGCGTATCAATCAATAACCACGGTTTACCCTTAGCAGCCAGTATTTCCATTAATGCCACCCGTGCCCCAAAATAGCCTGTCATCCAATTTTCTACTTTCACAAGATCATGTTCTTTATTGCCAATTCCACCGTCTGAATCACAGGCAATCATCAAGGAAAAATCAGAACTGAGTTTGAAAAGAGTAAGATCACGTTTTTTCTCGACTACTTCTTCAAAGGTAAGTAGTCCGTCATAAAAATCCCGCAAAAAATTCATCTTTTTCTCCTTTCAATAATTTTTAGAAAAAAAGGGAGGACAAAATTACTTGACTTCAAAAACTGCCTTCTTGCTTAAGCTTTTATGTTCTCCTCTTCAATCAGGTTACTTTTACTTACAACCTTATAAGCAGCGGCAGCGATAAGAATATTTACCAACGAGCCAACGAGCAGTGGCGCCAGCAATCCAACAAACAAACCTACGCCACCAAACGGTATGGTTAAAGCGGCAGAAAGTACACCATTTGCTATAGTAGCTACAATTATACCGACGATTAGATTGACTTTTTTACTACTCAACCAGAAAAGATAAGCCCAGGCCGCCATCTGCACTCCAATATAGAGATGCATCGGAATGCCCATCGGAAAACCAGCGGTTAAGGCCGTAAATAAATGTCCGATTCCAGCGACAATCATTCCTTCTACCGGCCCGAAAGCTACAGCAGTAAAGAAACCAGGCGCTGAATCAAGAGCAACCGTTCCTGTAGGACTAGGGATCTTCACCAAAGCGCCAACCCCACTTAAGGCAATTAAAATTGCCAACCTAGCAATGCGTTTTACCGTCCAAAACTCCTTTTTAACCTTTTGTAACTCCTCCACTTTATTACCTCCTTTGTGAATCGGTTTTAAAAATATATTTGTCCCCCCTCAAAACAGACTTCACATATTCAACAGGTGTCGTGTGGCTAAAAGTAATTCGTCGCAAAACAAAACCGGCTTTTCCTTGTGGGACTTCTAGTAGATCCGCTTCGTATTGACGCAAGGTTGTCGCCTCCAGGCTTTCCTTACCTGAAGTTAGTTTTAAACCGTAATCCTCTTCAAAAAGATGAAATAAAGAGACATTATCAGTAAGCTTCTCATCTAAACCCGGAACTAACCATTCGGGAATAAAAGACTTTTGAATTAAGACCGGTTCTTGATTTAAGTAGCCTAAGCGCTGGAGATTATACACTTTCTTCTCCGGTCCCTGTATGTTTAAATACTGGCACACCGAAGCGGGCGGAGTAATAATTTCGATTTTTATAATCTTAAATTGCGCCTTTTTTCCACCCATACTTGCTTCATCATGAAAACTACGCAACCAATTAACCTTACTAATTATCTTTTTCGGAGCCACAAAAATCCCCGTTCCTCGCTTTTTGAGCAGTAGACCATCTGCCACTAAATTATCAATAGCATTACTAACAGTCCTCCGGTTAATCTGGAAGTAACCAGCCATCTCTCTCTCCGAAGGCAATCGATCCCCTTCCTGCAAAATACCAGTATCAATCAGATCTTTTATCTTCTCCTGCAACTGATAATATAAAGGGATTGGCCCTTCCACCAAAGTACTCTCAGGAAACATTTTCTCAATCAATCCGCACACTCCTATGGGATGTATTACATGTGTAGTGGTGTATACCAGTTATGTTAATTTAATATTATATCATAATTAACGAAATGTCAATAAATACTATGCGCGAGTTATTTGCGCTGTTACTG
>DIPO01000065.1 GCA_002427045.1 Firmicutes bacterium UBA5486
GGCTTTTTGCGTTGTCATTGATTTTTTCTGTCCCTGCACAATATATTGATAGCCTAATACAAGCCCAACACTTTATATTGTGTTGGGACCTTTTAAAAAGGACACAACGCAAAAAGCTTTATTAAAAGGCAGTTCACTTCGGGAGGGAAAATAGATATAATAGAAGCGGTTGCTAAAAGACCAATTAGATGTCAGGGGGAAGTTGTATTGAATATTGCCTTTTTTCTTACACCAAAAGAAGAAGTGATCTGGATATCAATTAACTCAACAATGAGGCAAGCAATTGAGAAGATGGAATTTCACAGGTATGCTGCAATGCCACTTGTTGATGATGATGGTAAGTATGCCGGAACAATAACGGAAGGGGATCTACTTTGGCATTTAAAGCGTACCCCGGATCTGAAAATTAGGGATACCAGTAAAATTAAGATTAAAGATATTCCAAAACACAAATATAACCAGCCGGTTTCTATTAACTCGCAGATGGAAGATTTGGTTTTGCTTTCGATTAATCAGAATTTTGTTCCGGTGGTTGATGATCATCAGATCTTTATTGGTATTATTAAAAGAAGTACAATTATTAATTATTTATACAAAAACAATCTAAAACAAGCAAAGATAGTATGATTTCTTTTTGTATAGATAAAGAAACGGTTCTTGTGTCTGTTTACTACATAAGATAAGAGAACCGTTTTCCTATCTTCAGTAAGCTGCCAAAGATCTTATTAAAACGTTTGAAATGACAGCCGGGAAGTAATGTTTTTACTATAAACGTCACAAAATAATTAAAAGCCAAAGAATGAAGAAAATTCTTTGGCTTTTAATTTTTGGAGCTGAAAGGGAAGGCTCTTGTGTCTACAATAAGAGATAAATCAATACTCGTACATAAAGAATAAAAAAATCTTAGCTACAAGAACCGTCCCTTTCTCTAGAGGAAATTACATCATTGCTTTAATCGTGTAGATGTAATTCCTTATATTGAGGTAAGTAAAACGGTTTAAATCTTTTTAGAAGTGCCAGTTAATTATTTAGGAAAATAATAACATAATGGGCAATAGCACTCTTTTTACCTGCTATTGAACTAATTATATTTATTTACTATAATTATAAAAAAAATGTAGAGACAATAAAAACTAAATAGTAATTGATATTTAACAAAATATATATTATAATATTAAGTAAGGTATACCGGTTTAGTAATAAATCTTAAGAAATAAAAGAATTGCATACTGCCTAAGAAATTACATAATTCAAAACTAAATAATAGAGAAACTATATGCTGTGGTTAACTGGATACCAAAGGTAATTATGAAATCCCCTCAATTACAAAATGTTTTTCTTTTTTTAAAAAGCGGTTTAGATGAGAGTAAAAAAGTTTGTCAATCTCGGATTTGTTTTTCTAAACACAGAGGTTGGCAGGTTGTTTCTTATCAAGCTCAGCAAGTTTTGATAAGAATAAATAAAAAAGAAGGGGTGTTGTTAGTGAAAAGTTTTTCAAGGTTGTTGTTGGTTCTCATGTTGGTTTTAGCTTGTAGCTTACTTTCATTTGCTGCCGAGTTTGACCGGAGTGAAACTTTAGTAGTTACGGGAGCAGCGTGGGGCCCTCCTTCAAGCTGGAATATTTTGATACCAAATCCACAGATGGGGACTGGTGGCCTTGTTTATGAGACACTTTTTTCCTATAATCCGCTAAAAAATGAGTATAGACCATGGTTGGCAGAGAGTGGAGAATGGGTTTCTGACAAGGAGTATGTAGTAAAATTAAGAAAAGGGATTACATGGACCGATGGCAAAGCCTTTACTGCTAAAGACGTAGTGTTTACTTATGAGATTGCCAAGGATAATGAATTGCCTTATTCTCCAATCTGGAACTGGATGAAATCAGTAGTAGCCAAAGATAATTATACTGTTAGATTTATCTTTAGCGATCCGCATTATGCAGAATGGGATCGTGAATTATATCAGAGGTATATAATTCCTCAACACATCTGGAGCAATGTACCATCTAAAGAACTAATTACAAGAACTAATGCCAATCCTGTGGGAACAGGTTGCTATTTTTACCATAATGCTGGACCGGATAGAATGGTTTGGGTTAGAAATGATAAGTGGTGGGGTAATAAAGTATTTGGAACGCCAAAACCTAAATATATTGTTGACCTTGTAAATGTAAGCAATAACATAACTCTTGGGATGTTAATGAAAGGTGAAGTTGACTTAAGTAATAACTTTATCCCTGGAATTGAAAAGGTTAAACAAGCTGTTGAACTTGAAACCTGGTATGAAAAAGAACCATATATGCTTTCCTGGAATACTGCCAAAGTATATATGAATACACTCAGGAAACCAATGGATGATCCGAAATTCAGACGGGCATTAGCTTTTGCTATCAATCAGAATACCATTGTTGAAAGAGTATATGGCGGGCTTGTTTTACCGGCTAATCCTACTGGATTATTTGGTGAAGGTTGGTTAGCTTATCTTGATGAAGATGTTGTAGATGAGTATGGATTTAATTATGATCCAGAAAAAGCAGGAGCACTGCTTACTGCTGCTGGTTATGTAGATGTTAATGGTGATGGTTGGAGAGAACAACCAAATGGTGATCCGATTAAACTTGAGATTATTGTTCCAAGTGGTTGGACGGATTGGATGGAAGCAATCAGGGTTATTGCTAATAATGCTCAGGCGGTAGGAATTAATATTGTACCTACTTTCCCGGATGCAGCACTTTATGATAATAACAGATTCAACAGGAATTTTGACTTGTTAATCGGTAATCAACAGTCAACCTTAAGTTCAAATCCATTTGATTACTGGAATGGTGTTATTAATAAAAATATTCACGGCAAGAGTGTAAATAATGGGAACTGGGGTTGTTATGATAATCCTCAAGTATTTAAATGGATTGCCGAATTTAATATGACAAAAGATGAAGCTAAAAAGGCTAAGATTGCGTCTGATATTCAAAAAACTCTATTAATTGATATGCCTGTTATTCCATTATGGCATAATGGTTTGTGGGCTCAGTATACAAATGCGAACTGGACTAATTGGCCAGCAGAAGATAATCCATATGGTATTCCTGTAACTTGGAATAATGCTTATCAGTTAGGTATGATTGATGTATTGATTAATCTTAAACCAGCTAAGTGAGGATCGGTAAGATTTAGTCATACAAAAAAACAGGTCCGATAAAAACTATCGGGCCTGTTTTATAGAAAGGAGCTTTCCAAGAAAATGGGTAGGTATTTCGGCAAAAAGATTATAGTATATCTCATCACATTTATCATTGCTGTAACTATTAATTTTGTCATCCCCCGGATGATGCCCGGAGACCCTATACAGATACTGTTGTCGCGGTTCTCTGGTATGGAAGGGGGTAGGGAGATAATTGAAAAGCAACTAACATTATTATTTAGTTTAGATGATCCTTTAATAGTTCAGTATTTTAAATTTTGGAAATCAATCTTTACCGGTGATTTTGGTATTAGTATCATGCAATTTCCAACACCTGTTATAGATATCATTAAAAAAGCAATTATCTATGATCTTATTCTGCTCATACCATCGATCATCCTTAGCTGGATTGTTGGCAACAAACTTGGTGCTTTCTCTGGTGTGAACAAAAAAGCTGATAATGTATTGATGCCGATCTTTTATTTCTTAAGTTCTTCTCCTTATTTTTGGCTGGCAGGGGTAGTGGCCTTTTTCCTTGGAGTTAAACTGGGTTGGTTTCCGATCAGTGGAGCCTACAGTGCAACTATGAATCCTGGTTTTAATCTGAAGTTTATATTTGATTATTTAAAACATTGGGTTTTACCATTTTTATCGATGTTCCTGGTTGAACTCGGAGGTTGGGCCATTGGGATGCGGAATATGATTATTTATGAAAGAAGTTCAAATTATTCCAAGTATATGGAGGCACTTGGAGCTTCGGATAAATGCATTAGAAGATACGGATTTAGAAATGGTGTCTTACCACAGGTTACTGGCCTTGCTCTGAGATTGGCTGGTATTATAGGCGGTGCGATTACTGTAGAGACAGTCTTTAATTACCCGGGACTCGGGAGAGTGATGTTAAATGCGGTCTTTAATCAGGATTATTTCCTGTTGCAGGGTATCTTTTTAGCGATTGTTACCATGACTTTAGTAGCTAATTTTGTAGTAGATATAATTTACATGTTTATTGATCCACGAGTCAGGCTTTCATTTTCCGGGGAGGTGTAATTAATGACATCAGAGTTTTGGAAAGAGCATGAGAATTTATACTATGCTTTAACAAATAAAAAAGTAATCTTCGGTTTAGTTGTTTTTTCTTTAGTAATTATGCTGGCTATTTTTGGCCCATTACTAACTCCTTATGATTATGAGGAATATGCTGGTGACCCATATCTGGCACCATCAGCAAAACACTTTTTTGGTACGACTATTATGGGTAAAGATGTATTTACGCGTACTGTCTATGGGCTGCGTTCAACAATTTTAGTAGGATTTATAGCTGGTACAATAGCGACTTTAATTGGTTGTATTATTGGCTTTCTTGCGGGTTACTTTGGTGGAACACTCTTTGATGAGCTGTTGATGATGTTTACTAATATTTTTGTGGTTATACCACAACTCGCATTATTAATTGTGATCTCTGCTTTTTTGAAAGCAAGAGGAATAGTAGTAATGTCAGTAATAGTTGCTGCTACGGCCTGGCCATGGACAGCAAGAGCCGTCAGATCGCAAACTTTATCCTTAAAAAATCAGGAGTATGTAAATTTATCCCGGATTTCTGGGCTTGGTGTCATGAGAATATTAAAGGATGATATAGCTTCAAATATGTTCTCATATGTTTTTATGGTCTTTATTCAGCAGTTTAACGGGACAATGCTGGCAACTGTTCAATTGGAATTTTTGGGTTTGGGGCCAACAAGAGGGATCTCGCTTGGACTTGTTATGCAAGATGCGGTTAATTGGAATGCCATTCAGTTGGGAATGTGGTGGTGGTCAATTATTCCCGGACTAATATTAACAATTATGATTACCGCACTCTATTTTGTTAATACCGGACTTGATGCGGCATTCAATCCACGTTTGAGGGAGATGTAGCATATGAGAGAAAATATACTTGAGGTAAAAAATTTAAAGGCTTATTACAAGATTTTAAAAGGTCAAGTTAAAGCGGTTGATGATCTTACATTCAATATTAAAAAAGGAGAAATTCTTGGTTTGGCAGGGGAATCAGGATGTGGTAAAAGTACTTTGGCTAGTACTCTAATTTCAAGAAAACCACCTTTACACCATATTTCCGGTGAGGTTAAGCTGAATGGAAAAGAGATTATGCAGATACCGGAAGAAGATTTTAAACCAATGCGTTTAAAAAATATATCTTTAATTCCCCAATATGCTCTTGATGCTTTTAGTCCCACCAAAAAAATTAAAACATTTATTATAGATTTAGTTCAAGAACACGGGATCAAGCCGGATCGGGAGTTCTTTGACAAAGTGAAGGAACGGCTTTATTTGGTTAATTTAGATCCATCTGTATTAGAACGATATTCTATAGAATTATCCGGTGGTATGAAACAAAGGGTCATTATGGTAATCTCGACAATTTTAAATCCTGATTTTATAATTGCCGATGAGATCACTTCTGCTCTTGATGTTAGTTCACAGAGGTTTGTAGCAACGATGTTGGCAAATTTACGAGATGAGGGAATTATTGGTTCTGCGATGTTTATCACCCATGATCTTTCAATATTATACCAGATTGCTGAACGAATAATGATCATGTATGCCGGTTGTTTTATTGAGATTGGCCCAACTGAGGAGATCGTAAAAAACCCAAGGCATCCTTATACTAAAGCTCTGATTGCTTCTTTGCCACAGGTTGGTATTCAATATCAGGATAAGAAACTTTCCGGTATAAAAGGAACCCCACCGCAGTTATTAAATATCGGAGAGGGATGCAGATTTAGATATAGGTGCCAATATGCAGATAAGCAATGCGAGATATCACCTGTTAGAGAAAGAATTAATGAAGGACATTATATATCGTGTTGGCGATGGAAAGAATTAGGAAGTGATAATAATGCCTAAAAATAATGAGAATATGATGTCGGTTAAGGGTTTGACTAAAGTATTTAAGAGTGGAGTTTTCAAGCCACAATATACTGTAGCGGTTAAAGATGTTTCTTTTGATATTAAACCCGGGACCATCCTTTCCCTAATTGGTGAAAGCGGTAGTGGTAAGACCACAATCGGTAAATTGATCTTAAAATTACTTAAACCAACAGCGGGGCAGATATATTATAAAAATAAAGATGTTGCACAGATCAATGACAAAAAAGAGGTTAAAGAGTACTATAAGAAAGTCCAGGGCATTTTCCAGGATCCTTTTGCTACCTTTAACCCGTTATACCGTGTTGATCGGATTTTTGAGATTATCTTCAGCTCATTTGGTTATGATCAAACAAATAAAGAAGAAAGAATCCACAAGGTATTGAATGATGTGAATCTTAATCCCGGAAGGATACTGGGTAAATTTCCTCATCAGCTTAGCGGAGGGCAATTACAGAGATTACTGATTGCAAGAGCATTATTAATGGATGTGGATGTTTTAATTGCAGATGAATTGATCAGTATGTTAGATGCCTCAACACGAATAGGTGTATTAAACCTTTTAGTTGATTTATGTAAGGAAAACGGGATGTCAGTTCTATTTATTACTCACGATTTGAATCTGGGCTATTATATTAGTGATTATACTTTGATTATGTATAAAGGTAGATTGGTTGAAAAGGGAGATACGAAAAAGGTTTATCAAAACCCGATTCATCCCTATACCAAGATGTTATTTAATTCGGTTCCTGATATTGGTAGAAGGTGGGATAAAGAAGAGGAGTTCCTTCCGGAACAAGTTGTTGATGATGTTAGGAAGTTTTATGCAACAAATCAAGGCCGGGGGATCGAGGAAATAGAAGAAGAGCATAGCGTTCTTTTTAGTCTTAAATAAAGACCAGCGAAAGATAGGGGGAGAAACAGGAGGAAAGACAAAGGAGAGGAAGAGACAAGGGGACGGTTCTTGTGTCTGTCTAACTTTATTGAGTGTAGACAAGAGAACCGTCCCCTTGCCTTTTTACTAATTATACTTGACTATATTATAACCATATATTACAATATGACTAGAGATTCATATGAATATGAATTCACATTCACTAATCTCTAGTATTGAATTAGAATGATAGTATTTCATATAAGGATGGGGAAGAGATTTGCCAAAAGAAACATTTTTTAATTTGCCGGAGGAGAAACAAGAACGGGTAATTGAGGCAGCGATTGAAGAGTTTGCTACCTATCCATTTCATAAAGCCAGGATTACAGCAATAGCGGACAATGCTGGAATAGCTAAAGGAAGTTTTTATCAATATTTTAAAGATAAGAAAGATCTTTATAAATATATTATTGAGTTAACCGTAGAAAAAAAACTAACCTATATAAATCAAGAGATGATGGCAAATAGAGAAAAATATAGTTTTTTTCAAATATTACGTGAGGTTTATTTAAGTGGGATCAGGTTTGCTGAAGAAAATCCCCGTTTAATTCCCATTGGTTTCATGTTGATAAATGATAAAAAACTGTATCATGAGATCTTTGGTGAGTATAAAGATCTGAGCAGCGATTTTTTTCAGCAATTATTGATCCAGGGGAAAGTAAAAGGTGATCTAGACCCGGCAATTGATCCGGTGTTGGTCTCTAAAATGTTAACTAGTATCAGTTATTCCTTGGGTGATTTAATTTACGAAGATGGTAAGTTAGATATGAATGATATGGAGATTATCGACCAAATGCTCCATTTTATTGAGAATGGTATCAAAAAGAGAGAATAAACTTGCAACTCATCACTTATTTTCAGGTAAGTCTTCACGAGTTTTCAAAATAGGTAGGTGAGTTTAGATAGTTTAAAGTTGTGCGAACAATAACAGTAAACTAAAAAGGAGGTAAGAAGATGAATGAAAATATTTTTCGCAGAGTAGTTCAAACTATTTTAACTTTAGTATTGCAAAGTGTTATTTTGTTTATTTCTGCAGGGACATATCGTTGGATATGGGCTTGGATTTTCGTTGTTACCGGCGTGGTAATACTTGTTATTAATTTTATGGTTCTTCCCCAAGAAGTAATAGAAGAAAGGGGAAGGAAAAAGGGTAATGTTAAAAAGTGGGATAAAATTTTAACAACAATTAGTATTCTTCCATTACTTGGAATATACATAATTTCCGGTTTGGATTATCGGTTTAATTGGAGTGGTGATCTACAGATCAGTATAAATATTATTGGTATAGTATTATCCTTCTTAGGATCAATGATTTTTACTTGGTCAATGGTCTCAAATAGATATTTTTCCACAATGGTTAGAATCCAAGAAGAACGGGGACATCAGGTTGCTGTAGAGGGGCCATATAAATATGTTCGGCATCCGGGATATGTTGGTTATATTATAATGGTTATATCAACGCCACTGGCTTTGGCTTCATTATATGCACTAATAATGTCATTGATGGTCAGTGCGATTTTTATTATTCGTACTGCATTAGAGGATAAAACCTTATCGATAGAACTGGATGGCTACGAAGAATATTCAAAAAAAGTTAGATATAGATTGATACCTTTTATATGGTGAGGGAATCGCATAATTACGTTTAGCATCCATTTAACCATAATATATAGTGTTTGTATATTATTCGAGGGAATTGCAAAGAGACCCCTTCAATTATAATGTATTGTTAGACAATTCCTAGTGGGATTATCAATATATTGTGGTTGAATACTAAATATTAGAATTATGCAATTCCTTAATGGTGAGTGTGTGCCTAAGGTAATTATGGAATTATTTCAAATATCTAAATTTAACTGAGAGATTTAGTAATGAGTGATGAGACGATAAATAACTTATAATTAATCTCTTGTTTCAGTTAGTATTTATCAATAAAGGCTCTAAAGCTTGTCATTCAAATCGAGCGACGAGCAACTAGTAACGAGATGGAGGTTATTAAAATGGCTTTATTGGAATTAAAGGGAGTAACAAAGATTTATCAACAAGGGAAAATTGAGGTACCGGCATTAAGAGGGATTGACCTTACGGTGGAGGCGGGTGAGTTTACCACTGTCTTTGGCCCATCTGGTTCAGGTAAAACAACATTACTTAATATGATCGGTTGTCTGGATAAACCCAGCAGCGGTAGTATTAATTTTAGTGGTAAACAGTTGGAAGATCTAGATAAAAAAACTCTGGCCATAATTCGAAGACATAATGTTGGCTTTATTTTTCAGAGTTATAATTTAATTCCTGTACTTACTGCTTATGAAAATGTCGAGTTTGCGATCAGACTGATTAACGAAAATAATAAAAACGAGATAAAAGATCGGGTGATGAAGATTCTGGCTGATGTTGGTCTGGAAGGATTGGAAGATAGAAAGCCAAATGAATTATCAGGTGGCCAGAAACAACGGGTGGCGATTGCCAGAGCTTTAGTTAAGGAGCCAAAACTGATCTTGGCTGATGAACCTTCTGCCAATCTGGATTCCAAAAGTAGTGAAGAGGTTCTGGAAGTAATGGTGAAGATGAATAAAGAACTGGGAACAACCTTTATTTTCTCCACTCACGATCCCCGGGTGATGGATTATGCCCAGCGGTTAATAGAAATTCGGGATGGCCTAATCTCCAAAGACCAAAGGAGGGAAAGCAAAGATGTTCCTAACTAAGCTGGCTTTTAAAAATCTCGTACGCCACCGTAATCGGACTCTAATCACAGCCAGTATTATTGCTTTTGCCATCTTCTTCTATATTCTCTTTGATTCGCTAATTGGTGGTATGACTGAAATGTCGTATGAGAGTATTATTAATCATGAGGCCGGACATCTTCAGGTAGTAAACCCTAAGTACTGGGAAGAAGAGGATGAATTACCTCTGGAAAACCTAATATCTGTTGAGCCGGAATTGATGATGGCAATCGAGGGTGTAGAAAGGTATCAAGCTGCTTCGCCTGAACTGAGTTTTGTAGCCCGGCTTAATAATGGGATTAATGAGCTACCTGTGATTGGAAGAGGGATTATTCCTGGAGATTTTGAAGCAGTTTTTGCTTTGGAAAAGCAATTTGTTGAGGGAAGAATGTTTTCCCATGGAGAGAATAAGGTGGTACTGGGGAAAAGACTGGCTGATCTTATGCAACTGGAGGTGGGTGATTATATCATACTTCTGGTTAAAGATAAAAACGAAACTTTTAATACGATCGAAGCAGAAATTTCAGGACTGGTTCATACAGGTAATCCTAATGTGAATCAGAACATCGTCTATCTGCCTCTTGATATAGTGCAGCAGGCACTTAATGTTGATGGCCAGGTGAGTAAGGTCATCGTTAGACTGAGGAATAAGGATTTGGCAATGAGGCTGGCCAAGGAGTTGGCAAATAGGATTAATGCTTTCAATGATCAGCTTACGGTCTATTCCTGGAACGAACTGGAAGCTGTATCTTTTGCTGGTGCCAAACAGATGGGTAATCAGCTGATCCTGGCAATCATCTTATTGATTGCCGCAATTGCGATCATCAATACCGTAATTCTGGCGGCTTTAGAGAGGATGACAGAGATCGGAATGATGAAGGCGATGGGCTTACGAGAAAATGAGATTATTTATACCTTTGTCCTGGAATCAACCGGTATAGGTATTCTAGGAGGAATTATTGGAGTGATTTTAGGGGTTGGCGGAGTCGGTCTATTTTCTAAAGTTGGTATAGATTTTGCAGCTTTATATGGTTTTGATCTGGGTAGTTTTGGTGTACCAATCCTGGATCGGATCTATGGGGTTTGGAATCCAAAGGCTTTTATTGAAGTCTTTGCTTTTGGTGTCTTAGTTTCACTGTTATCCAGTATTCCACCAGCATACTGGGCGGCAGATAAAGATCCAATTAAGGCTATTTATCATCGCTAGGGGGGGTAAAGATGGGATTTATTACGAAATTAGCTTTTAAAAATCTATCCCGGCATAAATTACGGACTATTGTCTCGGTTGTTGCCATTGCTTTTTCCGTGATGATCGTGGTGTTTGCCAGGGGACTAATTGTGGGAATGATCGACTCTCTTTCTGCTGATCATATCCAATATAATTCAGGACATATTAAAATAATTGATCGCGAATATTATGAGCAAGAACGCCTGCTACCACTTAATTATCCGGTAGATGGCTTTGATGGACAGGGTTTAGATGAGATGATTACGGGTTTACAAGGGATAAAAAATGTCAAAATGGTGATTCCCAGGCTTAAATTTGGCGCCATGGTTAGTACGGGGAAAGAATTGGTAACTATGAGTGGCTGGGGGGTTAATCCGGAACAGGAAACGACCTTCACCAATATTGAGGATTACCTGGTAGAGGGAAGGATGGTAGAACCCGGTCAACTGGAAGTAGTAATGGGGACAGTTTTATTAGAGAAAATAAATTGTCAGGTTGGCGATAAGGTTACTATTTTATATAATACAGCTTTTAGTTCTCCAAAGGCTGTTACCTTTAGGATCGTTGGACGGCTGGAAAGTGGCCTTAAGCTACTAAATGAATTTGTATTTTATCTACCGTTGGATCAAGCCCAGAGGCTCTTAGATATGGATGATCAGGTTACCGAGTTGCTGCTGGTAACATCGGATCAGAATATTATTCCTCGGGTACTGCCGGAAGTGAAAGAATTGCTGGCAGCTCAAGGGACGGCCGACAGGTATCTGGCTTTAGGGTATAAAGAGACCAGTGATCTTATTCCGCTGATGGATATAATGAAGATAATTTATAATCAGATTTATTTTTTCCTGGTCTTTTTATCTTGTATTGTAGTGATTAATACTATGATTATGATTGTCAAAGAGAGAACACCAGAGATTGGTATGATGGCGGCGATGGGACTGGAAAACAAAGAGATCTTACAACTTTTTGTTATTGAGGGCGGAATTATGGGGGTGTTTGGCAGTCTGCTGGGAGCGGTTTTAGGTTCCGTATTGACTAGTTATTTGGCTGAAGTGGGGCTCGATTATACCTCCGCTATGTCCGGGATGAGTGCAGATATCATCTTTAATGCCATTATTTATCCGGTTTCTTCAGTTGGTAATACGCTTTTCGCCTTTGCACTGGGAGTGATTATTGTTACCCTTGCTTCTATTTTCCCGGCCCGGAAGGCGGCAAGGCTGGAACCCACTGAAGCAATGAGAGGAATTTAAATAATTGAATTATGCAATTCCTTAAATAAGAGGGGAGTTAAGTTTAAATGAGAAAAAGAATAGGATTACTATTAGGATGTTTAATTATAATTTCCATCTTTACCTCCATATCGGTTAGTGCGATGACCGCTGAAGAGATTATCAAAAAAAGAGATAGTAATGAGTATATTAAGACGGCTAAAGCGGAATCGGAGATGACTATTGTCAGCGGTAACCGGAGAATTACGAAAACCATGGTCTCTTATATAGAAGGGGATAATGGCCTAACGATTTTTACTAATCCCCGGGATCGAGGTACCAAGTTCTTAAAGCGGGATGATGATCTATGGATGTTCTTTCCTGAGGCGGAGGATCTAGTAAAGATCTCCGGTCATATGCTTAATCAGGGGATGATGGGCAGTGACTTTTCCTATCAGGATATGATGGAATCTGATAAACTGACTGAGTTATATAAGTTTGAATTGATCGGTGAAGAAAAAATAGAAGGCCGTAACTGTTATGTGCTAGAAGGAATTGCCATTGAGGGAAAAAAAGTTTCTTATTATCGCCGCAAATCCTGGGTTGATAAAGAAAGATTTGTTGGATTAAAAGAAGAACTTTATGCCCAAAGCGGTAGGTTATTGAAGGCAATGAAGGTTAATAAAGTAGAAGAGATTGAAGGCCGCTGGTATCCAATGGAATCAGTAATGGAAGATAAACTGCGGAAGGGCTCCAGAACTGAGTTTGTGATTAAATCGATTGAGTTTAATCCCAAAATACCTGCTGGGACTTTTACTTTAGAGAATTTAAAGTAAAAGGCAAGGAGACGGTATTTATGTCTGGGGAGATTACGCTGGCTACCAAGTCGCTCACGCCGGCCACCTTAACATCACGCAGTGATTTAAATCAAAGCCGGGTGAGTCGGCCTACTGTCCTGTAGGATTTAATCAAGACCAGATGAATCAAATAAGAGTATTTTCTAGGTAGTCGCCCACCCCAGCAAAGCTGGGGCAAGCGAAATGATGAAAATACACTTTCATCTGTAGCTTACAAAGGCTAGCATTCAACACGAGCAACGAGCAACGAGCATCGAGAGGGGTTGATATTGATGCGTAAAATTTCAATTTTGATTATCCTAATTTTACTAGGGGCTTTTTTTTGCTCACAGGTTTTAGCGGTAGAAACCGGAGGAGAACTTAAAGCAGGATGGGAAGGCGAACTTCAGAAGGATGGAAGTTTTGATTCTGAGTTTGTGGAGAATTTAAATCTGGAACTTTATATTCCTCCAATCGGTAATACTGAGGTCTCTTATGCCTTTCAGATTACTAGGCCTTTACAGGATTTGCTGGCAGGTAAGAAGGCTTCTTACTTTACCAAAAAGCTCTATCTAAAACATAGGTTTGATCGATTCCATTTAACAGTGGGTCGTCAACCTGTTTCCTGGTCATTCGGTTCTCTACTTAATCCGGTGGATTACACTCTGGGTGCAGATGTTCTTGAGGAGGAGAGTAGTAGTAAATATACAGATGCTTTAGAAGTTTTCATTCCTCTTAATTGGAATTCTAGCTTAACAGCAGTTGCTTCCTTTCCCGAGGGGCTTGGCACTGAAACGGAAAAAATGAAATGGGGGGTCAGGGGTAGGTTTGGAATAAAGGGGTATGACCTGACCTTGAATTATGTACAGGAGGCAGAAGCATCTGGAGAAACAGGAGGAGATCTTGATAATGTAGTTGGATTTATCCCAAAGCAAAGGATTGGCTTTACTTTAAAAGGAGATCTTAAAGATTTAGGGATCTATGGTTCTTTTGGTCACTATTTTGATCAAGGTCTAGATAGTAGTAATAGTTATTTGCTGGGAGCAGATTATAGTTATAATCTTAATTATCATACAAAAATCAGTGTATACCTTGAGTATTTAGGGGTAGAGCTAAGATTTTTGGATCCGCAGATTAGAACTATTATACTCAAAATGAAAAGTGGCGATACCAGACTAGATCTGTTGATTGGAGGAGTTAGTTATCCGATCGATGATTTTTCATCTATCTCCTTGATGACGCTGGTTAATCTGGATGATGGCAGTCTGTTTTTGCTTCCTAGTTATCAAAATACTTTACCTGGTAATATTGATCTTACGATCAATAGCTCTGTCTTTTGCGGTGAGGATAATACTCTCTTTGCTCCCGGGGGTCTATTGCCGCGTGCTATCATTTCGATAAATTTGAGTTATCCTTTTTGAAGGTGTTCATTAGGAAATATAAAGAATTATACCTAGCAAAAAAGCCCGGGCTTGATTAACAAAAATTCTCCATACCCGCTTCTTATGCCCATTAAAAAATCGGACCGCTTGAGAGATGAGATCCTCTAGTCATTTGTAGGTCAGATATACTTGCACTTCACAGTATTCATCTGTTGAAATCGTGGTATCGATCTTCTCAAAATGATAATTATCCGCAAATCTCATTCCGGATTCGGGGAACCATTTATCGATTTGTGCATAAATATTGGACAAAGCAATGATCGTAACGTCTTTTGGCGGATGTAAACCTATATAATTAAAAACAACATATTTGTTAGCTGGGATAGTATCTCCGTTCATTCCCGCCGGAATATTTTCTAGATCCGCCACCTCTAAACAAGGCAGATAAATCGATTTATTGGCTAAAATATCACCATAACGCGATAAACTAATCAATTGGTTAGGGTTTTTCGCGTTTTCTATTTTGTGGCGATGATTATAGAAAAAATCAACCGCTAGTTTATTGGCCGTGGCGTTTTTTAGATTGTCGTCCTGGAAAACTGTGTGTTTAATTCCAACCACATAAATTTTAGGGATGATAACAGTCGAATGCTCAAAAACAATACCTTTTTCAACTGCTTTAATGAGATTTAGATTTAATTTATCTACTATTTTAACAGGACCTTTTTTATTAATACGCAACTCTGTTGGACTTAGGTTAAACAGCTTTTTAAAAGAACGAATATATGATTGTTCATAATCAAACGCATATAAGTAAGCAATATCAATAATTCTCATTTTGGTATGAAGTAGTTCTTCTATGCTCAAGGAAAGCTTACGGTTTCTTACATATTCCATCAAAGGTATTTTTGCAACCGAGGTGAAAATCCTGTGCAGATGATATTTAGAAAGAAAGACTGCTTGGGAGATTTCCTCTAAAGACAGTTTTGCCCTAATGTTATCTTCGATATACTGGACCACATCGGCTATTATAAGAGAAATATCCATTGTAAGCACCTCCTAAGTATAAAGAGTATGTGTCAAGTATTCGTTGGCACTTTTTTCTTGCAAAATCATCCATTACTGTTTT
>DIPO01000041.1:0-2696 GCA_002427045.1 Firmicutes bacterium UBA5486
AGTGTTTTCGGTAGGCAGTTTAGGAGGAGGTGCTATTGGCTCATCGTACACTATGGGTACTTTTACAGGTTCTACTTTATCTTTGGGACCAGTTGTGGGCCTTACAATCGGTCTATATGGGGCTGGCATTGAGAAAGGTGCAGAGATAGGCTCCAAGGTGGAGCATCAACAAAGGAGATATTTTTCTCCTAATACAAAAGGAAATTTTTGGAGTTATTTTTACTGGTAGTGATGAAAACCTATAAAATTACATTTTGGAAGTGTATTAAACCGAGTTTTAATGTTGCATTAACAACATTAGTGTTTATATTTTTGATGAGTATTTTGATGATGGAAGCATATTTGAAAGGAGCCTACATTCCACCATACATGATTATAATCACAGTTTTATGGATAGTAATTTTATGCGGTCCAAATTTAGTGTTACATATTAACTACTATTTGAACGACAGGGGCCTAACAATGTGTATTGATTCAAAAAAGAAAAAAATAAGTATCAGAAAAAAGACAGGGGAAATTGAATTTTGTTTTAAGGACATTGCCAATATCGTAAAGTCAGGCTTAATAACAGAAGATAATAAAGTAGTGATTACTTCTACAGCTTGGGGTCACTTTTATTACTATAAAATTGTGCTAAAGGATAAGCAAAATTTATTCCTAACCCGTTTTCTAATACAGAAGTTGGAGAAGCTTTTTCCGGATTTACCGTATGAATATAGATTTCAAAAATTTCCTCTGATTAAGGATTGAGAGCGTTGTGCAATGGAGGGGTTATTTTAGCCTGAAATTAAACTGAGCTGTATAATATCCAACAAGAATTGAAGGTAAGCACGGCAAAAAGGGTGGATAGTTCTTGACCAAGTTCGGACAATTGATAAGCTACGGATTTGTAAAGCTTATGACTGCTTGACAGCAATAGAAATAGAGAAAGTAAAAATGACGATTAAGGAAATATTGGTCAATTAATGGAATGGCTGCCTACGCTGGATATACTGCTGGACCTATTGGAGGGCTTACAGTTGGTTTTTATGCTACAGGAATAGAAAAAGCGGCAACGACTGGTACGGAATTAGAGTATCAAATGAGAAATTATTTCTCTCCGAATACTAAAGGAAATTTTTGGAGGAAATTTTATTGGTGATAAAATTTTTATGAGTGAGAAACTAACAACAAGGGTATGAAAACATCTTCTCATGCAAGTTCACCGATGAATCTGGATACCCGTTCCGATTTATCGGAAGGCTATCTGACCAATAACTTAAACAAATTATAAACAGATGAAAGTATATAAAATTTCACTTTGGAAGTTTATTAAACCGAGCATTAATATAATATTCCTTTTAATCTTTTTTATATGTTTAATGGGTATTTTGATGCTGGGGTTATTTTATAAGGATGGATATATTCCTCCTTTTTTAGTAGTACTAACTATTATTTGGGTGCTTCTCTTTAGTGTTCCAAATTTAGTATTGCACATAAATTACTACAAAGAGGATAGTAAGAAAGAGTTATCTATCGATTTTAATAAAGAAGTTGTAAAAATATCAAGAGACGAGAAAGAGTATATATTCCTTTTTAAGGACATTGTTAAAGTTGTAAGAATAGGTATGAGCCCTTCAAAATTTAATGGATTTACTAGTATTGCAGCATGGCGATACTTTTATTATTACAGAATAGAGTTACGAGATAAAAATTCTGTATATCTAACTCGGTTTTTGGTTCAAAATCTTGAAAAGGTAATACCTGATTTACCAATTGAATACTTGCAGCAGAAATACCCAATAGTTAAAGACATTTAGACTCCAGTTATCGCCAGTTTGTAACAGAGTGGGACAGAAGAGCTCTTTTAATATTTACGATGATAAGGGGGCTGGGATGGGAACCCATTGTTGCTACTGCTGGATCTATAGCAGGCGAAATGTTCTATAAACCTTACGGTACATGGATGGGCAAGAACTTTAAAATGTATCAGCAAACTTGGGGAGGAAACGGCTTTACCGGAGGTAAGAAAAAGTTTGGGAAATCAACATCTAATACCATTAATTGGGGGCTAGACCAGTATCTCCTCCCGGGCCGTCTGGTAATATAAATTGGGGTCAAACAGGATTTTATTAAAAATGATGATAAAAGATGGAAATAAAATTGGAAAATTCTTCGGAATTTTGATTTGTTGCTTTATTTGTGTGACTGTCATAGGCATTTTCATTCAAAAAAAAGACTGGGAAAAATACCCAGAGGTTACATACAGAACAGAGCTGAATGGTGTAATTAGCAATATAAGAATTAATAGAGGCACTTTTGCTGAGTTTAAGAATGGACAAAAATTTTCTTTGCCGTCATCAGACAATCTTAGCTATATTCCTTACGTTATAGGGAGATTTATTAATAAAGGAGATTCTATTAGTAAACCTGCTTTTTCTGACTCTATATTTATATATAGAGATAAGGATAAATATTACTTTGTTTTAGGGCAGAGCATAGAAGAATAAATAGTTGAGTCCATGATAAGTTTCTTTTATTACTATTACCTTTTTTATCCTAAGGTTATACCGAGTAATCAACCACATGCAGCAGTGATTTTTACTTCAAGCTTTACTTTTTCTATATGATACGTCGTATGGTAGAATCTGAAAGTATGGAAAATGTATCCTTAAACTACTACAGGCAGAAACGGCGCAAGACAAACTTCGCCTGGC
>DIPO01000041.1:2865-2990 GCA_002427045.1 Firmicutes bacterium UBA5486
TTAACGGCCATTATGGAGCATAAAAGCGGACAGGAGAACCTTTATTATACCTATACCGACTATCAGGGCAACCTGATGGCAGTGACAGATGCTTCCGGAAATGTAAAGGAGAGTTATGCCTACGA
>DIPO01000041.1:3032-4486 GCA_002427045.1 Firmicutes bacterium UBA5486
ATTAACATGAACTCTTGCGTTAAGCGAGGGCAGTGCGCAAACTTGTTTGCAGCAATGCCGAGCGTAGCAAGGGTCGGCGAAGCCAACGGCCGAGTCTATGACCCGCTGATGGCGCAGTTCCTGAGTCCAGACCCGTATATCCAGGCACCCGGCAGCTGGATGAACTACAACCGCTATGCTTATTGCCTGAATAATCCGCTGATGTACACTGACCCAAGCGGCTATAAATGGAATTGGAATTGGCTCAACCCTGTGCATTGGCTGAGTCAGGGCATGCAATGGATAAACGATAACACGACCGGCTTACGCCAAACAATGACGGATATCGGAGTCCCTGCCTTTAATGTGGGTTATAACACATCTGATGGTAGTTTTCATTCTTTTGGTAATGGAGCTAATATTTACCATAATCAATTTGACCCTGCTGTAAATGCTAATCGGTCTATCAATGAAGTTAGGCTTGCAGAAGGAGTTGTGAATTATAATCCCTCAGGACAAGGGGTAACACCTTTTGATGTTGGCGTTGAATGGTTGACGGGAACAGGTCCAAGACACCGAAACTTTACTAATGGGGATGTATTTACAGAAATGCTTAGACAACATGACCATGTTTTAGCTACTAAAGCATCAATCCCTGGCATGATTGCCAATGGTAAAATGAGAGGAAATGCCCCTTATAGCTTAAGTGGGGTTCAGGGAGTTGGGAAATATGTGAAAGATTACTCTACTTTGGCAACAGGAGGGCTAACAGGAAACCTTGCTGTAACTTATTTAGGTTCTTATAATTTGGGATGGCAGGTAACAGCAGTAAATGGAAATTCAGCAACAGTACAGTTTTTAGTCAACAATTCTTCTACTATCCAGTCGGCTACACGACCGCCAGTATTAGGATATTATTCTTGGTGGCAGAATTCTGTTGGCTCTTGGATTAATAGTTCTTTTTCAAGTGGACCAATGTCCCCAACAACTCAAACATTTAGATGGACAGAAACAGTAACATGGTAATGAAAATGATTAACATATTAAGCCTTTCAATAATGATATTATTTACAGGCTGTAAGTCAGAGAATCCGACCGCTGACAATATAGTCGGCAAATGGGTTGCAAAAGATGGTGCTATTTTTCAATTTGACAAAGAAGGAGTTTTTTCTACTAAAGATTTACCAAAAGATAAGTTTCTCCCCTTTTCAGAAGATTTTACGGAATCGTTATTTAGTGAAACTGGAAAATGGGAACTGAAACATGACCAAGGTAGATGGATTGTGTCTTTGTATTTTGAAAATAGTGAGAGTTTACCTGGAGGCTGTGTAACGCAAATTTATATAGCGGGTAGTAAGGGAATTATGGAGAATCAACCACCTTGGTATTTGTTTTTTTGGGAAAACGAGGAAGGAGGTTCCAGATATACGTTTACAAAGAAAGAATAACAAGAAAGCCCGGCAGAGTCTTGGATT
>DIPO01000022.1:0-2538 GCA_002427045.1 Firmicutes bacterium UBA5486
GTATGTGGATCCGGATGGGGAAGTTCCATTTATGGCTATTACAGGAATTAGTGGAGCAGCTATTGGTGGAGGAATTGAGGCTTACCGTTCTCATAGAGATGAAGGGGAAATTAATTGGGGTAGGGTTGGGAAAGGTGCGTTAATTGGTGGAGCCATTGGATTAGGAGTAGGTGGAACGATATCTTATTTAGCAACAGGTAGTGCATTTTCTTCAACTAGTTTGTTTGTGAGTAGTGTTGGAACGAGTTCTGCAGTATCTGGAGGACTTAGTGTAAAGGCAATCGAAAAAGCACTTAGTTCTGCTTCACGTATACAACATGCTAGTAGACACTTAATTCAGTCAGGGGTCTTGTCAAATTGGAGCAAAAATACTTTAGAAATGGCTAAACAATTATATACACAAGTATTGTCAAATCCTTCGAAGACTTTTGAACATATATTAAGGGGTGGCGAAACAGTAAAAGGGTTTTATAGTGAAAGTCAAAACATTGTTGTTTTTGTTTACAAAACGGGTCAATATGCAGGTCAAATTGCTACCTCGTTTATACCTTCAGTACAACAAATGAAGAATTGGGGTTTTTAAATATGGAAGAATTGAATATTTATATATTAACTGCAAATAGAAAGAAAGATGTTATACTTTCTTTTATAAAGGAAATCAAAGGAGAGAAAGAGGTAAAATTACTAAATGACGAGGTAATGGTTATTCCAAAAGAATACAATGGTGATTTAGAACAAATAGAGAATTATGATTGGATTGCTGTAAAAAATATTGATGATGTAATCGAACTTGGGTCTACTATTCCACCAAGAGCTTTTTCTTGTTATATAGGCATAGTAAATAATAATATAAGTGGTATTATTTTAGGTTTTACAATCGATAATTACCTAATTATTGGTTGTTCTTTACCAAACAACGATGTTAATTATGAATATTCTAAGAAATTATTGGAAGAGTTATTTCTTAAATATGAAGGGATTTTGGGAGGTGTTTTTGTTGAACAAAACCCTGCTATTTCTAAAAAGATGTTTAAGAAACAAATAGGCGAAAATTCTTTATTTAGTATTTAAATAGTGGAAACCATCAGCGATGGTGGAGAAGTTGAGGGATTCGAAATGAGGAGGAAAAATAGTAGAGCAATTTGGTGAAAATTGAGAGCATTTCTTCTAGCAAAACCGATGCAAAAAAAGATATTTCCCTTCAGGTATTACTTTTACACACGTTTATATAAAAAGTGAAAAGCTTTAAACTTAAAACAAATTAAGTCATCGGTTTGATGGTGAAACAACAGTAAGACTAAATAAAATGAAATCATTAAATGGTTATAACTATAAAACATTGTCGGTGGTTTAAAAATAATTTATAATTTGGTGAAAAATCGGAGCGCTTTGAAAGTACTTCGATTTTATATTTCACCATAAATTATAGCATTATTCGGATAATTTCCAAGTAACTAACTGTTGAAATATGGTGTCGAGTCGAGTCTGTTGCCACCGATTTAAACGGTAATGCCATGACCAAGGAGTATGATAACTTCGGCCGGTTGCAAAAGGTTTTCTCTCCATATGATACAACCATTCCTGCGGTGGAGTTTGCCTATTACCATCTGGAGACTCCGGCCCGGGCGGTAACCAAAAATAAAATCTTCTTTGAGCCGGATAATAAAGAAACTCTTGATACAGTGATCTTTATTGATGGCCTAAAACGGGTGATTCAGACGAAAAAAGAGGGGGAAGTCCTGCTTCCGGGTGATTGGAGTTCTAGCTATGGCATGAATGTCACCGGTCAGGTTCTCTTTGACCTGATGGGCAGGGTTGAAAAACAGGGACAACCTGTCTTCCAGCAGGGTTATGATCCAACCTTTTATGCGGAGATCTCCTAAAAAATCCGACGGAAAACACCTATGATATCCTGGATCGAACGGTAAGGACCCTTCTGCCCGATGGCAGCGAGATAAAAACTGAATTTAGTATTGAAAATGATTTATTTAAAACCAGAGTCACCGACCCAGAAAGTAAGGTGCGCTACAGTTACCAGGATGTCAAAGGAAATACCGTAAGAACCGAGCAGTTTAATCAGAACAACAAGATCGTCACCAGGTATGAGTATAATCCATTGGATGAGATTGTCAAAGTTATTGATGACAAACAAAATATTACACAGATGGTTTATGACCTCTTGGGGCGGAGAATAACCATTGAAAATCCCGATAGCGGCTTGGTGGAATACTTCTATGATGATGCTGATAATCTTATTAAGAAAGTGGATAGTAATCTCCGGGCCAAAGGGCAGGCTATTAATTATCTCTACGACTATAACCGTCTGGTCAAGATTGATTACCCGGTTAGTAGCGATGTTGAATACTTCTACGGAGGACCAAGGGATGATGGTAACCGGGCCGGTCGAATTAAAAAAATTATTGATGAATCCGGCATTACCGAGTACCACTACGGTAAACTCGGAGAAGAAGTCAAAACCGATAAAACTATGGACTTCTTAGTTCCCGGGCAAAAACCATGGAAATTTACCACCCACAC
>DIPO01000022.1:2805-3144 GCA_002427045.1 Firmicutes bacterium UBA5486
GGGCAACGGGTCTATATTAAATACGGTAATGATGTGGAGACCCGCTATACTTACGATCCATACCGCCGCTGGCTCTCCGCCCTCGATACGCAAGGCAGTTACGGCACAGCCTTTCAGGAGTTAAGCTATGCCTTTGACCGGGTGGGAAATGTCTTGAGTATTGAGAACACAGCCCGGGATGTTAGGCAGAGCTTCCAATACGACGACCTCTATCAACTGATCAGAGCAGAAGGTTTTGGTTCAACTCGGGATCAATCCGGGGTTTCCGCCGCTAAACACATGAGTCACTACATCCAAACATTTGAGTATGATAGTATCGGCAATATGCTTGAAAAGACC
>DIPO01000062.1 GCA_002427045.1 Firmicutes bacterium UBA5486
ACTTTATTTTAGCGTTTACACTATTACGGTGGTGGGGGCGTCCAGGTTGTTTTTTTTATTGCTTTGTCCTATAACCTGGCCGTTTGCCAGGACTTCAAACTGGGCAGTAGGCTTCTCTTCTTTTGTTGCTCGGCTTGGGGCTTTTATGTTTCTATAATCTACCGCATAATATTCTCCCGATTTATCGGATACTTCATTTCGATTAGTGAGATCATCTACCTGTGCTTCCGATAATCCCAACTGATAAGCAGAAGGCAAGGCTGCTTGAGCCTTGCCCGGAATAAACAACATAATCGCCATCATCAGTATAGCTAGTATCTTAAGTTTTATTAATTTCAAGCCATTTTTACCCCCTTACATCTGGAAGGTCATTTCGTAGATTTTGACATTAGCTTCATTGAATATATTATATTTGAGAATTAACCCACTTTTTAGTTCTATTTCGAACCCTTCTCCATTATTTATAGAAAACTCTCTTTGGTAAATATCATCAACCCTTTGTTTCCCAACAGGCTTAGAATTACCAAATTCCCACGATAAACATATATTCATTTCTGGATGACTGGTACAAACAAAACGGTATTTTTGCTCATCTCTACTTACAAACCTTATTGCCAAGGGATTAGCATATATTTTAAATTCTGGATAATCGTTGACTGTTGTCCCACTAACTTTGTCCGGCAGTTTAGAACAGTCAATAGTCACCTGCCTAGCCTCGCCGGGTTTTACTTCAGCAGGCTTCTGGGAATTCAGATTCTTTACTTCATCCAGCACGGCTTTTCTCTCGGCTTCAGTCTGGCCTTTGGTGAACGATACAATATACATAGCTTTGCCGTCCTGAGCAAAGTCAATTTGGTAATCCAGTCCTTCCACCAGGTAACGGGCCGGTATGTAGGTCCTGCTCTCGGCCGAGAGTATGAAAGGCTCCACATCCATTGTTTGAGTGGCTCCGTTTACTTTATAGTTCTGGTTGCCGATAAATAATTCCACGGTATTGTTGTTGCCTTTCGCAGTTACTTTCCTTTGCGCGTTGTCCCAATCTACAGCGGCACCCAGTTTCTCGGCTAAGATTCTGTAAGGGACAAAAGTTCTTTCTTTGGCAATAAAAGGTTTGCCCATATCTGCCGGGAAAGTTACTTCGTTATCCTTGCTGTCGATAAAGACCCGAACGTCGTAATTCTTGGGTTCGTTATCCCAATTGACAGCCGCAAACGCCGGAACAGTACATACGAAACACAATAAAGTAAGCAAGCCGATTATTTTTATTTTATTCAAGTGAATTCCTCCTCAAGTTCTGATTGGCAACGATTTCAGGTTCCCTCCTTTCCTAATTTTAGCATATTAAGGTGCCAGAAAATAAAAAAGCCTCTACATAGAGGATGGGGCAATGATTCACTTCTAAAAATAATAAGATTAGTAACGAAGTGGCACCTTCGATAATATAATTTCAATTTTATCAATACCTAACGCAGTGTGTCTAAGTGAATCAAGTAAATCATGAAGCATTTTAACTTTATCCACACCAAGTCTACTATCAATTGTTATAGATTTTATAGGAAAATTTGATATTGCAATAGCATCACGTTCAAAGCATAATTCTAAATATGGTATTTGCATTTTCTTTTTTTGTCTATAATTAATTATTTCTTCTGTACCCACTATATCGAATTTACATGGATTATTCCCCGTTTCAATAAATGCAATTGCAATCCGATATTCTTGTTCTTCTTTAAAAAAGGCGTCCTTGTTAAATATAGCCCTTATGGCTAAAACTTGGGCCATAGATTTAACAATTGAGTTGATTTTGTCTATAACCGCAATCTTTACTTGGCCATTATCAATGTAATGACTCAGATCCTCCCTACATTCAACATATATTCCTATTAAATCAGTTATAAACTCACGGATTTCTTCTTTTTGTTTTTCCGGATCATAAGTTACAGTATCTTGGAATACAAAGCAATCCCTCATTTCAACAGGATTATATTTATTTTTGCCCTTAAACTTCATCTTGACTTTATAGTAATTATCTGGTCTTAAATGATTTGGGAATAAATCCGGTTTTAACCCTAAGTTGTATTCTCCATAAGCATTCCATAGTGTAAAAGAATCATTATTTAGGGAAGTTGAAAACACAAAAACATTCTTTAAGCATCTATATATTTCTCTTAATAAAAGCGTAATTGTTTGTTTACAAAGGCCACTAATACCATCATTAGGCAATTCGTATATTAATTGATCGGATAATTCTTTTACTAAGTTGACAAAATAGTTTAATTCAGTGCAATCATTAAGATAATAGGCATTAGTGAACCATAAAGTTTTGTTTTGAAGCATTTTGTTAAGTGCATCTTCGCTAGTGTAATGATAAACAATTAAATCTGAGTTTTTTTCTTGTGTCGAGAATGCTTTTATTAGATATTTTGATGTCATGTTATTTAAGTAATCTTTTTCGTCACGTGAAACGTACAAATACATCGCGTCCTTCTACTTACTTCTGGAAATGTTTCTTGGTAATGAATCTGTTCTAATTTTACCATGTTAAATTGATGTCAGAAAAATAAAAATGCAACCTCCAGTAATCACCGCCTGGGTGTCCATGGTCTTGTTCTGGCCGTTTACGGCGTAAGTATTGCTGCCGATGGTAAATGCGGCAGTAGTTTCGCCTTTGGTGATCGTGGCCTGCCGGGTCTGATCGCCCCAATCTACCTGGCAGCCCATAGCTTCCATAGGGGCACGCACCGGCACCATGGTGCGGTCGTTGGAATCTATATAGGGCTTCTGGTCAGGAAACGCTACAACATTACCGTCTACTTTGACGGTTACATCTGGAGCTGCTTCGGCCATTGGAGCGATCATCATAACTCCTAGAAGCAGCGCCATAAATAAGTATTTGAATTTTTTAAAAATCATCGCAAACCTCCTCTGAATTAGTAACAATAAAGAAAACTTACCCCCTTTCTTATTTTACCAAATGGTGCCAGAAAATAAAAAAGCCTCTTTAACTCGAGCCTTCCACGTATATCATATTTTGGGATAGTAAATTAAATGATACCGAAATAAAGCGCACTGCTGAAATAGGACCAATGGTATTGTTTTAAAATTGTATTTACGGGTAGTATGCTATAATTTACCTATAATGACTATAGTTTCTCGTATTCGCTTATTAAGGGGTGTAATTTCGATGAACATTGAGAAGCTGGTAAGCAAAGACGTTTGGGGTGTTATCAGCGATAATTATGAAAAAGGAAGTTATACCATCGCGATCACAAATCTAATCCAATATGCAAATGAAATTGTAAGAGAAAAAAGCGGGCTTGACTTCGATAACACTAAGCTTATGGACATAGCATTTCTTGGGAACAATCCACAATTAAAAATAACCAAATTTCAAACACAAACTGAAAAAGATATCCAAGCAGGAATTGGTTATTTACTGAAAGGCCTATGTTTAGCCATTAGAAATCCGCGTGCACATAAAAGATACAATGACAAAAAAGAAACGGCTGATACCATTATACTGTTTGTCGATTATGTACTTCAATTTGTGCGTGACTCGAAACAGCCAGCTTTAATCGAAGATTGGCTTGAATTTGTCTTTGACGACAATTTTAATAATACCAAAGAATATGCCGCTATTGTGCTACAAGAAATTCCCGAAAAAAAGAGATATGAATTATTGGTGAGTATTTTTAGATATCGCGAGAGAGCGAAGCCGGGCTTACTAAACAATCTTGTAAGTAATCTTATGGATAGTATTGATACTAAAGAATTGGAAGAATTTCTTGAAAATCTTAACAAGGAACTTCTTTATTGTAGTGACGATGATAAATTAAGAATGTTTTTAAGTTTATTCCCGCCAGAAAAATGGACCTGCCTTATACCATTAACAAAACTCAGAATTGAACATATGGTCGAGAAATCCCTTGAACAAGCGATAATGTATAGACATTATGATGAATTTGATGCTGCGCCAGATTATATTTGTAATGATCAAGGTGAGCTTTCAACATGGGCAGTTAATTTTATCAGTCATTTTGACGCAAAAGATAATATTTTTAGGTTAATTGGAAATAAGCTAGCTAATAGAGACGCCAATGTACGCAATTTTATAATTAAATATTATAAAGATATTATATTTGGGGAAGTTTTGCTAAGGAATATCTGGTTACAATATGGTATCAAAAAGTCATTACTTTATTTTGATAAAGAAGTATACGATAATATTGAATTTCAGTGCAATATTTTAGAGAATAAAGAAATTGAACAAGCGTTTAAAAAAGAAATCGAAATTGCTTTTCAGCATTTTTATGATTTGGAATTGAAAAGTGACATACCTTTTTAACCAACAAACGAAAAACCTTCAATTTATCTAATTCCATCAATGGCATGGAAAAATCCAAATGCTTTATTCGTCAGCAGAGATTACAATAAACCTGGTCAAATATAATGCTCCCATAGGGTG
>DIPO01000047.1:0-18989 GCA_002427045.1 Firmicutes bacterium UBA5486
GCCTTTAAACCATAAGGATCAACATATACTAACGGGTTATTATTAACATACGTATACCAATTCACCCCATCCTTAATTGGATCCTCCGAGACAAACCTCCCCAATTCCGCGTCATACCAGCGAGCGTTAAAGTAATACAGCCCCGTATCCTCATCCATATCCTTACCAGTAAACTTAGCCGCCTTCTTAAGGATTCCTTCTTCAAAAGCAATCTTCCCAAAGGGCGTATACTCTGAACTCCACACCGTATCCCCTACTTCATCCGTTACCAGAACGGTGCTTCCCAGATGGTCTGTATGATAAAAGTAAGTTAGCTTCTCTTCATTTTCCAGGCTCCCATCCACCCTAGCAAAGTGCTTACCTAATACGTAAATATACTCCATATATTCCCCGTTTTCCTCTTCGTATAGCACCTGACCATTTAGATTAAATACATAATAGACGGTAGAGTCCCGGCCTTGTTTTTTCAGGCGTAAACCAGTTTCATCATAAAGATACTCGGCAACTACTTTCCCAGCTTTTTCAACCTTGACCAAGCAGTTTAGCAAATCGTACTCATACTCCCAAAGGTCTTTTGCATCCTGAGCAAAGACAACTGTATTCCCTTCTATCGTGAAGTCCTGCCCTTTCTTAATCAAGTTGCCATTATCATCATAAACAAAGGCGTACTTGTCATTGGTCATTAACTTATTTGAGTTCGGATAGTAGCTGTAATTTCTGGTGGTGCTGGATCTAAGGGTAATTATCTCTTGCTTCCTGTTACCACCGGCATCATACTGGTATTCTTCCACCCTTTGGTTCACTTGGTAATAGACGGCGATCATCTCGGGAAGAATATTTTTAAACTCACCTTTATGGAGCGGAATAAAACCTAGATCCCGGTCATCCCATTTGGAATGGACCTTTAAGAATCTAGTGGGAACAGGAGTACTAAAAGTGATCTCCAGCATTCCATTCTCTTGTTTTTCCAATCTCCAACCGTCAATCTTTTCATACTCAAAGCCGTCCAGGCTGCCATAAAGAGTTAAATGCCTTTCTTCTACCCGGTGCACCGGCTTATTAGGTACAAGTTCTACCCGGGTAACGGGGAACGTCCCCAGAAGGTCTACCCCAATACTACCGGCAGCATAATCGAGTTCAATTATTTCTATTTTACTAATCTCAAAATCTAATGTTTGATCACCAACAAAATCATTAATTACTCGTCCAACTTTTTGTACTTCTTCTTTGGCATCGACTTCGAACTTGCCCTTAAGGTTGGCAAAGAGCAGTTGGTTTAAGCTATCATAGGAGAAAGTATCATCGTTTTTCTTAATAATATTATTAGCTGCATCATAGCTGAAAGCGTAACCTTTCAAGAGTTCACTACTTTGGTTGTTGTACTTTAATACTGTCATGCGACCATTTTTATCATAGTCATAGGTGGTCGCAATCTGGTTGGTTGCAGTTAATCCGACTAGTAAACCACCTCGATCGTAACGGAGAGTTTCATCAATGAAACCCGGTACTCTAGTCAATTCCCCCAGGTTATTGTATTCATAATCAACCCATTTACCAGTTGGGTATTTTACCCCGTTCATTCGACCCATGACATCATATCTATATTCCACAGTAGAGGTTTTACCGGCAAAGGTTTTTATTTCTTGGTAGATCCGTCCGTAAGGATCAGGCTGATATACTCCGTTATCAATGTTGTATTCCGTCACCACTCCATCAATACGGGCAAGCTTTCTAAACCCAGCTTCATCATAATCATACTCTAAGGTTTGAGTCTTTTGCCCCTGTATGGGATCATCTTTGGTAATGGTGAGCTTCTTTAGCAGGTTATTGGGGAAATATTCGTAGCTGCTGACCGCTCCATTAGGATCAAGGCTTTGGCTCCGATTGCCTACTGCATCATAACGGAAGCTCTGTTTTTTCTGTTCCGGATTAACTTCTTCCAGCAGGCGGTTAAGTTCATCATAACGATAACTAGTAGCATGACCCAAGGGGTTTATCATCTGAGTCATATTTCCCCAGCGGTCGTACTGGTAAACCGTCTTTACCCGGGAGGTTATCTCTTCTACCTCTAAGAGGCGGTTGTAACGGTCATAACGGTATTCGGTTCGGTAGTAGCGTCCATTAAGTTGGGCAATCTGATTCCCGTTTTCGTCATACTCGAACTGTTCGCTGTTGCCTTCCGGATAGGTGATTCTAGCTAAACGATTTACTTCATCATATTCCTTAATAGTCTCGTTACCCCGGGCATCTCTGACTTTGATTTCATTACCAACCAAATCATAGAAATGCTGGGTTTGGTAACTCTTCCCGCTACCGGTTATCGTCTCGGTCAAGAGGAAGTTCCGCGGGGAATAAGTATAGACGGTCTTGGCTCCATCGGGTTCAATGCGCTCGGTCAAGTTTCCCCGGGCATCGTAGGTCAGTTTGACTACTGGTTTTTCCCCATCACCTCGAGATTTGGGCAGGTATCCTTCGACCAAGCGGTTTAAGTCATCATATTTATAAATGATGGTAAAATCACCATTGTATCTTCCACTGTTTCCCCGGGGATCGATCATGCTCAAGCGGTTACCTAGCGCATCATAGGTATAGGTGGTTTTATTGCCTGCCGGATCGGTTTCAGAAAGAACCAAGTCAGTGGCGGAATAGGTATAGGTAAAGGCTTTTTGTTGATTCTCCGGTAGCGGGGTGTTATTGGCATCCACTACCCGGATCTGGTTACCATTTTCATCATAATAGAGCTCAGTGATTGCCGTTTTACTCTCACCATTATCCGTGTAAGGCATACTGGTGCGGAGGATCCGTCCTAAAGCATCAACTTCGCTCATGGTTACTTGTTCACCGCCGCCCGGTTTGCTCATGATCTCCTTAATCTTAAATCCGGCCTCATTATACTCAAAGCGCTGATAAGGAGAGACTGTTACCGGTGAGCCATTCTCCAAAAAGTTCTCTTGGGGAAGCAGTGTTTTGACCAATTGATTCAGTTCATTGTATTGATTAACAAACTTGCTCCCTTTGGGATCGATAGTTATTACTTCATTACCTAAGCCATCGTAATGGTGGAATGTTTCAATTATTTGATGGTGATTGTATTGTTTCCGTTGGAGAATCCTTCCCTGTAAATCATGGTATTCGATGGTCTCATGATTATTTTCATCTTTAATTGTCAGAACATTGGTACTATAATCATAATCCATACTCTTACGGGGCTTGGCCCCTGTTTCATCCGGGTAGATAATGGCGGTGTTACGACTCATCGCATCATAGGTATATTCGGTAATATGTCCATTGGGATCGGTAATGGCAATAATATTTCCATAACCATCATAGCGAAGTTTGGTTAAGGCTGCCACCTGATATTGACTACCATTTTTCTTGTATTTAATTAACTCTTCCATTTGCCCTAACCGGTCAAAATCATATTTGCTGCGGTTGCCTAAAGGATCGGTAACAATTGAATAAAGAACTGTGTCATCATATTCGATCCTGGTTACTGGGTTATCCGCCCGGAAAGAGGGCGTGCTGTCAGTTGCGGGATCCCAGGTACGATCATCATTATCATCGGGCTCGATGATCTTGGTTGTTCTTCCCAAGACATCATATTCGTACTCGGTCACAAACCCTCGAGGATTCTTCTCCCAGACCTTCCAACCAGAGATATACTCATAACCAGTGCGGGTCAGAAGATCGATTTTGTGCCCCTTAGCGTCTGTTACTGCTTTTTCAATGACTGCCGAAGGCAATCCATATTGGTCATACTGATAAAGCGTTTGGTGCCCCATGGGGTTGGTCTTTTTTGTTAAGCTACCATGGATTGGATGGTATTCGTAGGCTGTAAACAGCCATTTACTGCTGTTCCACTGCGCCTCGTCGATTCTTTGTCCCAGATCGTTATAGCCGTAATAGGTATGGTGGTATTGGACAGTTTCTCCTCCCTCCGGCTTGGGAATGTGATTAGCAGTAACTCTACCAACTACCAAGTTCCGACGATCTCGCTCCAAACTTGGTTCGGCAAAAGGAGTCTCTTTCCACGGGACACCGGAGGTCGGTCGGGAATTGGTCTTCAAGTAATAGAGCCAGGTACGAGACTGGTTGGTTTGTCCGTTGGCTTGGCTGTACTCTTTGGTGTAGGTAACATTTCCCCAGTTATCATAAGCATACTCTACGGTCTGATAGTCATTTCCGCGCCGCAAGGTATTTTTAAGCGGACGCATCGTATTTACATCATACACATTTTCCTGTACTTCAAGTAACTTATTAGTCTGTGCATCATAGTATTCAGTTTTTGTGTTAAGCGGTAATACATGAATGCTCCATAGGGTCAAGGGAAACCAGAGCTCAATATTACCGGATCCGGTTTTATAGTTTACTGTCTTATCTTCCCAGCGGTATCGTCGTTTTAAGGTTGGTGAAAAATGATAGACCGTCTTCTTTTTGCCATCATTCTCTACGGTTTTAAAGTTAAATGGTTGGTGACCAGTACCGCTGGTACAATCTCTAATATCATAGCTATACTTAGTAGTCCGGATTGACGATGAACCGGATTTCAGGTAAACGCGTACTTCTTTTGTTAATAGCCTTTGTTGGGCATTGATACTAAAATCGACCGAAACCGGCACAAAGAGAAACCACTTTACATCACAACTTCCATAGATAAATGTAGGTTGTTCATAGTCAATCTTAATCAACCCCTGCCCCGGGGCTTCCATTTCAATCATCGGAGAAACAAACTGAATCTGTAAACTAGCATGTAAAGTAATATCATCCGTCCCAAAGATACTGGAAGCCAGTCCGGCAATGGGGCCAGTAATAACCTTACATATTATGCTTAATATATTAACGGTAAATCCTGCTCGTCCTCCAAACATCAGCCGAAAGTCGTCATAATCATAAGTACTCTTTCTTCCCCCCGCATCAATCGCGGATTCCAAAAGTAATGCCCCACTAATTGTGTATTTTATTTCTCGATTGTAAGGATCATCTTCCACCCATATCCTTTCGACACGAGGCATTAGTAAGGTGTTTTTATAGTCAAACCGGATTCTTCGTCCCATAGAATCTTCAATATATTCAATACGTAATAGATTATAATGGATCTTTATTTCATTTAACCCCGAGGGGTCTGTAATCTTAGTTGTTCGCCCTAAAGCATCCATTTCATAAACAGTACCATCTTTTAAGACCAGCTTATATCCCATTCCATACCAACGACTCTTAAAGATCTTTTCTTTATCATCCAAGCTTTGACCAATTAATGAAACAAAATCAATTGGCGATTTCATTTGTATAACATATAAAGCAAAATCATCTCCTTCATGTTGTTCAAATTTGATTACTCTTTGGTCAGGAAAGTAGAATGGCATTTCAGTTATTTTCATTTCATTGACGGAATGCAAAGAACCCTCCGCAGTACAAAGCATTACATTACTATTTGCTGCTTTGACATATGGTAGATTAAGCCGCCAACCTTGTCCCATGGAGTAGGCATAGTCTCCTTGATTAAAAAGATATTTCTCTAGGAGGTTCTTTAAATTATCGGTCAGGATTCCACCGGCACTCCAGTCATTAACTTCTTTCCAGGCGTTCACTAGATCTTTGATTTCTTTTATATCCTTTAGATTACCACCGGGTTTTGTAAAATTTAAACCTAGTTGTCCACTTACAGCCACGGAGAAAGCATCAGCACGAGCAGTTGCTGTATCATAATGGCGTTTAAGAACAAAATCAAATCCATTTCTCCCCGGTAGCACCAATTCAGTTACACTAGTCGAAGCTGTTCCCATCTGTGGCGAAACTCTAATTCCTTCATGGACAGAATAAGATTTTAAGGGAGAATAACCAGCATCTTTATATTCTTGGGGAGAAAGATCCTGGAATAAGGTGGCCTGGACGCTAAAGGAACTGAAATGATTGGTGAGAAAATAGATGGTATTGTTTTCTATATCCACTCCAGAGGATTCGATTAAAAACCATTGATCAAACATCGGGTCATAATAATAGACGCCAAGATTTTCTTCGGGAAATCCTTCCGGAATCAGACTTTCATCGTACTCAATCTTTCCAAGATAGCCTTGTTCCATCGGGACATTCTCCAGTGGAACTCCATCTGCATTACAAGCGGTGATTTCATAAATTGGCCCTAGCCGGGGATAAAGCACTTTTTCCTCCAGATATTCACTGGAGATCTCTGTAACCTCAATCTTCGCCACTTCTTCGGGCATTACTGCTTGGGGAATTGCTAAGGTAACTTGGTCATACTCGACCATCGCCCCTTGATCCGGAATGTATTCGGCTTCAGCTAGTCCCACTAAGGCTTCTTTCCACTCGGAGGAGGCACTACTATTTTCTGCCCGATCAATTGCCCAGACCCGATAGGAAAATCGATCGCCATTTTCTAAATTCAAATCAGTAAATTCATTTACTGTTATTGTATAAGATTGAAAACCGTCGGCGGATTCTCTTTCTACAATATACCTTACAGTATCAGAAGAGGGAATGTCCCATTTTACGACCATTAATTCGTTTCCAGGAATGACCCGTAATTGTTCGGGCCTTTCTGGTGGTGCGGTATCAATATAGAGTTTAAATAAAGCGATCCGCTCGTTTCCTGCTTTATCAACAGCTTTTATGTAGATACTCCGTTCGCCATCGGGTAATTCCGTCATAAAGGAGTATGGGCTTTGTACTCGATCGCTCCAGTCTCCATCATCGACCCGAATTTGGTAATAATCCAAACCGCTTAACCGATCACTAGTCGCAAAAGAGATGATAGGTTTATTATTATTCGTCCACCCTTCCGGACCCTCTGGGATAAACTCCTCCGGTGGAACAGTGTCTATTAGTATGTTCCGTTGTAGGACGCACTCATTTCCTGCCAGATCACGCGCAGTAAGGGTAATCGTATTCCAGCCATCAATCAATTCCAGTTCGATAGAAAATTGATCCTGAGTTAAGGTTACTGCTTTACCATTTACTAAAACATGGGCTAAAGCTAAATCATCACTGACTTGACCACTTACCGTTACTAGTGATTCATTGGTTATCCGGTCATCTTCCGGAGTAACAGCTCCAAAAACCGGCGGTAAGCTATCATAATAGACTGTTAAGGTAGCAGTTGCGGTCTGACCTGTTTCATCTACCGCCTCTACATTAATAATATTCTCTCCTTCATGGAGGCTAATTGGCAGTGAAATGAAGGTGCCGGCTTTAACTTGCGCCGGTTCTCCATTGACAGTAACTTCTATCTCTCCATTGCCTTCAATGGCTCCGCTGACCGTGATCAGCTGGTTATTAACGTATCTCCCGGAGATGGTATCAAGCCACAGAAATAGCTTCTCACTCATCCGCACAACTTGGCGGTAATAGGTACGGGTAATATTCTTTTTGGTATCAATAAACTCGACTTTGATCCGGTTGAATCCTTCTTCCAGCGCTACTGCTGTGCTGAATTTACCCCCAGTGACTCTGAGCAATTGATTATTGACTTTAACTTGATAAAAAGGTTTTTGAATCCGACCACTAATCGTAAAGGTCTGCTCAGTAGTATAAAAGAGTTGTTCCGGTTGATCCAACCGGCAATCATCAAATTTACCCAGCGCAACCGTTAAACTCAGTCTTTTTTCCCGATTTTCCTTGTCCTTAGCTACCACATTTAATGTGGTGCTTTCCCAGGGTTTTAATCCGGCTTTATTTAGACGGAGGGAGAAGAAATGACCTTTCTGCTCTGTTGGCATTCCATTGATAGTAACTGTAGCCTCAGGATTATCAACAAATCCTTTAATTTCCCTGTTTCCCCATCCGGCAAGATCTATGACCTCACCATCATAGGGCCAAGTTATCTTGAATTCCGGCGCACGGTCAGTTATAGTGCTGCCAAAGATAAGAATTTCCCCTAAAGCAGAAGTAACGCCTTCTACCCGTATTTTATCTGTTAAAAGTGCTTCTCGGTAAAACACCCGATCTTCCCTGATCTCAGCTGGATTAAGTCTAACCCACTCTTCTCCGACTAAGGCAGAAAGAGTTCCATAGGCCGCTTCTCTGCCAAAGACTGTTACTTCAGTGAGTAAAGTCTTGGCGGCCAGCGGAAGCTCTGTTATTTCTTCATTAGCAGCTGTCAAAAGCAGCCCATCGGTTAAACCTCTTCCCTGAGCTACACAACGGCCATCTTTGATACTTTCACTAACAAATATATTCGCCAGTTTCCGCGGTGAGGCAACCGGGTAGATCCGGAGAAAATTCTCCCCTTCCAGTAAGGTTTCAGCCGGCAATTGTAGTTTATAGATGGTATATCCTCTTACCGTCAGTATAGGATCGATTGTATATTCCGTTCCATTCACTGCTAAATTTACAGACTCACCCAGGGTGTCGGCAAAAGCTAATAAAAGCTCTTGATTATTGAAGAGTTTCCTTCCAAGGGTGGAGGGTTCTTCCCCCCAAACTAAAGCATCATTAAGATACGCAGTGTAACATGGGTTTTTACTGTAATCAATAGCATTGGGATCAAAAGAATAGTCATTTTGTTGATAATAATCTAACCAGTCATTGGTATTTAAGCCCAGTTTAATTTCGACTTCTGCTCCCGGTTGTAAGTTTCCTTGCTCAAAGCCCAGTTCCAGATAGTGATCCGCATCGGGAAGCGCTGCAGCAAGAGAATGAAAACGAGCGGTTACATTGTTCGCTCCCAGATTGGACCAGTAGATATTAGCTTGTTGCGGGCTTTGCGGTTCTTTCGTAAACCAATATCTAAGTTTAACGTCTTTTAGATTAACCGTCTGATCTCCACGATTAATTAGTTTTACATTGTGTTGAAGGGAATTAGCAGATATGAAGGGAGTAACACATTGATAGAGAATTTCCAAGGCATCTGTTCCGATAATGGTAGTTTGTGGGGTATTTCCATTAATCATTAGACGCTTCCTGGTTTGTAGACTGGGAGTTGCTTCTTGACCTGGCTCTATACCCCAGGCTAGAGTTCCAGCTAAATAAGCGGTATACTTCCGGTTTTCGCTAAAGCAACCACCAGTATCATTAAAAGAATAATCATTAGCCTGGTTATAAAGGTCCCAGTTCTTTGTGTTCAGGCCGATCTGTACTTCAGTATAGGCGCCAGGCATTAATTTTCCTACATTTTCTTTAAAACCAATCTCCAGGTAGTGATCAGCCTCGGGATGGTTGTGGGAAGTTTTTTTAACTTGTGCAGTGACCTTTTCTTTACCCGTACTAGCCCAGTAAATATGGATAAGCGGTTCTTTATCGGGTTCATCAGTAAACCAGTAACGAGCTTTAATATCGGCCAGCTTAACAACTTCAGAACCGGTATTGACAATTCTTATATGATGCTGGAGTGAACTACTGCGTTTGGTATTATTCGTACATTGATAAAGGATTTGCAAACCGCCTTGAACCAGTTTGGAAGCTTCTTTTTCTTCCTGACCTCTTATTTCAAAGCTGAGGTTTAAGGGTTCAGCAATCGCTCTTAAGCTTTGAATACCTACTGATTGATATTGCCGGCCCTGGTAGGCACCATAACCCCAGATCTCAACTTCACTAATCCCACCAAGTTCACCATAACCTGAGAGCCGCAGGCGTACCTGATCTGTTTTGATTGCTAGTTCATTTAGATCCAGCCGGTACCAACCCTCAGGTTGTTTGGGGATATAGCCAACTGATGTAAAACCATTTTCTGTTGGGATTTCAATACTAAGGTCGCCACAGGCTTGGTCAGTAAAATAGATGTTGATATGATTTATCTCATATTTACCATCAAGTTTAAAGAGCAACTCGCCCTCATATGCTGAAGGGTTAGTCCGCCAACTAGTATAGGTATTCCCATCAGTTAAGAATTCCGCCGGATAATAGGGGGATGAATTAACAGAGGAGCTTACTGCCTCCGGCTTGATTTTATGTAAAACCCGATCTGCTTCTTCCCCAAAGATCAGAATATCTTCTAGGTAGCTCTGTGCTAGGTCGCTACCACTCACTTTAATCCGGAGTTTGCTGGTTACGACCTGATCCAGGGAGAGATCAAGCAGGCCATCAGCAGGTAATTTTTCGTGAGCTGAGGCCATAAATGGTAACCAGTGCCCATCCTGCTCATATTCAAAGGCAAGAAAAGTCTGCTGGTCTAGATTGCCAGTAAGTCGTAGGCCATAAATAAGGGTGGGTTTTATTAGAGTTATCTCCGCCCACTCTTCTGTAGCCTGTGGAGCAAAACGCCAACAGGTTTCCGCATTTCGGTCTAGTAAATGATCAACCGGATGGGAGGGATCAGTATTATTACCTGAAATTATTCCGGAAATCTGTAAATAAGTATTGTCTCCCGCCCAGGCAGGAACCGCTAATCGGAGAAAGAAACATAGGATGACAAAAATGACACCTATTTTCTTTTTTGCTAAACCAAACTTTCCAGCCATCTTTATACCCCCGCTCTCTTTTGGGTTATCACTAATTTGTCTTATCACCTTACTTTTCGGTCACGGCAAAATAGCTACTTTGTGCTTGAGAAAGGTTATCAATAGATTCTGACGTACTCATCAAAGATGAGGATAAGGTAATTAATCTCTTGCTATAAGAACTTAAGAGAAAATCTCCATATTTTATATTACTCATACTGATTGCCTGCATTGTTTTCCAAGGCATTCAGTTCTGCCGCTGTCAGGTCAGTTTTTCCCGCATGATAATAGTGAGTTCCATTGACGCTAAAAATACAATCCCGAACTTCGGGCCGGCCACCAGCATCCTCTTTAAGACCATACCAGGCGTTATTGGTAAATCTGGTATTTAAGATAACTACATGCGAACCATAACAATGGATGCCAATTAGATTATTATGGAAGATACTATTGGTCACGGTAAGCTCCGCAGTTTCTGTCACCGTTAGTCCCCTCTCCGCTTGCATTAGAGACAAACCATCAATCCTTGCCTGGCCTTCTAGATAAATTCCTTTCCAGCCGTCCACTTCTTCCGTTACCGAATGGAAAGTGACTCCCAAGGAATCCCCTTGTATTTCTAAAGATCCTTTGATGAAAAGCGTATGCTCATAGCCGGTATCACCAGGTATCCCATCTACGATCACTTCTGTTCCCGGCATGATTGTTAAGGTTATACTCTCCGGAACTGTTACATCCCCATAAAGCCGATGCTCACCAGACCAGCACTCATCCATATACAACAATCCTCTGGCCGTATTTCGCACCTTAACAGTGGTGGTTGCTTCCGCCATTCCACCATCTTTATCTTTTACTCTTAAGGTTAAAGTATAGTCTGTAATCGTATTGTTATAGCGGTGTTCGGCTTCCTCTCCAGTAATTTCAGTGCTTCCATCGCCTGGATCCCACAGATACTCAAAGGTATCCCCTTCTTGACCATCAGGATCATAAATCATAGCTGTGAATCTGGTCGGCGCTCCAGGAGTCGTATTGATCTCTACCGGCAAGGTGATTTGCGGTGGAGCATTTACCCTTATAAGCTGTTCTTTTTCCTCACCGGTATTACCAGCCAGATCTGTAACTTTAGCCTTTAAGGTATATCTTTGCGGTTTGCTTTCATTAAAACTAAAAGTATTTCGCCCTTTCTTTCCGGAGAGAGTATGGAATTTACAGCTGCCATCCGCTCCCAATACGGTAACCTCCACTCTGGAGTCTTCCGTCAGTTCATACTCTATATCAAGTGGTGGCTGGTTAAGAACTACCGTTTCCCCGGCGCGGGTAAAGGTGAGCTCCGGCGGAATAGTATCCACAAGGAAAGATGTGCTAATACCAGTCTCCGACCAGACACCAGCCCCATTTCTAGTCTCTACTGCTAGGTAATAACGGCCTGCTTCTTCTAATGCTAGCTGATCAAAGGTAAGGTCCGTGAAGATCTCAGTATCATCTTTTATCTCAACAACTTTAGCAAATAACCATTCTCCTTCATCCGGATCTGTAACAATCCCCAACCGATAATGGGTAATTCCGCTTTCCGGATCATGTGAACGAAAAGCAACTCCTGTTACCTGCGATTTATTAGTCGCAAAGCTACCACAGGTCACCTCCGGTTGCACTGGTTTGGTATGATCAATGGTTATTACCGGGCTAAGCATTGCTTCTGACCATAGACCCACATTATCTTTAACCCGCACCATCAGATAGCAATTGCTATCATGGGGGAGATCCTCGGTTGAAATCTTCGGTAGTTCAACCAAACTGTTGTTATTTTCCACATCAATCCAGCCTTGACTGTAGATAAATAAATCCGTACTTCGTCCCAAAGCATATTGATAACTGTGAATACCGGATAGAGCATCCTCTGCTCCAACCCGAACTGTTAATACTTTATCTACATATCTTGGAGTCTTAAACTCCTTTTCTAGAATCACCGGTGGAGTCCGATCAATTGTCAGCAGAGGACTGGTTCCCCATTCTTTTGTCTCACCTTGGTTCCGTGAATAAGTCCCAGCCGCATTATATCCCCTGACAACCAGATAATAGCGGCCATCAGTAATCTCACTGGCCTCAATCACCAGGCTTTTGCTAAGATCCGGTGCTGTTTTCCAGGGGATTACATGGTTTTCATTGTTCATAATCGAGGAATACTCAGTTTCGGTCACTAAAACATATTCATAGCGTACGACTGGAGAGACCGATTCTTCCACTTCCCAGTCGAAAAGAAGACTGTTTCCGGAGAGACATCCATGAACACTATGGATTTTGGGGGCACCAGGATCAAATACCACTCCGGTTGTATAGCCTGTAGCAGATTCAATTTCAGCACCGTTTTTGGTTTCACCAAGAAAGACGGTGATTACGCCTTCGGCAATCTCAGGATGCTCTAATTCGATTAATTCTTCGTTGGAGATTAGCCGCTCATTTTCATCTACTAGCTCTTGCTCTCCCCATGTATATAAGTAACTATCAATATCAGAGTCAGGATCATAAGAATCGATCCATAGACCTAAATCCTTGTTATCAGTAATATAGTTAACTTCTGGAGCATCAGCATTACCTAAATTAGCTGCTTCCAGTAACACTACTTTAGTTAAAATCGGTGCATCTTCATCCACCATGATGCCATCACTATAACCGATCGTTGATAAACCAGCGCCATTAGTAACTTTAACTGCTACATAGTAGGTCTCACCATGAAGGCGTGGAAACTCCTCCATCGTTAAACTGAAACTTTTTCTTTCATCCCCTTGGTGCCATACGTTTTTTTCAGTGACAGACTCCCCAAATTTCAATATGGCATATTTATACTCCGCATTCCCGCTTTCTTTATCCTCTGGCGTCCAAAACCAATTGGCTTCAAAAGGTTGGTGGATACTAGTATTAATATAGGAGCCTTGATCCGCAACCACTGGAGTAGGCGGTGGTGTATCATCAATAATAATACAAGATGAAGCAAGTTCAGTAGAGAGTCCCGCACCATTAACTAGTCGTAAGGTTAAGTAATATCTATTAGATTTCTCTAGATCAAAATGTAATTTATCGCCATTTGCATCAAAGAATAGTTTTACTTGATTACCCGTTACATCAACCCAACCCTTAGTCAGATCTGTCTGATAATAATTACTACCTAACGCAGCCTGAATCCGACTGATCCCAGATTCGCTGTCCTCTCCTTCCCACTGAAAAGACAGATCCCAAGAGGTAGTAAACTTGGGGGTTTCTAAAGCAGTAATCACCGGTCCAGTAGTATCTACGGTTACCCCTGGGCTAAATCCTGATGCCGATTCTGTATCATCAGTAAATATGGCTTGTACTTCAAACCGATAGGTATTACCTTCAGTCAATTTAATTTGAGTAAGGGAAACGGATTGCTCAGTAGTTGAGCACCAACCAGCATTGGGCACTTCATTCCCATTTTCATCAATTAACCGGTACTGGTAGGCTTTTATCTCTTTAGTCCCGGCATAATACCAAAAACCAATAATTCTATCATCAAACATGCTATAGGGGCCCTGGTCATTTACGATTATCCGTTCCTGATGATTATCAATTACTATAGTACCAGCATTTAGGATTGATCTAAGCCCGGCGGCGTTTTCCACTACCAAAGTAAGGTAGTAGGTTCCATCATCGCTCTCTGGTATCTCCAATCGGAATTGCCTGGAATTAGGGAAGAAAGTTCTCGCTTATCATAGGCAGAGCCAATTCCCAGTTGATACCGGACAATCCTGGTCTCCTGCTCAGTAGCTGCCGCCAGAAAACTAGCTATTTCTCCTTTGGCTAGAGGTGTTTGGGGTAATTTCAAGCTTAAACCTTCAGGCGGGGTATGATCATAAGTAAATTCCACACTACGGACTTCCGTAGATAAGCCGACTTTGTTGGTTACCCTATAGATTATTTGATAACTTTTTCCGGAGATAAAAGTAGTATCCAAGATTTCGGTCCAGTTTGCACTATCGGTAATCACTTTATTAGAGCCGGTTTCAACTACAATAAACCTCTTTTCGGCAATACCGCTTTCTGGATCTTGCTGGCCCACTTCTTTAATGGCCAGTTTATTATCTGGAGTCAGATAAAAGTCCGCTCCTTGATTATGAAATCCTGTAAGTTCAAAGACTACTTCCGGTGGAGTTGTATCAAGTAGGATTGGCATTGTTAACTCTTCTATCGTCGACCGGTTTCCCGCCCGATCAAGAGCAGTTAATGCCAAATAGTAGCTACCATTTCCAGCATCTAAATCTATTGACAAGGCATAAGTCCCACCACTTGGGGATAAAGCCATATATTTTGCTTCTCCTAGCGGTTGACCTAAATCAGTCTGCACCCAATAAAGTAAGCCTTTGATTCCGGATTGAGCATCAACAGCCTTCCAGGTGAGAGGGATCTGTGGTGTATTAGTAAGATACTTCGAACCATTACTCGGTAAGGATAGAACAACCTCTGATAACTGTGGGCTTGTCCGATCGACACGTAAGTTATTAACCTGTTCAGTAGTCTGGTTTCCCGCTTTATCTATTGCTGTTACAGTAAGATGGTAATAACCTTCTGGTAGTAGGATCGATCCGGCTGTTGGGTCTAAAGTCTGTACCTCACCGATCAAATTATTGGTAGCCGCATCGGTCAGCTGGTATTCAATTTTTTGTAGGCCACTCAGATCATCGCTGACGGTAAATTCAAGTTCCTGTTGGCTGGTATATACGGTATTAGGTTTCTTTAGCTTGAGGATTGGGGCGTTAGCATCTAAAACAAAGGTGGCTAGTTCGCTTTTGATTATGGGGCCATGCCCATCATCCACTTCTACGTACCAATTGAAAGTTTTCCCATGGTCACTAGGTGATATGGTCACACTAAAACATGCTTGCTCTTCATCCCAGTCCACAGGCTTAAAACTATTATTCTCTCCTTCATCCCAATAGACCTGATAGGTAAGGCTATCCCCATCAGAGTCTTCATTTACTTTATTGAAGATAAATTTCACATCGGTGGAAGCAAAACCAACGGGGCTTAGATTTTCCGGTGTGGGTGGCGGTTGGTTAGGAACATTATATTTTTTGCCTAATCCTAACGTCCGCACTCCATCATGATTAGTGGCTACTAACCGGTAAAAGTATTCACCATGGGGGTTAAGCTCAGAAACAACAAAGAGATCATCAGCTTCAAGTCGAACAATTTTGTCAATGGTCTCAAAATTTGGGTCTTTTGATATTTCCAGGGTTTGCTCTTTGGCAATTCCTCCGGTGACAGGCAAAGTAAAATAGTGTTTGTATTCCTCGTTATAACCTGCGGTTAAAATACCCTCTTCTCCTAATTTAGCTTTAGTATAGCCAGTGAAATTTACAACCGCTGATTTGTTACCCGCCAGATCCGTGGCGTATATTTCAATTTTTACCGGTTGATTGTATTGTTGAGCGTTTTCATAATCGATTACAATTTCAAAACTACCGTTGTATTGATTATTAATATGTTCATCCTGAACTTTGGCTACTCTTTCTATGCTCCCATCTACTTGTTTAACATAAAAGGCTTCAAGATCGGCATCCTTATCAAGGAGGTACCAATTAAAAACAAGCTTGGAACCATCAAAAGTGCAAGGAGTAAAAGTGGGGTCCGCCGGTGGAGTCGTATCAATGGTTATGCTTTTTTCCACCGGAATAGAGATATTACCAGCTAGATCTACTATTTCCATAGATACGCTCCGCTCTCCATCACTACCACTAGATAATCTCCACGGAATTTCCTCAATTGTTTCTTCAAAAAGCGGGCTCTCTAAACTAGAAGCAATCTCTATATATACTCCTTGAGCACCAGTTGCCAATGGAGAAAGAATATTTCCATTAATGGCATCCGGTAAATCAGCTAGCTCTACAGGGTAAAAGTCGCTTGGGCGTGTCCTACCATTCCAAAGATAGATCCCTTTAAGTCCGGAATTAACTACTCCGGATTTATCAGTAACTGCAAGTGGGGAAAGTTTTATATTTTCGTTATTGGTATGGCTCGAAAGTTCCTTATTGGTTAGAGATTTAAAACCGAAATCACCAGTAGGCGCTGTCTGGTCTATAAATAGGGTACGAGTCTCCGTTACTTGCTCAGATCCTGGTATTAAAATCCCCTGGTCATACTCGGCAATCTCCAGCCACCATTCCCATTCTCCTTCGGAGGGGAAGTTCATAATAGATTCATCCTGAAAGGCGTCGCTTTTTTCTGGTATACTATCTGTTGTTTTTTTGTAATTAACCTTAAAAGCAAGGTTCTCACCTTTTATGGGGTATCTTTGTATAACATTAAAGGTTTGTCCTAATTTATTTGTTAGCAAACTATTTTCTGGACCTAGAAACTTAAATGCTGGGAAAGGTCCGTAACTAGTCCAAAAACTTTTATTATCCAAGTGGTCAACGCCTCTAACCCAAAAAAAGTATGTGTTATCTGTCACTACATTTTCCAATTCAACCTTCGTTTTAGTGGTTTTTAGAATTTTACTATCAATAGGTTTTTGGTTTGTTTCCGTAATAGCGTATTCATATTCCTTAATACCAACTCCATTACCCTCATTAATACTTTTCCAATTAAAAATTGCACCAAGATGTTTCTATGTTTTTTTAACAAGATGAACGGGATAATCAGGCAATACAACACCCTGTACAGAATTATCTATAATAATACATGTAGAAGGTGATTCATTACTTTCAAATCCTAAATTATCTACTGCTACTACTTTACAAGTATACATTGAACCATCAACTACATCATGATTGTAAGAATTCGATAGGCAAAATTCACCATTGGCAATAATTGGTCCATTAGTTATGTTGTTTACATAAACTTTGTACCCTTTTATACCAGAACCTAAATCCATACTACTATCCCAAGTCCAAGTGATATTTGTAGCAGAAATAAACCCGTTAATAGAACCGTTAACCATTGGCTTTCCAGGTACAGTTGGAGCTGTTTTGTCAATTATTAAAATAGTTTCTTCCCCTAAAACACTTTCGTTGTTTTCAAAATCCCGAGCTTTTATGGCGATTTTATATTCCTTGTTTTGGGCAAGGGTATTAAGTAACATGTTGATTGTATTTCCTTCCAACCAATCGCTCTTCGGAACACCATCAATATATACTTGATAATCTTTAATCCCGCTTAGATGTAAAAAACCATTATAATTAGTACCATTATCTTGAGGAGAATCCCAGTTTAGTTGAATATTATCAAGCTTGGTATAGGTTTTTCCTCCTTGTAGATAAATTCCATTCCCCGATGAGAACCAAGGTTTAATTGGTTGATCGGAACTTGCTTCGTCATACATATAATCAAAGGTATAGGAACATTGAAATCCTTTTGATTCATATGTTGGATACGTTATAGGTAATACATAAGGGGGCCAAGGAATAACAATAATTCCAAAGTGCCAAGTTTCTGTCGTATATTTACCTGTATAAACTTGAACTTTAATCCCTTCATTGGCGGGTATCGTAAAAAATTTAGTTTGATTAATATTCTTGCCTGAAGCGCTTACCAGAGGAGTTGAAGATATAAGGTTTCCATTCTTATTACAACGGAATACTCTGAAATACGGAGTGTTATCAGTGGATCCCCCCGTATTTTGAATCCAAACATCACATTTAACCCTTATTGGATAGTTACGAATAACTAGGTTATTTATACCGTTGATTGATGTATTCACTTGTTCATATGTTCCGGAAAGGGGAGAATTAGCAGGAAGATACATAGTGTACGTTTTCTTTATTTCCTTTCTTAAAAACTTCATATTATATATTTTTGTAGCCCCAAAAGATATTTGAGAAAAAGCATAGAACATTAAAACAAATAATAATGTTATTTTGTAAATTTTTCTTTTCAAACCGATCCCTTCTTTCCTCCTTAATAAAGTTAGTTAAGGAGTTATTTGTCTCGTATATTCCTTTATTTTTATTTATTATTTCCTCCCATTGTTTTGAAGTGCCGATTGACTCCGTAACTAATTTTGTCAAAAGTCTTAAAGTATAACGATTGAGGGAGTTGCATAATTATCTTTAGCATTCCTTTAAACAATATGGTGTTTAACTATTATTCGAGGTAATTTCCAAGGTTAGACAATTACTAGTAGGGATATCAATATATTAGTCTGAATTTGTGACATCCATGGACATCATGGGAAATTGTGGAAGATTGCGATAACGTTTTCCATGGTATAGATCAATAAGCCTCAAATTCAGAACTTCAAATATGTGGTTGATATTGAATAATTGAATTATACAATTCCTTAAATCACAACTTATAGCTTTTATTTTCATAATCTAGTTTAAATTACCATTTTTAATTAGAAATGTAAAACATTGTTTCCATAAGGATTTAGGAGGAAAGCTTAGATAAGTGCCAATTTAATCCTGAAAATGAGTGTTATTGCCAAACTTGTAATTTAAATTACATAGTTAATAAAATAACATTGAAACCGCCTCTTATCACTTCAATGTGGTGATAATTAGCTACTCCCCTCTCCAACACTTTAATCAGAGTTTTAACTAGGGTTTTTTGCGTTGTCATTGATTTTTTCTGTCCCTACACAATATA
>DIPO01000047.1:19084-25859 GCA_002427045.1 Firmicutes bacterium UBA5486
TATTGATAGCCTAATACAAGCTCAACACTATATTTTGTGTTGGGACCTTTTTTAAAGGACACAACGCAAAAAGCTTAACCAAGAAATGAATTGACAAAGAGAAAAGAGAGTGGTATTCTGTTTCTAGTATTCCGACTGATTAACTAGGAATTAAAAAATGCTGATTATACCTGCTTTATAGCGATCAATAATTGTTTTCCAAGGAGGCTTACCAAAATGATCTACTTTGACCATGCGGCTACTACCCAAGTTAAACCCGAGGTTTTACAAGCAATGTTACCATTTTTTACGCAAAACTACGGTAATCCGTCCAGCATTTACCAATTTGCTCAAACCAGTAAAAGAGCAGTCGAAGAATCCAGAGAAACCATTGCCAAGATTTTAGGAGCCCAGCCCCAAGAGATCTTCTTTACCTCAGGAGGAACTGAATCTGATAACTGGGCCATTAAAGGAATTGCTGAATCTTTAAAAGACAAGGGAAACCACATTATCACTACTAAAATTGAACATCATGCCGTACTTAATCCGTGCCATTATTTAGAGAAACACGGCTATGAAGTAACTTATCTTGATGTTGATAATAACGGCCTGATCAATCCAGAACAAGTGGAAAAAGCCATTAAAAAGAGTACGATTCTAATTTCGATTATGTATGCTAATAATGAAATCGGTACTATAATGCCAATTGCCGAGATTGGTAAAGTTGCAAAAGAACACGGAATCGTGTTTCATACTGATGCTGTACAAGCCGTTGGCCAAGTACCGATTGATGTAAATAAACACCATATTGACCTGCTTTCCTTATCAGGGCATAAGTTTTATGGCCCTAAAGGAATAGGCGTTCTTTTTATCCGGCGGGGAATAAAACTCCCTCCCCTGCTCCATGGCGGAGCCCAAGAACGAGGTAGACGAGCAGGGACAGAAAACGTCCCAGGCATTGTTGGCCTGGCCAAAGCCATGGAACTTGCCTACCAAGATTTAGAGGCAAAAAATTTTAGAATTAAGGCTTTAAGAGATCGCCTGATTGAAGGGATTCATGATACAATCCCTTACGCACAATTAAATGGTGATCATCAGCAGCGTCTCCCTAATAATGCAAACTTTTCCTTTGACTTTGTAGAAGGAGAATCTCTCTTGCTCTTATTGGATATGGAAGGGATCTTCGCATCCAGCGGCTCCGCTTGTGCCTCCGGTTCTCTTGATCCATCTCATGTTCTTCTTGCTTTGGGACTTTCCCACGAAAAAGCTCATGGTTCCATCCGTTTTACTTTAGGGGAAGAAAATACGATGAAAGACGTGGAAATGCTATTAACTAAGCTACCAGCCATTGTTCAGAAAATGCGGGAAATGTCTCCGCTTTACGAAGATTTTATCAAAAATGAAAAAAACAAATAAAATAACGTAACTTTAATCAGCCAATTGGGTAATCTCTTAAATTAGACATGAGGTGAGCATAATGTATAGCAAAAAAGTAATGGAATATTTTATGAACCCGAAAAATGTTGGAGAAATTGAAGATGCCGATGGCATAGGTACTGTTGGTAACCCGCGATGCGGCGATATTATGAAAATTTATTTAAAAATTGAAGATAATATCATTCGTGAAGCCAAATTCAAAACCTTTGGGTGTGGTGCCGCCATTGCTACCAGTTCGATGCTGACAGAACTAGTAACAGGCAAACCCGTTGAAGAAGCTTTAAAAATCACTAATCAAGCTGTAGCTGATGCATTAGACGGGCTACCACCAGTTAAAATGCATTGCTCCTGCCTCGCAGAAGAAGCTCTGCAGGCCGCACTCTGGGATTATGCCCAAAAAAATCAGCTGAAGATTGACGGATTAGTACCACCCAAGCAAACGGAAGATCAATAGTATAAGAGAATTTATTATAGAAAATACTTGGGGTGAAAATTTGAAAAATACCAGAGTTGTAGTAGGAATGTCAGGCGGAGTTGATAGCTCAGTAGCGGCTTACTTGCTTACTAAAGCAGGCTACGAAGTAATTGGTATTACCATGCAGATCTGGCCTTCTGATTCTCCTGAAGATGAATCAGAAGGCTGCTGCGGATTAACCGCGGTTGAAGATGCCCGAAGAGTCTGTCAGAAGATTGGCATCCCTCATTATACATTAAATTTTCAGGATGAATTTCAACAACATGTAATTGATTACTTTGTAGCAGAATACAAGCAAGGTAGAACTCCGAATCCATGTATTGCCTGTAATCATTATGTAAAATGGGAAGCTCTACTCCAAAAAGCATTGCAGATCAAGGCTGAATATATAGCAACCGGTCATTATGCCCGGATTGTGAAAGTACCGGAAACCGGCCGCTATCAGCTGAAAAAAGCTGCTACTTTAGCCAAAGATCAAACCTATGCCCTTTATTCCCTAACCCAGGACCAATTAGCCCATACTTTGATGCCTTTGGGTGATTATACTAAGGAAGAAGTACGTAAGCTTGCGGAAAAAATTGGACTGGCAGTCGCTACCAAACCTGATAGTCAAGAGATCTGTTTTATCCCTGATCATGATTATGGAAAATATATTGAGGAAAAGACGACTACCCCGAGTCCTCCCGGAAACTTTGTTGATAAAAATGGAGAAATATTAGGTAGGCATAAAGGAATCATTCACTATACAATCGGGCAACGTAAAGGATTAGGCATCGCAGTTGGCAGGCCACTCTATGTCATTGCGATTCGCCCCGCTACTAATGAAGTGGTCCTTGGTGATAATGAGGATGTTTTCCAGAGCAAAGTATATGCCCAGCAGTTGAATTTTATGCCCTTTGAAAAACTGGAAGGTAGCATGAAAGTCTCTGCTAAAATCCGCTATAACCATTCACCGGCACCTTGTACTATTAGAATGATTGATAATTCCACCCTCTTATGTACTTTTGACCAGCCCCAGAGAGCGATCACTCCCGGTCAAGCCCTTGTAATCTACGATGGGAATCTTCTCATTGGTGGCGGTAGAATAATCAAAGGAGAATAAAAGAGCCCACTTTCAACAGTCAAAGAAAGTGGGCTCTTTTCATGCAATTCCCTCAATTAATTACTAAAACTTGCCAGGTCCTGATAATATCCAGTCACTTTTTTAACGTATAACCGGGTCTCTCTGGGCCATTCTGTAGAACGGGCTACTCTTGTCGGTCCGGCATTATAGGCAGCCAGAGCTAAAGGGATAGTACCAAAACGCTGAAGTTGTTGCGAAAAGTATTCCGTACCACGCGAAACATTGGATTTAATATCTTTCCAATCAAGATCATGGCACTTGTCCGGCATCAGTTGAGTCAAACCCCGAGCCCCTTTGCGAGAGACTGCGGTTTTTCGAAAACTACTTTCAGCAGCTATTAAAGAGGCTATTAAGTAAGGATCCACCTCATATTCCATGCTTGCCTCTAAAACTGCAATTGTAATTTCTTCCAGATCTCTTCTAGGGATTCCTGGATTATGTTCAAGAATAAAACCCTCTATTTTTAATAATGGATCACTTGCCAGCTCTTGCTGGGGATTACCCAATAGCGGGCCAATGACTGCCGGAGAAGTAAGGAAGAACAAAATCCCCGCCAGTAAAGTGATCTTCAACAATCGTTTGAAAACCATAATTAACCTCCTTGAGACTTTTAAATAATAATATGATTCAATTTATTTTAAAATTACTTTGATCCCTCGTCAACAGTGAAGTTATATACTATATCAAAGAAAAATGGTAAAAAGGTATCAAAATGCATCCTTTTTCCCGATAAAACCATTTACCAAGCCAATTCCGGCTTAAATAGCAAATCGCGTTAATACTTGGTAACAAAAAACACAACCCCCAAGTAGAAGGGGTTGTAAATTTTTGATGTATACTGCTAAATGTTCTAAGATTAAATCCCTATTTTCCCTTCACGATAGGCACGGATATAATTCATCCCAAATTCATCTTTAGCTAGTAATACCTGCGAGGCATATAATAACCCCATTAAATTCTGGTCTAAAGGATCTAAAATTGCCGCATCGAGCCCCGCCTGAAGTGCCAAGACCAAAAAAGCCTGGTTAATGAATTTCCGTAGTGGAAAACCATATGATATATTTGAAAGTCCACAGATAATATGGACCTCCGGCCATTTTTCCCGGAATATTCTAATCGTCTCAATCAGAAGTAAGGCATTCTGTGGATCAGTACTAACCGGACGAACCAAAGGATCTAGATAAATATCTTCGATACGAACCCCGGCTCCTGTAAGATTAGTAATTAACCCTTCCGCTAGACGAAGGCGGTCATCTATTGTTTCAGGAAGCCCTTGATCATCCATAGTAAGTGCAACCACTGAAGCTTCATACTCTTTAAGCAGCGGTAAAAGCGCAGAAAACCGCTCTTTCTCCAAGGTTATAGAATTAACCAGCGGCTTGCCTTTACAGACTTTCAATGCTGCCCTGACTGCTTCTGGATTTGGGGAATCAAGGCAGAGCGGGATTGCCTCTTCTTCCTGAACAGCCTGAACCAACCAAGCTAGTCTTTCAACCTCTTCTTCTACTAGCGTCCCACAGTTCACATCTATATAATCAGCCCCCGCTTCCATTTGCTTTCGGGCTTCTTCTTTTATATACCCGGCATCCTTTTCGCGTACTGCCGGTTCGATCCGTTTCCGGCTAGTATTAATCCGCTCACCAACAATAATCATTTATACCCCTCCTACTACCGCTATCATTACTTCTGACCAGGCGGAGATTAATAGAAAATAATTGTTCTTACTTTCCATAAATATACGGGTAATCCTTCTTTTCGTTCTATAATTCAAAATTCTTTAACCGTATTTCTGACTAAAGCGCGACGCATAAAACTTCCCCAATATTCAGCAGCTGTTCCGCCCCCGATAATCTGCCCGTCAATCCGTAAAGGACTCCGGTCATCATTACCAATCCAGATAACTGCCAATAAGTCGGGGGTATAGCCGACAAACCAAGCATCCGTATTCTCATTACTTGTTCCAGTCTTACCTGCTGCCGGCCTACCCGGGTTTGCCCTGATTCCCGTCCCGTAAGTTATTACTTCCTGCATCATTGCTGTTACCATACGAGCTGTCTCTGCTAAAATTACTGCTTCCTGTCGAAAACTACCACGTCTTAATAATCTACCCTTACTATCTTCAACCCGGATAATCCCCACCGGTTTCGACTTAAGCCCTTGATTGGCCAAAGGAGTAAAAGCACCGCAAAGTTCCAAAGGGGTAACACCCTCTGTGAGCCCGCCCAGTGCCAGCGGAGCCAATGCTTGATCATTTCTAACCCCTTTCTCTACCAAAGGTAGCCCCATCCGTTTTACAAAGGGGAAGACCTGTTTTACGCCTAACTCATCAACCAATCTGACCGCGACTGTATTCACCGACCAGGCTAAGGCCTCACGTAGAGGAATCACTCCCCGGTATTTAGCATCAAAATTCTGCGGGCTCCATGGTTTTCCATTAATCATATAAGTTACAGGTTCATCTACCACCTTGGTCTCAGTAGTAAACCCAGCTTCTACTGCCGCAGCAAAAATAAGCGGTTTGATTGCAGACCCAATCTGCCGCCTGACTCGCACCGCCCGGTTATACCGGGAAAACCGATAGTTTTTTCCTCCTACCATTGCCAAGATCTCACCATTTTTAGGATTTAGTGCTACCAACGCCCCCTGAGGGCCTCCATTTTCATCTTGTGGTAGAGAGGCAACTGTCTCCTCCGCAATTCTTTGTATAAAAGAATCCAGGGTAGTATAGATTCTTAGCCCTCCAGCTCTAATATACCTAGAGGACCAACCATATTCATCCCTCAAGGCCTCCTCAATATAATCCGCAAAATACCCTCCCCTACTTAAATAAGTAGGATTTTCTTGAACTTCTAAGGGTTTAGCAGTTAACTGCTCATACTCCTTTTGCGATAAGAACCTTTGATTATATAATGTGCTTAAAACTAAATTACGCCGTTCCAGAGCCCTCTCCGGATACCTATAGGGTGAATATATTTCCGGGCCCCGGATTAAGCCTATTAACAGCGCCTGCTCATCTAAAGTCAGCTCCCAGATACTTCTGGCAAAATAAAAACGGGCAGCCCCTTCTATTCCATAGACTCCATGGCCAAAATAAATATCATTAAGATAAAATTCAAGAATCTCATCTTTATTATATTTTCTTTCAATTTCTACTGCATAACCAATCTCTAGTAGTTTCCGGGAAATTGTCTTTTTATTGGAGAGCAAAAGATTCTTGGCCAGCTGTTGAGTGATGGTGCTACCGCCTTGCACTCTTTGACGGTAAAGGATATTATAATAAAATGCCCTTATTATCCCTTTAAAATCTACTCCTTTATGTTCGTAATACCGGCGATCCTCTACAATAATAACTGCCCGACGTAAAAATAAAGGAATCTTTTCAAGGGGAGTCCAGATCACCCTGCTGGGACTAAGAGTAACAATCTCTTCACCATTATGGTCGATAATTTTCGAGGCCCGTAGATTAGCCTGTAAGAGAGTATGCAGGTCAATTTCTTCGATAAATGGATTATATAAAACTAGGATGGTGCCAGCTAATCCCAGTATAATCAAGAACACAAACAGCCAACGAATCCAAAGATTAAAGGAAGAAACCCGTCTTTTACTCCTCTTCGTTCTGGGCAAACTCTTTAAACCTCCCTATATGGATTAAATTTATAAACTCCTGTTAGTAGGCTTTTTGCGTTGTGTCCTTTTTAAAAGGTCCCAACACAATATATAGTGTTGGGCTTGTATTAGGCTATCAATATATTGTGCAGGGA
>DIPO01000047.1:25922-31901 GCA_002427045.1 Firmicutes bacterium UBA5486
AGGCTATCAATATATTGTGCAGGGACAGAAAAAATCAATGACAACGCAAAAAGCCCGTTAGTAGGTTCCTCCTAACTATAATTTTTAATACTGTTCTTACTGATAAAACTAATAAAATTAATGTAACTACACATTTAGCTTTACTGGAAACTCTACATAAATTATAAGCAAGGAAGTATCTTTAGAAATATATTAAAATATTGGATAAACTTACATAGGCTATTAATCAATACGAGTAACGATCGAGGAGCAACAAATTAGGAGAGGTCTTTGTAAGAAAGAAGTAATTAGTTTTTTATATTTTTTAGCAGTTATAACTGAGGAATTTAATATAAAAAAAAAGAGAAAAAAAAGTGGAGATTTTTTTAGAAAAATCTCCACTTTCGGGTTTTTGTCGCCTCGTGCACTTTAACAAATAAATCATTACTGCACTTAGGACAGAAGCTCTCCCACCCTTTAAGATTTGTTTGACAATCTGGACATTTCTTCATGAATATTACCTCCTTTTTTTCTTTCAATACTATCATACCTTATTATGGTAACAATCAAAGGAAGAAGGGATTACGAAATCCATAAAAGTAATTTAAAGGAAAGTAACAGCAAATCTTCTGTTTTGTAAATTGCCATTTCCCGAAGGTTTCCTGGTATAATCCCCGCTTTTTTGGGAAAATCTGATTTTAGAAAGTCTTTCTTTTTCCATCAGAAAGGAGATTTCTTAATGAACTGGAATATCTATTTTAATGCTTTTTGGGTCGGAGGTTTGATCTGTCTTATTACTCAGGTTGTTTGGGATCTTACTAAGCTAAACCTGGGACAACTCCTTACTTTCTTAACAGTTTTAGGAGGCATCCTCGGTGGTTTAGGCCTTTATGATCGATTAATCCATTTTGCCGGCGGAGGAGCAACCATGCCAATCCTCAGTTTTGGTAATGCTTTAGCCAAAGGAGCTATTGCCGAAGCAGAAACAACCGGGATCATTGGTGTATTAACCGGAATGTTTGAATTAACTAGTACTGGCATCACCTCAGCCATTGTTTTTGGTTTTCTCGTTGCTTTACTCTTTAAACCAAAAGGATAACAAGTAACTTGATGTAACCCCCTTTTCTTAACCACGGGAACATTATATAATAGTTAAGGAATTGCATAATCCATTGCTTTAAGATTTAACCATAAAATATCAGAGTGCAATTCTCTCTTGCTATTAAAGCATTGCATAATTTATTATTAAAGGCAATTATGCAATTTCCTCAAATAATAATCCCCTTAATACTGAGTGGGGATTTTATAAAACAGAGGGGGTTTTATTATTAATTTCCATAATGTTACTCTAGATGATTTCTCTAAATATACTGCTTTTACCCGGAACCATCTCATTGAAGTCTCTGATCTTTCTTTTGCTTCCTTATTTATCTGGCGTAATTCATACCAGGTTAAAATGGCTCTAGATCAAGATTACTGTATTCTACTTTGTACTTTTCGTGGAGCAACCTATGCTCTTCCTCCGCTTATTCGTCCTACCCTTGACCCTATACCAATCCTTAACAAGGTTTCAGCAGTCTTCCATGAAAGAAATAAACCAGCAGTTTTTAGAGCAATTCCTGCCAACATGCTTTCCTATTTTCCTAAAGATAAATATAAGATTACCCCGGAACGCGAAATCTGGGATTATTTATACCGGACTAAAGATTTAATCGAATTAAGAGGCCGCAAATATCAGCAAAAAAGGAATCATATTAATCGCTTCCGCCAAGATTACCAGTTTTCCTATAATTCATTAACTCCCGAAGATGTCCAGGGTTGTATTGAGCTCTACCATCAATGGGCTGCTGATAAGAAGAACAGTCCAGAAATTGAAGAAGAAAGATTGGCTCTAAAGGAAGCTTTAGAAAACTTCTCTGCCCTCGCGCTCAAAGGCGGGGTTATTCGCGTTGAAGGAAAAATTCAGGCTTTTGCCATTGGAAGCCGGCTTAATAAAAATACGGCTTTAATTCATTTTGAAAAAGCAAATCCCGAATTTTCAGGGATCTATGCTGCGATTAACCAATTCTTTGTAAAAAATGAATGGCCTAATACTAAATATATTAATCGCGAAGATGATATGGGCATCCCCGGCCTTCGTCAATCAAAAAAAAGATATCATCCTTTATGCATGATCGAAAAATACCTAGTTGTTGAGGATAGCTAAGAGATGCTCTCTCTTAGAACATTAACAACAGCAGATATGAACCAGGCCCGATGCCTATGGGAAGAGTGTTTTGAAGATAGTTCTGCCTTTTTAGACTGGTATTTTGAACATCGCTTTCAGGCGAAAGATGGGTTGGGCCTCTTTTCGAACGGTTTACTACTTTCCAGTCTACATCTTTCGCCCAGAAAGGTTAGGATCCGGAAACATACTTATCCTTCTGCTTACTTAATCGCCCTTGCTACCAAACCCGCATTTCGTAATCAAGGATTAGCTAAAAAGCTTCTTACCTATGCCCTCAGGCATTTAGCAGCAAATAATATCTTTTTTACTTTTCTGATGCCTTTTAATCTTCAATTCTATACCCGCCTAGGCTGGGGGATCTACTGCCAACATGAGCTTTATAGAATTCCTTTCTTAACGATAGAAGATTCTCACCCTAATTTTTCTTTATTTTCAGCAGAATCTGATTATCATCTACTAGAAAAGATCTATAATAATTGGGAGAAGAAATTTGATGGTGCATTAATCAGAGAACAAAACGATTGGGAGTGCCTGTTAAAAGACCACTTTATGGATGGTGGTAAAGTCTGGGTTTTATCTAATAAAGATTTGGAACCAGCAGCCTATGCCCTAACTCTTACAAAAGCCAATCAAGAAAAGTTGTTTATAAGAGAGCTTGCTTATACTCATCCTTCTTTAGGAAAGGATTTGCTCCGCCAACTCTCGGTAGATAATCCGCAAAATGCCCTGGTTTGGATTGCACCAGAAAAAAGTAATCTGCCACCATCATTCCTTCCGGTTAAGACTCTCCCGATGATCCTTGGGAGAATTACCAATCTGCAAAAAGCCCTGGAAACACTCGTTTATCCTCCAATCGATTTCCAGGCTACTTTAGAAGTTTCTGATCCTCTTCTTCCCGAGAATAATGGGATCTATCAACTTAATCTTAAAGAAGGCCAGATGCGGATTTTAAAAGTGCCCACAGCTGATGTACAAATTCGTTGTTCCATCGGTGCTCTGACCCGTCTAATCACCGGTAGTGCCTTTCCCGGAGACGAACAGCTAAATAAGGAACTGGAAATAATCTCTCCAGAACTCCTCCCCTCGCTTCAGGCCCTCTTTCCCAAAGCCATCAATTATATTAATGAATACTTTTAGATGAAAAAAGCTGGTCTTAACATAAGTCAAGACCAGCTTCTTGCAATCTCTATTATTTAAAATCGTTTATTTTAGAATTCTGGTTCAATTAATCCGTAATTTCCATCTTTCCGCTTATATACTACATTTACTTCTTCAGATTCGGAATTGAAGAAAACAAAGAAATCATGTCCCAATAGCTCCATCTGCATTGCAGCTTCTTCAACATGCATAGGCTTAATCGCAAATCTTTTGGTACGGACAATTTTCGGTTCGGCGGTTTCCTCAACTGTACCCTTAGGTATAGGCGAGATGATCCGATTTTCTTCCCTCAGTTTTCTATTAATCTTAGTTTTATATTTATGGATTTGACGTTCAATTTTGTCTACAGCACCATCAATTGAATGGTACATATCCGAACTTTTTTCTTCCCCGCGAAGTAAAAGTCCATTAACTGAAAGGGTAATATCAACAATATGAATACCCCGTTCGATGGAAAAAGTGACTTGAGCTGCCGGAGGTTCATGGGCAAAGAACTTACTAATCTTCCCCACCTTTTTTTCTGCATACTGACGAAGAGCATCAGTAACCTCCAAATTTTTTCCATATACTTTAATCTCCATCTTATACACTCCTTCCACTGCTTTTGAGGATAAACCACCTGTAGTATTAGTGATTTGTATCCGATTATTCGTCCCGTAAAAGTAATGGAAGTAAAATACTGTGTTGCTTAAAAATAAACGGGAGGTGGACGAGCTTAACCGGATGTAATAAGGCTAAATCTTCATCTCCCACCTCCCTTATACAATTGTACCTATTTAGCTTCAAAGAGTGTCGATTCATCCGGCTTAGTTAATAAATCACTTTAAGGTAACCGGTATGAGCGACTTGGTAGCCAGCATGAGCAACTACCTGGTTATATAAGATATATTCCCTTTCCGATGAAATAATCCTTTATCTTTTTGGGAAAATATCTCTTCTATAAATATAAAACGTTTTAACAATCAGTTTGTTCCCTTTTTCCCAGATTACACAATTATTTTAACCTAAAACCGGCCAAATAATTCCTCCATGCTTAAACTACTCACTTCCTTAACCTTCCGAATTTAGCTGGTCTTTATATTTCCATCTAGTTTTTATATCGCTTGACTTTTTCTTAAAGGATACGTAATGTGAGTTCTATAATTATACTCATGCTCTAAATATTTTATTATAAAAATAAAATAACCCCCTCTGGAGGCAGAGGAGGTATTTTGGCAAATCATTTCATTAGCCAGCAACAAGTGACCTTAAAGACTGGGTTTTTATATCTTAGCGATTATTCATCGCCAATATACTAAAGTTAATAAACTCAGCCCGCTTTCATGGCATCATAACATGCTTTACAGTATACAGGTCTGTCCTGGGAAGGCGTAAAAGGCACTTGGGTAGTTACTCCACAATTGTCACAAACAACCTCCGTCATAGTCCGACCTCTCTGTTTTCTCTGTTGACGGCAATCTCTACAACGAGCCGGTTCGTTAGTGAAACCCTTCTCAGCATAAAACTCCTGCTCACCTGCGGTAAACGGAAACTCCTGACCGCATTCTTTACATACCAGTGTTTTGTCCTCATAAACCATTAAAAACTCTACTTCCCTTCCTAAGGATAATTTTGTCCGGGTTAAATCCGTTCTGATACCTAGGTATCCCTCCTATGAACGCCAAACCAAGACACCTTTATGATCATTATACCTAAAATATAAAATTATGCAAGCAAATTAGAAGATTTATTAGAAATTTTTATAATAAAAAAGTGGGGTAAATCACCCCACCTCTTTATTTTTTTCGATCTACAAACTTTCCTTCAGTATACCCTAAACCAATCTGCGGTATATCATAGGCATTTAAAGCCTGGCGTCCGGTTTTTAAATTTAAGAACAACTCCGTTATTGAGGCCATTTCCTCACGTAATAAATTAACTATGGCATCAGCCTTGATTTTTATCGCTTGCAAGATCTCTGCTTCATCCTGATCCTTAATTCCAGAAGATTCAATCTTAGAAGCAAGCGATTTGACAATCCGTTCAGACTCATCCACCAGTTCAGTAATTCGTCGGGGATCAGCATTATCATCTTTTATCACTTCATTTAGCTGATCATAGCACTCTTCCAACAAATGATACTCTTTCTTAAGGTTAATTCCATCTTCCATATTACTCTCCTACTGAAGCGGTCTGTTTCTGTGCAGCTTGAAGCCCAACCCATGAACTACGGAGAGTAGTAAGTAGCTCAATCATTTGTTCAAGAAGCGAAATATCCTTTTTTATATTAGCTTCAACTAGCTTACTACTGATAAACTCGTATAAAGTACGCAGATTAACCGCTATTTCACCGGCCTCCATATTTAAATTAATATTTAATTCATCAATAATATCCTGAGCCCGCTGCAACAGTTTGTTAGCTTGAGTAAAGTTTTTCTCTTCAATTGCTATTTTCCCCTGATTGCAGAAACGAATGGCTCCATCATACATCATTATTATTAATTCAAGAGGCCCGGCAGTTTCTACCTGAGTTTGCCGGTAACGTTTGTAAGGGTTATTTTCACTGAACAATTAACCCCCTCCTTATATATACATCTCGTAGCTCGTCACTCGTGTATAGGGCTTTTTGCGTTGTC
>DIPO01000018.1:0-34224 GCA_002427045.1 Firmicutes bacterium UBA5486
GTGAGACTGAGACGAGTTTCGAGCTGTATTTTCTAGGTAGAAATTTTTGGAGGGGTTTCAATGGAAAAAGTTAAGAGTGGTGTTTGGAAGTATATTTTACTATTAATGTTTTTACTGATATTTTTGATTTTGATGGGTAAAGGTAATATAGTTTCTCATCTTGCTCAACCTAGGCGACAGTTAAATGTATTTGTTAGTATTTTGCCACAGAAGTATTTTGTAGAAAGAATAAGTGGGGATAAAGTAAAGGTATCAGTAATGGTGGGCCCCGGGCAGAACCCAGCGACTTACGAACCTTTGCCTAAACAAATGGTAGCCTTGACAGAGGCTGACCTTTATTTTCAAATTGGTGTACCTTTTGAGACTGTCTGGATCAAGAAGATCCAGTCGCTTAACCCACAGCTAAAAATAGTAGATACCAGAGAGGGGATTACTCTCAGGAAGATGGAAGGGGCGCATAGCCATAATGAGCTAGAACCGGAGAATAAACATGAAGATAACAAATTATCTGAGAATAAGGAAGTAAAAGACCCCCATATCTGGTTGGATCCCCTATTGGTAAAGATACAGGTAGAGACGATTTGTCGGGAGCTATCGGCTGCTGATCCTGAAAACAAGGCCTTTTATGAACAAAATCTTCGAGAGTTTCAAGGCGATCTTGATCAACTCCACGGGGAACTTACTGAAACTTTTGAGAGCCTTCCGGTAAAAAAACTAATGGTTTTCCATCCATCCTGGGGGTATTTAACTGATCGTTATGGTCTGAAACAGATTCCCATTGAAATTGAGGGGAAGGAACCAGGACCCCGGGAACTGGCGAAGGTTATTGATCAGGCCAAACAGGAGGGGATTAGAGTAATCTTTGTTCAAACTCAGTTTGATACAAAGGCAGCGGAGTCTGTTGCCCGGGCGGTAGAAGGTAAGGTTATCCCGCTTGATCCTCTGGCTGAAGATTATATGAATAACCTCCGGAGAATTGCAGCGGTGATTAAAAAGGAGCTTTAAAATGATGGGAAAAGTTTTAGAACTGCGCGGAGTAAATTTTGCTTATGATAGCCGTTTAATTCTGAAAGATATTAATCTCGAGGTGGATGAAGGAGAATTTTTAGCTGTAATTGGTCCTAATGGTGGGGGTAAAACTACTCTTCTCCGTTTGATCCTGGGTTTCCTAGAACCGGTAGGGGGATCAATAAAAGTTTTCGACCAAGCTCCCAGTAAAGCCCGGCATTTAATCGGGTATGTACCACAACACGGGGAATTTAATAAAGATTTTCCGGTTTCTGCTCTTGAAGTGGTTCTGATGGGACGGCTATCAACGGGCAGCTTATTCCCCCGTTATTTAGCAGAGGATTACACAGCAGCTTATGAGGCGATGAATGCGGTGGGAGTGAAAAAATTAGCAGATTATCGATTTGGTGAACTTTCGGGTGGCCAAAAACAGCGGGTACTTATTGCGAGGGCACTGGCTGCTAAACCTCAATTATTGATTCTTGATGAACCAACATCAAGTGTTGATAACCGAGTGGAACAGGATATTTATGAACTCCTGAGTCAGTTAAATAAGAAGGTTACGATCATAATGGTCTCTCATGATTTAGGATTTGTATCTTCATATGTAACTAAAGTCGCTTGCCTTAATCGGAATTTGCTAGTTCATAATACCAAAGAAATCTCCCAAGAAGTAATTGCTGACTTATACCAAAGCTCAGTAGAGATGATTAAACACCAGTGTTTGCTGTAGTTAATGGGTGGCTTTACTTGATTTGCTGGCTTGCTCATCTCGATGCTGGTTGCTCGTATAAAGTTAGCCTTTGACGACTAGCCCATAAAAAACATTAATTTTGAGATTTGATTTTTGTTAACAAACCTTAAGTATAAAAAATCTGTGTGGTGAAAAAATGACGGAATTTATTTTGGCACTAGGTAAATATTCCTTTATACAAAATGCGGTAATGGCGGGTATGCTTTCTAGTCTGGCCTGTGGTATTACCGGTACCTACGTGGTGGTTAGAAGGATTACCTTTATTAGCGGAGGAATTGCTCATGCGGTTTTAGGGGGGATGGGCATTGCTTATTATTTAGGGGTGGATCCGCTGGTGGGTGCGGTGGTAACTGCTTTATTATCTGCAATACTTCTGGGCTTGGTTAACTTAAAAGCCAAGCAGCATGAGGATACAGTAATTGGCGCTCTCTGGGCTGTCGGCATGGCAGTGGGGATTATTTTCATGTCGATGACTCCTGGCTATAATGTAGATCTAATGAGTTTTCTCTTTGGTAATATTCTGATGGTTACCGGTCCCGCTCTACGGATCCTTTTGCTTTTAGATCTAATCATACTTCTGATTGTTGCGGTTTTTTACCGGCAATTTTTGCTTGTCTGTTTTGATGAAGAGTATGCCCGCCTACGGGGGTTACCAGTAGATTTTCTTTATATTTTATTATTATGCCTGATCGCATTGACAGTGGTTATTCTTATTAAAGTCGTTGGATTGATTCTGGTGATTGCTCTTCTTACCTTACCAGCTGCTGTTGCGGGGTTGTTTACCCGTAATTTACGGAAAATGATGGGCTGGGCTATAGTGCTAGGCCTGTTATTTACCATTGTGGGTTTAGTTATTTCATATAATTTAAATCTACCCTCTGGTGCGATGATTATTATTATTGCGGGTTCAAGCTATTTGTGTGCACTTGGCATACATAAGCTATACATCTTTATAGAATGTCACAAGGAGACAGGAGTGCGGCCATGACTTTATTGTACTTTAAAGCCAGAGGAGATTATTGCTACCGGGACTCCACCGGGAGTAGGTGTAGCAAGAGAACCGCAAGTCTTTTTGGCTAAGGTAATTAGGCAATTCCCTCAAACAATAAATTGGTCAAATTATTAAGATGACAAAAAGGGTCGCATGACCCTTATTTATTTTCCATAATATGTTGTCTCTTAACAACAAAAGGTTTATAATAAAAGTGGAACTAACAATTAGACCATTGATCCATTATTATAAACGATTATTGCTTGAGGAGGAGAGAGATGAAGATTAAGATTGATAAATCTTCAGGAGTCCCTTTATATCTTCAGATTAAGGAACAAGTAAAAAATCTGGTAGATGAGGGGATTCTTCTCCCTGGAGAGAGACTTATTCCGGAAAGGGAGCTTGCTGACCGTTTGGAGGTAAGCAGAAATACGGTAAGTATGGCCTTTAAAGAACTAGAACAGGAAGGGATGCTCTTGGTGGAGCAAGGGAGAGGGACATTCATCGCTGATCGGCAAATCCAAGTACGGGAAAAGAAACCAGCGGGAAGAAAAGAAAAGGCATTACGCCTAATTGATCAAGTACTTGATCAATGCTTAGAACTAGGTTTTTCAGTTAAACAGTTTGTGGCTTTTGCTACTGTGCGTGCACGAGAGAAAGAAGAATCATTAATGAAAGTCCGGATGCTTTTTATCGATTGTAATCAAGAACAATTACATAATTTTACCCGCCAGTTTCGGGAGAATATTCGGTTGAATATAGTACCGATATTATTAAAGGATTTTCTAGCGGGTGGTTACCGGATGGAGAATTTATTAAAACAGATTGATTTAGTTGTGACCACAACCACGCATTCTTCTGAAGTTAGTGAACAAATAAAGAAACTCGGGGGTAAACAGGAGGTAGTTCCGGTGGCGGCTCAACCTAAAACCGAAAGCTTACTTCGGCTTAACCGGTTTGCCGGGAAGGCAAAGATCGGTTTAATTGCGCTCAGCCCCGAATTTGCTCAGGTAGTAAAGCGATCTTTAGATAAATTAGGTATTTATGAGATAATTATGGATTTTACAACTGCTACCGATGCTGAGGAATTGGAGCAGTTTATTGAGGATCATGATCTACTTCTGGTTTATATAAAACGTTACCGGGAGATCAAAGCCATGGCAGGGGAAAAAGAGGTTATACCCTATTGGCATGAACTTGATGTTGGCTCTACCACCCTGATACAAAGAGCCGCTGAGCGGATAACTGCAGAGAAAGGCAGGAGGGGAAATAAATGAAAGTTCCTACCCTGGTTCTGGGGGTAATAGGAATGGATGTCCATGCCGTAGGAAATAAGATTCTGGAATATGTATTTACTAATGCCGGATTTAATGTTGTTAATCTAGGTGTAATGGTCTCGCAGGAAGAGTTTATCAGTGCAGCGATCGAGACTGCGGCCGATGTGATTATGGTTTCCTCTTTATATGGACATGGAGTATTGGATTGCAGGGGGTTGCGCTCTAAATGTATAGAAGCAGGAATCGGTAGGATTCTCCTTTATGTAGGAGGCAACCTAGTTGTGGGGAAAGCCTCCTTTCCTGAAGTCGAGAAGGTCTTTAAAGAGATGGGCTTTGATCGGGTTTATCCTCCGGGGACATCACCGGAACAGGCAATTGTTGATCTTAAAAAAGATTTAGGATTAAGGGGAGAGGATTTTCATGCCGGAACTGAGAAATAAACGCCTGACTCTAGGGGAGTTTGAAGCTGTCCGTCAAGAAGTTTTACAGCAGTGGCAGACCGGTAGAGAATTAGACCTGAAAGAAGCTTTTACTTATCATCAGGAGATCCCCCGGGGCAAACGGTTTGCTGAGAGAATGGGAGTGGCGGAGGCCGCCGGAGAGGTGCTAACTCAGCCCAGAGCCGGAGTAGCCTTGATTGATGATCAGATTGCCCTGCTAAAGTATTTAGAAGAGGTGGGAGGAGCGGATCTTTTACCGGTCACAATTGATAGTTATACCAGACAAAACCGGTATCGGGAAGCACAGAAAGGGATTGAAGAGAGTATCGATGCCGGACGTTCGATGCTAAATGGCCTTCCAGTAGTGAATCACGGGGTAGAAGAGTGCCGGAGATTAACCGAAGCTGTAAAGCGGCCGGTGGAGATCAGGCATGGAACGCCTGATGCCCGTCTATTGGCTGAGGTTTCCCTTGCTTCGGGGTTCACTGCATTTGAAGGTGGTGGGATCTCCTATAATATCCCCTATGCTAAGAATATATCGTTAGAATCAACCATCTATTACTGGCAATATGTCGACCGTTTGGCTGGGCTTTATGAGGAAAACGGTATTTCAATAAATAGAGAACCCTTTGGACCGCTGACCGGAACATTAGTCCCGCCCAGCCTTTCGAATGCGATAGCTATCATCGAAGCGTTACTCGCAGCGGAGCAGGGGGTAAAAAGTATTACGGTTGGTTATGGTCAATGTGGTAATCTAATTCAGGATGTGGCAGCTCTCCGTAGTTTGAAATACTTGACTGAGGAGTATCTGACAAGGTATGGATATAAAGTCAAAGTTACTACTGTTTTTCACCAATGGATGGGAGGGTTTCCTCCTGATGAAGCTAAGGCTTTTGGTGTGATAGCCTGGGGAGCGGCGGCAGCAGCGTTTGCTGGTGCTACGAAGGTGATTGTAAAAACGCCTCATGAGGCGTTTGGTGTTCCTACCAAAGAAGCGAATGCCGATGCTTTAAAAGCAACCCGTCAAGTTCTTAACATGTTGCAGGATCAGAAGATGCCGGATGCAAATGAATTAAGGGAAGAGATTGGGATTACCAGTGCAGAGACAAGATCGCTTTTAGAAGGGGTGGAAAGTTTGGGGGAAGGGGACTGGGCATTGGGAGCAGTCCGGGCTTTTGCGGCTGGAATACTTGATGTACCATTTGCCCCCAGCAGGTATAATCGGGGGAAAGTAATGCCAGTTCGTGATCAAAATGGGGCTGTCAGGTATCTGGAGTTTGGGAACCTTCCGTTAGCTCAGGATCTTAAAGATTTTCACCGGGAGAAAATCTCTGAGCGGGCCAAGATGGAAAAGAGGCCGGTTAGTTTTCAGATGGTGATTGATGATATTTATGCCATTGGCAAGGGAATGCTAGTCGGAAAACCAGGGTAACCGTGCCTAGCTATGGAATGATCTGTTTTTTTGCTCTAATGAATAAAAGAAACCCTTGATTAAAGAGATTTAAAGGGTGGTACAAGAGTGCCGGGGAGGAAGAATGATGAAGATTGCTCAACTAATTTGTGCTCCGGGAAGAACAGGATTTTTCTTTGATGATCAATTGGCGATTAAAAACGGGGTGGAACATGATGGTTTTACTTACAAAGGTGTTCCGGAAACCCCGGGCTTTTCTGCTCTGCGTCAGGCAGGAGAAGCGGTTTCTGTGCTTCTTATATTGGATGATGGAGAAATTGCTTTTGGTGATTGTGCTGCTGTCCAGTATTCGGGAGCTGGTGGTAGGGATCGGCTTTTTTTGGCTAAAGAGTTCATTCCGATACTTAACCGGGTGGTTAAACCACACTTGGAAGGGATGGAATTGACTTCATTTAGTGAGTTAGCTAAAGAGATTGATCAATTAAAAAACCCAGAAACCGGAGAATTATTACATACTGCAATTCGTTACGGGGTTACACAGGCTATTCTTGATGCAGTGGCAAAAGCCCGTAAGAAACTAATGGTTGAAGTAATTGCTGAAGAATATGGACTTGAGCCGCTTGACTTCCCGGTTCCGATCTTTTCCCAAAGTGGTGATGAAAGATATATTAATACAGATAAGATGATTATTAAAGGGGTAGATGTCTTACCTCATGGCCTAATGAATAATGTTAAAGAAAAGCTAGGCTTTCGGGGCGAAAAACTATTAGCCTATGTAAAGTGGTTAAAGAAAAGAATTGAGGATTTAAAACCTCGGAATGATTATCAGCCGGTTATTCATCTAGATGTCTATGGGACGATTGGGATGGCATTTGCTCATGAGCCGGAACAAATCATTTCCTACTTGGAACTGTTGGCTCAAACTGTCGCCCCTTTTCATTTAAGGGTGGAAGGCCCTGTTGATATGGGAAGCCGCGAAGCACAGATCCGGATGATGCAGACCTTGACCCAATTACTTGATGAGAAGGGGAGCCAGATTGAGCTGGTGGCTGATGAATGGTGTAATACTTTAGAAGATATTAAACTTTTTGCTCAGGCAAGGGCGGGACATATGATTCAGATCAAAACTCCCGATCTTGGGGGCATAAATAATACGATTGAAGCGATACTCTATTGTAAAGCCCATGGCGTTGGTGCTTATCTCGGAGGGACTTGTAATGAGACTGATCGTTCAGCCCAGATCTGTACTCATATTGCGATGGCAACCGGACCTGACCAGATTCTGGCCAAACCGGGAATGGGAATGGATGAGGGGTATATGATTGTTTTTAATGAGATGAGTCGGATTTTGGCACTTAGAAAGAGCAGAAGAATGTAGGCATACACAATATAATCTCCAAAAGGGGGGGGAATAAATGGAGGAGTATAGGATACTTGCTCCTACTGCAATTTTGGGTTATGGTTTTCCCTTATCTTCCTTTGAAGAAGGGATGAAAAGAAAACCACACCTGATTGCGGTAGATGCCGGTTCAACTGATCCGGGCCCGTATTACCTGGGGGCTGGAGTCTCCTTTACGCAAAGACGGGCGGTTAAAAGGGATTTAGCTGTGATTCTAAAGGCGGCAGTTTCTACGGGAATACCTGCGATTATCGGTTCAGCCGGTGGTAGTGGTGGCGAACCTCATCTGTTATGGAACCTGGAGATCATAAAAGAGGTGGCATCCGAAGAAGGATTGAATTTTAAACTGGCCCTGATCAAGGCGGAGATTGACAAAGAATTGGTTTATAAACGATGGAAAGAAGGAAAACTTTTACCTTTGGAGCCAGCTCCGGATCTGGTAGCAGATGAACTCCACAAAACAATTAGAATTGTAGGTCAAATGGGAGTTGAACCGATTATTGAAGCTCTAAAATCAGGTGCTCAAGTTATACTAGCCGGGCGGGCCTATGATCCGGCAGTCTTTGCGGCACCGGCGATTGAGGCTGGTTTCCCTGTTGGATTGAGTGTACATTTGGGTAAGATTTTGGAGTGTGCGGCAATTGCCGCTACCCCCGGCAGTGGCAGTGATTGCCTTTTTGGCTATTTAAAAAACAATTCATTTGAAGTTGAACCATTAAATCCTCTCCGGCGGTGTACAACCCTATCAGTTGCGGCTCATACTTTATATGAGAAATCAGATCCCTACCTGCTGCCCGGGCCCGGTGGCTTACTTGATTTAAAAGATGCCCATTTTGAACAGGTATGCGATAGAATGGTCAGGGTGAGTGGAAGCCAGTTTAAATCTACTTCCCCATATCGGATTAAGTTGGAAGGGGTCAAGCGAATTGGATACCGGACGATCTCCATTGCAGGGACAAGAGATCCCCTGATGATTAAAGAAATTGATAATGTGATTGATGGTGTAAGGAAGAGAGTAGCCGATAATTTTCGGGAGGAAAAATTTACTTATTTTTTAGATTTTAAGATTTATGGGAAAAACGGAGTTATGGGTGCTCTTGAGCCTTCCCCAGTGGCAACTGGACATGAGTTAGGGATAATTATTGAAGCGGTAGCTGCAACCCAGGAATTGGCAGATACGATCTGTGGTTTTGCCCGTGCGACGATGTTGCACTATGGGTATAAGGGGCGGGTATCTACAGCCGGAAATTTAGCTTTTCCATATTCACCATCGGATTTTCAGGCGGGGGAAGTCTATGCTTTCAGTCTTTATCATTTAATTGAAGTAGAAAGTCCACTTGAACTCTTCCCTCAGGAGATTCTGGAGATCAGAGGAAAGGGGTGAGGAGATGCTGGTTAAGCTAATTAATATCGCCGAGGTAATACGTAGTAAAAATTCAGGCCCTTATGAACTTACCTTAGATATTATTTTTAGGGACCATCATACGTTTCAAATGGTTTGGGAAAAAGGTGTATTAACAAGGGAAATAATAGCAAAGCTTTATGGGATAGAGTCATCAGAAGTATTAAAAATAATTTCTTTTCCTCCAGCTAAGGCGATTAAGATTAATTTACGACGACCACTTTCCTCGGGAGATTTAGGAGAGACCGATGTTTACGGTGCACAGCAACACGGCCCCCTCTTGAATTTAGAGTTTGTTCTTGAAGGCGATGATTTAAGGACTGAAGGGGGATGAACAGATGGTAGTCTCTATTACTCATGAGTCTTTAAAATATGTGGTTTATTTTGCTCCCCGCGGCAAAAAACGGTTACTTAATTTAGGACATCAACTAGGCCAACGGCATTTGAGTCCTTTAGATCGTTTGATTGGCGTGATCGGTGATGCCGGGGCAGGAAAATCACTTTTAATTAAGGGAATGTTTCCTGGCCTGGAACTTACTAATGATGATTCTGGGATTAATATCCGTCCGCTGCCTTTGCTATTCCATGCTGAGGATGGGGAGTTTTCCGCTCATTCCTATCATGTGGATATCAGATTTGAACTAGCTTTTACCCCGGCCTACCGGTTGGCGGAAGCGATCAAGTCCGCTGTTGCACGCGACCGGCGGGTTGTAGTCGAACACTTTGAATTAATCTATCCTTTGCTTGGAATGAATGCCGAGTTACTTATTGGAATTGGGGAAGAGGTGATTATTACCCGGCCAAGCATTTTCGGCCCTCCTCCCGATGCACTTGCAGATATAGTCTTTAGATCTCTTAAATACCGAAGGATGGCTCATACAGCTGAAGATTTAACTAGCCTGGCTTTAGGGGAGATGGAGTGCCAAGATGTTTTTACCCATAATGATGTAAGACATGGTTTTGTTTTAGAATTTCCAGAAAAACCAAAGTTTAATATTGAGCAATTAGAGAAGCAGGTTTGCCGGTATATTAAAGAGGGATTGGATGTTAGTTTTTGCGATGAAGAGCATATTATGATTGGTAATAAAAAGATACCCTGTACCGGTCCGCGGATCCATCTCAAAAACACCTCAGAAATTGAAGGCTTCCAATTGGTTAAAGAATTTAGGTTGGATCCCATCTCGAACCGTTATTTACTAGTGGGCTTAATTGGAAAGGATCAACCAGGGAAACTAGGATTATTAAATAATTTTGGATTTGATTGAAACAACTGCTGTTGTTTCAAAGCGGAGGCAATGATATAATGTCAAAGATAAGGAAACCTTTTTTTTAATAAAACGTTATGTTAATCTTGAAAGGTTTGTTGGAAGAGAGGGATTATTAGATGTTGAATTTCCTCCGGAATATTTGGGATACCAACCAGAAGGAACTTAATAGAATAGCTCCTTTGGTTGTTAGAATTAATGAATTGGAACCAGAGTTTATAAAACTTACTGATCGTGAGTTACGAGAAAAAACAGAAGAATTTAAAACCCGGTTAAAAAACGGGGAGACTTTGGATGATTTGCTGCCTGAAGCTTTTGCGACTGTACGGGAGGCAGCAAAAAGAACACTGGGGCAGCGACATTATGATGTTCAGCTAATTGGTGGAATTGTTCTACATGAAGGAAAGATTGCGGAGATGAAAACTGGGGAAGGAAAAACCCTGGCTGCGACGCTTCCCGCTTATCTTAATGCTCTTTCTGGCCGAGGGGTACACATTGTGACGGTCAATGATTACCTGGCAAAACGTGATAGTGAATGGATGGGCAGGATCTATCGTTTTCTTGGACTTTCAGTCGGAGTGATTCTTCATAATCTTAATCCTGCTCAGCGCAGAGAAGCCTATAATGCAGATATCACCTATGGTACAAATAATGAATTTGGCTTTGATTATCTCCGTGATAATATGGCGATTGCTCAAGAAGAATTGGTTCAAAGGGAAAGAAATTTTGCCATAGTGGATGAAGTTGACAGCATATTAATTGATGAGGCCAGGACTCCGTTGATCATTTCCGGGCAGGCGGATATATCAACCGATCTTTATTCCCGTTTTACCAGAGTTGGGAACAGATTAAAAAAAGAAGAGGATTATACGGTTGATGAGAAGGCTAATTCGGTAGTAGTTACAGAAGAAGGGGTTGCTAAAGCCGAAAGAATACTAGGTGTGGAAAACCTGTATGCTCCAGAGAATACTAATTTGATTCATCATTTAAACCAGGCCTTAAAAGCTAAGGAATTGATGAAAAGGGATCGGGATTATGTAGTTAAAGATGGCCGGGTTATTATTGTGGATGAATTTACCGGAAGATTGATGTTTGGCCGTAGGTATAGCGAAGGATTACATCAGGCTATTGAAGCTAAGGAGAATGTGAAGATTGAACGGGAAAGCCAGACCTTAGCTACGATTACTTTTCAGAACTATTTCCGTTTATATGATAAACTTTCAGGGATGACAGGGACTGCTGAGACTGAAGAGATTGAATTTCGTAAAATTTATGGTTTGGAAGTAATTGTTGTTCCTACTAATCTGCCAATGATTAGAACTGATCATCATGATGTAATTTACAAAACAACTGAAGCAAAGATTAATGCAATTATTAATGAGATTATAGAGATCCATAAAACTGGCCGCCCGGTTTTGGTCGGTACAATTTCGATTGAAAAGTCAGAATATCTTTCGAGTATTCTAAAGAAGAAAGGAATTCCCCACCAGGTTTTAAATGCTAAATACCATGAACAAGAGGCTGAAATAATTGCCCAAGCCGGAAGATTAGGAACAGTTACGATTGCTACCAATATGGCTGGACGGGGAACCGATATTATTTTGGGAGGTAATACCGAAGCCTTAACCAAAGAAATTCTAAAGCAGAGAAATGTTGATCCAGAACAGATTTCAGATGAAGAGCTCAAGACAGCAAGAGACGAGGCCAAAGCGGTTACTGAACGTGAACATGAAAAGGTAGTGGCTTTGGGCGGACTTCATATTATTGGAACCGAACGGCATGAAAGCCGCAGGATTGATAATCAGTTGAGAGGCCGAGCCGGGCGTCAGGGGGATCCGGGTTCCTCCCGGTTTTTTGTGGCAATGGATGATGACCTGATGCGTCTATTTGGGGGAGAGATGATAGTTAATTGGATGGAACGTTTAGGTTGGGAAGAAGAGATGCCAATCGAACACCCCCGGATTGCCAAGTCCATTGAGAATGCTCAACGGAGAGTAGAAGCAAGAAACTTTGAGATCCGAAAGCATGTCCTGGAATATGATGATGTTTTAAATAAGCAAAGAGAGACTATTTATAGTTTGAGGCAGAAAATATTAATGGGTGAGGATCTGAAGGACCATGTGATTCAGGCTCTCCATTCAGTAATTGATCACTTGATACTTTCCTATACAGATGCTAGAATTCCTGAGGAATGGGATTATCAAGGGATCTTAAACAATGTCGAACAGACGTTTTTACCAGCGAACCTATTGGATGTTGAGCGTCTGGCAGAGATTGCTGACGGTAATACTGATCAATTGAATGAAAATCTTTTTGCCGAAGCAATGAAGTATTATGAAGAAAAGGAAAAGCAGATTGGTGCTGAAACCCTCCGCGCTTTTGAGAGATATGTTTTATTAAAAACAATAGATTCGCTATGGATTGATCACTTACAAAATATGGATGACCTACGTGAAGGGATTGACCTTAGGGCGTATGGACAACAGGAACCATTACTTGTTTATAAGAAAGAATCCTTTGAGATGTTCCAGGACTTACTTTATTTTATTGAGGAAGAAGTTATCAGGTTTCTCTTTAAGATGGAATTGACGCAGGAGCGCCCCCAACAAGAAAGAAGAGTTAGAAATATAGTGACAAATCGGGGAGAGGATGGGGAAAGTACTGTGGTCCAAAGGAGAGTAGGACGTAAAGTGGGACGAAATGACCCCTGCCCCTGTGGAAGTGGGAAGAAATACAAAAAATGTTGTGGGGCTAATTGATAATTTGAACCCTTTATGTTAAGTCAGGATAATTTTAGATTTTCACAAACTGGATACTCAAATAGCCTGGCTAAAGCAGGAGGGTATGAAATGTGAGTAAATTAAGTCCCTTTTATATTGATTCAATGATGAGGAGATGGTAAGAATGATTGAACCAGCAGAAATAAGGAATCAGATCAGTGATTTCTTATTAAGAGTAGAAAAAATGAGTGAATTTCTTTGACCTTGATCATAAGAATAAAAGAGTGAAAGAATTAGAAGTAGAAGCTGCCGAACCGGATTTTTGGTCAGATCAAGAGCGTGCCCAGAAAGTATTACAGGAGTTAAACTATTTTCGGGAGGAAATTAATACTATTAATGAGTGGCGAAATAACCTTGAAGAACTTCGTGATCTTTTTGAATTGGCTTTAGCTGAGAAAGATGAGGAAGTTCTCTCTGAAATAGAGATTGATCTGGAACGATTATCTTCCGAACTTGCTCATATGGAGCTCCGTACTTTATTAAAAGGCGAGTTTGATCGGAGTAATGCTTATCTTACAATTCATTCGGGAGCTGGGGGTACAGAATCCCAGGATTGGGCCAGTATGTTGCTGAGAATGTATACCAGATGGGCTGAGAGAAGTGGTTTTAAAGTAGATTTGATTGATCTTCTCCCCGGAGATGAAGCAGGGGTTAAAAGTGTAACCCTTTTTATCCAAGGTGAGAATGTTTTTGGTAATCTCCGCGGAGAAAAAGGCGTTCACCGCTTGGTTAGAATTTCACCTTTTGATGCTTCTGGAAGGAGGCATACTTCTTTTTCCTCTGTTGATGTCATGCCTGAATTCAATGATGAGATAGAAGTTGAAATTAAACCTGATGATATTAAAATGGATACTTTCCGTTCTGGAGGGGCCGGTGGCCAGCATGTAAATAAGACCGATTCTGCTGTCCGCCTAACCCATATTCCTACTGGTATAGTGGCTTCCTGTCAAAACGAACGTTCTCAGTTCCAGAATAAAGATATGGCAATGAAACTTCTTAAAGCTAAATTGGCAGAGTTATATCGGAAAGAGCAACAGGAGAAGATTGACCAGATTAAAGGGGAGCAAAGGGAGATTGCCTGGGGTAGTCAAATTCGTTCTTATATTTTTTGCCCTTATACTTTAGTCAAAGACCATCGGACTGAAGCAGAGACTGGAAATCTTCAGGCAGTGATGGATGGGGATATTGACATGTTTATTGAAGATTTCCTACGTTCAAAATATAATGTGGGATGAGAGATTTAAGTAATTGCATAATTGGGGTTGATATGCTCGGAGGGTTCATTCTTAAATAAAGGGGTTGTCAGTTTGAACAAGCGTATATGTGCGATCAGCCTCTTGCTTTTTATCACTGGTTTTTTCTCTGGTGGTTCTTTTCTAACAAGGATGGTGGAGAAGAAGATAATGAATTCTATAAAACAGCAGGCTCGGGTGGCGGAAGAGATCGAGATTGAGCTTGCTCCGATCAGGCTACGTGATCTGCTAAAAGGTAGGGTTCGTGATCTTTCTTTTTCCGCTGTCAGGATTGGATTTCCAGAGGGGCCTGTTTTTGAAGATTTTAATTTAAAAAGTGAAAAGATCTGTGTTGAACCCGGAACTCTTTTATTAAAGGGTAAAGTAGAGATTCAGGAACTGGCCCAAACCTTTTTATCGTTTAAAATTCCGGAAAGTGAGCTTACTTTAATGATGAGGCGAGATCTTCCGGATTTGGAACCTACTGTTTTTTTAGAAGAAGGAGAAGTGGAACTGGAGGGTTCACTTAATCTTCTTGGCCAAGGGAGATTACCATTTAAAGCTACTGCTACTGTGGAGAAAGCCTCAGATCAAAGTCTCCGTCTTTCTCCTAGTGGGTTAAAAGTCGGCGGTATTCCATTGTTTGCTGGCATCTTTGAACAATATTCCCAGAGATTGGCCTGGGAGTTTCCTTTAGAATTACCCTGGCCGGTAAGATTGACTAATTTTAAGATTGAACCCGGTTATATTCGAGTGGAATGGCAGGATGAGCAGGAGAGGGAGGGTTAACAGTTGAAATACTTTTTTTCTGCTGGGGAGCATTCTGGAGATATGCATGCTGCCGATCTAATTAGGGCAGTAAGGAAGAAGGATCCCCAAGCGAAAATCTGGGGGATGGGTGGCCCGCTGATGGCTAAAGCCGGGGCAGAAATTCTGATTGATCCTACGATCGACAGCACGATTGGTTTTCTCGAAGCAGGGAAAAAGCTTTTTCGTTTTAAAAAATATTTAGGCCAGCTATCACGGTTTTTAAAGGAGAAGCGGCCAGATGTATTGGTCTGGGTTGATTTTGGTGGTTTCAATCGATTACTGGCAGAAAAGGCGGCTGCTCTTTCAATTCCGGTGGTTTGTATATTTCCTCCCTCAGCCTGGGCATATGGGAAAGGGAGAGCAGTTAAGCTTTCAAAGTGTGTTACTCATCTGGCTTCGGTTCTCCCTTTTGAGGCGGATTTTTATCGGGAATATGGTGTTAAAGTAACATATGTGGGTCATCCGTTAGTAGATAGAGTAAAACCAGAAATTGATCCTGATTTATGGCGGAGATCACAGGGGATAGCAGAAGGGGAAAGAGTTATTCTACTTATGCCCGGCAGTAGAAAGCAGGAAATAGAGACGCTTTTGCCATTAATGCTGGAAGCAGTTGCTAAGGTGGCATCTAAGCAGGATGGGTTACGTTTTTACCTTCCAGTGGCTCCTACAATTAATCGGGATCAGATCCGTTCATATCTATATGATTATCCTGGCTTGGTTAAAACAGTAGAGAGTGAAGAAGTATATACCCTGATGGCAGCAGCAGATCTTGGAATTTTTGCTTCTGGAACCGCTACTTTAGAAGCGGCACTCCTTGGTTTGCCGGTAATTGTAACTTATCGGCTTACTAAATTATCAGTTTTTATTTTTCAAGTTTTAAGAAATAATGAGCAGAAAGCAAAACCAATAATGGTTGCCCTGCCAAATTTGGTAAAGGGTCGGCAGGTAGTGCCTGAATTAATCCAAGATGATTTAACAGTGGAAGCTCTTGCCTCCAAGTTCCGGGAGCTTTTAGAAAAAAAAGATTATGTAGAAGAAATTAGAAAAGACCTCTTACAGATTCCTGAAGTTTTGGGGCCGTCAGGCGTAATGGAAAGAGTAGCAACAATAGTTGTAGGAGAAGCTGCTCATTAAAAGATAAAGGAATAATAGATTGTTGAACATATCCTTTTTGGATATGTTTTTTTATTTTCCAAAGATAACCTGTGATTCTTGGTTCTACCCTTTGATCATTAAACATATTTTTTACCAAAGCGGATTGTGTTGTTATCTTAACTTGTGACCATAAAAGAATATATGCCTGAACGGCTAGCCAATAAAACTAAAGAGGGATCAGCCATGCGTGTTTTTGTTTGCTCTCGTTATAAGCTCATTGGCCTGGGGTTACTGGCGGCCTTTTTATTCTGGTTTTATTCTCATCCTGTAGTTCTAATCAATACTGCACGGCAGGTCTCAGTATTACTAGGCAACCGGATTATTCCTATTTATTCAGTAGAGATTCCCGATCAAAGAGTGGCGATTTCTTTTGATGCTACTTGGGGTGCAGATCAGACAGAAAAGCTTCTCCAGATTTTAAGGATAAATAAGGTTCGAACTACTTTTTTCCTTTGTGGCTTATGGATTGAGAAGTATCCGGAGCTGGTAAAAAGAATTGCTATCGAAGGGCATGAATTGGGTAACCACTCGTATACCCACCCCCATATGAATAATTTGACAGAGCGAGATATTACTCATGAAATAATGCGTACACATAACCAGATTAAGGAATTGACAGGGCAAAATCCTACTCTTTTTAGACCACCATTTGGTGAATATAGCAACAAAGTAATCGAAGCCGCAAAGGCTTGTGGCTATTCTACGATTATTTGGGATGTTGATTCTTTAGATTGGAAGGATCTAACCGCTAGAGCAATGCTGGAAAGGATTTTGCGACAGGTCAAACCTGGTTCCATTATTCTTTTCCATAATGCCGGTAAGCATACTCCGGAAACGGTGACTCAGCTACTACCTGCTCTTAGGGATAGAGGTTTTCCTATAGTCCCAATTTCAGAGTTGCTGTTAAAAGGTGAGACTTATATAGATCATACTGGACGGCAATATCCCAAAAAAAGTAGTAATGCCAAGAGAGTGCCAAAGGTAAAAATTGATCCAGGGATGATTAATTAATGGCTGTTAAACTTCCCTATGCGCGGGTTCCATGGAGTTTTAAGTATGCAAAAAGTGAGATTCTTTTCACATTTTCACCTTTTATCTATACCAAGGAAAACGTTATTTTTATCTTTTCACGTGCCCCAGCAAAGCTGGGGTGGGGAACTACTTAAATTCCCGGATGGATAAATGGAGGGTAAAATTATGAATCTGATTGTTTTAGAACGGAGTAAGATTTATAAGTTTATATGCTGGTTTCTGCTAGCGGTTTTAAGTGCTGGTGTGGCTTCCCGGTGGACAGATACCAGGCGGGCGTTATTTGGGGTAAGAAAGGGTGTTACTTTAGAAGGAGAATCTATGGCTAGGCTTTTGCCGGAGGAAGTAGGAAAGGTTGTTACTGAATTGGCTAAATTATATTCTATTGAACCCCGGAATGCTGGATATTTTTCTGAAACTGGAGAAGTGATTCCTGAACAAGATGGCCGGGGAGTCGATATTGAGACTACGGTGGCCAGAGTATTAAAAGCTGCATCTGGTGAAAACGTAAACTTAGTTACCTATGCTATACCTGCGACCGTGGGGAAGGACTATTTTTCCCCTATTTTCCAAGGACCATCGACCCATAAAGCGGCAAGTCTTACAATTAATGTAGCTTGGGGGGAGGAAGAACTCCCAGAGCTGCTAGCGATCCTTAAACAGTATGGAGTAAAAGCAACTTTTTTCTTTGATGGGGATTGGGTAAAAAAATTTCCGAATTTTGTACGACAGATTTTCAAGGAAGGCCATGAAGTAGCAAACCATGGGTTATATCACGGACATCCTGTTCAGATGGGGAGAGATGAATTAAAACGTTTAATTTTAGAAAATTCTCAGCTGTTGAAGGAGGTAATAGGAAGGGAACCGGCTAAACTCTTTGCCCCTCCTTATGGGGAGTTCAATGAACAGATTGTTGCGGTTGCAGGGAATCTTGGTTACCGGACAATTATGTGGACAATAGATACTATTGACTGGAAACGGCCGGCACCGGAAGTTATCTTTCGGCGAGTAATTGATAAAATAAAACCAGGGGCAATTATACTAATGCATCCTACAGTACCAACAGTAGTTGCTCTGGAGGAAATTATCAAAGCCCTAAAGAGTCAAGGATATTCTCTGGTAACGGTCTCAGAATTGTTAAAGTAGATAGACCTTTTTAGGTCTTTTTTTTTAAAAAACTATACTGAAAGAAGGGAAAGGGAAAAATACACAGAAAAAGATAATACATAGAAAAAGTTAAATTAATGCACGATTTGTATTATTTTTTGATTTTAGTTTAGGAAGGAAGTATTAATGTGATGATAATGGATGAAACAAAATACATGCAGAGACTTCTTAAACCACTAGACAGATTATTTGGAAGCTTGATGAAAAATGTTTCAATTAAGAATAAGCTGCTCTTCTTTTTTCTTCTGATTTCCCTAGGGCCAATACTTATTATTGGTTCAATTGTTTATACTAGTTCACGAGTGATGATTAATAACAAGATAACTGACTATTCAATTAATACTATGACAAAGACGGCACAACATTTGGAGTTGGTTACAAAAAAATACGAAGAAATCACCTATCAAATGATTGCTTCGGAGGAAGCTAATAAATTATTAATTGATTATGTATCAACAGAAGGGTTTGCTCAAGTTATTGCCAGAAGAGATTTAGAACGATATTTTAATAGATTAATCTATTCTGATTCTGCTTCCAATATATTCGGGATAATATTTTCAAGTATTAATGGGCAAGAAATAAGCCTAGGAGTAGGTCTGTCAAATGAGTTTAAAACATCTTTTAAAGAATCAACAATAAACGAAACAGTTTACAAGGCAGAGGGTGGTGTTGTCTGGTTTCCTCCAGTTATGGCTAGTGTTGTTGCGGGAGATCATCAGATTATCATGGGGAGGACAATTAAAAACCCAAAGAATGGTAAGGTTTTGGGCAATGCATTTTTAATAATAAAAGAGGAAACTTTTGACCAAGTATTAAATGATCGAGATCTAGGTAAAATTTCTGAAAGCCGAATTAAAGGAAGCTATACTTTACTTGTTGATAAGAATGGTCAGATTATTTCTAGCCCTCTTAAGCATGATATTAATGGTAATATTTTTGAGATGCTAAAAAAGAAAGATTATCTCCGTGATTTAATTAATGGAAAGGATTTAAAACCTGGATTTAGAGATGTTATAAATGGTAAATCTACGTACATAACTTTTAAACAGTTTCCTAAAACTGAATGGTATCTACTGGAAATGTCTCCAACCTCTTACTTGTATTATGAGACCCGTAGAATAGGATTAATCATTTTATTGCTGGGTGTTTTAAGTGGATTAATAAGCGTGATAATTTCTTTATATGTCTCTTATACGATTTCAAATTCTTTAGAAAATGTAGTTTTAGCTATGGGAAAAGCAGAAGATGGAGATTTAACTGCTAGGATCAAGATAGAAACTGCTGATGAGTTAGGTATGCTAGGAAATAGCTTTAATAATATGATTAAAAATATTGGAAAATTAATTATGGATGTAAAACGGGCTATTGATGCGGTTCAAGATCGAAGTGTTAATATGGAACAGAATTCAGAGCAATCAGCAATGGTTGCGGAAACGGTTGCATCTGCGATGGAAGAGATCAGTAGAGGGACTATGGAACAAACTACAGAATCTGAAAATACTTCAAAACTAATGTCAGATTTAGCTATACTTATTGATGATATTGTTGGAAAAGTTGGAGAGATTGAAACTATTACTGGCTCGACTAAATCATTGAGTTACAATGCTCAGGGAGCAGTAGAATTATTAATAGAAAAAACCAAAGTTGCAGATAAAATTACGCATAACATTGTTAGTAATATTGATGAATTAAATAATAGTGCCCAACAAATCAGTGGTATTACAGAGGCTATTACTAATATTGCCGAACAGACAAACTTGTTAGCACTTAATGCTGCGATTGAAGCAGCTAGAGCTGGAGAAGCTGGACGGGGGTTTGCTGTGGTTGCTGATGAGGTTAATAAACTAGCGACTCAGACTGAGGATGCGGTTAAGGTAATTAATAATATTTTAAAGAATATTGCTAGCAAAACTCAATCATCAAAATCAACTGTAGAACAGATTTATCAAGTGGCTGAAGAACAGAGTTCAGCAGTAACTTTAACCCAAAAAGCCTTTGGACAGATTATTTCTGCCATGGATAATGTAGTAAAACGGATGAGTGAGATGACGGGTAATTTTAGAACAATAAACCAGTTTAAAGATCAGACTGCCAATTCAATTATTAATATAAGTGCAATCTCGGAGGAAACAGCAGCTTCTGCCGAAGAGGTCACGGCTTCTTCAGAAGAACAGGCAGGGATTGCTGAAAAAGTGAAACAGGTAGCTGAAGAGTTACATTCAATGGCAGAACAGTTAGTGGGAGCTATTGCCCAGTTTAATGTTGATAATGAATCAATTGATTAACCAGAATACCTGAATTCGTGACATCTATAGACACCATGGAAAATCGTGAAAGCTTGCGATAGCGTTTTCCAATGGTATGGATCAATAAGTCACGGATTCAGAACTACAGAACTACAGAACTACAGATATGTGCTTAAATTTTAAATAATTAAATTTTGCAATTCCTTAATCTTAGAAAAATGAAGCGTTTTACAGAATTTTAACAAGTATCATATTGTATAAAACCTAAGTAGATGCTATAATATGTAAAATTATAGGCTGGTATCCAGCGAACCAGACCTGCTAGATTTAAAATTTTTAACAATAACCTATTCGGAACCGATTTGGTCCGAAATAGGTATAGAGTAGTTAAGCTGTTAGTAGGGCCTTCGCTGGAAGGCTCTTTTTGTTTTTTTAGCGATGAGCGGCCAGCAGCGAGTTAAAAGATTTATTTTCCAGGCATTTGTCTATCCCGGGCTTTACAGGAGCATGTTAAAAGATGAAAACAAAGAATTCGTTCCGTAGCTTAAAAAGGCTGTATTCAAAGAACAAGCGACTAGCCAAGAGCTATGAAGTGATTATGATATTTACGCAAATGGAGAAAAAGGGGAAGATTATGATAAAAGGAAAAGTATTACCCGTGTTACTAAGTCTATTAGCGGTCTTAGTTTTATTGGTTTTTGGTAGACTGTTAATTACAGGGGGAAAGAATCCCGAAAACAAAGTGGTGGTTGTAGTACCACAAGATCCAGATTATTTGGATCCACATTTGGCTTCAGCAGCTGGAACCTATGAAATGATGTTTAATGTCTATGAGGGACTAGTTAAACCAGCTTCTGATGGAACTCTCCATCCAGCAGTCGCGGAGAAATACACGATCTCTGAAGATGGCCTTACTTACACCTTTATTTTACGTAAGGGAATAAAGTTTCATAATGGAAGAGAAGTGACTACCAAGGATGTTAAATACTCCCTGGAGCGCTTAATGGGAACCCATACAGGCAAACCACTTTCTTCTTTTTTTCAAAAGGTGCTGACAGTACAAGCTCCTGATGATCAGAGGATTATAATAAAATTAAAAGAGGTTGATGCTTCGCTTTTAAGTAGTCTTAAGGCAGCGATTATCCCTAAGGATAATCCGGATCCAAATACCAATCCGATTGGGACAGGACCTTTTCGTTTTGTAGAATATCGTCCCGGACAACGCGTAATTATGGAAAAGTTTGAAGATTATTGGGATCATGGACTACCTTTATTAGATAAAGTAGAGTTTAAGATTATACCTGACCGGGAGTCGGCACTGATTGCCTTAAAAACAGGAACGATAGATATTTATCCACGGATTGATAATAATCGGGTAAGTGAGTTGGGGGATGAGTTATACTATCTTCAAGGCATGCAGAATTTAGTTCAAGTTATGGCAATGAATATAAAACGTAAGCCTTTTGATGATCTTCGTGTCCGTAAAGCGATTAATTATGCTATTGACATTGATGAAATTATAGAGATGGTAGCCTTTGGTTTTGGAACGAAACTTGGTTCTGGGATTAGTCCATCAATGGCACAATTTTACGAACCCGGGTTAGAGGATAAATACCGATATAATCAGGAAAAAGCTAAAGAATTACTGGCGGCAGCTGGTTTTAAAAATGGTTTTAAGACTACTATTTCTGTACCATCAAATTATCAATTCCATGTTGATACGGCTCAAATAATTGTAGAACAGCTAAAAAGGGTAGGGATTGAAGCTAAAATTGAGCTGGTAGAGTGGGCAGTTTGGTTGCAAAGGATCTACAAAGGGCGGGATTATGAGATGACCATTACTGGTTTATCTGGGAAGCTTGATCCGATGCCGGTCTTAATCAGGTATACATCAGATTATCCCAATAACTTTTTTAATTTCAGCAATCCAGAGTTTGATGCTTTAAATTGGCAAGCTGTGGGCGAAAATGATCTGGAAAAACGGGCGGAACTATATAAAAAAGCACAACGAATTTTGGCAGAAGAGGCGGCAGCTGTCTTTATAATGGATCCTAATTACACGGTGGCTTTAAAGAAAAACCTTGCAGGTTATAAAATCTATCCTATATATGTACAAGATATGTCTTCAGTTTATTATACTAAATAATAGTAAAAGGTGACTGCTATGGGTTACTTACCCGGAAAAATATTATCCTTCTTCTTTACAATGTGGTTGGTATCACTTATTACGTTTGCTGTATTTCAGATTATTCCTGGGAATCCGGCACTAATAATCTTGGGAGCAGAGGCTGAGCCGGAACAAGTCGTTGCTCTGGAAAGAGAACTTGGTTTAGATCAGCCTTTATCAAAACGGTATCTCAGTTGGTTGAAAGGGTTATGTCGAGGGGATTTAGGAAATTCGCTTCGCTTTTCGCAACCAGTTAAGAATCTGCTTGTTAGTAGTCTGAAAGTGACATTACCGATGGCGGGAATGGCTTTAGTAATAGTTATTTTTCTCGGCATTCCGCTCGGTATCTATACAGGAAGATATAATCAGCAAAAGCGAGGGTTTATCCCGGCTACTTTGGTACGGTTAGGAATAGCAATGCCTTCGTTTTGGTTGGGGATCCTACTAATGCTAGCTTTTGCCCGCCTAATTAAGTGTTTTACTCCGGGAGCTTTTGTTCCCTGGGAAGAAAACTGGGCAAAAGCTTTATTTTCTTTGTTTCCACCAGCTTTAGCAGTTGCTCTTCCAAGGGTTGCTATACTAGCCCGCTATGTCCGGACTGCTTTTTTAGAAGAGAAAGAGGCTGATTATATTAGAACTGCTTATGCTAAAGGATTAAAAAATAAAACTGTTTTATACAAACACTTATTAAAAAATATTCTTATTTCCATCACAACAATTATTGGTTTGATTCTTACTGATGTGTTGGGTGGAAGCATAATTATCGAAAATGTTTTTGCCATACCCGGAGTTGGAAGGTTATTGGTTTCCGCTATAAGTTACAGAGATTTCCCATTATTGCAAGGGATTGCTCTTTATCTGGCGGGAGTAGTAGTGTTTATTAATTTTATTGTGGATTTTCTTTATTGTATTATAGATCCCAGGATTCGCATAAGCTGAGGATCATCAATATATCTTGACTTCTGCTTAAAGGTGCATCTGTGAATTATTAATCACGTAGATAAGCAGAAACAGTAAAATGAGTAATGGGTACCAATCTATGAGTTTAAAGATAGGTGAGACCATGAAAAAAAAAGTGAGTACAAATTTAATTTTAGGTTGTTTTATTGTAGTATTCTTTTTCTTCGTTATGTTTGTTAGTTTTGTTTACACTCCTTATGATGCTAATCAGATGCGAAGTGAGGATCGTTTTCATCCTCCTGGAAAACGCTATTTATTTGGTACAGATAATTTTGGTCGTGATATTTTTAGTCGGATTATGAAAGGGACTGAAACTGCTTTTTTAGTAGGAACGATTTCTATAAGCATGGGGATGTTAATTGGAGTATTTTTAGGAGCTTTAAGCGGTTATTATGGCGGTTGGTTTGATCGGATTATCATGAAAATTAACGAAACCTTACAGGCCTTTCCCGGAATTTTATTGGCTTTGATGATAGTTGCGGTCTTCGGACCTGGGACTATTAATACAATAGTTGCATTATCTATTACTGCTGTTCCTGGTTTTATTAGGATTACACGGAGTGGATTTTTGCAATTCAGGGAATATAATTTTGTGGAAGCGGCTAGAGCATTGGGGTTTGGATCGTCAAGAATTATGTTTAAACATATTCTTCCCAACCTTTTCCCTACTTTAGTTGTGGCAGTTTCTAATGGATTTGCTGGTACTTTACTGGCAGAAGCGGGTTTGAGTTATTTGGGGCTAGGTGTTCAACCACCCGATCCGAGCTGGGGTAGGATGTTACATGAAGCCCAGAGTTATCTTTTTAGTGCTCCCTGGTATAGTCTGGCGCCTGGTTTTGCCCTGCTTCTTCTAATTTTAGGCTTTAACTTTTTAAGTGACGGAATCCGGGATTTGATTGATCCTAAATATTAGTAAAGTTACCATTGTAAACAACAGGGAAATACTTAACCCGTTGTTTTTATGATGCAATCAAACTAATATGGGTAGAACCAAAGCCAAAAAGTAAGGTTAGTAGCAGCCTTGTTAATCAGCTAAGTAACTTTAGTACTTTTTCCGAAAATAAAGGGATTTTGCGTAAAATATCAAATATAATAATTAGAGTAAACTCTTAAGAGAAAGGATTTGGTATTTTGGCTGTTACCATACATGATGTAGCCCGGGAAGCAGGAGTTTCTCTTTCTACAGTTTCCAGGGTATTTAATAATAAAGGGAACATATCTAATGAAACTAAAGAGAAAGTTATTGCTGTTGCCGCAAGATTGGGTTACCGTCCACGTTCTTATAAAAAACAGGAGAGCACTGCTAAGAAAAATATTGGAATTATTTTCAGTAAACGATTAAGTAGTTTAATCCTTGATCCCTTTTATGGTCAGGTGATGGCTGGAGTAGAGGATGTTTTAGTACCCCATAACTATAAATTGTTTTTCCAGACGATTTCGGGGAAAACTAGTGATGATTTAGCAGTTATTGACGGACTAATTAAGGATGAAAAAATAGCAGGTTTAATCTTGACAGGATATGATATTGAACGAGAAATAATCTTGAAGATTAAAAAGAGTAATATTCCCTTGGTGTTGGCTGATAATGAGCTATGGGATGAAAATATAGATTGTGTTGTAAATGATAATCTAGCAGGGACACGTAAAATAGTTAATCATTTAATTGAACTTGGCCACCAAAAAATAGCTTTTTGTGGAGGGCCTTTGAGTCATCTTTCTTTAAAGGAAAGATATCAAGGTTATAAACAAGCTCTTAAGGAGGCTGGATTAAGGAAAAAGGAAGAGTGGGTATATTTTTGTGAACCTACCTTTAATATCGAAGATGGTTATGAGGCTGCTATGAATATTTTTGCTAGTGCATCCCAAGTACCTACAGCCGTCTTTGCGGCGAATGATACGATCGCTTTAGGTGTAATGAAGGCAATTAAAGAGTTAGGATACAGTATTCCAGAAGAACTTTCGGTAGCTGGCTTTGATGATATTCAATTGGCTGAACATACTGTCCCGACTTTAACTACCGTAAGAATTTTTAAAAATGAAATGGGGGCTTTAGCTGGAAAAAGACTACACGAATTAATTGAGGGAATTAATCCCAAACCCATGAAATTAGTTATGTCTGTAGATCTAGTTATCCGTGAATCTACGGCTCTTTGCAAAAGCTAAGAAAGAATTAAAAGCTTAATATATTTACTTCAACCCTACAAATAGGGCTTTTTTTTTGCAAAAAATCATAATTGTTGCGTAAAATATCGTATTATAAAAATAATTTTCATAAAATAAGGAGGAAATTATTAAAAAGACCAGAATATATTTTTATTAAGGTATTGGCTTCAACCTAAAGATATTGAGGTGAGATGATGTTGAAATTGAAAAGACTAACTAATGAACCTGTTTTAAAACCAATTAAGGAACACAAATGGGAAAGTAAAGCAGTTTTTAATGCAGCTGTAGTACGTGAGAATGAGGTTATTTATCTTTTTTACCGAGCTTCAGATAATGTTTTTATGCTAGGAGGGGACAAACCGGATCCAGCTGATAAATTTAATTCTGTTATTGGCTGTGCAGTCAGTACTGATGGTATTAATTTTAATCGATTGATTGAACCAGTATTTACGGGGGAAACACCTCAGGAAAACTGGGGGGTAGAAGATCCTAGGATTACAAAGATCGATGATATCTATTACATGCTATATATTGGATTTGGAGGTAAAAGATGGGATGATATACGTATCTGCCTGGCTACCTCTAAAAATATGATCAAATGGGAACGTCAGGGAGTTGTCTTAGATGAACCGAATAAAGATGCAGCTCTTTTTCCCGAAAAAATAAATGGAAAATATGTTTTATTACATAGAAGGGTTCCTGATATCTGGTTAGCTTTCTCTGACGATCTGGTTAAATGGGATAATCATCAAATTATTATGAAACCACGCCCCAATAGTTGGGAGGAGCAAAAGATTGGTATTGCCGGCCCTCCAATTAAAATGGAGGAAGGCTGGCTTTTAATCTACCATGGTGTTGATCATCAGAATATCTACCGGCTTGGCCTGGCGGTATTAGATTTGGAGGATCCGACAAAAGTTGTATATCGCCAGGAAGAACCGGTATTAGAACCGAAGCTGAATTGGGAAAAAAATGGTTTAGTTCCAAATGTGGTTTTTAGCTGTGGGGCTGTAGAAATGGAAGAAGAGATTTATATTTATTATGGTGGCGCTGATACTGTAATTGGAGTGGCTAGTTTAGATAAAAAAGAACTTAAAAAAGAGTTAAAAACGATTTTAAAATAACTTTATGAAGGAGAGTATTAAGTTGATTTCCGGAAAAAAAGAAAGCTGTAAAAAACTACTAGCAGATTATAAAGGAAAAAAGCTAAATCATTATGGAGAAAAATTGGAGTTTGGTGGTGTAGGAAATAAAGATGTCTATAATATTACGGCTCCTTTTGAAGATAGAGGAGAGTTGATTATTGCCGGGCGGGTTGAAGAAAGGGATAGTGAAGAATCGGAAGTTGTATTTTTTATTGAAAGGGAAGGTAAATGGTTTCCTAAAGCTGGTGCTCCGGTCTTTAGCCTGCAAGACCCTTTTATAAGCCGGATCAAGGGGGAACTTATTTTTGGGGGAGTTGAAATATTTCCCCATGATGAATTGGAAGGATATTTAAGCTGGCGAACTATATTTTACCGGGGCCAAGATCTTGGTAGTTTGCAGGAGTTCTCCCGAGGCCCCGATGGTATGAAAGATATCCGTTTGGTAGAATTATCTGATGGAAAAATAGGTGTTTTTACCAGGCCTCAAGGAAAAGTCGGCGGACGGGGCTCTATTGGTTATATAAAAATAGATTCTCTGGAAGATTTGAAGATTAGTACTATAGAAGAAGCTAGGCTTTTAAATCAGTTTCTACCTGATGAATGGGGTGGAGCCAATGAAGCCCACCTGTTAGATAAAGGTCTGTTAGGTGTCTTGGGACATATCGCCTATTACGGAAAAAATAAATCTAGGCATTATTACCCTATGGTCTTTGCCTTTGACCCAGAAACAGAAAAAGCTGGTAGTATTGAGATTATTGCTTGCCGGGATGATTTTCCGGAGGGGCAGGCTAAAACCCAGAAGCTAATAGATGTTCTTTTTAGTGGTGGTTTATGTAGGAGAAATGATGGTGCTGCTACACTCTATGTTGGGGTTAGTGATGCGGAAGCCCATCGGATTACTATCCCAGATCCATTTCTAAAGTATGAAATGATTGAAAAAAACAACAAAAATAGTATAACTAGTTAATGGAGATTAATGATATCTACAGATGCCACGAATCAAAATAGTCTATTGATAGTAGCAATGACAAAAAGTTTATTAGGGTCATGGTTTACTTTTTTCACAGAAGAACCTTGAGAGGAGAGTGATGCTTAAAAAAATCAATTAATAATAAGGGGGTGATTTTTGAATAAAGAAATAACATAATTATCTATGGCTTATTCCAAATTTAATAAGCTTAAGCCAAACCTACATAGGATGGTAAATCAAATTGATATTAAGGTGAATGAATTGAGAGGATTAATGAAAGGGGATTTATGTTGATGAAAAAGAAACTTGTTGGGTTTCTATTTATTATTCTGGTTGTTTCGCTCCTGATGTCTACGTGTTTAGGGGCACAAAAAAAGAAGGTTACAATCCGTTTTGCTACTTGGGCAGGTACGGATGAAGCGAAAGAACTCCAAGAAATTATTGATCAACTAAATGCAAAATCTCAGCAGTACATTATTGAACAGGATTCAAATCCTGCAGACTATGATACAAGATTATTAACACAGTTATCTGGACGCGGTGGGCCGGATCTTTTTTGGGTTAGTTCCCAGAGAGCAGCACAACTTTCAGCAAAGGGAGTTATGCTTGATATAACAAAGATGTTAGCTTCATCAAAACATGAGGCAGCCAATATTGCAGATTATTTTGAAGCATCATTGGAACCATTTAAAGTAAAAGAACGGATCTATGGATTACCATGGATTGAACAACCGGTAGTGCTTTATGTAAACAGAGATTTATTTGATAAGGCAAATGTTACGATCCCAAAGGGGAATTGGGATTGGGATAAATTTTTAGAGGTAGCACAAAAGCTTACTATAGATAATTCGGGGAAAAACGCTGGAGAAAAAGGCTTTAATAAGTCTGCGATTAAGCAATGGGGATTCACAGTAAATGGTTGGCCTCCGGCACAGATCTTTGTATGGCAAAGTGGCGGAGATATTATAGCTCCAGATTTTAGCTGTTCGCCTATTGATACACCGGAAGCTATTAGAGGATTCAAGTTTTATGCTGATTTAATTAATAGCCCTATGGTACCCTCGCAACAAACGATCAGAGATCGCGGGTTTGATACCATGTTTAGGAATCAGCAAGTTGCAATGTTTATGGGAGGAGCAGCTGATAATCTAGAAAACAGGGTTGATTTCAGATGCGAAGTAATTGAAGTACCAATGGGCCCAACCGGTATAAAGTCAACTTTCGCAGATGTTTTGGGGATGGGAATTAACTCAAAAACGAAGAATCCTAAAGCTGCTTTTGAAGCTCTTCTTGATTTAACTAGTGCTATCCATCAATGGAAGGTTATGCCTCCGCGAAAATCATTAGCAACTTTGGAGACAATGAATAAATTACATCCGGAAAGAAGTCAAGCAATGCAGAATATCATTAATTCATTGGCATATGCACAACCATACAGATATTTTGAAAACTATCCTGATTGGGATAACATTTTCTGGACACAGTTGATGGATCCGATAGTAAACAATCAAGGGGATCCGGAAGAGCTTATTACTATAGTAAAACCGCTATTGGATGAGAAATTAAAATAGCCAATAAATAACGGGAACAACATAAAAGAGGATAAACTCCTCTTTTATGTTGATTTATTTTTAGAAAAGGGGGGCTATGAATGGAGCGTTTTGTAGGAACTTTTATACGTTGGCTTATTACACCAGTAGTTTTAGTTTTAATAGCTATAGGAATTTATCATCTTTTAAAACGGTTAGGATGGAAACATCGTCAAGCAATGGGCTTATCACTTATCTCACCATGGATTATTGGGTTTCTTTCTTTTATTGCTTTTCCGTTAGTCAATTCTCTTTTTTTAAGTTTTACGGATTATAATCTTTTTAATAAACCCGAATGGGTTGGATTGAGAAATTATCAATGGCTTTTTACAAAGGACATCGAATTTTGGCCGTCAATTAGGCTTACTCTTTCCTATGCAGCTTTAACTTTACCGATCGGGGTACTCGGGTCTTTGATTTTGGCTATGTTGTTAAATAGAAAAATTAATGGAGTAGGTTTTTTTAGAACGGTTTTTTATCTTCCTGCTATACTGCCTGAGGTTGCAGTAGCCTTGCTGTGGCGATTGTTTTTTAACAGCGAATCAGGACTTTTAAATTACATACTACGGCCTATTTTTAACTTATTTAATATGGGTAAGCCAAATTGGTTTGGTGATCCAAAATTTGTTCTGCCTGCTTTTGTAATAATGAGTGTATGGGGTATTTTCGGAACTAATACAGTTGTTTTTTTAGCAGCACTGCAGGGCGTGCCAAGAAGCCTTTACGAAGTAGCTGAATTAGATGGTGCTAATTTTTTAAAGAAGTTTTTACATATTACAGTTCCGCAAATTTCTCCAATAATATTGTTACAAATTATTATGGGTATGATCGGTGCACTTCAGGTCTTTACTGTTGCTATGTTTGTTCGCCCGACAAGTGCTGCAGGGAAATTTTTAAATCAACTTGTATATGAAAGAGGATTTACGCAACTGCATATGGGTGAGGCCTCAGCAATTGCCTGGGTATTGTTTATTATTATTTTATTACTTACGCTTTTGGTATTTAAGACTACACCTGCATGGGTTTATTATGAAGCGGAAGCCAAAAGATAGGAGGGATATTTATGGAGAATATAGCCCAAAGAAGTATAAATTTAAAAAGCAGCAAGAAAATTATAGGAAAGGTTTTAATCTATATTATCCTTATTATGCTGACGGTTATAGTATTTATACCCTTTTTATGGATGCTGTCTACAGCACTAAAATCCGAAGCTGATGTTTTTTCATGGCCTCCAGATTGGATTCCCAAACCTGTACAATGGAATAACTTTGTGGATGCGTGGAGAACAATGCCTTTTACAAAATTTCTTCAGAATACATTATTTGTTGTCTTATTAGGCATGGTAGCTGAATTAATTAGTGAAACAATAGTAGCGTATGGGTTTGCCAGGTTTGATTTCCCAGGTAAAAATCTAATTTTTGTCATCCTTTTAAGTACAATGATGTTACCTTTTCATGTAACACTTATCCCTACATTTGTAATCTGGAATAAATTAGGGCTGATAGGAGAATTTGATCCATTAGTTTTAAGAGCCTGGACAGCTTGGGGACCTTTTTATATATTTTTATTGCGGCAATTTTTTATGGGAATTCCCATAGAATTAGATGAAGCTGCAGAAATAGATGGCTCTTCACCTTTACAAACATTTTTGTACGTTTTACTTCCTCAGATCAAGCCAGCACTATTGGCAATAGGAGTATTTACATTTAAAGGGTATTGGAATGATTTTTTAGGGCCTTTGATTTATCTTGGGAATAAAGAGAAATATACTATGAATATTGGTATGTATTTCTTTTTGGGAGGTATAAATGAAGCTCCTAAGTGGAATTATTTGATGGCAATGTCAACACTAATTGCTCTTCCTGTAGTAGTACTTTTCTTTATAGCCCAGAAGTACTTTATTGAAGGCATTGCCTTTACAGGAATAAAAGATTAGGCCAAATTAAAATACAGATTTGAATATTTCATGGATATTAAAAACTTTATAGGAGAAGTTGTCATGCATCAGTATTTAAATGGAGAATGGGAATTAGATTATAAAAAACAAGGAATGGGGGCTCTATCAAACTTTTCTCCTAAATTACAAGCCGTAGTACCGGGAGAAGTCCATCTTGACCTGGAACGGGAAGGGATAATCAAAGATCCTTTTAAAGACTATCAGGCTCAGGAATGTTCCTGGATGGAAGAACAGGAATGGTGGTACCGGAAAAGGTTTATTCCTGATCAAGGCCTGGAAGGAAGAGAAATAGAAGTCGTTTTTGAAGGGCTGGATACCTTTGCGACTATATATTTTAATGGCCAAAAGCTCGGCAGCCATGCCAATATGTATACACCATGTGCATTTAAGATAACTAATCATCTTGTTTTTGAAGAAGAGAATGAATTAGTAATTTATTTTGCTTCTCCTATAGCCGCAGTGGCGGGTTGTAGAGTAGATCATCTGGAATGTGCTAATAATACCTACGAACGGATTTATGCCCGCAAGATGGATATGTGTTATGGCTGGGATTTTGGGGTTCGGCTTGTTACTGTTGGAATTTGGAAGGATGTCTATCTGAGAGGGTTCGATACAGTTAAAGTAGAAGATTATTTTATCTATAGTGAGCTAAAAAATGGCTATGCGAATCTTTATCTTGAATATAAGCTATTAAATTATTCAAATAATGAAGTTAAAACTAGAGTTGATCTGGAATTGACAGGAATCAATTTTGAACAAGATCAAAAGGGTACATATGAATATCAATTATTACCTCGGGGAGAAAAAACGATAAAAGAGGTTATCAAGATTGAACAGCCCAAATTATGGTGGCCTCATACGATGGGCCAGCCACATTTATATATTTTAAAGATTGAGCTTAAGAATAAGGAAGAGAAAGTTTTAGGCGGCTTTCAACAGAGAATAGGTATTCGGGAAGTCCGGTTTTTAACAAAAGAAGATGGGGGTAACCGTTTTATCTTTGAAATTAATGGGCAAAAGGTATTTGCGAAAGGAGCTAACTGGATTGTACCTGATGCAATTCCTGCCCGGGTTACTGAAGAAAAATATAGGGATTTAGTGGAACTGGCAGTTGAAGCAAATATGAATATGCTTCGGATTTGGGCAGGTGGTGTTATTGAGAGTAAACTTTTTTATGAAATCTGTTCTGAAAAGGGTATGATGGTGTGGCAGGATTTCCCCTATACATGTAGTGATTACCCTGAGAGTAAAGAGTTTCTAGAGATAGCCAAGGAAGAAGCGGAAGTGATTGTAAAAAACTTAAGGAACTATCCTTCTCTGGTTTTCTGGAATGGAAATAATGAAAACTTATGGCAGTATAAGTATGGTCAGGAGATATATAAAGAAGTGCTTCCTGAGGTTTGCCAGCGGCTGGATGGTGCTAGGCCATACTGGCCAGGAAGCCCGTATGGAGGATATTATCCTAATTCAAGGGAGGCCGGGAACCATCATAATTGGGAAGTCTGGCATGAACAAAAACCTTATCAGGCTTATGCTGAAGATGATTCTTGTTTTGCCAGTGAATATGGGTTACAAGGCAGTTGTAACCTGGCAACTTTAAGGCGGGGTATTAGTGATGAGTTCTTACAAGATACGGAACTTTGGCAGGATTATAATCAGCGTAAGGGAAAGATGGATTTTTCTGAAGCCTCTATGGCTATCCATAATTATCATAATATAGTCGAGTTTCATAATGCGGTTTTCAAAAAATTAAATTGTTATACTGCCGAATGGGGAGAGGTAACCAATGTAAAGGATTTTGTTTTTTATACCCAATTAGCTCAAGCAACAGGGATCAAATTTGGAATAGAACATTTTCGGCGCCGTAAATATAAGTGTGGAGGCTCTCTTTTCTGGCAATATAATGATATCTGGCCCAGTGTTTCCTGGAGTTGTATTGATTATGCACTAAGGCCGAAACTTCTATATTATTTTGCTAAAAAGGCTTATGCTCCTATATCTATTTCATTTAATAAAAGTGGGCAGGGAATAGTAGAGATTTGGGGGGTTAATGATTATCTTAAACCGATTCAAGGGGAGCTTAAAATATTAATATTAAATTTAAATGGAAAGCTACAGAAAGAAGAGAAACTTAATATAAGTTTAACTGCTGATAGTGCTGGGAAGTTGTATCAAATAAAAGTTGATAAGTTTAATGAAAAAGAGACTTTTCTTTATGCTGCTTTATGGCAGGACCAGAAAATGGTTAGTGATAATTTTTATTATTTTTTACCTTATAAAAAATTGAATCTACCTGAGACATATCTTAACTGGAGAATACTTAAAGTAGAGCAGGATAAAAATATAACCAGAGTATGCTTAGTTCTAAAGGGCAACAAACTAGCAAGGGGAGTATTCCTTGATTGTGAGAAAGGGAAAATGGTTTGTAATGATAATGGTTTTGATTTATTGGCAAACCAGGAAAAAACCCTAAAAATAAAGATAGAAGATTTTCAAGGTGGGTTAAGTATTAAAGCCCTTAATAGCCCGGAACAAGCAATTAATACCGGAAATTAATAGGGAATTCTTAAAATAAGGACTAAATATATTATACTCCTTTTGTAACAAGTAAAATTATCTGTTTTATGGTTTATGACTTTGTTATTATAAATTAATCGCGAAAAAACGAAGGCGTAAAAGCTTTCACTTGAGTGGTCAGAAACGAGTGATAGCCCTGAGAATGGCGTGATAGTTAAAAATAAACAAATACGATTAGCCCAAATAATACTGTGGTTAAATTAAATAATTTGAGGGAATCGCATAATTACCTTTGACACCCATTCATCCACAATAGATAGTGTTTGACAATTATTCGAGGTAATTGGATTAGACAATTACTAGTGGGTGTGGTTGAATATTGAATAATAG
>DIPO01000018.1:34234-38136 GCA_002427045.1 Firmicutes bacterium UBA5486
AATTACCTTTGGCACCCATTCATCCACAATATATAGTGTTTGACTATTATTAGGCTATCAATATATTGTGGTTGAATATTGAATAATAGAATTATGCAATTCCGTAAATTTATTTGTGAAATTCCTTAATACTAAAAGAAAACAACGAAGAAAAAACGCTCCGTTGTTTTCTTTTTAGTAAATTGACAGTAATGGTAAACTACCATACAATTAATAGTGTTGCTAATCTTTTTTTCTGTTGCTATTTTAGTATTTTTGAACAACTTATTTAGCGGGATTTAGGGAAACAAAACCTGAAATTTGGAACGTATGTATATATTATATATTTTTTGTACGCTTTGTTTGCTGCTGATATTATAAGTAACTCAAGTTGCTTGTTTTCAAAAGCCTTCAGCCTTCAAGGAAACGAAAAGAATTGTAAATAGGTGAGTTAATATCGATCTATTCAATTCAACATACTATGCCAGAAGAGGGATGAACTTATTTGGTTAAACGCTTTATGAAATATTACCGGCCTCATTTAGGTTTGTTTATACTTGATTTAACCTGTGCATTTATTTTATCCGGCCTGGATCTGGTTTTCCCTACGATTCTCCAGAAGATTATTGATCAATTACTACCGGCTGGGGAGCTTAATCGCATTCTCAAGGCGGGAGTAATCTTATTGCTGATTAATGTATTAAAAATGTTTTTAGAATATACTGTTACTTACTGGGGACATGTTTTAGGGTTGAGAATGGAGTATGATATGAGGAAAGAGTTATTTTCTCATCTTCATAAACTTTCATTTAATTTTTTTGATAATACTAAAACCGGTTATTTAATGTCTAGAGTAGTAAATGATCTTGGAGAGATTGCGGAGTTAGCTCACCATGGCCCAGAAGATATTTTTATATCTACAGTGATGATTATCGGATCGGTTTTTATTTTGCTATCGTATAATTGGCAGCTGGCACTTTTAACTTTTGTAATGGTTCCTTTAATGATTGTTTTTGCTTATAAGTACAACAGTAAGATGCATAAAGCTTTCCGGATGATTAGAGAGAAGATAGCTGAGATTAATGCCCGGGTGGAGGAGAGTATCGCTGGGGTACGGGTGGTAAAATCATTTAATAATGAAGATTTAGAAGCCAAAAAGATTGATGAGGCCAATAAAGAATTGCTCCGTTCCAGAGAGTATTCCTTACGGACAATGGGAGAGTTTTTCTCCGGTATCAACTTTCTCAGCGGAACGATAAATACTTTTGTTCTTATTTCTGCTGCGGTCTTTGTCTACCATGGCAAGTTGACCATCGGGGAATTGGTAGGCTTTTTATTCTATATTAATCTATTTTTAAATCCTGTACGCAGACTATTGAATTTTACAGAGGCGTTTCAACGAGGAATGGCGGGTTTTAGGAGGTTTACAGAGATTTTAGATATGGAGCCAGAGATTACAGATAAACCGGATGCGGTTGTTTTGTCTGATGTGAACGGAGATATAGACTTTAATAATGTTTCCTTTAGTTACAATGAGCGAAAAACGGTTCTTAGTAATATTAATTTTACAGTAAAAGCTGGAGAAACTGTTGCCTTGGTTGGACCCTCCGGCGCGGGTAAAACTACTATTTGTAACTTGATTCCTCGTTTTTATGAACTTGACAGCGGGCAGATAACAATTGATGGGATCGATAATAAGGATATTACTTTAAAGTCTTTACGGGATAAGATCGGCCTTGTTCAGCAGGATGTTTTTCTATTCTCTGGGACAATCAGGGAGAATATCATCTATGGACGCTTAGATGCGACTGAAGAAGAGATGATTAAGGCGGCAAAGGATGCTAATGCTCATCAATTTATTATGGAACTTCCTCAGGCTTATGATACAGTCATTGGCGAGCGAGGAATTAAACTTTCCGGGGGGCAAAAACAGCGGATTTCGATTGCGCGGATGTTTTTGAAGAATCCTCCTATTTTGATACTGGATGAGGCGACTTCTTCTTTAGATAATGAAAGTGAACGGATTATCCAGGATTCGATTAAAAAACTTTCATTTGGCCGCACTACATTTATTATTGCTCACCGTTTGACAACGATTAGAAATGCCGACACCATATTAGTTTTAACCGACAATGGGATTGAAGAACAGGGAACTCATCAAAAATTACTTGAGAAGAACGGCGTTTATGCCGGACTCTATAAAAATCAATTTGGAGATGAAGAATAAAAAGGAGGATTGAGATGGAAAGTTCACAAGCGATCTTTATTGTACTTAGTGATCCCGGACGTACGGAACGGGCTTTAAAGCTATTATTGGACTGTGAGATTCGCGGTGCCACTGTAATTGAGTCAATGGGTATGGGACATGTATTAGAGGACAGTATTCCAGTGATTGCAAGTATCAGGTCTCTCCTTTCCCAGCAGCGTGAGTCTAATCAAACCATCTTTGCTGTTTCGAAATATCCGGAAAAAATTGAAAAAGCGGTCAAAATGATCTCTGAAGAATTTGATGGTTTTAAGGAACCGTGTACAGGTTTGATCTTTGTGGTTCCAGTTGTTACAGCAGTGGGTTTGGGACGTAAGGATTCTTTTTTATGATTTTTGAAAATTATTTTATTCTTAATAATACGGAGGTGAATTAATGCCTGAAGGATTAATTGTTGATCCCTCTTCATTTCTGCTTAATTTAGCAATTATTCTAATTTTCACTAAAATAGGAGGAATAATCTGTAAACGCTGGGGTATACCAGCGGTTTTGGGCCAGGTATTAATGGGGGTTTTATTGGGCCCGACGGTTTTAGGTTTAGTGAAATCAGATCTGTTATTAGATGAGATTGGCCAACTTGGTGTTATTTTTCTAATGTTTCTAGCTGGTTTGGATACAGAGATGGAGAGTATGAAACGTCTTGGTAAAAAGGCATTGTTAGTGGCTGTAGGAGGAGCCCTTCTTCCTTTCATTGGTGGTACTATAGTAGCTTTAGTCTTTAATTACAATCTACATACTGCCATCTTTGTGGGAACTATCCTTACCGCTACGAGTATAAGTATAACCGTTCAAACTTTATTAGAACTTGGTAAATTAAAAACACCAGAAGGAAATGTTATTTTAGCAGCAGCGGTAATTGATGATATTATCGGAATTATATTATTGGCTATAGTAGTAAGTTTTGGGAATGGAAGTAGTACTAATATTTTACTACTTATGGGACGGATCATTCTTTTTTTCATCCTTATCTACCTGGTTGGCCAGTGGGTTTTTCCCTTGTTAGTTGGTCTCCACGCCAAACACAATATCAGAGAAGGCCGGGTTACCCTGGCGATTGCTATTTGTTTACTCTTTGCCTGGTTGGCAGATAATATGGGACTTGCTACTATTATTGGTGCCTACTTAATGGGAATATTTGTGGGCCAGACTAATATAAAAAACCTTGTTACCCAAAGAGTTCAGATTATTGCCTATACCTTTTTTATTCCGATTTTCTTTGTAGGAATCGGTACGGGCGTCAATCTTCGTCAAATTGATCTATCGGTACTTTTGTTTGCTTTAGCAATCACGGTTACTGCAATTTTAACAAAGATGGTAGGTTCTATGTGTGGAGCTTTATTGGGTAAGTTTGACCTTAAGAGTTCTTTACGGATTGGTGTTGGGATGATTGCCCGGGGCGAAGTGGGCCTAGTAGTTACTTCTTTAGGTGTTAGAATGGGAATAATCGGGAATGAAGTTTTTTCTGCTGTTTTGATTCTTATTATTGTAGCTATTATTATTACCCCAGTCTTACTGCCAATGGTCTTTAAAGAACCTGAAGAACAAGTAGTAAAGCCCGGTATTCCGGGGTGAAAGTTATTCTATTCCCAGCCTGGTCAGAATGTTGTTTCGCAAGTGATATTGGATTTCTTCATTAGCATTCTTGGTGAAGCGGAGG
>DIPO01000018.1:38222-61127 GCA_002427045.1 Firmicutes bacterium UBA5486
TGGGTCGAGCGACAGGGAGGTCGCGAGCCGCTTTTGGTCCAGGATGGACTATAAAGCGGGTGCCCGATTTCAGCCGGAGCTGAACCTTAGAATGCCTGAAGAAATTCACGTGAACAAGAAACAACTTCTGACCAGGCGAAGATTATAACTTAAATTGTATTTTCATCCTTTCGCTTGCCCCAGCTCGCTGGGGTGGGCGACTACTTAGAAAATGCTTCGAAGAGTGTCGATTTACCCGTGTGATCTGCACTTTCTGGACGGCAAAATAAAAATGAGGGTTAAAACCCTCATTTTTATTTCTCTAAAAAGGTAAATTATACAATTATGTAGAAAACTACTATTACTACCTTTTGGAGGGAGACTATTGAGACAATGGAATAAACTTATTTTTATTTTTTGTTTCCTTTTTTTCTTAAGTTGTTCAGTGCATGCTCAGAATGACTGGCGGATAAATCCTGTCAATTTTAAGGTTAAATCAAAGGATGAACAGATTTATTATACCCTGGGTGGAGGGGGCGGTTATTATTTACCGGATTTCCGCTGGGTTTCCACTTTTAGATGGAAAAGTTTTGCTGATACGAGTCAGCCATCATATTTAAAAACAGGCTTACGAAGAAGAATCATCAATGATTGGTGGGTAAGTGCTGAAGGAAAATACTCTCTGGCTCCCACCTGTGATTACCGTTGGGCTGAATTGAAATTAGAAAAAACTCTAGCTAAACCCTGGTCTTTCCATACTTGGGGTTCTGGCGAATGGAGACGGGTAGCTACAGATTCTACGTTAGAAAACTATGATTTAACAATGATTGCAGCATGCCTACGATGGCGGCCATGGAAAGGTAGTTTATGGAAAGGAGAAGTTTCTTCGGAACACAAGAGCTACGAAACCCCCTCCAAATCATCACAGAAAATTGCTTTTTTAAATGAATTAGCTTATAGACTGAATAACCATAATTTAAAATGTACAATTTCCGAAAGTACTAGGGAGTATCCCCATAATTCTTGGATAAATTATTGGTACAAATCACGCCGTGTTGAATGGAGTTGGAAGTTAGCACCGCGTACGGTTCTTACGACTAAGTGTGGTTGGAATCGTCGGATTTCCGGTACTGGTAAAGAAAGCGGTAAGCTTGAATTAACCGGAATCTTTGACCATCCCCGTTCTCCTAAGAATACGGTAAGTTTGATGATAAGTGCAACAAAAATTACTGCTGTTTATGAGCCTCTATCTGAAGAGGTGGAGCAAGAAAGCTTCCCATTTTCTAATCTTCGGGGTGGAATCAGATGGGTGAAAACTGTTTCCCCTTTTTCTTTCCGGGGGGAGCTATTTGGGGTGCAAAAAGACGACTCTTGGGAACTTAGATGTATGCTTAAAACGCAATTAGAAACTGAAAAAATAAGATGGGTGTTAGGTTTGGCACCCTGGGGAGGATTTTACCCTACTGATGAGAAAGGATATTGGTTAGAAGTAAGGTTTTATCCATGATGGGAATTTTTAAGTAGTCGCTCATGCTGGCTTCCGCCCGCACACGTGAAGTAATAAAATCCAAAGCCAGGTGAATCGAACACAAGTTATGATATTCTTAATTCTTTTATCTGCTCCAGATAAGCTAGGGTGGAAGACTTATGAGGTTTCATAATTACCCATTAAGGGACCAAAGGAGGATGTATAATGTTAATTTATGGAGCACTAGTCCCTCATCCGCCAATTATCTTGGAAGAGATTGGGGGAGAAGAAAGAAAAAAGGCATTAAAGACAGTAAATGCGATGAAGGCAATTAGAGAAAAAATTAACTCCTATGCTCCGGAGAGCATATTAATCTTTTCACCGCATGGGCCTGTTTTCCGTGATGGCCTCGGAATTAGGAGTGGAGAGAGACTTAAAGGCAATCTAGCTAATTTTGGTTTTACTCATACTTGGGAGTGGGAGACGGATCAAGATTTAATCCAGGAAATAATCAAAGAAACGTCAAAAGATGGACTCCTCTGCGTAGAATTAACCGATGAAGTCCGATCCCAATATCGGATAGCGAATACTTTAGATCATGGAGTACTAGTTCCTCTATCTTTCTTCGATCAGATGTCTTTTCGTTTGGTGGCGACCGGGTTCTCATGGCTTCCATGGGCGGAACAATACGCTTTAGGGGTGGCAATTGGCCGGGCTGTAAGGAATTCGCCTCGTCGGATAGTAGTAATTGCCAGTGGTGATCTCTCCCATTGCTTGATACCTGGAGCACCTGTAACTTATGATCCACGGGGCGAGGAGTTTGATCGAAGACTAGTTAATCTAATTCAAGAGAATAAAATTGAAGAAATACTCCGTTTCGATCCTGTTCTAGTAAAGAAGGCGGCGGAATGTGGTTTTCGTTCATTATTGATGCTTTTAGGCGTCTTTGATGGATTAGAGATAAAAACAGAGCTTTTTAATTATGAAGCACCTTTTGGTGTAGGCTATGCTATTGCCGGATTTGAACCTGGAGCCGAACAACCTGACCGGAATTTACTACCAATTTTGACAAACCGCAGGAAGGAAGAAGTAATAAATCGCCGAAGCAAAGAGTCTTCTTTAGTAAAACTGGCTCGTTTAACTGTAGAAAATCACCTTTGTGGTGAAGAAAAACGGATCGATTTAGAACTGCCTCCCGAAGCCAATTCACAGGCCGGGGCCTTTGTCTCTATAAAAAAACATGGGGAACTTCGGGGTTGTATTGGAACAATCTTTCCAACTCAACCTAATGTAGCAGAGGAAATAAGAAACAATGCGATTGCTGCTGCTTTTCAGGATCCCCGTTTTGAGCCGGTGCAAGAGGATGAGCTTGATGAGTTAGTCTATTCTGTAGATCTTTTAAAAGCATCAGAGCCTATCCAGAGTTTTGAAGAATTAGATCCCCAGAAATACGGAGTAATAGTTAGGAAAGGGAGGCGGACTGGCCTTCTCCTGCCAAATCTGGAAGGGGTAGAATCGGTTGAAGAACAAGTAGCGATTGCTAAGAGAAAAGCCGGAATTGGTAAGGAGGAAGCAGTGGAAATTGAAAGATTCGAAGTGGTTAGATATTTTTAAAATAAAGGAGGAATGCGTATGACTAAGCAGCAAGCTTCTTATTTCCATTCGTTACCGGGCGGAAAGGTCGTTTGTACTCTTTGTCCGCAGGCTTGTCTCTTGCAAGAAGGAAAAACAGGTCTTTGCCGGGGAAGATATGTCAAGAAGGGAAAGATCTACTCCAGTAATTACGGGCGTGTTTCCTCCCTGGCTTTGGATCCAATTGAAAAGAAGCCTCTGTATCATTTTTATCCGGGCTCTCTAATCTTATCAGTAGGTACAATTGGATGTAATCTGGCCTGTAAGTTCTGCCAAAACTGGCAGATTGCTCATGAAGAAGCAGAGGCCGAGGAGATCTCACCAGAAGATTTGGTTTCCTTAGCCATACGGTATCAGCCAGAAGGGAATATTGGGATTGCCTATACCTATTCTGAACCTTTAGTCTGGTATGATTATATTCTGGATACTGCTCGTTTGGGAAGAGAGAAAGGCTTAAAGAATATTTTAGTTACTAATGGTTATATCAATCCGAAACCTTTAGAAGAATTAATCCCTTATATTGATGGGGTTAATCTTGATATTAAGGGGAGTGATTCTTTTTATGAAAATAACTGCGGTGCGCGTTTAGAACCTGTTCTTAATACGGCAAGCAAATTAGTTGGCCGGGTTCACCTGGAAGTAACCAATCTTTTAATTCCGGGTGAGAATGATCGTGAGGAGGAGATTGTTGATTTAATTCGTTTCTTAGCTGAGCTTGACAAGAAGATTCCTCTTCATTTTTCCCGATATTTCCCTCAATACCGGATGACTACATCCTCCACTCCAATGTCTAAACTGAAAAAAGCATATACCTTAGCTAAAGAAGAACTTTATTATGTTTATCTGGGTAATATTAGTGACTATCGGTATAGTCGGACGCATTGTCCAGAATGCGGGGAACTCTGGGTGGACAGAAGAATGAATGTGGCAATCTTAGGATTGAAAGACGGTCATTGTGCCGCTTGTGGCAGAGAGGCAGATCTAATCTTATGATTCAAGTGTATACAGGTGATGGTAAAGGAAAGACGACAGCCGCGATTGGACAAGCTACACGGGCTAAAGGCCAAGGATTAAAAGTCGGAGTTTTTCAATTTTTAAAAGCCGGAAAAGAGACTGGGGAAGCCCGGATTTTAGAGAAGATAGGAATTCTGTTTCGACAGTATGGATCTGGGCGTTGGTTTATTAACCGCCTACCAGAGCAGGAAGAGATTGATTTAGCGCTCAGAGGGCTAAAAGAAGCAGAACAAGCGATAACTGATGGATATGACTTGGTAGTTTTGGATGAGATTAGTCATGCCATAAATTTTGGTTTAATCTCCTTGGATAGAGTTCTGTTGTTAGTTGCGGATCTTCCTAAGAATGTGGAATTAGTATTAACCGGAAGGGATATGCCAGAACAGCTGGTTGCAAGGGCAGAATTAGTAACCGAAATGAAAGAAGTGAAACATCCTTATAAAAAAGGTATAGCTTCCCGCCGGGGAATCGAATACTAAAGGAAAGAGAGTTTTTTAGGAGGGTATAATGAAAGAAAGGAACAATTTAGAAGAGAGGATCCGGCGGAAGATAGAGGAATCTGATCTGGCCCCTTATGGGATTAAAGCTACTATTACTAATGGTGTGGTTTATCTTCAAGGGATTGTTGATGTTTTATCCGAAAAAGAAAAAGCAGAAAAGCTTGTTCAACAGGTTGAAGGGGTGGAAACTATAGAGAATGCCTTAACAATCTCTACTGATGGTGCAGTAGATGATGGAGATGTGCATTTTGAAGTCTCTGAAGAACTTAGGATTAATCCTTTAGTCCCAGAGAATGTAGGATGTAAGGTAACAAAGGGAGAAGTTTTGGTTTTGGGCGAAGTCTCCTCGCAAAAAGAAGCTGATGCTGTGATTGAAGCTGCCTCTAGTGCCCGCGGCGTAAAGGAAGTAAAAAGCAGATTAAAAATTACAGAAAGATCATAAGATTGTTATAAAATAATTGACAAAAATTCCTTGCAGGAAAATAGCTTTAATGAATAAAATAGCATCCTCTGTAGTAAAAATTTATCAGAGTTGTAGTTTGTAGGAAGGGGCCTGAGACAGAGGATGAAAAGAAAAAGAAGATTTTTAGGTTATTTATTTTGTATGGTTTTAATCCTAGGTTGTGGGAAACCTGTTTGGGCTAAAGGGATCTTTGGAGTTACGGATCTAATTAATGCTCCTAATAATCGGGTTTTATCCCCGGGGGGGTTTAACTTAGGTGCTCATTTTAATGAACATAGCAAGGGTAAAATTCAAATTGATGTTGGGTTAGTGACCGATCTTGAACTTGGTGTGGCCTTAGATTTAACTCGAGATTACAATGACTTAGCAATGCGTTTTAAGTATAGGCTAATCCCAGAGACCAAGGATACCTTTGGTTTTGCCTTTGGGATACAGGATATCGGGAAAGATGTTTTTTCCCCATATGTAGTAATGGGCCACGTTTTATCCCCTTATGATCTCCGGTGGTCGCTTGGCCTGGGTGGTGGAGGGCTTGGTGGATTGTTCTTTGGAATCAGTAAAGTCTACAATACCTCCCAGGTCCCAAGAGTGATCTTAATCGGAGAATGTGATTCTTACGGGTTGAATTTGGGTGTAAAAATCCAGATGAATAAAGGTCTAATGTTAGATGTGGGCGTGATTGATATGGATAATTTTGTAATCGGGTTTACTTTAACTAATTGAGAGATTATAAACATCTCCAATCTGACAGGAGATGTTTATACTTCTTTTTTATTAAACGATTTCCAAGCTATGGCTAAAGTAAAAAGTAAGCTCCCAGCTAATACAAGAATTGTAAAAGGTAGAATTGTTATTCCAAAAAGGTCAGCCACTTTTCCAAGGTTAGATGGGATTAAAAGTCCTCCTAGAGAAGAAAAGACAATTAAGAAAGAACTAACCTGGGCTGACCAGCCAGGAAAAGATGAAGTGCCCCAAGCCATAATCATCGGAAAAACACTGGAAAGTGTAAAACCAATCAAAGCCACTAGTAGAAGGGTTAAATCATAGGGTAAAAGCGACCATCCCAAAGCTAAAAGCATATTAAAAAAAGCAGCTAGAGTAAGAAAACGAGAGATTCCAATCCGGTCGGGGGTTCTACTTAGTAGTACCCGGCCGATGGTTAAACTCAGCCAAAAGATTGTTGAGGTTAAGGAGGGAGAGAAGGAACTGTTTGGTTTAACAGTCTCCCAAAAGACAGGTAGCCAGTTATAGACAGAAACTTCAATTCCTACATAGATTAATATTGAAAGGCCAAGAAACCAAAAAAAAGGGTATTTGAAAGGAAAAGCTTTATTTTTTGTAGTAATAATACCGCTATAAGGTAGTTGTGTAGTTAATAATAAAAAGCAAACTATTAGGGGGAAAAGTGCTGTTATTTTGTAACAGAAACGCCAGCTATGTAAAGTTTTCATACTAATCGTAGCCAAAATTGGACCAGCAATAGCACCGGCTCCGAAGAAAAAATGGAGATAATTCATCGCTTGACCAGGGTTTTTTCTGTTATAATCCGCACATAGAGAATTAATTCCTACTTCATAACTACCAAATCCTAGGCCAATTATAATCATACTAGTAAAAAGGAAGGAATAGCTTCTGGAAATAGCCCCTCCGACTAAGCCAAGGAAGAGAAGGGTCCCTCCGATTAAAAGAAATTTCTTTTTCCCTAGTTTCTCCATCAAAAAGCCACTTACTATAATGATGATTAACATTCCAAAAGATTGAGCAGATAAGATCAAACCTATTTCTTGATAATTCATGGGGATTTCATGACGGATTGTAGAGATCATTGGCCCGAAAATGCTAGAGACTAGGCCGATTGTGATAAATCCTATGTATTGAGCCCATAAAATACGTTTATTCAAAAGATATTCCTCCTTAAAAGTTATAAGGAATTCATGGATGTCTAATATCCAAAGGCCCTTCAATTAAACACTAGTAAACACAAGAAATATTATAACAGATTTTAAAAACTTTTGATTTAAAATTTGAGGAAATCTTGTAATTACTAGCTTAAATTCACGCCCTTTATGTAAAGGTTAGGTTAAATATATAAGACTAGATGAAAAATAAAAGCCCAGCTAAATTAGGAAGGCAAGAAAACTATGTAATTCCCTCAACTTACATAAAAACAAAACTTGTTCATTGGTTTACAAGAATATTGTGAAGTTTTATTCAAAAATTTGTTCAAATCGTTATTTATCTTTCTTTTTTGCTTTAATTATGGAAATTATCTTGATTATGGTGCCAAAAAATGCTATGCTAAAAATCAGTAAACAAACGTTTGCACAATGATAAAAGTGTTATTAATTTTAAAAAAATTATATTGTGAAACTTAAAAAACTTTACTAAGCAATTAATAACAGAGAGAATTGCATATTCATTTACACATTAACACGCCTGACTTTAATTTTGGTGGATTATTTGAATTCGTAATTTGTAGATTCATATTAGGGTAAACACGGTCGCAGACTTTCATGATACCCTCGGTGCCTACAGGCGTTACTAAATCAGAATTGAATAATTTACGAAAACACCTCTTTAATCAGAACATATAGTGGTTGAACATTAAGATTAGACAATCTTGAGGGCAAAAAGTATTTTATGGTTAAATCATTAATTATGCAAAAAAAGAAAAAAGAGGGAGGTATATTATTGAGTAAAGAATTAAAAGTTGGTTTTATTGGCTGCGGTGGGATTGCTGCTTCCAAACATTTATGCGCTTTGAGAAAAATTAAAGATGTAGAGTTGGTAAGTTTCTGCGATTTAGTTATTGAACGGGCTGAACAAGCTAAAGAAAAATTCGGCTCAGATCATGCTAAAACTTTTACTGATTACCGTAAGCTCTTGGAGGACCCTAGAATTGATGTGGTTCATATCTGCACTCCAAATCGTTCACACTCAGAAATTACTGTAGCGGCTCTAGAAGCCGGGAAGCATGTAATGTGTGAAAAACCAATGGCAATAAACTCTATAGAAGCAAGAAAAATGTTAGAGGCTTCTAAACGTACCGGAAAAAAATTAACTATTGGTTATCAAAACCGTTTTCGACACGATTCCCGTTATTTACATGAACTTTGCGTCCGGGGTGAACTTGGAGAAATATATTTTGCTAAAGCACATGCAATACGTCGCCGGGCCGTACCTACCTGGGGAGTCTTTTTAAACGAGTCTGAACAGGGAGGGGGACCCCTAATTGATATTGGCACACATGCTCTAGATCTTACTTTATGGATGATGAATAATTATCAACCTAAATACGTTGTGGGGAGTACTTTTCATAAGTTAAGCAAGATAAAAAATGCGGCTAATGCTTGGGGGCCTTGGGATCCCGAGAAATTTACTGTCGAAGATTCGGCTTTTGGTTTTATCGTTATGGAAAATGGGGCAACCATTTTCCTTGAATCGAGCTGGGCACTTAATACTCTTGAAGAAGGTGAAGCCATGACTACACTCTGCGGAACAAAGGGTGGGGCAGATATGCGTGGCGGTTTAAGAATTAATGGAGAAAAACTTGGCAAGCTTTATACAACAGATGTAATGCTTGGGGGTAAGGGAGTTGCCTATTATGACAGCAAGCAAGAGGATCCTGCCGATTTAGAGGCACGAATGTGGATTGATTGTATTCTTAATGATACAGAACCATTAGTAAAACCAGAAGAGGCTTTAGTTGTTACAGAAATTTTAGAAGCGATATATAAATCAGCAAAAACTGGTACCGAAGTTCGTTTTGATTAATACCTTTAAGAAATAAATATTAAATCAATCAATTATACAATTCCTTAATCTATATAAAGCGGCGTAAGAAAGAGGGATAGGTTGTAATAACTTGGTTCCAAAAAATATTAATGAATAAATCGATTACCACTTTTGGACAATTATGTTATAATAATTGAAGTGTAATTCTAAAGAAAAAGTATCACAATTAAGCGCTTGACTCAACTTGACTTAAATCTGAGGGAATTGTCTAATGCAATTCATAATAAACTTATTTTAATTTAAGATTTTTATTATACAAAGATTTACAGAGGGAGGAATAATCATTGAAAATTGGTTTTCTAACTGGATGTTTAAATCTGCCTTTGGAAGAAATTATGGAGTTTGCTTCTGCCACTGGCTTTCAGACACTAGAAGTTTCTGCCTGGCCAGTAATAAACATCCGAGATTATTCAGGTAGTACGATTGATGTTACTAGTATGGATCAGAAAAAGGCTGAAGAAATTAACAATCTTCTCCAAAAGCATGGATTATCAATATCTTCTCTTGCTTATTATGATAACAATCTCCATCATGACCTTAAGATCAGAGAAAGATATTTACAACATCTTTACAAGGTAATAGATGCAGCCCATCTTTTAGGAGTGGAACTAGTTGGGACTTTTGCTGGCCGTGATCAAACCAAGACAATTGCTGCTAATATGGATGAATTTGAAAAAATATTTACACCGCTATTATCCTATGCTGAAAGTAAAAATGTAAAAATTATGATTGAAAACTGTCCGATGCCAGGATGGAATCGTGATGGATGTGCTGGTACCATCTCTTATTCACCTGAGCAGTGGCGTGAAATGTTTCAAAGAGTTCCCAGTAAGAATTTTGGCTTAAATTTAGATCCTTCCCACCTTTACTGGTTAGGGATTGACTATCTACGAGTTGTTTCGGACTTCAAGGACAGAATCTTCCATGTACATGCTAAAGATGCTATAATAATTAAAGATAAGATGTATGAGTATGGAATCTTTGGTAAACAGCTTAATCGAAAAAGTGAATGGGATATTGGTTGGTGGGCTTACCGGATGCCAGGGCGAGGCGAAATTGATTGGACTAAATTTATTAATGCTTTAAAAGAGAATGGTTATGATGGTGTAATCAGCATTGAACATGAGGATCCAGAATATGAAGGTACAGTAGAAAAGGTGAAAGAAGGTTTAAAACTAGGATATCAGTTTTTATCCAAGGAAATTGCGTAACTATCTTAAAGTAATATTTAAATAATTATGCATTTAATTTACTAGTCTGTAATGTTTTAACTGATAATTATTTTAAAACACGATAAGGAACTATTACAGCCGCCGACAAATGGGCGGCTGTTTGTTAGGAAATTAATATCTTACATATAAAGAAAAAGATGCAAGTTTTGCATAGATTAAGGAATTGCATAATTCAATAGACAATTACTTCGAATAAATGATAAGCATTATATATTGTGGTCTAATATACGATTAAGGTAATATGCAATTTCCTCAGATAAACGTATATATAAAGTTGGTGAAAGTATTTGAGAGTTACGATTAATGACATTGCTAAAAAAGCAAAGGTTTCTCCTTCTACAGTTTCCAGAGTAATTGCAGACAACCCGAGAATAAGTAAGGCTACTAAGGAAAAAGTAACAAAAATTATGAAAGAAATGGATTATCATCCAAACATGATAGCACGTTCCTTAGTTAACCGTTCGACAAAAATTATAGGGGTGATTATTCCAGGAATGGCTGAACACTCTTTTCAACATCCTTTTTTTCCTGAGTTGTTAGGTGGAATAGGCTCGAGGGCTTATGAAAAAGGGTATAAGATTTTGTTATCCAATGTTTCGACTGTTGATGAGGAAAAACAGGCGCTTAAAGAGTTGACATTAGGAGGAATAACCGAAGGGATTATTCTTGTTACCTCTAGAGCTCAAGACCGTACAATTAATGAGCTGATTAAAACAAAGTTTCCATTTGTGGTAATTGGGAGGTCGGAGAACCCTTATGTTAATTGGGTTGACAATGATAATTATTTAATCGGATACGAGTTGGCGGAGCATTTTATTAAACAGGGTCATAAAAAGATTGCTTTTTTAGGTTTTTCTCCTGGATACATGGTGACAAAGGATCGTGTAAAAGGATATAAAAAAGCACTTCAGGATTATGGATTACCTGTAGAGGAAGGTTTAATTATTGAAAGTAAGTTTATTGCTGATAATGGATATGACCTAATGAAGAGGTTGCTCGATCAGGGAGAAGTACCGACGGGGGTTATTGCTTGTGATGATTTACTTGCTTTTGGTGCAATAAAAGCCATAACTGATCGAGGGCTTAGGGTTCCGGAGGATATAGCAGTAGCTGGAATTAATAATGTTCCTTTGGCTGATTATCATAATCCACCCCTTACCTCAGTAAAGATTAATGCTTTCTCATTAGGAACCAAAGCTTTTGAAATGCTCCAGACCATAATAGAGAGTGAGATTAAAAGTTTTAATAGAGCCACTATACCTGCGGAATTAGTGATTAGGGGTTCAAGTCTGAGAAGTTGAACTTTAGTAATGTAAAAATATTTGTTGCTGTATGATGAATACGCTGTTAAAAAAATAATAGGAAGAGAGGTAATATTAATGTTTAAAGAAGCGATTGAACATTACACAAATTCCATTCATATTTATGCTGTAGATGAGCAAACACTAACTGTTCGTTTAAAAGCTAAAAAAGGGGATCTCAAGGAGTGTATTTTTTTCTATGGAAATAGGGTATCCCCGGTTGATCCAGTTCCAATGAGTGGTGTTCCTATGATTCTGGTGGCTTCTGATTTTCTTTTTGATTATTTTGAGGTAGAGTTAACCGTAGAATACAATCGGATCTGTTATTCCTTTTGGCTTAATGATGGTCTGGAGAGTATTTATTATTATAGTAATGAGTTTCATAACAGCCTACCTTTGGATCGGAATGAATATTATCAATTTCCCTATTTAAGGCGGGAAGAGATTTATAATGCTCCGGAATGGGCTGAAAAAGCGGTAATTTATCAAATATTTCCGGATAGTTTTGCTACAGGAAAACATCAACTTATTGCCGACCAAACTGTATACCGTAATCATTTAGAAGGAGAAAGCCACGGAAGATGTGGAGGTAATTTACAGGGGATCATTGACAATCTTCCTTACCTTTCAGAATTGGGGATAAATTGCCTCTATTTAACACCTATTTTTACTGCTAATAGTTATCATAAATATGATACGGGTGATTACTTTACCATTGACCCTTGTTTTGGTGATACAGAGACTTTAAAAGAACTGGTTAATAAAGCTCATGAACGTGGAATCAAAGTAATTTTAGATGGTGTCTTTAATCACTGTGGCCCAGATTTCTTTGCCTTCCGGGATGTCTTAGCTAAGGGAGAAAAATCTCAGTATAAAGACTGGTTTTACCATCTTGAATTTCCGGTTTGTTTTGAAGATCCTCCAAATTATGAATGTTTTGCTTATGTAAAAGAGATGCCAAAATTAAATACGGGCAATCCGGAGGTAAGGGATTATTTCCTTAAAGTTGGTACATACTGGATAAAGGAGACCAATATTGATGGATGGCGACTAGATGTTGCCAATGAGGTGGACCATTATTTTTGGAAGTGTTTTCGTCAGGCAGTTAAAGCAGTTAAACCAGAAGTTATTTTAATTGGGGAGATCTGGGGGGATGCCCAGACCTGGCTAATGGGGGATGAATTCGATTCAACAATGAATTATAGGTTTACTAACCTTTGCTGCGAATTTTTTGCTGAAAGAAAGATTGGTGTTTATGAGTTTGATGCTAAATTCAATCATCTATTAATGCGTTATCCCAGACCAATAACTAATTTACAAATGAATTTATTAGATAGTCATGATGTACCTCGTTTTTTATCTAAATGTCATGGAGATATTAGGCGGTTTAAATTAGCAATATTATTTCAGATGATGGTTCCGGGGATTCCGTCTATTTTTTATGGTGATGAGATTGGGCTTACTGGTATTAAGGAGACAGATTATCGGCAACCGATGAACTGGGAACTAATCGGTGGAAAGTTATTTTCCTATTATAAAAAAGTTATTTCTCTGCGGACTCGATTTGCAAAACCGATGACTGGTAAGTTTAGTAGTTTCCTTAAAGATCAAGCTAAAGATGTTTATGGTTTTATTCGGGAAAAGGATGATGAAAAAATATATGTCCTATTAAATAATAGTGAGCACCAGCGTACAGTGGAGTTTAAGGTGGAAGGTAAAGAAAGACTAACTGATCTTTTAAATAATAAAGAATATATCCTTAACAATTCTACTCTTAAGCTAAAGCTTCCGCCGATCAGCGGAGTGGTTCTATATTAAAAAAGTTCTTTAAGTGAATTCTCTTAAGCAAAAAGATCTTATATTCGTTATTTGAGTTAAGGAATTGCATAATTCAAATATTTAAGAAAACGCAATCGCAAGCTTTCACGATTTTCCCTGGTGGCTATTGATGTCACGAATTCAGATTAATATATTGATAATCCCGCTAGGAATTGTCTAACAATACATTATGATTGAAGGGGTTTCTTTGTAAATTAGACAAACCCCTCGAATAATAGCCAAACACTATACATTGTGGTTGAATGGATGCCAAAGGTAATTATGCAATTCCCCTAAGTGGTCAAAAAAGTTATAAAAAGAGTCAAATACTCCTAATAAGCTGGCAATTTACAGTTTTGTTATGAAAGTAGTTGACTCTTTTCCATATATAGGGTAGAATAGTATTGCTAACGTTTGCACAATAAGATGATTAATTTCATTAAAAGGTGCATTCTCTTCTGGGTTTAATGAATGAAATTTTGCTTATATAACGAATTATTTATTATTTACGGTTATATATTTTTTGTTGTAGGGATGTAATAACTCCGATTACCTATTTTTAGACCATAAAAGCCCAAAAAAAGAAGCAATTTAATGAAAAGGTTTGCATTAATAGTTCTTTTGTTTACTGATTGCTTTATTGATGGTCAACTGTTTTGCATCTGAAGAAGGAAAAGTATTAATCTTCCGGAGATAAATACTCTCTGGCTAGCTTGGCTAATGTGATTGAGTTAGTTTTAAAATGGTAAACTTACTTCATTAAAAGCAATGGATGTTGCAGTTGGTTAAATTAAAACGCTATACAAAGCAGAAAAAGTAAGTTAACCCTCCTTGCTTGATGGTGTCGGGGAGTTTCGACACCATCAAGCTTAAATTATCATATAAAATACGAATAGCAGTTAATTTTTTAGAGTTAAATTAAAAGCTGAACGGTGATACTTATACCTTGGTAGTTGGTTTACAAACTTTTATTATCGGAACAATAAAGCAAAGGTGGGGAAGTTTTTCAGCAGCAATTATAGGAATAATATCTGTAGAGGTTTATTTTCTGGTTGTACTAAAAATAATTGGTAATAGGTTTAACAAGTTGTGCGGTAAAAAATTAAAGTAAAACTACGATCTAAACTACGATCTATTGATCTATGGAGGACAAATGAAAAACTTAATAAAAATACTGAATCATCTTGAAAAGAAAAAAAATAAAAGCCAAAAAAGATATTTTATTCCCGAGGCTTGGAATTATTTTGGCTATAAAAAATTTGTAAAAAACCCGGAAAGGCCCGGAGAAATTGAAGTTTGTCCCTACGATTATTTTATCTCTTGTATTAAAAGCCAGATATTATCAGCCAAGGGGATGGCTGATACTGTTAAGAATGAACCTGTAAAAAATAATAAATGTTCTGAAGAACAGTTATGTGAGAATATTATGTACGGAATGTTTCCGAGGGCTTTTACAGCTTGGACACATGATCAGAATCAACAAATTTATTCCGGTACTTTCTTAAAATCCATTTCGCTTCTTCCTTTATTAAAAAACTTGGGCATCGATATTATATATCTTTTACCAATTTTTGAATATAGTAATAAATATAAAAAAGGTGAATTAGGTAGTCCTTATGCCATAAAAAATCATTATAAATTAGATAAAAACCTTCATGATCCTCTATTAGGTGAAGATTTGGAGATTCTGGAAACAGAATTTAAAGCCTTTGTCGAGGCCTGTCACTTATTAGACATTAAGGTGATGGTTGATTTTGTGTTTAGGACTGTTGCTCGAGATAATGATCTGATGCTCAAACATCCTGATTGGTTTTACTGGATTGATGTTAAACACAATGCTGATTTCGCTGTTCCTAAAGTAACTAAAGAGAAGAAACTGACTCATGTTCAGGATAAAACCATTAATAGCCTTTATACTACAGAGGGGATAAAGGAACATTTGCTTAAATTTACCTATCCGCCAAACCAGTTAGATAGCAAGAAATGGGAAAAAATAAAAGAGAGATCTTTTCGTACCGGTGAGAATATTTTGAATATGATTGAAGAAGTCTATGGAATTACAACGGTTCCTGGATTTTCGAATATGCTTAATGATCCACAACCTCCTTGGCTGGATGTTACTTATTTAAAGTTTTATTTTGATCTTCATAAGGAAGCTCGTGATTGTCTTAAAGGGAACAGAGGGCCTTTTGCAGAGGACTCTTTCTATGGTTATGCTCCTTTTATTTTACAGGATGGGGCATGTTCAAATCGTTATCGTGGCAAGGAGATTAATCAGGAACTTTGGGATTATATTATCGGGGTAATTCCTTATTATCAAGAAGCTTTTGCTATTGATGGAGCACGGATTGATATGGGGCATGCTTTACCTCAAGTCCTAATTGAGAATATTATTAAGCAGGTAAAACAGATTAACCCTGAATTTATTTTATGGTCGGAAGAATTCAATCCCCAAAATTCACAGATGGCAAAAGAGAATGGCTTTCATTTTATAATTGGCAGCCTCTGGTATTTGAATAAGCGGCTTAATAAGCCGAGATTTTTGAAGAACTTAATAAATCATACAATGACTTCTGCCCTTCCGGTTTCCGCTGCCCTTGAAACACCTGATACGCCAAGGATTGCCCATGTTATTCAGGATAAAAGGTGGATTGAGCTCTTAGTATTATTAAATTATTTTATGCCTAATGCTGTCCCCTTTATTAATAATGGAATGGAGTTATTAGAACAGCAACCAATGAATTTGGGTCTTGATAATACGGAAGCAGGTAGACTAGTTCTGGAAAAAAACGATCCGATGTATGGTAAGCTTGCTTTTTTTGATAACTATTGTTTTCATTGGTTAAATGATGAATTCGAATGGATGAAAAATTTATTGATAGAGGCGGCTCAATTGCGTTCTCGCTTTATTAATTTCATTAGGGATAAAAACAATTTCGAAACTAAGTATAGTAGGGAGAAGAAGAAATTAATTACCCTTAGCTATTATCTAGAAGAAAGTAAAGAATATTTGGTATTTATGGCCAATAAAGATCTACAAAATTCGGTAAAAATAAAATGGAAGGCTATATTACCAAGGAACTTGCGACAAACTCAAACAATCTCAATTGCATATGCTGCTGGAAATATTGTAAATGAAGAGTGGCAGGTAAATGAGATTCGAAGTTTGGGCCCTGGTGAAGTAGTCATTGGCTTGATCCAAAACCTGTCTAGATAAAAACCAGGATTTATGGATAAATCTTATACTAAAAAAATGGAGGCGATGTTGTGGAAAAAAACAAACTTAATTTACCAAGAGTTGCTTATTTTTGTATGGAATTTGGCTTACATGAAAGCTTTCCTATTTATTCTGGGGGTCTTGGTATTTTAGCCGGGGATATATTAAAAGAGGCAAAAGCAAGTGATTTCCCAATGGTTGGCGTTGGAATCCTCTGGCGTCAGGGGTATACCTCTCAACATATTGATAAAAAAGGTTATCCCTATGATTCATACTATGAATACTGCCATGAATTCCTAGAGGATACAGGGGTAGTTGTTAATGTCAGAATCAGAGGTAGGCAGGTAAAATTAAAGGTATGGAAGTGCACTCAATTTGAAAATGTTCCTCTCTATCTATTAGATGCCAATTTACCGGAAAATGATGATCGTTTGATAACAGGCCAATTATATGGTTGGTTTTCGGAAGAGAGAGTTGCCCAAGAAATAATTCTTGGTATCGGTGGGATGAGGGCATTAAAAGCATTAGGGATTCCGGTAGATATCTACCATTTTAATGATAGCCACCCTGTATTTGGTGGAATTGAACTAATTAGAGAAAAAATGGATGATAAGGGACTGCCTTTTGAGGAAGCATGGGAACAAGTGAAACAGAAGATTGTTTTTACTACCCATACTCCGGTAAAAGCAGGAAATGAAGAGCATGACCATGAGTTATTAAGATATATGGGAGCTTATAACGGTCTTACTTTTGGGCAGATGTTAAGACTGGGAGGCGATCCCTTTAGTATGACTGTAGCTGGATTAAGATTATCAAAAAAAGCTAATGCTGTTGCTGCATTACATGGTGTAACTGCCCGTAAGATGTGGGGTAATGTGCAAGGAGCATCAGATATTATTTCCATTACCAATGGTGTTTTCGCTGGTACTTGGCGGGATAAAAGAGTAGCCGAAGCCTATGAGAAGAATACCGATCTATGGGCTCCTCATCAAGAAGCAAAGAGAGAAATGATTGAGGAGATTTATAAAAGAAACGGAGTTAAGTTAAACGAAGATGTGTTAACGATTGGTTTTGCCAGAAGGGCAGCACCTTACAAAAGAGGAAATCTTATTTTTAGTAAACCAGAAGTTATTGGTTCATATCTAAAAGAAGGAAAACTGCAAATAATTCTTTCAGGTAAGGCACATCCCAACGATTTTACCGGTAAAGATATTATTGCCGAGATGTATAAGATGTCAAAATTATATCCGCAGAGTGTAATTTTCCTTCAAAATTATGATATGAAAATTGGAAGGGTTCTTACACGTGGCTGTGATGTTTGGCTTAATAATCCGCGACGTCCACAAGAAGCGAGTGGAACTTCGGGGATGAAGGCAGCAATGAATGGGATTTTAAACTTTAGTGTTCTTGATGGCTGGTGGCCTGAAGGTTGTGTTCATGGCGTGAATGGCTGGCAGATCGGTGGGGGATACGAAGGAGAGGATCAAGATCAAGTCGATCGTGACTCTCTTTACAAAGTACTTCAAGGAGAAGTTATTCCTACTTATTATGAAAACAGAGAAAAATGGATTGAGATGATGAGAGAATCAATAAAAATGTCACATTGGAAATTTTCTGCTACAAGGATGCTGGAGGATTATTACGAGAAATTATATAGCTAATATTATTACAGTCCTTTTCAGGACTGTTTTTTTTTACCGTGAGGGAATTGTATAATTCCTTTTTAGAAATAATTGTAAAGGCGAGTGGTAAGTTGTTTTACACTTTGCTATTAAACTAATTAATAAAAATACCGATAAATTTACAAGTGAAGTTTTTATATAGATTTCTTAACACCTATTGATTTACAGGAGATTAAAACTGAATGATGATCAAAATTTATAGCTTAAGATTAGTAATTAGGGTCGTAGTATTCATGCGTGCAATTCAAATGTATATAAAAAACAAGAGTAGTTTAGTTATTTCAAATGGTTTATCATTTCAGAATGGTATTAAGCCTTTGCATTTACTCTGGATTATACTTTTGCTCGAAATGATATCAAAGTTTTTTCCTCAAAACATAACGAGTATTGGCTGTCGTAAACAATTTAAATCTAACTATCTATCATGTAAAAATAAGCCAACAGAACTAGAGATTAACACTTGGATTAAAGAGGAGAATACAGCTGCAAAAAAAGTATTTGCTGTATGGTTTGGTGGAAATGCTATAGTAGCTATTCTTTATTTTACAAAAGTGCTAAGTGAAAGCGAAATGGTCTTGTTATCCTTATTTTATTTTGTCGGTGATCTGATTTGTGTATTGTTTTTCTGCCCACTTCAGTCTTTGATTATGAAAAACCGTTGTTGTGTAACTTGTCGTATATTTAATTGGGATTCGATTATGTTCTGTACACCGCTAATTTTTATCCGGAGTTTTTTTTCTTGGAGTTTAGTATTAATTGCGCTGGTTTTAGTGGCCTGGTGGGAATTTACATATTGGAAGTATCCACAGCGTTTTTTTGAAGGTAGTAATGAGAATTTAAAATGTGAATACTGTCATGACAATTTATGTAAGATGAAGGAGCCTACCAGAGTGGTGTTGAGGGAATTATTAAGAGGGAGATTCTGAGCGGTATACCCTTAGATATTTACTCCCACATTGCACCAGAAATAAAAAGGGAGCAGCGAAGAACAACAGACAGCTTCTTAGGAATGAAAAAACCTTCCCAGAAGAGGAAGGTTAATCAGATAGTTTTAACAGCTTTTATTCGGATTTGAGGTAAAAATTAATTCTATATAAACATATTTTTTATGAAACAGGCTTTTAACTGGCGCGTCTGGTAGGAATCGAACCTACGACCTACGGATTAGAAGTCCGTTGCTCTATCCCCTGAGCTACAGACGCGAATCATTTAGTATGATACCATATTCTACGATAAAGTTCAATCATTTTTGAGAGAAAGTTTAGATTTTTTAACTTTGGTTATATAGGTCGTATAAACAAGTGATGAGCATCAAGAGGTTATTATGCAATTTCTTCAGTTAGTATAGCATACTTTTAGCTTATAGTATACAATATTTAGAGGAAGATACGGGTAAAAAAAGGCTAGTATAAAAATATGGATGGTTTTTTGAGAAAGTTTATTATTTGAGGGAATTGCATAAATACTTAAAGTTATAATAAAAGATTATGCGATTGCACAAACCCGGAAAGGGAATAATCACCATACTAAAGGAGGTTTTACATATGGAAATGATAAAAATACAGCTACCAGAGGGAACAAAGACTGTTGCTAAAGGTCAGACTATTCAGGAGGTGTTAGGTGCCTGGCCTGGACAGAATCACCCGCCGGTAGTGGCAGCTAAGGTTGATAATGAACTGAGAGAACTCTCTTATCGATTGGAGCGAGATGCAGTTCTCACACCAGTAGATTTATCCAGTAAGGATGGGATTCGGATTTATAGCCGGAGTCTAAAGATGGTAATGATTAGAGCAGCTAAGGAAGTATTTCCTAATTGCTGGGTAAAGATTATGTATTCTTTAAGTAAAGGGTTGTATGGAGAGATGGATATCGGACGGCATCTTACAGAAAAGGATCTCCGGCGGGTTGAGAAAAGAATGCGGGAGATTATTGATGCTGATGAAAAGATTGAAAAGCATAAAATGTCCATTGATGAAGCGGTTCGCTATTTTGAAGAAGAGGGACTAGATGATAAAGTACAGCTAATGGCGTATAAAAAAAATCCGAAAATTTCAGTTTATCGTTGTGGCTGGTATCATGATTATTATTTTGGCTATATGCTTCCGAGTACTGGCTTTTTATCTCAGTTTGAATTGCGTTTTTATCTTCCCGGTTTTATTCTGCGTTATCCTTCCAAGTATTCACCGGAAAAGGTTCCCCCCTTTGTCGAACAGAGAAAACTTGCTCGGATTTTTTATGAGTATGAGAAATGGGGTCAAGTTTTAGAAGTCTGTGATGTCGCTTCTCTAAATAAGTTAATTGAAGCAGGAAAGGGAGGAGAGCTAATTCGTTTAGCAGAAGCCCTGCAGGAGAAGAAGATTGCTCAGATTGCTGACCAGATTACCGAAGATCAGGAACGAATTCGTATAATTTTAATTGCTGGTCCTTCTTCTTCTGGGAAGACGACTTTTACTCAGAGACTTGCTATTCAGTTACGAGTGAACGGGGTAAAACCTGTTTCAATCTCTCTGGATGATTATTTTGTCAGCCGTGAGTTTACACCTTTAAATGAAAAAGGGGAGCCAGATTTCGAGGCTTTAGAAGCCATCGATTTAGAACTCTTTAATGAACAGTTAGCAGATCTGATCATGGGCGAGGAAATCAAAATTCCCCGGTTTAACTTTATGACAGGAAATCGGGAGTATAGAGGTGAGGTTCTTCGGATTTCGCCGGATCAACCGATACTAATTGAAGGAATTCATGGATTAAATGAAAGATTAACTCAATCCGTTCCTAAAGACCGTAAATTTAAAGTATATATTAGTGCTTTGACCCAACTTAATCTGGATAGTCATAATAGAATTCCGACAACGGACAATCGCATAATCCGGAGAATAGTCAGGGATAATCAGTTTCGTTCTCACAATGCCGAGACTACTCTACGTCTTTGGCCATCTGTCCGGAAGGGAGAAGAAAAAAATATCTTTCCTTTTCAGGAGGAAGCAGATGTAATGTTCAATTCAGCACTTACTTATGAGTTAGCGGTTTTGAAAAGGTATATAGAACCGTTGTTAAGTGCGATTACACCTGATTCTCCAGTATACTCTGAAGCGAAAAGATTACTCAAGTTTACTTCATATTTTCTTCCGCTGGCTGATTATGAGGTACCAGCTAATTCTATCCTTAAAGAATTTATTGGAGGAAGTTGTTTTCCGTGCTAGTAAAGCTGACGTTTTAACCAATCAAACCTTGACTTTGTTTTAAGATCGGTGATAAAATGGTAAAAATTTAGGCTAGTGCTCTAATTGGTATTTTGTACAAGGAGGAGTAAGATGACACCCTCTGAACTTTTGCAGCGTGAATTCTCTATAAATGATAAAGGGCATTTGGAGATTGGCGGATGTGATACGGTAGATTTAGCAGAAAATTTTGGTACCCCTTTATATGTTATGGATGAATCTAAAATAAGAGAAAACTGCCGTGATTATATGGAGTCTATAAGGAAAGTATATCCAGATTCTGAGGTAGTATATGCCGGAAAAGCTTTTTTAACTAAAGCTATTTGTTGCCTAATATATCAAGAGGGACTAGGTCTGGATGTAGTTTCTGGTGGCGAATTATATACAGCGCTTCATGCTGGGTTCCCTCCAGAACGTATTTGTTTCCACGGAAATAATAAATCCCGTGAAGAATTATTATTTGCACTTCGTAATGGGGTAGGGCAGATTATAGTTGACAGTTTAATGGAACTAGAAACTCTGATTCAGCTGGCAAATGAGACTAAAACCAGGCCACGGGTGATTCTTCGCTTAAATCCGGGAATTGAAGCCCATACCCATACTTATAACCAAACCGGTCAGGAAGATTCAAAATTTGGAATGGGTATTAATAATGGTGTTGCTTTGCAAGCAGTAAAACAGGCTTTAAGCTCGCCTCAGCTTAAACTTCTTGGCTTTCATTCTCATATAGGTTCCCAAATTTTTGAGATCGCTCCGTTTGAAGCTGCCATTAAAGTCATAGGCAAATTTTTGCTAAAGGTAAGAAAAGCGACAGGCTATACAGCTCAAGTTCTTGATTTAGGAGGGGGATTAGGGGTTCGCTATAATAAAGATGACCGGCCAGTACCAATCCGGGAGGCTGTATTCAGGATTGGCCAGGTAGTAAAAGATAACTTGACTGCAATAAATTACCCGCTTCCTCGTTTGATTTTAGAACCCGGCCGTTCTATTGTAGGTACTGCTGGTACCACTCTTTATACAATAGGTAATATTAAAGACTTGCCGGGGATAAGGAAGTATGTAGCTGTTGATGGTGGAATGGCTGATAATCCTAGGGTAGCTTTGTATCAGGCTGTTTATGAAGCAGTAATTGCCAATAAGATGGAAGAACACCTTACCGAGGTGGCTACAATAACCGGTAAATGTTGCGAGTCTGGTGATATGTTGGTCTGGGATATGCCAATTGCTTCTCCAAATTCGGGAGATATTCTGGCTATTTTTTCTACCGGGGCCTATAATTATTCTATGGCTAGTAATTACAATAGAATTCCTCGTCCAGCTGTAATTTTAGTAGCTGACGGACAAGCAGATTTGATTATAGCGCGGGAGACTTATGAACAACTAGTTCAAAACGATCTAATTCCACAACGCTTAAGGGTTAACCCTAAAATTATTGCTAAGTAGTCCTCCACCCCAGCAAGCTGGGGCACGTGAAACGATGAAAATACAATTTAAGTTATAATCTCCGCCTAGTCAGATGTTATTTCCTTGTTCACGTGGATTTCTTCAAGCATTCTAAGGTTCAGCCTCCGCTTCACCAAGAATGC
>DIPO01000018.1:61239-91739 GCA_002427045.1 Firmicutes bacterium UBA5486
AATGCTAAATGAAGAAATCCAATTTCACTGCTGAAAAAACATTCTGACCAGGCTGGGTAAAGAATAACGGGGGATTACTCAAGAATGATTTTATTTTCTAGGTAGTCGCCCACACTGGCTATTACCCGCACACACGATTCGATAACAAGATAGAAAAGCCCGGGGAAAGACCCCGAGCTTTTGCTATTTATTGGGAGAGATCTTTACTGGTTTGATGAAAAAGGGAAACACTTGTCGATAATATCAACGCAGTCGATGATAACTGAACAGATACAGTCACAATTAATAAATCTGATATTATTTCCACATTTGACCACCACGACATCACCGCTAACAGCTAAAATCTTAACTTTCTCTCTTTCTCCGGTTCGAAAAATAATAATTACCTCTTCATCAACCAGGCGGCTTAATATACCGCATATGGTATCAGGGAATTTAATATTCACAAAGGCACCTCCTTTTTCAAACCCTATACATCTTATGAACATTATCTTTGATGGTTACATATTTGAGGCAATAGTATAATGCCTCCTGTAGCTTGTCGCTCGTGTTGAATAAGAGTTATGCAAGCTGGTTTAGATATTTATTTTGAACACAAAAAAATGATTTTTCACCTAATCGGGCTTTTGCGTTGTCATTGATTTTTTCTGTCCCAACACAATATATTGATAGCCTAATACAAGCCCAACACAATATATTGTGTTGGGACCTTTTTAAAAGGACACAACGCAAAAAGCTTTAATCTTGATTAACTGGTACATGTAGGAAATTTATGATATAATGTTTTGTGTTCTTTTACTACATAGTGGGGGTTTTTTTATGCCCGAACTTTATATGCTTATCTTAGCTGGGCCGGTTATTCTATTCTCTCTTGTACTGCATGAGTTTGCACATGGTTTAGTATCAGTAAAACTAGGGGATCCAACTCCGAAAATACAAGGGCGCTTAAGCTTGAACCCTTTGGTACACTTAGATCCTTTAGGCACTTTGATGCTTATTTTGTCATTTATTAATGGGGTTGGTTTTGGTTGGGCAAAACCTGTTCAGATTAATCCTAATTATTATAAAAACGCCATAAAGGGAAGTTTATTAGTAGCTGTTGCCGGACCTACTGCTAACTTGATGTTGGCACTTTTTTTCGGCTTACCAATAAGATTGTTTAGCAAAGGATTTTTGAATCTACCCATTAATTTGGAATTTTTTCTTTTAATCATAAAATTATGTTATATTGGTGTTATGCTCAATCTTAGTTTGGCTTTTTTTAACTTGCTTCCGATCCCACCCCTTGACGGTTCAAAGGTGGTACGTTATTTTCTGAGAGGACGTGCTTTAGACGTCTATAACCGGGTGGAGAATTATGGTTTTTACATTTTGATTATTTTCCTACTAGTTTTTAGAGATGGTTTTAGTTACTACTTTTCTACAATGATCCAATTCTTTGTTTATCTGATTACTGGGACATAAAGTACTAAAACCTTTCAGGGATTCTACTTGACTGGGTATTAATAATAACTAATGTAACAAGGAGGCATATTTCAGGAGGAGGGATTACTATGGGGTGTTGGCAACGGTTAATCGACTTATTTAGGACCAAACTTAAACCTGCTGATCGGGAATTTATTGAAACTTATCTTGATGAACCTGGCCTTTTCCTGTTTACTCAGATGAGTTATTCGGATCAAAAACATTCTATTGCCATGGCTCGTTTTTTGTTAGGAGAAACAGAAAATTTGAAAGGTGTAGACTTCCAATCTCTTATTCAAGGGGCTTTACTTCATGATGTAGGAAAAGTTAAAGGAGAAATGAGCAGATTAAACAGGATTATTGTAGGAGTAATACGGAGGCTTTTCCCCGGGTTACGGAAGAAATGGGGTCAAAGGGGAAAAAACCGTTCATTGAGGCATGCCTTGTATGTAGATTTAATCCATCCCTCCCGGGGCGCCTATATGGCGGAAAGCTTAGGAATTGATCCCAAAGTAGTTTCATTAATAAAACAACATCATGATCCGAAAACAGATAATACTGATCTTGAATTGTCTTTACTTCAAATGGCAGATGAAAAAAATTAGATATCATGGAAAACTTAATTAATAGACAAGAAGAACAAGACTTATATAAGATCCGGTTAAAAGTCTTTGAAGGGCCTTTGGAGCTTCTTTTACACCTGATCGAGCAGGCAGAGATTGATATTTATAATATTCCGATTGCTGAAATTACAGATCAGTTTTTAGAGCATATTCAGACGATGAAATTTTTAAATCTTCAAGTAGCAACGGATTTTCTTTTAATGGCTGCAACTTTGATGCAGATCAAAGCAAGAATGTTGCTGCCTCGGCCAGTGGTAGAAAATGATGAAGAACCAGAAGAAGAAGACCCCAGACAAGAGCTTGTGGAAAGACTACTGGAATATAAAAAAGTAAAAAAAGTTGCTGCCAAGTTGCAAGAACAGGAGACAGAATGGAGTATGTATTATGGACGTTCCGGTGGTTACTTTGCGGATCAGGAGACTGCTGCTACTTCTACGGATCCATTAGGTGGAGATATTTCTCTTTGGGATCTGGTTCAAGCTTTTGGAGTTCTTTTGGAGAGTCTTACTCCTCGCTTGGAACTAGAAGGTATGCCTCAGGAACAATATTCAATTCAGGATAAGATGGGAAAGATATTAAAAGATTTAGCGGAAGCCCCAAAAGTTTATTTTAGTTCTCTTTTTAATGATAATTCTAGAAAGGCTATTGTTACATGTTTTCTGGCTTTGCTTGAACTAATACGTTTGCGAAAAGTAATGGTTAGGCAAAACCAGATTTTTAGTGAAATAGAAATCTTTCGCTGGGAGGAGTAAAGATGAATTTAACACTGGCTAAAGCAGTCATTGAGGCGCTTGTCTTTGCTTCTTCAATACCGGTAACATTGAAAGAAATGGCAGAGATTTTGGGGATAAATAAGGAGACGGTAAAAAAAATCATAGAAGATTTAAAGGAGGAATATATAAAGCAGCACCGGGGAATTCAAATAATTGAAGTAGCCCAAGGTTACCATTTTGTTACTAATCCGGAGTATGCTGGTTATGTAGAAAAATTAAAAAAGGTTCCTCGCCATCCTCCACTTTCACAGGCTGCTTTAGAGACACTAGCGATTATAGCTTATAAACAGCCGATAACAAGAGCAGAGATTGAAATGCTACGGGGAGTCAGAGTCGATAGTTCACTGGCAACTCTTCAAGAAAGAAGTTTAATTCAGGAGGCTGGGAGAAAAGATGGGCCCGGGCGACCTATTTTATATGTGACTACCAATAATTTTCTTCGTTATTTTGGTTTAAAGGACTTGGGTGATTTACCAGTTATGGATGATTGGCTTGAAATTCAAACGGAGATAAACTTTACTGCTGATTAATTAATGAGCATAGGAGGGGTAATAATGAGGCTAAAATTTAAGCTGAGTAGGGATACAAATTATTATTTTGGTTTGTTACTTCTAATCATGGCTTCGGCCTCAATTATTTGGGCTTTTTTTAATGATGGCTTTGATCCTGAAGACTACTTAGTCTATTTTCTTATTTATGCCTGGGGTTCTACCTTGTTATTAAAGAGTGATTCGGAGTTTCGCCTTCAGCGGCTGGAGAAAAAGATTACTTCAATAGAATCTAGTCTAGAAGAAATAGAAAATAAATTAATTGATTCAGCTGAGCAAGGTGTAAATGGTGAAGATAAGAGCCCAAGTGAGTTATATCAGGAATTTTCATAGTACTCTAATCTGATTTATATGGATTATTATTAATTATAGAAAATAATATCACGAATTTTATAAGAGGCGATCGGGAAGAGATATATTTCAAGGGATTGCATAATTCATTTTAAATTTAACCACATTATATTGATTCGCCTAATTAATAGGTTAAATGGATGACTAAGGTAACTATGTATTTCCTCATTTAATAAATTTTAGTTAAAAACTTATATTTTACTTGATTTATGCTTTTTATGGTTTGAAAATATTATTAGACTCACACGAAAGAGGAGGTATCGTAGTGTTAAAAAAAATAGCTTTTATGACTGGTGGTGGAGACTGCGCGGGAATAAATTCCTTTATAGCTGCAGCTGTCCGGAGAGGAATTGAAGGTTACAATGCGGAATTTGTTGGTATCCGGAAGGCCTTTGAAGGAGCAGCCTCTGAGAATCTGGAGGAACACTTAGTCCCGTTTAATCTGGAAAATGTAGTTGGTTTAGAAAAAGAACCTAGTACAGTACTGGCTTCTTCCCGGTTTAATCCTTTTTCTGAAGAAAATAAGGCTAAAGGTTATCCTGATCGGATCGTAGCTAATCTAAAAAAAATAGGTGTAGATGCTGTTTTAGCAACCGGCGGGAATGATACTATCAAGTCAGCTTCAGGCCTTCATCAAATGGGTTTTCCGGTTATTGCAGCTCCTAAAAGTATAGATAATGATGTTACTGGAACTGATACTATGCTTGGGTTTAAAACAGCAGTTGCTTTTGGTAGTACTGCTTTTCGGAGTACCTTAGAGTCAGCTAAAACCCATCGACGGATCTCTTTAGTCGAAATTATGGGAAGGGAAGCTGGCTGGCTGGCTTTAGAGATCGGGATTGCTGGTGGGGCAGATCTGATTCTGATCCCAGAAAAAGAAGTGGAATTAGGAGAATTATGCCAGAAGATCAAGGAACTTTATGAAAGTCAAAGTTATGTTAATATTGCAGTTGCTGAAGGAGTTAGTTTTAAAGCCGATGATCCGGCTTTAATAAGAACAAAGGAGGCAAACTCTGTAGTTAGAGCAATGGTGGAAGAAGATTTAGGTAAGGATGCCCATGGTAATCCTAAATTAGGTGGGGTTGGCCAGATCTTACGTCGGATTATCCGGCATGAGTTGGGGCTAAAAAAACTGGAAGAGGTTCGGGCTACTGATTTAGGTTTTACCCTTCGGGGCCTTAATCCGGTAGCTGATGATGTTATCCTTGGTACAAGATTTGGTTTTACTGCAATTGACTTCCTGTTCTCCGGAGTCTCGGGAAAGATGGTCGGCTTGCAGGGAGGTAAGATTGTACCTGTGCCATTTGCGGAAGCGCTGGTACAAAAAACGGTTAACTGGTCGGAACAGGATCTCAGGAATGCCAGAGTTTTTGGTAAATAAGAAAGTGAATGTAAAAGAGATTTATTTTAAAAGTTAACCACAAAATAGATTTGATGCTCGCTATTTGTCTGCTTAAACTTTGTTTTGACAGCCCAATTTAATTAATATTTAGATTATCTAATAAAGGTTTTATATGAAGGTAAGCGACGAGGAACGAGCATTGAGAGTTGATAAGATAATAGTAATAAAAACAGAAGATGGGAGAGTAAAAAATGTTAGTTACTTCTAAAGCGATACTTGAAGCTAGCCTTGAAGGGTTCAAGAAAGGAAAACCTTTTGCCGTGGGGGCTTTTAATGTGAACAATATGGAGCAGATGCAGGGTATTATTACTGCTGCCCAGGAGACCAAATCTCCGGTAATTGTACAGGTAAGTAGAGGTGCTTTAAAGTATGCCCAGGATCTTTACTTAATTAATATTATAAAGGCTGGTGCTGAGTTAGCTCCTGAGATCCCTCTGGCTATTCATTTAGACCATGGAAATAGCTTAGAAACTGTCAAGCGGGCAATTGATTTAGGTTTTACTTCGGTAATGATTGATGGGTCATTAATGGAGGATTCCAAGACTCCTTCTACTTTTGAATATAATGTCAAGGTCACCAGCGAGGTAGTGAAATATGCCCATGACCGGGGAGTTTCAGTCGAAGGTGAACTAGGAACTCTGGGGGGGATTGAAGATGGGGTAGGTTCAGGTAAAGCTACACTTACCGATCCGGATCAGGCTGTGGAGTTTGTGGAAAGAACTGGAGTTGATGCATTAGCAATCTCCATTGGTACTTCCCATGGGGCCTTTAAATTTAAGGGTGAACCTAAACTAGCTTTTGATATTATTGAAAAGACCAGAGAACTACTAGCAGATACTTATCTGGTATCTCATGGCTCATCTAGTGTTCCGGCAGAACTGATTAATGCTATTAATCAGTATGGAGGTCAGATGGAACAAGCACAGGGTGTTCCTTTGGAAGCTCTTCAGAAAGCAATTACCTGTGGTATGAATAAAATCAACGTAGATACCGATATTAGATTAGCAGCAACGGCAGCTGTCCGGAAATTGCTGGTCGAGAAACCTTCTGCTTTTGATCCCCGTGAATATCTAAAAATGTCAAGGCAGGCAATAGCCAGTGAGGTAAGAAAGAGAATGGAAGCTTTTGGTACTGTTAACAAGATTGATGCGGTTCCCAACTGGGGTTTGGAAGAAATGAAGAAAAAGTATCAGTAAGAAGTACGTGCCAAGTAATGCTATTTTATTAATTAGCATGAGAAATACTTGACAAAAGTCAAAGCTGGCATATATTATAGAAGGAAAGAAGAGATACAAACAAAGGTGTTGAATGGAAGGAGTAGCCATTTAGTTCCGGACAGAGAAGGGGTTCTTAGGCTGGAAGATCCCACGGAAAACTTAAGGTGAAGGTCGTCCAGGAGCCTTCTGGCTGAAGTAGAGTAAGCCGGGTCGGGTTTAGCCCGTTATAGCTTTAAAGTGCCTTCGCACTTCGCGGAGGAAATAAGGTGGTACCACGAAAAGCCTTTCGTCCTTAAAAGATGAGAGGCTTTTTTTAATTTGGGGATTGGCATAATTGATTAATTTAAGATTTAACCACAAAATATTGATTGTCTTTGCTTTAGCCGAGCTGGGGTAGATGAAAGGGAGAAAACAGAGCGAAATAACTTGCACAGGCTGTTATTCAATATGAGACGAGCGACGAGAGGTATTATGCAATTCCCTTAATTGGTAGATGGGAGGATTTTGTATGAATAAACAATTATCTAAAGTCTATGACCCACAGGTGGTAGAGGAAAAATGGTATAAATTTTGGTTGGGAAAAAAATATTTTCATGCTGAAGTAGAAAAGGATAAAAAGCCTTACGCTATTGTAATACCCCCACCTAATGTTACAGGTAAACTGCATTTGGGTCATGCTTTAAACAATACTTTACAAGATATCCTTATCCGTTATCATCGGATGAAAGGATATAACACTATGTGGATTCCAGGAACTGACCATGCAGGAATTGCCACACAGGTTAAGGTTGAAGAAGCACTGGCCAAGGAAGGCAAATCCCGTCATGATTTGGGTAGGGAAAAATTTCTGGAAAAAGTCTGGGACTGGAAAAAGGAGTATGGAGGAACAATCATTCGGCAGCTCAAAAAGATGGGTTCGTCTTGTGATTGGGAACGCGAGCGGTTTACTATGGATGAAGGATGTTCGCAGGCAGTCCGGGAAGTCTTTATCCGACTTTATGAAAAAGGATTAATCTACCGCGGCAGTTACTTGGTTAATTGGTGCCCCAAGTGTGCAACAACGATCTCTGATATTGAAGTTGAACATGAAGAACAGGAAGGGCGACTCTGGCATATCCGTTATCCCCTGGCAGAAGGGGAAGGTTATATCCAGGTAGCTACGACTCGGCCTGAAACAATGTTAGGTGATACCGCAGTAGCTGTTCATCCCGATGATGAGCGTTATAAAGATTTGGTTGGTAAGCAAGTAATTTTACCGATTATGAATAAAAGGATTCCCATCGTAGCAGATGCAATGGTGGACCGGGAGTTTGGTACCGGGGCGGTGAAGGTGACCCCAGCTCATGATATTAATGACTTTGAAGTTGGTTTAAGACACAATCTTCCGCAGATAACGGTTGTTGGTTTTGATGCTAAAATGACTGAAGAAGCCGGAAAATATGCGGGGCTTGATCGTTACGAATGTCGGAAGAAGCTTTTGGCGGAACTTAAAGCGGAAGGCTTATTAGTGGGAGAAGAGGTTCATCACCATGCGGTAGGAACTTGCTATCGTTGTGATACAGTCATCGAACCGCTAATTTCCAGACAATGGTTTGTTAAGATGAAACCCCTGGCTGAACCGGCAATTAAAGCAGTACAAGACGGGGAGATCCGTTTTGTGCCGGAGCGTTTTACTAAGGTCTATCTGAACTGGTTAGAAAATATCCGGGATTGGTGCATATCTAGGCAGCTATGGTGGGGCCATCGGATACCTGTTTGGTATTGTAATGAATGTGGTGCAGAATTTGCCTCACATCAGGATCCAGATGTTTGTTCTAAATGTGGTAGTAAGCAGATAGAACAAGACCCCGATGTCCTTGATACCTGGTTCTCTTCTGCTTTATGGCCGTTTTCTACAATGGGTTGGCCGGAAGAGACCGAAGAGCTTAAGCATTTTTATCCTACAGCAGTACTGATTACTGCCCGCGATATTATCTTTTTCTGGGTAGCTCGGATGATCTTTATGGGATTGGAATTTATGGGAGAAAGACCATTTAAAGAGGTTCTCATTCATGGCTTGGTCCTGGATAAATACGGTAAGAAGATGAGTAAATCTCGGCCGGAGACTAATATTGATCCCTTGGATGTGATTGAGAAATATGGTACTGATACCCTGCGTTTTACTTTGGCAACCGGAACTGCCTTAGGACAGGATCAAAGATTTCAAATGGAGAAGATTGATGGGATCAGGAATTTTTCCAATAAAATCTGGAATGCTGCCCGTTTTGTATTGATGAATTTGGAAGATTACTCTATAAAGCTGGAAGAGAAAGAGCTAGACGAATCTTTGCTTACCCTTGCTGATCGGTATATTCTTTCCCGCTTGCAAAAGATTACTAAAGAAGCGGGTAAGATGCTTGACCGGTACGATATAGGCGGTCTTGCTAATCTATTATATGATTTTATTTGGAATGAATTTTGTGATTGGTATATTGAGATGGCTAAACCATTGCTAAGAAATGAGGATGAAAGACGTTTTACTACTCAAAGGGTGCTGGTGAAAGTATTCCGTCAGATTATGGTACTTCTCCATCCTTATATGCCATTTATTACTGAAGAAATTTGGCAAGCCCTTCCTCATGAAGGTGAGACTATAATGCTTGCTCCGTGGCCAGTTGCAGATGATGATTTAATTGATGCAGAAGCCGAGAAGGAGATGGGCCTTATTATGAATATTACCCGGGCGATCCGGAATATTCGGGCAGAGGCAGGAGTAGATCCCGGAAAGAAAGTAGAAGCAATCTTCCTGGTAGGGGCTGACAAACAGGATGTTTTGACAAAAAATCGCCTATACCTTAATACTTTAGCCAAACTTAATAAAATTGAAATTCGGGCAGGTAGCACGGATAAACCAACAAAGGCAATGACTGCTGTTGTTGAAGGAGTGGAGATCTATCTTCCTTTGGCTGGAATGGTTGATCTGGAATTAGAAATTCAGCGGTTGCAAAAAGAGATTTCAGGCTTGGAAATGGAAAGAAAAAGATTATCTGCAAAACTTGCTAATGAACAGTTTGTAACAAAAGCTCCCTCTGCTGTAGTGGATAAAGAACGGAAAAAGTTGGCAGAGGTAGAAGTAGACTATAAAAAGGTTAAGGCTAGATTGGCAGAACTATCGTAAATTGTGCTACTCCTGTTTTTGTTTTGATAAAAATTTAAGATTATAAATTTAAAGTTTTTCCCTTAAGATGTCGATAAATCTATTAATTGAGGGAATTACATAATCACCTTAAGATTTTATTTAAAGATTATGTGATTCCTTAACAATTATCTAGTTCCTTAGCTATAGTAGAATGCAGAGTGTAAAAACCCTGTTACAAGTTGCATAACTTAGGGGTGAAGAAAAATGTCTAACCTCGAAAACCAATTAAATTTAGATGATGAGATAGTAATTGTATATACCCGTGAGACTATGGAGCAATTGTTGCGGTTAGCAATCATCTTACGAGAGCTTATAGCAGATCATAGTAAACAAAAGGATTATAGTGAAGAGATGTATAGGTTAGCTCATACAATTAAGGGTTCTTCAGAGATTGTAGGAGTTGAAAACATTGGTAAAATTATGTTCGAGGTAGAAAAACTTTTTGCTTCTGTTAATGAAGGAAGAATGCAGTTAGTCCCCTCAGCTCTTTCTACCTTATTAAAGTTAACCTTTGACCTTTCATCTTATATTGAGCATACTTTTTCTTCAGAATTTGCCGAAGAAGAATGGCTAGAGCAGATTAGAAGATTATCAACTGCTGCTGGCCAACCAGATACTGCTGTGGAAGTATCATTGGGAGGGGAGGAACCTCCTTCCATTGGTTTAAAAGAAGAAGCAACACCAACAATAACAGAAAAGCAGCTGGATGAAGAGAAAACCACTTATCAGGTTATGCTCCTTTTTACAGATGATGCTCTGTTACGAAGTGCGACTTCGATTGCTTTTTTAAACTTCGTAAAAAGATTTGGAGAAATTGGGGAGATAGAGCCTTCTTATGAGGAACTATTGGATGAGAATTATCAAGTATTTAAGATTATCTTGCTTCGAGAAAAAGTCCTTACGGAAGATGATAAGACTAGGATTAAGGCTGCTCCGGCTAATGAAGGTGTAGTTGGAGTTAAGATTTCCCAACTAGATAGGCCGGAGAAAAAAGCATCTCAAGAGGAGAGTAGTTTAGAAGATGATCTGATGAAAGAAGAAAAGGTAAAAGTAGATCGATATGAATCTCTCTTTGAGACCTTAGGAAAGCTTACCGCTGTACAAGAGGAGATGCTTGAGCTCTACCGCCGTGGAGAAAATGCTCTTAGCGATTGGGAGCAATTAGGCCTCTACCTTGAAACACTGGAGGATGTAAATTCCGATCTTTGGAATGAAGCTCGTAAACTTTGCTTATTACCAATGGAATTATTGTTTACAAAGATTTCTTCTGCTCTTGGAGATGAGGTTAAGGTAAAAATATTGGGAGCTGAAACTGAGATTAGCAAGGAAGTAGCTGATAAACTACTCCAACCACTAATTGTTTTAACCCATTTTATCTTGTCGGAACATGGTTGTAAAGATGTTGCCGGTGGGGGAAGAAAACAGGGAGAAGTGATTTATAGAGTAGAAAGAGAAGGAGAGTTTTTAACTATCTCTATAGAGAAGACAGGGGTGCCTGATTATTCTATTGATAATGGACTCTTTTTTGAAACAGAAGTTTTGGATGAAGTTGAAGAGTATATCAGGCAACTTCGGGGAGAACTCTATTTTTATGGAGAAGATAAGGGAATGATAACTCTCAAAATACCGGTTTTTACTAACCTTACTCGGGCTTGTATTTTTCAGGCTGGGGCTCAAAGATATATGCTTCCTAATTACCAATTTAACCATCAGATAACAATTAAGAAGAATGAGATTCAGCAGAGTGGCGAAATGCTCTTTTACTTACGTTATCCAGAGGTTATACCTTTATTTGATCTGGAGGGGAACTTAGGTTCTTATGATGAAAATAGTGATATTTCAGTACTCATTGTTTCCTATGACCGGTTAAAGTTTGGTTTAGTTATTAGTGAGTTATTGGGATTCAAAGAAGTAGTTGTTGCTAGAGAGCAAAAACCAGAAGAGATGGAGTACGTATCGGGAGTAGGCCAGCTAAAAGATGGGACTACAGTTCTGATTCCAGATCTTTATGATATTGTCAGACAGAACTGGGAACTTTAGATGAATTTTAGCGTTATTATTTAAGTCAATTTATATGATTCCTTGTTGTATAAGATTTTAATTAAATTAGGAGGTCGGCTCAGTGGAATTTAGTAAATCAGAGACTAGGGAATGGATAGAATCAATTGCCGGCTCAGTTTTATTGGCCATGTTTATTATGGTATTCTTGTTTCAGACATACAAGGTTGAAGGTAAATCAATGGAACCTAGTTTGCATGAGGGTCAAAGATTGATTGTGGATAAGCTTACTTATCGTTTCCGACCGCCAAAACCCGGAGAGATTGTAGTAATCAAACCGAAAGATCCGAGGAAAAAATTTGTAAAAAGGGTAGTAGCGACTGAAGGCCAGAATTTACGAATCTATCGTGGGAAGCTTCAGATTAATGGATTATCCGTTGAGGAACCGTATATCAAAGAAGAGATGGATCAAGATTATGAATGGACGTTTATTCCTGATGATAGTGTTTTTGTGATGGGAGATAATCGGAACCGTAGTATGGATAGCAGAGATATGCGTAATGTAGGGTTTGTTCCTTTGAAAAATGTTGTTGGCCGGGCAGTAGTAATCTACTGGCCACCGAAAGATGCGAAAATTGTTAAAAGGCCTGAACTTAAAAGTAAATTTGATTTTAATAATATAGATTTTGGTGATTAAAAACTTAAGCATTGTACAATTGGTTAAATGGCGACTGAGGTAATTATGCAATTTCCCTCGACTAACTAAAATATAAAAAAAGGCTTCTTATGAGAGGCCTTTTTTTATCACCTAAATTTACTAGAAATCATCGGGGTCAATATTAGCGACGGAATCTACAACTTTTTGTGGACGATAGGGAAATTTCTTGATGGTCTCTCTCTCAGTTACTCCTGTTAGGACTAATATGGTTTGAAGTCCCGATTCTAAGCCCATTTTTATATCTGTATCCATTCGATCTCCTACCATAACCGAGTTTTCAGAGTGTTCGTTAAGATAACGAAGAGCTAGACGCATGATTAAGGGGTTAGGTTTACCAACAAAATAAGGAGAGTAGCCAGTTGCTTTTTCTAACAAAGCAGCTACTGCACCGCAGGCGGGGATAATTCCAGTTTCGGACGGACCGGTTGGATCAGGGTTAGTAGCAATAAAAGGAACACCACTTAGAATTAAATGACAAGCACGGATTAGCTTATCAAACGAATAAGAGTCGCTTTCTCCCAATATTACAAAGTCAGGACTATAGTCAGTAAGTGAGTAACCTACTTCATGCAGAGCTTGATAAAGGCCAGTTCCGCCAAGAACATAAGCAGAACCATTAGGTTTTTGAGATTGAACAAAATTTGCGGTTGCCATAGCACTGCTAAAGAAATGGCGAGCTTCCACATTAAAACCGGAAGCATTTAAACGATGTTGAAGATCTAAGGGTGTATAGCGCGGATTATTCGTTAAAATCAGGTATTTATGACCGCCATCCTCTAAACGTTGGATGAAATCTTTGGCTCCGGGTATTGGTCTTTCTCCGTGAACCAACACCCCATCCATATCGATTAAATATGTCTTTTTCTCATTATTATTCATCTTATTCTCCTTTTATTAAAATTTCAGGAAAATATGGAAACATATTATTCTATTTCGTTTATTCTTGATTTGATCCTTCTTTAAAAAATGGCAAATAAATTTCATAATTTTGGGTGCGAAAAAGAGAGATAGTTAATATATGGGATGCTTTTGTTAAAAACTGCTCAATATGAAAGGAGCAATTTAATTCCGTTTAATTCTTATTATTTTCAGAATAATTACTAATAACTTTTCTATGGTGTAAACCAATAATATCCATAACCGGCATGGTAAAAAGTATTCCGGTTCCGGGTTCCTTTAGCTTTCCTGCTTCAACCATAGCATCAATGATCTGTTGCTTTTTGTTGAGCTCCGTAAGAATAAAAATAATCTCTTTTGAAGATTCAATATTTAAATTAAAAAATTTTTTAAACTCTTTCTCTCCGGTTCCCCTGCCATAGAAAATCGTAGCTCCATGGGCTCCTGCCTTTTTTGCCTGTTCCACGATGGGATCAGCTTTTCCCCTTTCCACAACGACAAATATAGAGATAATATCCATTTCCATTTCTAAAAACGCTCCTTTCATATTAAAGAGTAATATTCCATTACATGCCGATTAGCAAACCAAAAATTAATACGCTGATGGCCGATCCTAATGAGGTAAGTCCAACTAAACCAAAACCATTAAGCAAAGGATCGCTTTCAGCAATAACTTTAGATAATCCGATCGCTACAGCCATATTGATGGGAATATTTACTGGACCGGTGGTAGCACTGGCTGAGTCAAAGGCAATCCCTACAATTCCTTTCGGGGCCAAAAAGGTTAATACTATGGTGATGATTAGAAGTGGGATGATGATTGTAGTTGAGGATATCTGGTAAAGAATTTTAAATATACCTAATGCCATTCCGCAACCAAAACCAACGGCCACCGCATGAATTAAATATTTTTTTGGAATTACACCAATCGAAATCTCCTCTGCTTCCAAAGCCAGAGCTTGGAGAGCTGGTTCAGCAAGGGTGGATAAATAACCTATTAAGAATCCAATAATAATAATCAAAAATTTATTATCTAATATTACTAGATTTGAGCCCACTGATTCTCCTAGAGGAATGAGACATAAGGAAATTCCTTTTAAAAAGAGGAAGAGCCCAACTAGACTTAGAAGGTAACCACTAAGTAGAGTGCCTGGTTTTTCAATAGGGGTTCTAAGAACTATTAACTGAAAAAAGAGTAAACCTAAAACAATCGGGCCTAAACTTTTCAATGTGCCTAGCAGATCCTTAAGCAAGAAGATTCCTCCTAAATTATAATATATTAGCTTGGTTGATTAGATGGGAGTAACTGCGTTGCCTTCAAATTAAGCTATCATGCTACAGAATATTAATTTCTTTTGTAAGCAATATTTTGTGTTATAGTTTAAAAGCAAGGTAATAACGCAATTGAGGGAATTGTATAATTAACTTAAGGTTTTTAGCCAATTATGCAATTCCTTAAATTAGCTTAAATGATATATCTTGATCTATAATCTATTATACACTAATGTTTCCCTTTTTGGCTATCGAGTATTTCTTTCATTTTCCGGAGAGGTTCACGGCGGACTGCTCCTTGCTTGTTAAGACAGATTTGTTTCGTTCTTCCGGTAACGAGTAAAAGACCATCAGATTTGCGGGTAATCTGATAGCAAAATTCTATATAAGGCGGACGAATATCTTTAATGGTTGTTTCTACATTCACTAAATCATCATATCGAGCTGGAGAATGATAACGGCAATAAGCTTCAATGATTGGGAAAAAGAACCCGTTTTCTTCAGTTTGCCGGTATGAGTAACCAATCTGTCTGAGTAGCTCAGTCCGTCCTAATTCCATCCAAGGTAAATAACGGGAATGATGGACAACTCCCATGGCATCAGTTTCGGCATAACGGACCCGAAAGGAGATAAGGCTTGTAGGATAAATAGAATTACCTGTCTGTTGAATATTATTATTCATCAATGAAAACTCCTCCTTAAAAACACAAGACAAGTTCAGCGCTAAAACGGTGTGCAAGATAGGGTTTATAATTCATTATAGTATATAGAGAATATGGTTACAACTTAATTGAAGGAATTGTATAATTCAATTATTTAAGATTTGGCTACTATATAATCTGGTCAAATATGCGATTAAGGTAATTATGCAATTTCCTTAATTAAAAATAAATAATAAACATTGTAGAAAATTAAACCTTATATTTGACATTGATGTTGATGTTAAAGAAAAGTAAAACAGGATTAGTATTGCCCAAGAGAAAATGAGAGATGGTAGTGTTAAGTACGGGTGTGTTTTTCAAGGTAACCAATATGAAGGGTTAGTTTGTTTGCCTTGGAGGATGGAATCTGATGATTAACAGCCAGTCTAAGAATAAAAAAGAGGCGTGGGAATTTATCGAGTTTTCCGGCACACAAAAATTCATTCTATGGTTGGTGGGCGTCTTCCTACTAGAATAGCTGTATATAATGATCCTGAAGTTTTGAGGATCAACCCTTATTATAAAGAATTATTACCTAATTTTATGGCTTCAAAGCTTTTAATCCGGGCTTTATTTAGGTATTCAGTAATGGTATAGTTGGTCACTTCTTTAAAGAGGCGGCTTAAGTAACATGAGCTAATATAGACATGATCAGCTACTTTATTTAGATTAAGTTCAGGATCACGAAAGTTATTATCTAGATAAGCCCGGGCTTTATCAACAAAATTTCTTCTAACTTTTTGTTTATGTTTATCAATGAATTCTATAGCTTGATATGATAAATTAAGAAGCCAGGATTTTAAATCATCCAAGGTTTCAAAGGTATTGATTTGAATTAAAGGATCGAAATCCGTTCCATAGATGCAGGAGCTAGTAGAATTGAATTGATGATCTATTAAATGAAAAGTATTTGCTGAAAACAATATTCTGTTGTAAAATCTAAGATAGTTTAAGTAATGAAGGAGGCTAGGAATGGAAAGACGGGCTATTATTTTTGATCTGGATGGAGTAATTGTTTCTACAGATAATTGTCATTATCAGGCATGGAAAAAACTGGCTGATGAAGAAGGAATCTATTTTGATGAGGAAATTAACCAGAGACTACGCGGAGTGAGCCGGATGGATTCTCTTGAAATTATTCTAGAGCGTGCTAATCGGAACTATAGTATCGCGGAAAAAAACGAAATGGCGGAAAGAAAGAATAATTATTATCGGGATTTAATCCGGAAGTTAACTCCGGATCATATTTTGCCAGGAGTGATGAGGGTTCTTAATGGGCTTAAAAATAACGAAATCAAAATTGCCATTGGTTCTTCCAGTAAAAATACCTCTCTTATTCTAGAAAAGATTGGCTTAGATGATTTTTTTGATGCGGTTGCTGATGGTAATGATATTGCTAAAAGCAAACCTGATCCGGAGGTGTTTCTGATTGCGGCAGAAAAATTAGGAGTTCCTCCCGAAAAATGCCTGGTAGTAGAGGATGCCAACGCTGGAGTAGAAGCAGCATTAACCGGAGGTATGGCTGTCTTGGGAGTGGGGGCAGCTGCTAATAACAAAAAGGCAACTTTAAAAGCACCTGATCTTGCTGCTGTTTCGTGGGAGGAACTTGTGAAATAAGCTATAAGGTTTTTCTTATGTTATAAGGTATTACATAATTGATTTATTTAGAATTTAATCACAAAATAAGGATCGATACTCGTCTTTTGGCTGTATCTTGGATAATCTTTATCACGAGTAATGAGCTATGAGTATCGAAAGGAGTAATTATACAGTTTTTAGAATTCTAAAATACGATTGTTTTTATCCTATTTGATTAAAGTCTAAAAATTTGATATAATATATATATAATATATGGTTGTTAAAGTTCATAAGTTGATACTCTCACTAGGAATTGGCTAATAAATTATCTTAATTGAAAGGGTGCCTTTAGAAATTAGACAATTCCTTCAAGTAAGTATTAAGGCAAACTATAGAAAAACAAGGACACAAAGCTAGAGGTCTGTAGCACTATATGCTATGATTGCTCGGCTGCGACTACTATTTAACCTTGTAGCTTTGCTACAAGGTTTTTTTATAACAGAGTTACTTGATAGAAATACTATTTTTTATTTAGGGGTGAGGTAAATGGAAGATAATCAGGTAACAAAAGATCAGGATTACAAGGATGAAGTGAATAATGGTTCTGCCTTGATTTCTTCAGATAAGGTTATTTCTATTGTTGATAATCGGATTGTTTTAAAGGTTGATCCTATTGATAAGTTTCCTGTGATACGTTCTGATAAAAAAGTTAATCTTTACGTAGATGGCAAAAAAAGAGAAGACCCTATAATTGTTTCTAACGAAGTTGAAATAACAATTGAGACTATTGACCAATCGCCGCATAGTTCGGTTGATATAAAAGTTACAAATGATAAACTAAAGGCTTATTTAATTATTAATAAGCAAGTAGGGAAGCGATTATGCCCAATTTTGATTAAAGATCCCTACAATGTAGTGGATTTTGTGATTACTACTAAAGAAGAAGTATTAGTTGATGATAATAAAATTAATCAAGAAGAGATTAGTAAAAAAATTAGAGAATTAAATATTAAATTTGGTTTGAATAGTCAGGCAGTTTCACAAGCCATAGAAAATCCGGGAAAAAAGTTTTTAATTGCTGAGGGGAAACCACCTGTTGAGAGTATTGATGCTCGAATCGACTATGTCTTTAAAAAGCAAGACTCTCAAACCAATGAAGGAAAAACAAAACCTACAGAAGTATCAGGGAAAATAGATTATTTTGGCTTTAGGGAGATCAGTTCGGTTAGGCCGGGGCAGGTACTAGCGATCAAAAAACCTCCCAGATATGGTAAACCAGGTATTAATATTTTTGGTGAAGAGATTCCTGTACAAGAGCCAAAAGATATTGAATGGAATATCGGCGAAAGGGTTACAATTATTGGTAATAAGGCAGTAGCCCTCAAGTCGGGTAGACCAGTAATTAATAAAGGAAAACTATCAATCTTTAATATTTATTACGTAGAAAAAGATGTTGATATAAGCGTTGGGAGTATTAATTATAATGGAGATGTTACGATTAATGGAGATGTATGTGATAATTTTAGTGTAATTGCCTCAGGTGTAATTAAAGTAGGGAGAAACGTTTCACATGCCAAAATTGAGTCTGGCGGAAGTATTTGTATAGATGGTAGTGTAATTAGTAGTAGAATAATTGCTGGTGGTTTAGCTGCTTACCACCAACGGATTGAAAGTAATTTTCAAAATCTATATACAACGTTTGTAAAAGTTGAGAAATCAGTGTTTGCATTAAAAAAAGAGGATTTATTTAAAAAATTAAGTGAGAGGGAGCTTATATTTGGGCTTTTCGAAACCAAATATAAAAGTATTACGGAGATAATTAATGAGCTTCTAGAATATCAAGCAATATTACCAGATGATTTAAAAACACCGGAACTACTTTCTGTTATTAACGAATTAAAAATATTTCTGGATACTACTAATCTTGATATTGACCTAACTCTGCTCGGTGTCATCAAAAGAAAAGTAGGTAAAGTCTGCCGCATTTATAAAGATATTATTAATACGAAGGCTTCGATTCAGACTAGTTATATTCAAAATAGTATAGTGCAGGCTACTGGTGACATAATAATTAATAATGAAGGAGCTTTTAACTCTACTCTTGATGCTGGTGGAAAAGTAATTATTAATGGAATACCAGGCGTTTTTCGAGGTGGAAAGATTAAAGCACATAAAGCTGTTATTGTAAGGGAATTGGGGAGTATTGGCGGAAGTAGGGTAGAAGTTCAAGTTGCTGAAGATGGAAAGATAACCGCGGAGAAAGTTTATGATAATGTTTATATTAAAGTTGGGGGAAGGTTTATTAAGTTAAATAAAGAAATGAAGAATATTACTGCCCGTTTAGATAGCAATGGGCAGATAATTTTAACGTAGTTTTTCAAACTATAGAACCTACTTTTTAGGCAAAAATTAACTAAACTAAAGGAGGTTTTTTTATGCGTATTATTATCGAGAAAGATTACAAAGCCATGAGTAAAAAAGCAGCATTAATAGTGGCCAGTCAGGTTCTTTTAAAACCAAAAAGTGTTTTGGGGTTGGCGACCGGTAGTACACCATTGGGAATGTATAGGGAATTAATCGAGATGTATAAAAGAGAAGAATTAGATTTTTCTGGGATAAAAACCTTTAACTTGGATGAATATTATCATTTACCACCAGATAATCCTCAAAGTTATTATTACTTTATGTATAATAACTTTTTTAATCATATAAATATCAAACCTGAGAATATTCGCTTGCCAAAAGGGATATCGCAAGATGTGAAAAGAGAGTGTGAAGAATACGAAACTGCGATCGAAAAAGCAGGTGGAATTGATCTACAAGTTTTGGGGATTGGAGAGAATGGCCATATCGGATTTAATGAACCAGGAGAGCATTTACGGGTGCAGACCCAGCTGATAAATTTAACCGATGAGACTATTAATGCCAATAGCAGGTTTTTTGAGTCTGAGGATGAAGTTCCTCGACAAGCTATTACAATGGGATTAGGAAGCATTTTAAAAGCCCGTCGAATTTTGCTCTTAGCAAATGGTAAGAAAAAGGCTCAAGCAATTAAAAAGACTGTAAGTGGGTATCTTACTACAAAATGTCCAGCTTCTTTTCTGCAAACGCACCCGGATGTTACTTTAATATTAGATAAAGAAGCAGCAAGCTTACTTTCATAAAAGAGCTTTTTTATGAGGTAGTCGCTCACGCCGGTTACCTTAACATCACGAAGTGGTTAAAATCAAAACCGGGTGAGCCGGTAAGCTCCAGAGGCGCTTTAGTTGGTTGTTCGTGCCAGTTACTGCCCGCATACATAAAATGATGAAGATACTAGTTTAAGGTGTTTTGTTGTTAAAAACATTTTTGGTGTTTGTTGCTTAATCTAAAAAGGCTGTTCCTTTAATTTGGAACAGCTTTTTTAGTAGAAAGCTAATAATTGTGGAAATGTTTTATTTATTTTTTTGCTCAGTTTCTATATTAGATTTTCAAAGGACTGAATAGTAAAAACAGCAAAAGAATCATAAATTAATTGATATTATACTATTTTGTTATATAATTATGTATATAGTGATAAGATTCACAACATATTGCTTTTCATAGGAGTGAATCGATACGAATTAAAAAAATTTATTATATTGGTTTCAACATTTATGCTCAGGTTTGCTTGGGAGGATCAAATGACTACGAATAAGCTCAAGACTAAAATTACCTTGATTATTATAATTATTATTTCTGTTACAATAGGAGCAAGCACCTGGCATAGTAGTATGCTTTTTGTACGAGAGTATAAGAAGGTTTTTAAAAATGAAGTTTTTGTAATTGGTGAGAGCCTTAAATTAAAAATTGATCGGCTATTAGCGTTAGGCATTGATATTAAAGATGTTACAGATTTTGATATACAATGTCAGAAAGTCACAGAAAAATACAGTTATATTGATTATGCTTTGGTCGTGGATTCTACAGGAATTATTCTTTTTAAAAATGATCCTTTTCAACAATATACGCATATAAATGATCCTTTAATCATTAATGCAATTAACTTAGGCCAAAATAGAGTAACGAGTTTTTTCGTCGCGCGTAAAAAATATTATGCTTTTAGTATCCCCTTGGAAAATAATGGCGGTCAGCCTTTGGGTGCTTTATTACTCGGAATTCCGAAAAAAGTTATTACTGAAAAAACCTCGAAGCTTGTTATTTACTCAATTTTATTCTCTTTTATTTCTATTATCATCTCCTTGTTCCTAATAACAGTAGTGCTCACTACTTGGGTTACTAAGCCACTACTCCAATTAGATCAGGCTGTTAGAGAGATCCGCCTGAAGGGTACTGAAGCCTTTTCAAAAATAAAAATTAAGAATAGAGATGAGATTGGACGTCTAGCTTATTCTTTTAATAGAATGGCTAAAGATCTTAAGGAAACAACTGTTTCAAAAAAATATATGGATAGTATTATCAATAGTATGACAGATGTCTTGATTGTATTAGATCCACAAATGAAAATAAAAACAATTAATCAAGCTGTTCAAGAAATGTTGGAGTATGAGGCGGATGAAATTTTAGGAAAATCAGTAGATTTACTCTTTTTAAAGCAGAAAGAATCTTTTTTTCAGGGTAAACCTCTACTATCTTTATTTGAAAGTGGTGTACTAACCAATTATGAAACAACTTTTAAACGAAAAGATGGTGGGCGAACACCGGTGCTCTTAAGTTGTTCAATATTAAAAGATTCTAATGGTGAAATTGAGCATCTGGTATGTACAGCTAAGGATATTACCGAAAGGAAAGAAGCCGAGCAGGTTTTAAAAAAACAAACAGAAAAATTGGCTCACTCTAATATGGAGTTACGGGAATTTACCTATATTGCTTCTCATGATCTCCAGGAACCTTTAAGAAAAATAATTGTTTTTAGTGATCGACTCCAGGAAAAATTCAGCCATCAGTTAAGTGAGCAGGGAATAGATTATTTGAATCGGATCCATAATGCGACTAGAAGAATGTCGAGTTTAATAAATAGCCTCTTAACCTACTCTAGGGTTACTATTAAAGCCCAACCATTTTCTATTGTAAACCTTAATAAAATAACAACAGATGTTTTATCTAATTTAGAAATAAGGATTGAACAGAGCGGCGGTTATGTTGAGATTAGGGAGTTGGCTACTATTGAAGCTGAACCAACTCAGATGCATCAATTATTTCAAAATCTTATTAGTAATGCGTTGAAATTTCACCGTGAGGGGATTGCACCGGAGGTGAAAGTTTACTCTCGGATTATCAAGGAGAATACTAGTTGTTTATGGACAGATGTAAAGAAGGAATATGTTGAGATTACCTTTGAAGATAATGGGATAGGCATTGATCCCAAATACCATGAGCGAATATTCGGTGTTTTTCAGCGGTTGCATGGTAAAGATAAATATGAAGGAACTGGAATTGGTTTAGCGATCTGTCAAAAAATTGTAATTAGGCATAATGGTAGGATCAAGGTTGAAAGTCAGGTTGGATCTGGAACAAAGTTTATTGTTAAACTTCCCGTAAGACAGAATAAACTGGAGGTATCAGAGAGTGACTAAGACAAATAATTCTATTATTATTTTAATTGCTGATGATGATGCTGATGATCGGTTAATGGTAAAAGAATCTTTTGAAGAAGCAAGGTTAGCTAATCCATTACACTTCGTAACTGATGGTGAAGAACTATTAAATTATCTGCGGCGGATTGGAGAATATCAAAACTTGCAAAGCTTGCCACTTCCCGGGCTGATTTTTCTTGACTTAAATATGCCAAAAAAAGATGGACGGGAAGCAATTAAGGAGATTAAGTCGGATCCGGTTTTCCGACGGATTCCAGTGGTTATATTTACTACTTCAAAGGCTGAAGAAGATATATTTCGTACCTATGATCTAGGGGTAAACTCTTTTATTACTAAGCCTGTGACTTTTGAAGCACTGGTTGAAACGATTAAAACAGTTACTAAGTATTGGTTAGAAATAGTCGAGCTTCCAGTTTGACTTTTTAGGTTATGAAATTGCATAATTTGTCTAATTTAGCGAGAACAATGCTTGAAGGGTGAGAAAGGTGAGATTGGTATTCATACACTTTACTTAAGTGACGATCTACGAGATACATTATGCAATTTTTTTAGGTAATAAGATGGGTGTGATGAGATGGATTACGATGTAATAAAAGTTTTATTGATTGATGATGATGAAGACGATTTTGTTATAATCAGGGATATGCTTCTGGAAGTTGAAAATACCCATTACAAACTTGAATGGGTGAATAATTATGAAATTGCTCAGAACTATATTGGAGATAGTTCAGATTATGATATTTTTCTTTTAGATTACCGTCTTGGAATTTTCAATGGTTTAGAATTACTAAAAGAAATAAGAAAGAAATGTGACAATGTACCGGTAATTTTACTGACTGGACAGGGTGATCATAATATCGATCTGGAAGCGATGAGATTAGGAGCTTCGGATTATATTAATAAGAATGAAGTAGGGCCTTCGCTTTTAGAACGTTCAATTAGGTATGCTATTGAACGAAAAAAAATGGAAGATGAGTTGTTTCAAGAGAAGGAACGTGCTATTGTGACCTTAGAATCAATAGGGGACTCTGTTATTACAACAGATATAGATGGTAATATTACTCATTTAAATCTAGTAGCAGAAAAAATAACCGGTTGGGAAAATGATGAAGCCTACAACATGCCATTATTTGAAGGAATTAAACTTCTAGAAGATTCTTCAAGAGAACTTATTAAGAATCCAGTACTTTGTGCGGTTAAAGAAGATAAGATTGTTAATTTACCAAATCAAACTGTTTTACTTAATAGGGAAGGAAAAGAATTTTCAGTTGAAGGGACAGCCTCACCTATACATAATCGTGAAAATATTATTATTGGAGTTGTATTAGTACTACATGATGTTACTGATAATGTGGAATTAATCAGAAAGATTACCCATCAAGCTAATCATGATTATCTTACCGGCTTAGCCAATAGGCTAAAATTTGAAAAACAACTCCATGCCGTAATTGATCAGACCAAAACATCGAATCAGGAGCATGCTATGTTTTACCTTGATTTAGATCAGTTTAAAATTGTTAATGATACTTGTGGTCATTTTGCCGGAGATCAACTTTTAAAACAGATAACAGCATTGATTAAGCAAAAATCGGAAAGAAGTGAGATTATTGCTAGATTGGGTGGAGATGAATTTGGGATTATACTTAAAAGTTGTTCTGTAACTAATGCTTGTAAAATTGCGGATGAAATTTGCCGACTAGTAAAGGATTATAAATTTATTTGGCAAGGAAGGCCCTTTAATATTGGGGTGAGCATAGGGGTTGTCATGATTAATTTCCGTTCTGCGGATTTTAACCATATAATGCGAGCGGCTGATCAGGCTTGTTATATAGCTAAAGAAAAAGGAGGTAACCGTTACCACCTCTACCAAGATGATGACCGAGAATTATCAAAGCTCCATGGAGAGATGCAATTAATGCCAGCCATTGCAAAGGCTTTTGAAGATAATCGTTTCTCTCTCTATTTCCAGCCAATAGTTCCGGTAAGGAATATCTCATCGCCAAAATGGTTTGAGATCCTACTCCGGATGTTTGATGAAGATGGTAAAAAACTGTTTCCGAATAGTTTTCTATCGGCTCTTCAAAGATATAACATGATGCTGGAGATTGATTATTGGGTAACGAACAAGTTTTTTACTTATTTTAAAGATAATTATAGTAATCTGCAGAAAAAACAGTTTACATTCAATATTAACATTTCTGGAGCTGCTTTAAATGATGATTATTTCTTGGATTTTATTCAGGAGCAATTTTCTCAGTACAGAGTTCCGCCGGAACAGATCTGTTTTGAAATTACAGAAACAATTGCGATTGCTAATTTTAGCCATGCCCTTCAATTTATGCAGAATTTAAAATCTATTGGTTGCAGATTTGCGTTAGATGATTTTGGCAGTGGGTTATCTTCTTTTAGTTATCTTAAGCACCTTCCTTTTGACTACCTGAAGATTGATGGTAGCTTTGTTAAGAATGTCAACGAAAGCAAGATAGATAGCACAATGGTTAATACGATTAATACTGTAGCTCATCTAATGGGGATTCGGACAATTGCGGAATTTGTTGAAAGTCAAGCTATTCAGAGAAAACTACAATTCATCGGTGTTGATTATATGCAAGGCTACTGGATTGATAAACCTGCTCCATTAAGTACACTGGATCTAAATTGATTACTATTGACAAAAGTTAATTAGATTTTTATCTTTGCAAGGAAGGAGTTTACAGTTCTAGCTAAAATACTAATAACCATAAAAAGGTTCCTATAAAACATTGAAAGGATGTTTTAAAAATGATTATCGGCCAGTTTAATGATTCATTTCCACCGGTAATGGATGGGGTGGCAAATGTAACTAGAAATTACGCTTACTGGTTGAATAAGAAATATGGGGACTGCTATGTTATCACTCCGTCTTTTCCTGATTATGAAGATCAAGAAACTTTTGAAGTAATTAGGTATTTTTCCTTACCTTTAGCGATTAGACGCCCTTATCGGTTAGGAATTCCCTCCACTGATTTCAGGTTAAGGAGAAAACTAAGAGAAATACCTTTTGATATTGTGCATGCCCATTCACCATTTTCCTCTGGAAAATTGGCATTAAGAATAGCGAAAAAAAGGGGGATACCAATTGTAGCCACCTTTCATTCAAAATTTTATGATGATTTTAAAGCAGTAGTAAAATCGGATGCTCTGGCAGAACTCGGGGTCAAACAAGTAATAGACTTTTTCAATGCTGTTGATTTAGTATGGACTGTTAATAAGGCTACGGCGGAAACACTAAAAGAGTATGGTTTTAAGGGGAAGATTGATGTTATTTATAATGGTACCGACTTTATTCCTCCTTCTGATCTTGAAAGCAGACGTTCCCATATAAATAAGTTACTAAAGATTAGCCCCCAGGAAACAGTACTTCTCTTTGTCGGACAGCATATTTGGCAAAAGAATCTAAAGATGCTGATCCAATCCCTAAAATATTTAAAAGAATGGGGATTAGATTATAAAATGGTCTTTGTAGGTACTGGTTATGCTGAACATGTGATGAAGGAACAAGTTAAGGAATTAGGGCTGAATGAGAGGGTGGTTTTCAAAGGGAGTATTCTCGATCGAGAACTCTTGAAATCTCTATACGCTCGGTCAGATCTTTTTCTTTTTCCATCTATTTACGATAATGCTCCTATTGTTATTAGAGAAGCTGGGGCTGTGAAATGCCCATCAGTTGTAGTTGAAAACTCAAATAGTGCCGAAGGTTTAATTGATAATTTTAATGGCTTTATTGCTCAAAATAATCCTCAAGCTTTTGCCAGGAAGGTAATGGAGATTCTTTCGGATCGAGGCCTTTTATTGCAGGTGGGAGAGAATGCGCAGAAGACTATTTACAGGCCTTGGGAAGAGATAATTGATGAAGTAGCTAGTAAGTACCAGGAGATAATTGAAGAATATATAAAAAAGGATCGGTATTTTGTAATTTAAGTTTTTCTTTAGGCTGTTTTTACGGCCTTTATTTTTCAAAGGTCTTTTTAAAATAAATAATCTATTATGCGATTCTTTAAATTATGCAATTATTTAATCTGGCTACCTTTTGAAGCTGCTCTATGATAAAATAAGATTGAAAAAACTGAAAGGCGGTCAAAGCGTGTCTGATGAAAGATATATAGCGGTGATAGGTGTTCGCCACTTTTACGGTAAAAAAATTTTTAAACCTAGACAAATTGTAAAATTGGTAAAAGAAAAGGGAAACCTTTATGATGATGAAGCGATCGGTGTAGAACTGGAATCAGTCGGGCAGGTTGGTTATGTAGCCAATAGCACCAAAACAGTTCCTAGAGGATGTTGTAGTGCGGGTAGAATTTACGATACCTTTGATCAATACTGCTTTGGTATTGTTAAGTTTGTTACTAATGAAACGGTAATTGTAGAATTACTGGAAAAAGTGAGAATGCAGATTTTTGTGATTGAAGAAAGCGATGCTAATAAATTAAGGTAACTCTATCTTGTGCTGCAATGAATCTTAAATAAGAACAGATCAAAAGCGTTACCAACTAAAAAGATTTTAAAGGAGTATTGATATGCAGCTGCTAGTTATTGTCTTAAATAAAGTGGATCGGCTAGAAGATCTTTTAAAAGACCTGTTAAATGTTGGGATAAGAGGTGCAACTGTAATTGATAGTACAGGGATGGCACGGGTTTTACATGGTGATATGGATAATATACCAATTTTTGGTTCGATCAAGATGCTAATTAATGAGGGTTATTCATATAATAAAACCTTGTTTGTAGTTTTAAAAGAAGAGCAGGTAAAACTGGCCATTGATTCTGTAAAACAAACGGTAGGAGATCTATCAAAACCGGATGTTGGGATTCTTTTTACGATTCCACTTAACCATGTAGAAGGAATTGAAATCTAGTTATTGTTGTCTTTAAGATAATAGCCTATTAATAAATACTGTTGTATTGTTTTAACAGCCTTAATTAAACCTTTTCAAATTTAAATGGGATAATTTAAAAATTATGTTAAAAATTGTTTTATAGGAGAACGGATAAAAAATGCATATTCTATATTATATAGCGGTTATTCTTTTTTCCGGTATTCTAATGGCACGGATTGTTTCCAAATTTAAATTGCCTAATGTTACCGGTTATCTTCTGGCTGGAGTTATTATTGGCCCCTCTGTTTTAGGGCTTGTTCCAGAAAATGTTACTTCGTCGCTCTCTGTAATTTCTGTTGCTGCGCTAGGTTTTATTGCTTATAGTATCGGTAGTGAATTAAATATTGAGCATTTAAAAAAAAGTGGGAGTTCCATCATCTGGATTACCCTACTGGAGGCAGTTGGTGCAGTTATTATTGTCGACTTAGCGATGATCTTTATTTTTCGTCAGCCAGTTGCTTTTAGCCTGGTTTTAGGTGCAATTGCGGCAGCTACTGCCCCGGCAGCTACAATCATGGTAATTCGCCAATATAAAGCAAAGGGCCCTTTAGTAAGTACACTGCTTCCGGTAGTTGCGATGGATGATGCAGTAGCGATTATTGTTTTCGGCATATCAACAGCAGTGGCCCATGCGATTACAAGTACTGATCAAAATATAACGATCTGGGTCTCTATTTTGAGTCCAATTAGAGAGATATTGTTAGCTTTATTAATTGGTTTTCTTGTTGGTTTAGGACTCGCTTACTTTTCTCGAAAGGCAAAAGGCGAAGAGGAACTACTCTCATTTACGATTGCTGCTATTTTTTTGACAGTTGGACTCTCTTACTTTTTTAATGTTTCTACTCTTCTTGCTTGTATGATGGTAGGGGCGACTGTTTCTAATATGGCGTATAATAAAAATCGGCTCTTTTCGGTTATGGATAGATTTACACCTCCGATTTTTATTGCTTTTTTTACCTTAGCAGGTGCCGAATTAAAGATTGAAATTCTTCGGCAAGTCGGGCTAGTAGGAGTTGGATATATAGTGTTTAGAGTTATTGGAAAAATGCTTGGAGCTTATTTGGGGGCAAAACTTACCGATGCTCCACTTGTTATCCAAAAATACCTAGGACTAGCCTTAATTCCCCAAGCGGGGGTAGCAATTGGCCTTTCGATGATTGCTGAGCAAATCCTTCCTGGAATGGGGGTAGTTATTAGAACTATTATCTTATCAGCTACAGTTGTTTATGAATTAATTGGTCCGGTGGCAGCAAAGGTAGCTCTATTTAAAGCGGGAGAAATAAATGTTAAGAAGTAATAGATAAAGAAAGATTTTTAGCTATGGGGAGGCCTTTATTTGTTTTTGTATATATTGTTATTAATATTTGGTGTTTTTTGCTGTGCTACATCAGTTGTTTTTATAAAGCTTGCTAATATCGAACCGATTACTTTATCGTCTTTTCGTTTACTGGTGGCTACGGTTTTCCTTTTACCACTCTTTATTAAAGAGTATCGGGTTAATAAAGAAGAGGTTACTTTGAAGGATTTTATAACTCCGCTTGTGCCCGCGGTAATGCTTTCTCTTCATTTTATCTCCTGGATTGCTGCTGCTCGAATGACTCCTGCTGCCAATGCCAGTTTGATTGTGAATCTAGTACCTTTGGTTATGCCATTACTACTTTATATTTTTCTTAAAGAAAAAATCAATAGAGTTGAGATGGTGGCGACATTAATAGCATTAGCTGGTGTAAGTTTACTTGGAATCTCTGATTTTAATGTAAACCCCGAGTTTTTAAAGGGTGATATTCTCTGTTTTATCTCGATGCTATTTTTAAGTCTTTATTTAGTTTTAGGAAGAAAAAATACTGGAGATTTATGGCTATATATGGTTCCTCTTTACTTTTATGCTTTTTGTCTCTGCTTTATTATCGCTCTTATCTTTGAGGTCCCATTCCGTGCGTATGAGATAAAGGATATTCTAATGGCAATTGGCCTGGGCCTAGTTCCAACCGTAATTGGGCATACGGTATTGAATTATTCTATGAAGCACCTTCGAGGACAGATTGTGAGTATCTTTACCATGTTCCAATTTGTTTTTGCTGGGGTAATGGGTTATTTTCTTTTTGATGAAGTGCCTACAGTAACCTTTTGTATTGTTAGTATCTTATTGACAATTAGTGCAGTAGTAGCGACTACGGATGTGATAGTTAAAAAAAAGAAGAGATAAGCTAGATAATATTAAATTAATAACAAATTACTATATAAAGAATTGATGGTTATTTAGCCAATTGTGCAGTCCATTAATAATTATGCAATTCCTTAAGTTTTATCAAATAATGTTTTTAAATAAACACGGTGAAAAATGTTTGGGTATAATTTTAGGGACATTTTAAATAGAAATTTAGTAACCTAAAATTTTAGACTGAACATTAATTAACCGTGTTTTTTATGTCTAATAATAACTATATTATTGTTATTGTGTTAAAACAAGATTGATTATTAATGGTGTATAAACCGATAACTTAAATAATGATAAAATTTAGCAACCTAAAAATGTAACTAAAAACAAATTAGCTACATTTTTTATGCCGATTTTTAAATGAGTTTTAGAAATTATGTAAGAAAAGAACTAATTTTTTCTGCAAGTTAACCGATAACATAAATAACTACAAGAAATCTAAAAACGGAAAATGTCAATAATTATTACGAAATCATGGAAATTATTTAGTGATATTATATTGGTTTTGGCATACACCCTCAAAAGATCTTGTATTAATAACTGCATATATTATCAGAAAATGCAAACTAGAAACTATTGGGTAATAATGAGATTTTACATAAACAAAGTTTACATCATATTAAAAGAGGTGGTTTTGTAATAAAAAATAGCTTTGTTCAGAATAAAGTTTAGGTTTATTAAACTTTGGGAGGCATATAGATGTTTAAAAAAATGGCACTTGGTCAAAAACTGGTTCTACTGTTTTTGTTGGTTGGAATGCTTTCTATGGGGATTAACACTGCAATTGCCTATGTTTATACTTCCAAGAGTCTTACAGAAGAAGTTGAAAGAACCTTAGATTTATATGTTACTGCTACAGAAGATGCTTTTGGGGACAATATTGCTAAATATACAGATCATGCTAGGCTAGTTGCTCAGCTGGAAAGTTTAAAAAAGGGACTCACTACTTATTATGATGCTCAGACAGAAGGTGAACGGGATTTTATTAGGGAGGAAAATTTAAATCCTTTATTACAGAAGCTAAAACAAGAGTATCATTTAATGATAACAGATAATAAAGGACGAGTAAT
>DIPO01000018.1:91923-106922 GCA_002427045.1 Firmicutes bacterium UBA5486
GGCCTTAGCAGGAAAACATACTAATTCTACTATAGAATATTTATCAGAAATTAATGAAAATGTTATGATTGTGGTTTCTCCAGTTTTTAGCGAAGAGATATCTACCGAAGTACTAGGGACAGTAGGTTTAATTTTAGAAGCAAATCAAATTGGTGAGATCGTCTTAGATGGGATTGACATTGTTGGTAAAACTGCTGATGCTTATTTTATTGATCAAAATCAATACTTGCTTACGGAACCTAGGTTTAATAAGAATTATGAGATTTTAAAAACAAAAATAAATACTAAGGGTGCGGAGCTGCTAACACCTGCTATTCGGAATCATGATACTAATTACTTGGAATTTATGTTACTTGATGATTATCAAGGGAATAAATGCCTGACTTGTCTGAATGTATTTAATTTAGGAGAACACCCTATGGGGTTTATAATGGAGATTGATTATGATGAGGCATATGCTTCGGTTAAAAAGATGCAGTTTTATATGTTAATTGTAATAGGAGGAATCATGGTATTGATTGTGATTATTAGTAATGCTTTTTCTAGAACGGTTAGTTTACCAATTTTTGAGAGTACACAGATGGTAAAACAGGCTTCTGGAGAGATTGCTACTGGTAATCAGGATCTTTCTCAGCGTACCCAAGAACAAGCAGCCACTTTAGAAGAGATTACTTCTACATTAGAAGAGGTTAACTCATCGATTCAACAGGTTGCTGCTAGTTCTAATCAAGCGGATCAAATTGTTAAAACAACAATGGAAGTAGTAAGAGAAGGTGAAAGTTCAATTCAGGAGACTATGGGTGCTATGGAACAGATTGCAGCTAGTAGTCAACAGATCGCTGAAATTATCAAACTAGTTGATGATATAGCTTTTCAGACTAACCTTTTGGCTTTAAATGCAGCTGTAGAAGCAGCCCGTGCCGGAGAACAGGGTAGAGGGTTTGCTGTAGTAGCAGCGGAAGTTAGAAATCTGGCGGGTCGTGCTGCGGAATCAGCAAAAGAAATTGAAGATTTAATTAATGAAAGTGTTGACCGGAGTGTTAAAGGTCATGATATGGTTAAGAAATCGGCAGGTATCCTAGATAAGATAGTTGATAATACAAAACGTACTTCAGATGTGGTTGTCGAAGTAGCTGCAGCTATGCGAGAACAAACAAGTGCTTCGCAGCAAATTCAGGCTTCTGTCGAACAATTGAATCAGGTTACCCAACAAAATGCGGCAATGGTAGAGGAAATTACCTCTGCTAGTCAAAACCTAAGTGCTGAAGCAGAAGAAGTACAAAATATGATTGGTCATGTTAAAAGTAAAAAACGGGGGAAACATTGGAATCGAGAAACTAAAGATTATCGAGCAGCAAAAGATGAGAAAAAAACAACACAAGTTAAATCAGAATTTGCTAATACGGTACATCGTGATTTTAAACAGGATAGCCTAGATAAATTTTGAGGGTTTTCTGATGTTTTTGATTTAAGCAGGTAAGGATAGCTAATTACCGTTGTTTTGACTTTTTGTTACTAGAACTCGGGTATACTTCATGAATTAACAATAAATGGGTGTGAGATTTGTTTATATCACTTGTAACAAAGATATTAGGGAATTGCATTACTGGCTCGATAATGCTTAAGGTAATTTTGCAATTCCCTCAAATAAAATAATTTAAAAATAGTAAAAGAAGTATCAAAAATTATTTGGTCGAGTTTAGGGGGGCTACCATGAATAAATTGAAAGAGGATAGTTATAAAATTGATGCAGAATTGCTTTCTATCTTTATAAATGAAGCAAAAGAGCTGATTGAAAGATTAGTCTTTATTTTGCTGCAAATAGAACAGAACCCCGATCGACAAAAAGAATTTATTAATGAAATGTTTAGAATTGCCCATAATATTAAGGGTTCAGCTGGAATTGTGGGTTTAGTAGAGTTAAAAGATGTTGTGCATGAATTAGAAAATCTATTTTCGATGGTTCGAGATAATAAATACGTTTTAAAAGATAAGGTTATAGATTTACTCTTAGAATTTACTGATGATGTAACTGCATTTTTTGAGGGCGATAATAAAAATAACCTTACGCCATATTTGAATAGATGGATTCCTATTTTTAAAAAATTAAGAGAAGAGAAAGGGAAAGAAAACCAAGATGTAAAAGATAAGCAGTTTAATGTTTTGCCTAAACCAGAATCTAATTCTTTGGTTTTGACTCAACAGCAAAAAGAAACCGTTGCTTCTTGGCAGAAAGCAGGGAAATCTGTTTACGGAATTAATGTTTTGTTTTCTACAGAAACTGTCTTTCCTGGAGCTTCGGCCTTGATTTTTTACAATGAATTACAGAATTTTGGTGGTATTCTAGCAAGCAATCCACCAAAAGAAAGATTAGCAGAAGAAGATTTTTTTGAATATAAAGTTGTTTTACTTTGTGAAAAAAGTTTATCACCTGACGAAATAAAAAAAATTGAATTCTTGTCCCTTGATGCTGTTAAGGTAAACATCCGTAAATGGGTTCCGCGAGAAGAACAGCATGTTTCTGCTACGGCTGGAACCATCCGGGTGGAGGCTGAGAAAATTGACAAACTAATTAATCAGATGGGTAAGGTATTAACTTTAAAAACCTCTCTTCTTCATCTTGCGCAAAAAGGTTCATACCAAGAGAAAGCTACTTGGGAACAATTAGGTAAAACATTGCAAGAACTTGATCAGGTCTATAATGTATTACAAACAGATATTTTGGAACTCCGGATGGTTCCAATTAAGCAGCTATTTTCGCGTTTCCCTAAAAGTATACGAGATATGGCAAAACGGTGTGGAAAAAAAGTAGAAGTCCAATTCCATGGTGAAGAAACCGAAATTGATAAACAGATTGTTGAAGAGTTAATTGATCCTTTAACTCATCTTTTTCGAAATGCTATTGATCATGGTATTGAAAGTATAGAAGAACGGGTAAAGGTAGGAAAAGATCCTAAAGGTAAGATTATTGTTGAAGCACGCCAGGAAGGCGGGTATATTATCATTAGGCTTACTGATGATGGACAGGGACTAGATATGGAAAAAATTCGAAAAAAGGCTATTTTAGCTGGAACTATTACGGAACAAGATCAGCTTTCTCGACAGGAGATTCTTGATCTAATTTTTACACCAGGTTTGTCCACTACAGAAAAGGTTAGTGACCTTTCTGGGCGTGGAGTTGGTCTTGATATAGTTAAAAACGCAATACAACGATTACGAGGAAGTATTGAAGTTAATACTGAGCTTGGAAAAAGTACTACTTTTTCCCTGAAAATTCCCCTTACACTAGCAATTATCCAGTCGTTTATGGTTGAACTAGGTGGGCAGATATTTGGGATTCCTGTTAATGACATTGCCCAGAACATAGTGATTAAAGAGGATGAGATTCATGATGTTAATGGGAAAAAGGTATATTATCGTTATCCAGAGGTTATTCCTCTAATTGATCTAGGAGAAAAATTTAACTTTGTTTGTGAGAAAAACCCGGAACAGCTACGAATAGTAATCATTAACTATGGGCGAAGTCATGTTGGTTTGATTGTTGAAGAATTGCTTGGTTTGGAAGAAGTAATGATTAAACGAGTAAATAAGGCATTGGGGACTACACCTGATATTGCTGGGGCGTCACTATTGGGAAGTGGAGATATTGCTCTTATTATAGATACGCAATCTATTGTTGATTCGGTAGTTAGAATATAAAAAAAGTTATTTCCTTTAACTAGGCTATAGGTGTAATTAATCTTTCTTGGTTAAACAGCTGGTTTATGAAAAATATTTATAAAGGAGGATGAGCAATGGCGAGGAATGATAGTACTATTGATCTTTTGAATCTTCAGTTTACTGATACTGAAAATGAACAGCAGTATATGATTTTTATGGTTGGAAACGAAGAGTATGGTTTGGAAGTTCTTAAGGTACAAGAGATTATTCGTTATTTAGTTCCTACGAAGATTCCCCACGCTCCTACATATGTGGAAGGAGTCATTAATTTCCGTGGAGAAGTGATTCCCGTATTAAATATGCGCAAAAGGCTTGGACTACCGGATAAAGAGGAAAATGAATTTCAAGTTATTATTGTTACAGAAGTCAATGGTAAGATTATGGGTTTAACGGTTGATCGTGTTCTTGATATTGCAAATATTCCCGAAGATAAAATACAACCGGCTACAGATTTTAAAACGCAGGAAAAAACTAGATACTTAAAGGCTATGGGCAAATTAGGTGAGCGGTTGATTCTTTTATTAGAAATGGATAAAATTATGGATCTTAATGATGAAAAACTTGTGGAAGATATGCTCGTTTCTGAAGAAAAAACGGATGTCATAATATCAGAAGAGCAGAATTCAGGGTAACTAAAACAGAGTTTTTAAGAAATAATTTAAAGCTAATAATAGTAATTTTGAAGGTATTATTAAAGGAAATTATTTTTATGATAAGTTAACTATTTTTGAAACAAAGAAAGGTGTAACTGATGAAGAAAAATCTATTGGGAAGAACTGGGATAGAAGTAACAGAACTTTGTTTTGGTGCATTACCAATGGGTCCGCTCCAAAAAAATTTACCGGTGGAGGAATGTGCGGATCTAATAAGTACTGCGCTTGCAGGAGGAGTTAATTTTATTGATACTGCACAAGGATATAAAACTTATGAGCCAATTCGCTTAGCGATTAAACGAGCTAAAGAACGTCCAATTATTGCTTCTAAATCACCAGCTAAGTCTTTTGATGAGATGCAAAAAGCTATTGATCAGGCTCTAAACGAGCTGGAACTTGATTATATTGATATATTTCATCTTCATGCGGCTAGAGCAGGTGTAGATGTTTTTAAAAAAAGAAGAGGCGCTTTAGAATGTTTAGTGGAGAATAAAGAAAAAGGACGGATTAAGGCTGTTGGGATTAGTACTCATTCGGCAAAGGTAACTGAATTGGCTTCTGGATTAAAAGAGATCGATGTAGTTTTTCCGATTATTAATAAAAAGGGCCTTGGTATCCTTGATGGAAATAGGGAAGATATGGAGAAGGCAATTGCCAAATGTGTTTCTCAAGGTAAAGGGGTATATTTTATGAAGGTTCTGGGGGGCGGGAGTTTAGTAGGTGAATTTGAAGAAGCTATAGCCTATGGCCGTTCTCTACCAGGGTATTCTTCAATTGCGATTGGTATGGTCAGTCAGGAGGAAGTTGAATTTAACCTGGCTTATTTCGAAGGGGAAAAGCCAAAGGTTTTTCCTTCAGTTGCAGCAATGGAGAAACGTTTTCTAGTAGTAAAAAGTTTATGTGCAGGTTGCTTTAAGTGTGTTGAAACTTGTCCAAATCACGCTATTACCCCCAAAGAAGGGAAGGCATATATTGAAGAAGAAAAATGTCTCACCTGTGGTTATTGTGTGGGAGCCTGTCCGCAGTTTGCTATTAGATTGATCTAAGTTTTAATAATAAAAATGGAAATTACATTTGTAAGTTGGTTTTAGCGTTTAATTAGCCCAAAAAACCTTTCAAAGCTAAGCGACCGAGGACGAGTTACGACAGTTTATTTGCAGTTTAAGGAATTGCATAATTCAATTATTTTTAATTTAACCACAATAACTGAATCCGTGCTTTGTTCATTTAATACCAGAAGCTTTTTGCGTTGTGTACTTTTGATCACAGAATAAACTTTTCAATAACGTGAGCTACGCCATTTTCATTATTAGTAAGGGTAATATAATCGGCTTTTTCTCTGATTGCTTCTTCCGCATTGGCCATTGCCACTCCAAGACCAGCATATTCAATCATCGAAAGATCATTATAGCCGTCACCTACGGCAATGATCTCTTCTTGTTTAATGCCATAATATTCTCCCAGCCTTGCTAAGGCTTTTGCTTTAGAGGCTTTGTGATCAACAAATTCCAGAAAGTATGGTTGGGAGGTATGAAAATTAATAGTTTTGCTTAAATAATTTCCCGCCTCTTTTTGGAATTTATTAATGGTTTCGACTTGATCATACCATAAGACTTTTGTGACCCCGCTTTTTATGATCGCATCAAGATCATTAATTGGTAAAGGCTTGGTATTAGATAAAGCTCCATAATCGTAGGCTTTTTGATTCAACCTATTGACATAAAGTTTATTATTAGCCCAGATACTAATAGTAGTTCCATATTTTGTACCTAGCTCAATTACGGCTCTTGCATCTTCATCAGTCATTTTCAGGTCGTAGAGAATTTCTCTTGATTTACCCTTTATGATCATAGCTCCGTTATATGTAATAAAGGGTAAATCCAAACCGATTTTTTCTACTAGTGGAACCACACCTTGAATCGGCCTACCAGTACAGATCGTAAAGATTAGGCCTTGTTTGACAGCTAGTTTAATAGTTTCGATTGTTTTTGCATCTAGTTTTTTTTCATCATCAAGTAGTGTTCCATCGACATCTACTGCCATTAGTTTATATGTCATCTTCTAAGTCTCCTTTATTAATATGAGGGAATTGCATAATTACCTAAATTGTGTATTTGGCCACTTGGAAAAATGTCTTTGGGTATGACATGTGAAATAATTATCATGAAATTTCCTCAATTAGCTTAAATGTTCTTCTAATGACTTGATTGTAACGTAGGAATCAAACAAAAGTCAATACTTTCGTTGCTCGCTGCTCGTCTCTAGTCGCTCGATTGAGAGTTAGCCTTGGAAGTATTTTTTATAAGAGAAAAGTTCAAGTTTTACAAGAGAATGTGATTATGAAAAGGAAACTTAAAAGAAACATATTTAAAAGGAGGATTATTCCTCATAGAAAATAGAATTAGTTTAGGAACATTTACTGAGAGATGATAATCTCTAATTTGAGTGGCGAATGACGAGCTTCGAGTTACAAGTTATGTAATTTTCTCAAAATATCAAGAAAAGGGGTTGAAATAATGAGTATTCATATTGGGGCAAAGAGTGGTGAGGTGGCGGAGACTGTTCTTTTACCCGGTGATCCGATGCGGGCGAAATTTATTGCCGAAAGATATCTAGAAGAGACAATATGTTACAATCAGGTAAGGGGAATGTATGGCTATACCGGTAACTATAAAGGGAAAAGAGTATCAGTACAAGGATCAGGGATGGGGATGCCTTCACTATCAATCTATGCCAATGAACTGATTTGTAGTTATGGGGTGAAGAATCTGATCCGGGTAGGTAGTTGTGGTTCGATGCAACCTGACATTAAGATTAGAGATATTATCTTGGCAATGAGTGCTTCGACTAATTCCAATATTAATAATTTACGGTTTCAGGGGATGGATTACGCTCCAACTGCTAGTTTTGATTTGCTGCAAAAAGCCTATACTGTAGCTTGTGAAAAAGGAATAGAAATTAGGGCAGGAAATATTCTTTCTTCAGATACATTTTATAATGAAGATCCAGAGATCTGGAAGCTATGGGCTAAATTTGGCGTGTTAGCTGTAGAGATGGAGACGGCAGAATTATATACTTTGGCTGCGAAGTTTAAGGTTAATGCCCTTTCAATTCTAACAGTCAGTGATAGCTTAGTTTCGAGAGAAGAAACAACTGCAGCTGAAAGGGAGAAAACTTTTACTGAGATGATGGAAATAGCATTAGAGATTGCGTAAGTATTTATTGAATTAATTTGTTTGGGCTACAAAAACTTTGTAGCCCTTAACTTATTGCTGATAAAGAAATACCTATTAATGTAGTTTACAGTTTAGGCCGGGGAGAACGACTAATTTTCCGGAACTCACTTGGGGTGAGCTTAACCCATTGTTTAAAGGTTTGGCTAAAATACTGGCTAGTTCCAAACTTTAGTTTGTCAGCGATTTCACTAATTGTAAGGTCAGTATGGAGTAAAAGCCGTTTTGCTTCTTTGATTTGACATAATCTCCAGAACCGCATCGGAGAGATTCCGGTAATCTCTTTAAAATGATGGGTCAGATGATGAATGCTGAATTTAAATTCTTCCTGCAAACTTTGGAGATCAAGTTTTTCATAAACCTGACTGGCGATATACCTTGTCATCTGTTCTGCGAGAGAGGTTTTAACTGGAGCGTTTTCGTTCTTTACCAAAAAGGGGTTTGCTGTTTTTTTGTTTTTTCTTGCTTTTTCCATCCAATTTAGGATGTCAAAAAGTAGACTGGCGATCCTAACCTTCAATTCCGTCTCGAGTAAGGAGTCGGCTCTTTCTTGCCACCGACAGTACTGTGTATTAAGATATTCGATCTTTAGTTCCAGATTTTTCTGTTGCTCAGGAGTTAGGCTTAAGATTAATGGGCCAGAGCCGGAGAGCAAACGATTTAGCCCGATTGGGAGTGATACGGATTCTTCTAACCAGGAGGGTAGAAAATGAATTATCGAACGGAGAAAGGAAGGAGAATGAGGCGTAATATAGTGTAACCGTAAAGCATCGATTAAAGCAAGGTAGCCGGTTTCAAAGGAGATCAATTGATCATCGAGGAGCATTTGACCTTGCCCACTATGAACAAAATAGATTTGACAGCCCGGATGAAAATGACTCTCCCAGGCAAAACTCTGTGGAGCGTCTTTTTTATATTCAATAATCAGATCAGAATGTAAATAAAATTCTCTGCCTGGCCTTTTCATGCTTTTCCCACCTTATTTATTCCTTTACTACTAAAATACATACTTTTAGCACAAAAATCAATACCTTTTCCCTGTGTTTTTGTAGTAACATAGAGATGGGTTATTTTGAAAAGGCCCGTAACACATTAGTAATCGCTTATGCTGGCTACCTAGTCGCTCATGCCGGTTACCTTAACATCACGAAGTGATTAAAATCAAAAAACCGGGTGAGTCGACAACCCACGCACATGAAATGATGAAAATCTAATTACTTAAGGGGGTTTTGTTATGGCAGATATTAGAACTAAGTATTTAGGCTTGGATTTAGTTTCACCGCTGATTCTGGCTTCCGCCGGGATAACCGAGAATGTAGAGCGAATGAAAAAGGCAGAAGATCATGGTGCCGGAGCAGTTGTGATGAAATCCTTATTTGAGGATGAGGTGAGTAGGAAATCACCAACCCCTCGTTTTCAGGTTATCCGACGTCAACTTAAGGATCACAAATCAACGACTCTTTACTCTTATGAGCAGGCTTCAGAGTGGGGACCGGAACGTTATGCAGAGGAAGTGGCAAAAGCTAAAGCCACACTTAAAACCTTAAAGATTATTCCTTCAATCAATTGCCTAACGCCGGAAGGTTGGGTTAATTATGCTAAATTAATGGAAGAGGCCGGTGCTGATGCTATTGAATTAAATACTTCTTGTCCTCATGGTTCTATTACTTTCCGAGGTGGGGCAGTAGAGAATACGATTGCCGAAACAGTTAAACTGGTAAAGGATGCTGTAAAAATCCCGGTAGTAGCTAAGATTAGCCCAATGCTTACTTCACCGGAAGCCTTAGTCTTAAAACTACAGGAGATCGGGGTTGATGGTGTAACAGTCTTTAACCGTTTTACTGGTTTAGAGATTGATACTAATACTGAAGCTCCTATTATGCACGGTGGCTATGCCGGTTTTGGCGGACCATGGGCAATTAATTATCCATTGCGTTGGATCAGCCAGATTAGGCCAAAAGTCAATATTAATATTGTTGGTTCATCCGGAGTTACCTGTGGGGATGATGTTGTCAAGTATCTTTTGGTAGGGTGTAATGCAGTACAATTTTGTACCGCTATTTATATGTATGGGTATTCGATTATTGAAGAATTTAACCAACAGCTTTCGGACTGGATGGATGCTAAAGGTTATAAAACCATTGATGAATTCAGAGGAAAAATCTGTGACCGGATTAAAGGTACTAAAGAGGTTAACCGGCAAAGAACCAAAATTGCTTGTATTGAAAATCCGCCGGCTGCACCATGTAAGAATGCTTGTCCGATTAATGTTCCGGTTCAGGCCTATACCAGATTGGTAGCCCAGAGAAAGTTTGAAGAAGCATGGCATCAGATTCAATCAGCAAGTCCATTCCAGAATATCTGTGGTTTGGTATGTAATCATTTTTGTGAACAAGAATGTACCCGTGGTGAGATTGATGAGCCTGTTTCCACCCGCAATATTAAACGCTTTGTTTTGGAATGGGGCGAAAAACATAATTTAAAACGGGCAATACCAGATTCTGTTGGTTCACGTACAGAGAAAGTGGCGGTAATCGGAGCAGGCCCGGCAGGCTTGACAGCCGCTCATGATCTGGCAGTAGCTGGATATAAAGTAATAGTCTTTGATAAGCTTCCGGAAGCTGGCGGAATGATGCGCGTAGGGATTCCACGTTATCGTTTGCCACTGACAGAAATTGATTCGGAAGTTGATTATATTAAAGACTTAGGAGTAGAGCTCCAGCTTAACTCAGAAGTACAAGATCTTAAACAGCTGGCCAATGATTATCAAGCAGTTTGCCTGGCAGTAGGTGCTCACCGTGGATCTAAACTAGGGATCCCAGGTGAAGAGGCTAAAGGAGTAACTGATGGACTTTCCTTCCTTTATCAGATTGCCAATGGAGAGGATGTTACTGTCGGTCGGAAAGTAGCGATCGTTGGAGGAGGAAATACTGCAATTGATGCTGCCCGTAGTGCTTTGCGTTTGGGAGCAGAGACTGTCTACCTAGTTTACCGGCGGACTCGTGATGAGATGCCAGCTAATGAAGAAGAGATTATTGCTGCTGAAGAAGAAGGGGTTAAGATTATGTATCTGGTGGCCCCTAAAGAGGTACAGACTGAAAACGGAAAAGTCTCTGGCCTGGCTTGCGTCAATTTAGTTTTGGGTGAGAAAGATCCTTCTAACCGGAGAAGGCCGGAAGAGGTTCGGGATACGGATTTTGTTCTCCATGTTGACCAGGTGATTACTGCTATTGGCCAACAGCCGGAACTGCCATTCTCGGAATTTGCTGATGGTAAGTTTGATGAAGGAAAATTACCTTCTGGAGTATTTGCTGCTGGCGACCTGGTGTCTGGGCCGGCTACTGTAGTAGAAGCGATCGGGAGCGGCCGGGGAGCGGCTGCTGCAATCGATAACTTCCTTAGTGGAGGTAAACCAGTATTAAAACCTGTAAAGGTTACTAGAGTGGTTGATAAAATAGATGTTCTAAAGAGAACTAAAGAATTCCAGATTGGTAAAAGAGAAAAGATGCCGATGATCTCATTGGCTGAGAGAAAAAGTGGGTTTGATCTGGTGGAGACTGGTTTTGATGAGGAAACAGCTGTCCGAGAGAGCCAGCGTTGTTTAGCCTGCGGCTGCGGAGTGGGCTGTGATCTTTGTGAAAACATCTGTATCTATTTTGCGGTAGATACTGATAAAGATCAACATCAGATGAGTGATAAATGCGATGGTTGTGGTATGTGTGCCCAGGTTTGCCCGAACCAGACTATTGTAATGAAAGATCGATAAAAACGGTTTCAATCAGTGAATAATTATAAGTAAAACTAGGGTGCTTCTTTTTTGAAACTATTATTAATAAAGCTTTTTGCGTTGTGTCTTTTTTAAAAGGTCCCAACAAAGTATATAGTGTTGAGCTTGTACTAGGCTATCAATATATTGTGCAGGGACGACAACGCAAAAAGCCCTAATAGGAGGGGGATTAATGCCTAAAGCTGCTGTTTTAAGAGAATTTGGTAAACCATTGGTAATAGAAGATTTTCCGGAAGTGCATCCGGGCCCGGGAGAGGTGTTAGTAAAGATTGTTGCTGCCGGGGTCTGTGGCTCTGACTTGCATATTACCTCTGGGGAGGATCCGCGTACTCCGATTCCGATGGTTCCAGGACACGAAGGGGTAGGGATTGTTAAAGAGCTTGCAGGTCCTTGCTTTGATGTTGATGGACAAGAGATTAATGAAGGTGATTTGATCCTTTGGAATCGAGGAGTAACTTGTGGTAAATGCTATTATTGTACAATTGCCAAAGATCCAAGCCTTTGTTCAGATCGTTGGACCTATGGAATCAGTAGATCATCAGAGAAACCTAGGCAGATTCGGGGATGTTATGCTGAAGAACTATTATTAACCGCTGATACGCAAATTATTAAGTTAAAAGAGGATGATAATCCGGCAGTGATGGTTGCAGCCTCCTGTTCAGGCGGGACTGCGGCTCATACGATTGAATTAGCAAAGATTAAACCGGGGGATGTAGTTCTGATCCAGGGAGTAGGACCTGTAGGCCTTTTCCTTGCTGCCTTTGCCAAAGCTAAGGGAGCATCGGAAATTATTGCAATTAAACGTAGTCCGGAGAAGGAGCCTTTAGCACAGGAGTTTGGAGTTACTCATCTTCTAAGTTTAGCTGAGACTTCCCGGGAAGAACGGGTAAAATTAATTTCCGATCTTACAAGTGGCCGGGGAGTAGATGTGGCAATGGAAGCTGTAGGACATAACTCGGTCTTGGATGAAGGGTTACCACTGGTCAGACCAGGTGGTGCTTACATTTCTGTTGGCTTTGGTGTTCCGGCTCCAGCTTGGCCGCTTGATACTTTCGGTTTAATTGTACGGAAAAATGTAAGATTCCAAGGGGTTTGGGTTAGTGATGTCTCCCATATCCGACAAGCAGTACTCCTTGTCCGGAATAATCCGGAAGCTTTTGCTAAGATGGTCACACATCGTTTCCCTCTTTCTGAGGCCAATAAGGCTCTACAGGCGGTAGCTGATCGCTCGGGGATTAAAGTTATAATTGAGCCTTAGGAGGGATGGGTAATGACTAAGACGACAATAAGATTTGAAAATCTAAATCTTCCTTTATATCAGGTGCATACCTTGATTATTGGTTCCGGAGCAGCTTCCTTAAATTGTGCTTGGCACCTTTCAAAATTTGGTCAGCGTGACATTTTAATTGTAACTGAAAGATTAGGCGGAGGCACTTCTAATAATTCCGGATCCGATAAGCAAACATTTTATAAGCTTTCTCTGTTCGGGGAAGGAAAAGATTCTGTTTATGAAATGGCGGAGGCCTTATTTAACGGCGGGGCGATGCATGGCGACATCGCCCTTGTCGAGGCCGCCTTATCTGCTCAAGAGTTTTATCATCTTGTTCAGATTGGTGTCCCTTTTCCGCATAATACTTATGGCGGGTATGTTGGTTACAAGACAGATCACGATCCTAAGCAACGGGCTACTTCTGCCGGACCCTGGACTTCTAACCAGATGTTCCAGAAATTACGTTCTGAAGTGGAAAAAGAGGAGATTCCAATTCTTGATGGACATGAGGTAATCGCCTTATTCACCAAAGAAGAAGCAGGTGAAAGTAGAGTTGTAGGTGCCCTTGCTATTGATAAATCTAAAGCGGAAAAGGGTTTGGGTTCTCTTGTGCTGTTTCAGGCAGAGAATATAGTGATTGGTACAGGAGGACCCGGTGGATTATACGAGACTTCAGTATATCCTAGAGGCCATTTGGGAAGTACCGGAATCGCATTGGAGATTGGAGCAACAGCTGTTAATTTGACGGAATGGCAATATGGTTTAGCTTCTACTAAATTCCGGTGGAATGTCTCCGGTACTTATCAGCAGGTGATTCCCAGGTATATCAGTACTAAGCCGGATGGTTCTGATGAGCAGGAATTTCTCAATGATTACTTTCCAACATTGGGCAAACTAGGAACAGCTATTTTTCTTAAAGGCTATCAGTGGCCTTTTGATCCCAGGAAAATACAGAATTATGGTTCTTCCTTGATTGATCTTTTGGTCTATCAAGAAACAGTTATTAAGGGCAGAAAAGTATTTATGGATTTCCGGAGAAATCCTTCTACTGGAAAAGGTAATGGTGAGTTTCCATTTAAAGAATTAGAAGAGGAAGCTTATGGATACCTGGAAAAATCAGGGGCACTTTTTGGAACACCGCTTGAAAGATTAGAACGGATGAATCCAATGGCAAGCGAGTTATACAAAGAAAATGGGATAGATTTACGTTCTGAGCCACTGGAGATAGCGGTCTGCGCTCAACATAATAATGGTGGTTTAAAAGGAAACATTTGGTGGGAATCTAATGTACGTCACCTGTTCCCAATCGGTGAAGTTAATGGAACACATGGGATTTACCGTCCGGGTGGCTCAGCATTAAACTCCGGTCAGGTAGGTGGATACCGGGCTGCTCAGTATATTGCCAATTGTTATCAGGATTACTCTCTTTGTTCCGAAGAGTTTTTAACCTTGATTGAAGAACAACTTAGGAAAAAACTTTCTTTAGTAAACACCGCTTTAAGTCGTGTGGATAAAGAAGGTCAGGATATGCAGGATTTTAGAAAAACATCACAAAGGTTAATGAGTAAAGTGGCTGCTCATATTCGGAAAGGGGAATGGATTAAGGAAGCCCTTCAGGAGTCAGAAGCAGCTTTGTCTAAGCTTAACTCAGGAAAAGTGAGACTTAATAGTCAGGCAGAATTACTTGAGTTCTTTCAGAACCGCCAATTACTACTGACACAGATCGCAGTCTTAAAAAGCATAGATCTTTATCTGGAACGTGGAGGCGGAAGCCGTGGTTCTTATTTAGTTTTGGATGATTCCGGAGAGAGTGTTAAGAGTCTGGATGCAGGTTGGAAGTTTCGTTTGGAACTAAAGGAGTTACGAAGAGAAATCCTTGAGTATACTAATAAAAATGGAGAACATTTCATGCAATGGGTACCGGTGAGACCCATTCCGGAAGATGATTTCTGGTTTGAGAATGTTTGGCAGGATTATATAAATAAAAAGATTTTTGCTTAAGTTAAGGATTTGAGAGAATTGCATAATAAATTGAATTATATTATTCCTTAAATTATGTAATCCCTTAGATTTACAAGAATTTAAACCCAATTACACTCGAATAATAAATTAAAGTATTATACTTAAATAGGTGAGGGCATTGCAAAAAGAGAGCCTTACAGTATCCCTTTAGCCACAATAAAGTACCTGCTTTTTGATTGTGTCTAATTTCCAAAGGCACTCCCTTAATCAGAATATATTGTGGCTAGGGCTTTTTGCGTTGTCATTGACTTTTTCTGTCCCTGCACAATATATTGATAGTCTAATACAAGATCAACACTATATATTGTGTTGGG
>DIPO01000019.1:0-25897 GCA_002427045.1 Firmicutes bacterium UBA5486
ATGTTTTTTGCAAAGCTAGTGAAGTATGATAATTTGGACGCAGAGTATGATCCGGAGATTCCTTCTAGTATAAATGGGAAGGCAGTAACAATCATTGGAGAAAAAGCATTTCAACATGCACAAATTACTAGCGTAGTCATACCTAATGGAGTAACTACTATAGATGAATGGGCGTTTAACAATAATCTACTAGCGGGCGTGGACATACCCGCAAGCGTAACGACTATTGGTGACTATGCGTTTACAGCTAATAAACTTACTAGTATAACTATACCCGACGGCATAACTGCTATAGCACAAAGTGTGTTTTGGCTAAACCAGCTTACCAGCGTGACTATACCAAATAGCGTAACGTATATAGGCAAAAATGCATTTCTGGAGAATTCACTAGAGAACATAACTATCCCAGACAGCGTAACAACTATCGATGCGGACGCGTTTAACAGAAATAATCTGACTTCGGTAAAAATCCCGGGGAGTGTACGTAGCATTGGGAACAGTGCGTTTGGAAATAATTCTAACCTTACCAGTGTAGAATTACCGGATAATGTATCCATAGATAATTGTGCATTTTATCAGAACAGCCCTAAAATAGCCACTATCACTATCGGCTCCAATGTAACACTTGGTGATAATTTACTGGGTGAGAATAACAAGTTCAGGAATGCCTACTATGAAGATGGCGCGGGAACCTATAATTATAACATCTACGCCTATGACCAAAATAACGAAGATTGGGTTAAACAATAGCTGTTCAGGGAGAGAACTAGCATTGTTCCACTAAGGCTTTTGTTAAATAACTTGACATTATCATGTAGGAATAAACCATTGCTCATATAGTCAAATCGTGATATGGTATGACTATAAGCATTGCTCTAGAAAGTGGGTGTTTTTAGTGGGAGAAACCATCAGGCCATCAGCTGATTTAAGAAATCATTATAGTGAGATCTCTAAGCAGTGTCGTGAATCAAGGGAAGCTGTCATTATTACGGTGAATGGACGTGGAGATACGGCTGTGCTGGGATTACAGGATTATTACCAAATGAAATCTGAATTGGAACTCCTGCGTACCCTGGCAGAAGCAGAGGAAGATGTAAAGAATGGAAGGGTTGCGCCAATGCAGAATACGTTTGAAGATATCCGTTCAGCCTTGCGGGAAAGGAAGGATGGATGAAATACAAAATCATAAGAACCGATAAGGTAGATGAGCAGCTTAGAGAGATCATTTTTTATATTGCAGATGATTCTGGGAGCGTGGATATTGCTTTAAAATATCTGGACAAAATTGAAACTGCCATCAGAAGACTTGAAGATTTTCCAGCATCGGGCAGTATTCCAAGATATGCAATTTTGCGCAGACAGGGTTATAATGTTCTTGTCGTTGAACGCCATCTGTTTTTTTATAAAATCAATGAGGAAGAAAAGACAGTGACAATATATGCCATTGTTGATGGAAGGCGAGAGTATCTAAATTTAGTATAGCACCCAGAGTATTTATTTTGGAAACTTAAACAAGTCTTTTGTTGGGGTCTACAGTGTGAGTATGAGGTAATTTTGACTAAATAACGATGAGCAAGTCTTTTTTTTTCTAGCCCGCCTTCAAAATGGGTAATTGTCGAACGTACTTAAGTGAATAAAACGTCTATGAATGCTCATTTATCAGACATAGACGTTTTTATTATGGACAGATTAGTCAACTACAGGAAATTATAAACGCCATCTTATTTTTAGCATCGGATAGAGTAAAAGAGAAAGCAGGGGCGTTGATTATTTCAAAATCGGAAGAAGGAAGCCATTCCGAATGCTGGATAGGTGGACAATACTTATTAGGGGATAAGATAGTAGGGTTAGGGTAAACTTTGTGTGTAAAACGGGTTAAATCTGTTAGTGCGAACTCAATACCATATTCTAAGGCCTGACGAAAGGGAGCACCATGGCTATTGGATATGCCTGCAAGACAATAGGAGTTATAGATACTACCATGCGATCCTGCCTATTAAAGGATGCAACCAAAGACAAGCTGATGGAGATAATTGAACAGAATATTGCTGCTTTAAACCGTATTATTGATTACAACATAGAAAATAACATTAGGCTGTTCCGAATAAGTTCAGATTTAATCCCTTTTGGCTCCAGTTCTATAAATAGCATTAAATGGTGGGAGCATTTTAGGGAAGCACTAAAAAACATCGGGCAGAAGATTAAAGACAGTAACATGAGAGTTTCCTTGCATCCTGGGCAGTACACGGTGCTTAATTCAGTAAAAAGGGATGTGGTGGCAAGAGCCTTTGCTGATTTATCATACCATACGAAGATTCTTGACAGTCTGGGGTTGGACTCTACGCACAAAATAGTACTGCACATTGGCGGAGCCTACAAAGACAAAAAAGTCTCAGCAAAGAGATTCTTGGAAAACTACAGATTGCTGGATGAAAGAATAAGGAGAAGGCTGGTTATAGAGAATGATGACAAAATCTACAATGTACAGGACGTTTTAGATATTGGAACGAGGTTGAAGATCCCTGTTATCTTTGACAATCTTCATAATGAGATAAATCCTGCAGATGAAGAAAAAGATGAGTTTGTCTGGATCGATCTATGCAGAAACTCCTGGCGGGAACAGGACGGTATTCAGAAAATCCATTATTCGCAACAATCAAAGCAAAAGCAGAAGGGTTCCCACTCGGATTTTATCAGTGTAGAGCGTTTCATGGCTTTCTACAAGAAAATAAACAGAAATGACCTTGATATAATGCTTGAGGTGAAGGATAAAAATCTGTCCTGTATTAAGTGCATCAACTGTATAACAGATGATTCGGATCAGGCAATCCTTGGAAAAGAATGGAATAGGTACAAGTATACGGTCCTTGAAAGAGCACCTTCCTTATACACTGAGATAGAAAATATGTTCGAGAAAGATGATCTGTCTGCAGTTTCTTTTTACAAGCTTATTGAGGGAAGTCTTGAGAGTCCAGGGGATATTGGAAGCTACACAAACGCCCTTCAGCATGTATGGGGATATTTCAGCACAATAGTAACAGAGAAAGAAAAAAGAACGTTCCTTAGAAATCTGGAAAGATACCAAAAGCAGCAGGCTGGAGTAGATACAGTCAAAAACAAGTTGAAAAGGTTGGCTGAAAAATATAAGCAGGATCACCTGATTAATTCCTATTATTTTCTGTTGTGAAGTAGGTGAGGGAATTGCATAATTAACTTTGGCATCCATTCAACCACAATATATAGTGTTTAACTATTATTTTAAGATTAGACAATTACTAGTGGGCTACCATGTGGTTGAATATTGAATAATAGAATTATGCAATTCCGTAAGGTATATATGGTTCATGGGAAAATAATGATTTCTGAGTATTGGCGGACGGCTCCATGCCTGCAAAGGGAGAAAGTAATAGTTCTTCTAAAAACAATGACCCCCAAAGATCGGCTGAAGCGGCTGGAGACAATGCATGGAATAAAATAAGCATTATCTCAGAGGGGTCTTCTGATGAAAAAGTGCTGAAAAATCAGCACTTTTTTATTTTTAAGATAGCAAAAGGTGTAATGGTAGGATGTATAAAGAAATGTGATGTGTGTCATTAAAATGATGGAGATTATTGTGGGTAATTTTAATAAACACGGACTGGAAGGTAATAACATATTTATCTAGAAAACAAACATACAAACAATATGTTTATAATATTAAAAATGATAAAAGTATTTTTAGTAATTTATGATTACGGAGTTGCGTAATGAGGGAGGGTTTTTAATGAGCAATGTGATTATTATTGGTTCAGGTATCGGGGGATTATTGGCGGGGAATTTGTTAGCTAGGGAAGGCCATCAGGTTACGATCTTTGAATCTCATAAGATGCCAGGAGGATATACCGGGGGTTTTTGGCGAAAAGGGTTTTATTTTGAGAGTGGGACTTTATCGTTTGAAACCTCATCAATGGTCTTTGCTGCGATGGAAGACCTTGGCCTCTTGGATCAGATCAGTTTTACCAGGCAGCATACTAGGTGGGTCAATAAAGAGATCGATGGTAGCATGCAATCATACGAAGAATTTAAAAAGATGATTTTCTCGGCTTATCCAGAGGCAATTTTTCAGTTAGAAAAGTATTTTGCTGAAGTTGATAAAATGTATTATGCAATCCTACCCTTTATCAAAAATGAAAAAGAGGCTTTTTTCCCAAAAGTTCTTTCGTATATTACCGCCGGATTTAAGATGGCTGGCCTCTATCGTAAATATTCCGATCTTACACTTGGTGAATTTACTGAACGCTTCTTCGATAAAGACTCCAAAATTTGCCGCTTCTTCAAATCGATTGGTTATCCAAATATGGCTGCATTTCTTCTAGGGGGAGCAATGGCCAGCATTTTTGATGATTATTGGACTGTTGCTAAAGGAATGCAATCATGGGCTGATCTTTTAAGTGATAATTTTAAAAAACTCGGTGGAGAGCTGAGGCTGAACTCATATGTAGATAAGATTCTTACTAAAAACTGTAGGGCAATCGGAGTATTATGTAATAAACTAGTATATTCTGCTGATTATCTGATTGCCGCTGGCGATTACAAAAAAACCTTTTTGCAGCTGCTTGATGATCGCTCAGCAGTTCCGGCAGAGTTTTTGGCAAAAGTCGAAAAAGCAGTTGTTTCTGAAGGAATTGTAACAGCTTATTTAGGTTTGTCACTTTCCAATGCAGAATTAGAAAAGTATCTAAAACTTCCTCATGTTTTTTATCTGGAAGACGAGCCTGGTGCTGAATTACTCGAGGCAGAGGATCGGGAATATTTTAAAAGAGCTGGAATTAATCTATATGCTCCTTCTTTACATCATCCGGGATTAGCACCGGAAGGGAAATCTTCATTAATGATCCAGACCATCGCCCCTACCAGGTGGATGAAAAATTGGGGTAATGGAGATCATGAGCTTTATCGGCGTTTAAAAGCTGAAGTACTGGAAGTATTAATCGATAAGGCAGGGGAACTGATCCCGAAACTCCGGGATTACATTGAATTTGCCGATTTGGCAACGCCTTTGACCTATGAAAAATATACTCATAATACTGCGGGTGCTACTTCTGCCTGGAGTTGGAATCCACAGAAGAAGTTTTATAAGAATTTTATCAAGAGTCAGGTAGAAACACCGATCAAAAATCTTTATACTGGTTCTTGCTGGTCAATGCAGATCGGGGGAGTACCGGGTGCGATTAGTGCGGCATATGCTTGTGCGAAAAGGATTAAATAACAATTTTGAATGGATGGTTTGTTGATCCTCAACAAAAGAAATATCGACATATACATAAGAATACAATTTTATAATAAATATGGACTGGAAGGTAAAAACATATTTGTCTAGAAAACAAATATACAAACAAAATTTTTATAATATTAAAAAATGATAAGGTTAATATCGAAAAAACCATATCGGATTTAATAGGAGAAAAGAGGAGTTAATAAGCAAGCGGGGCTCCTAAATCTTTTCGAAGTGGAGTGAAGGTTATGATTAGAGTAATAATTGCGGATGATGAAATTCGAATCTGTAAGCTTATTATTAACCTAATCAACTGGGATGAGCTTGGCATGGAGATCGTAGGCGCTGCCGATAATGGAATCGATGCCTTGAGCATGATTGAAAAAGAGAATCCCGATATTGTCATTACAGACATTCGAATGCCCGGTTATGATGGGTTGGAGATGATTGAGAAAGCAAAAAATATAAATGAAGAAATAGAATTTATTATCATCAGTGGATACGAGGAATTTGCTTATGCCCAGAAGGCGATCGAGTACGGGGTTAAGGACTATCTTTGTAAACCCATCAATAAAGAGAGCTTGTTAAAGGCGCTGTGTCGGGTGAACGATTCCCTAAAAATAAAAAATAGGCAAAGTAGTTTAGAGAAAGAATATCAAATAATTAAAAAAGACATCTGGAAAATCAGAGCGTCTTTTTTAAAAAATCTCATTCTATTTAATGCGGACGGTTTAAAAGAATATTCCCAGAAAGAAATCAATCAGAATCATTATTTTCATTTCCGGGAAGGCAACTTTCGTGTGATCTCCATAAAGATTGACAGCAGTGGTAAGGCAAACCAAAACATTGATAAGATCATCACTAAGATGGCAGGAACAATTCAAAGATCCTTGCTAGAACAGACATATGATGCCGAGATAATTCATAGCAATAGCAATTTGTATGTCTTAATCAATTATCGGCCGGATGAAAAAGAAAAGATCGAATCTGTTTTTATAAAGATTTTAAATGAGTTTAAAAGTCGTTTAGCTACTTTTGGTTTAATGATTACTATTGGGTATGGCGAAGATGTAGAGGATTTAAAAGAGATTGCAACTTCGATCGAATCAGCAAAAGGAGCAATAGATGATCGGATCTTAAAAGGGACAGGCCGAATTATCGAATTTTCCGGAACTAAATCCGGAGAGATTTACAATGAAGATCGTTATTATGAATTTACCAAAAAATTCATGAAAGCAGTGGAATTAGTCGATCCCAAAGAGATTAAAAAAGTAATCAATACCCTAAAGGAAGAACTTAGCCGGCAATCGATCAGTGGTTCTGAATTAAAGAGGTTGGCACGGGAAATGGGGAATACCTATTATATCATCATGAGAAAAAATAAAATTAGGATTAACGATGCTTTAGAGGAACAAGCTCAACTAGAGAATACTATTGACAATTGTTATTCCATGGAACTTTTATTTCAGGAACTGGCCGACCACATCACCCTATCCTTGTCCAAATTATCTGAGGATAAAAACCAAAAAAATCTTGGGCAAATAAGGCAGGCCAAAATCTATATTGAAGAAAATTACATGAAAAATATTACTTTGGAGGATTTGGGTTCTTATTTAGGATTTAATCCATCCTATTTCAGCAGTCTTTTTAAGAAAGAAACCGGCACCTCCTTTATTGAATATCTATCCAAGATCAGAATGGAAAAAGCGAAGGAACTCTTAAAAGAGCCGGGGCTAAGAATACAAGATATCTGCCTGATGGTTGGGTATAATGATGTGAAATATTTTACGAAATTATTTATTAAACATACGGGTTTAAAACCCAATGAATTTCGGAAAATATTTGCGTGAGGGAGTTGCATTATGCAATTCCTTAACAAAGGAGAATCTGATGAATCGGAAAAAAGGCTTTTACCTAATGAATCGAATCTTCCTGGTTTTTATGCTCCTGGTCATCTTGCTTATAGCCTTGTTGTTTTACGTTATTTCTCTTCCGCTAAACCGGGGAACTTATCTTTTTTTATTACTTTTCATCTTCACGATCGCAGTTATTTTATATTTATCTTATCGTTGGATATATATACCCTACAAGGAGAGTAATAAGGTTTTAAGGCTTTTTTCCGACGGGTATATTTTTAAAGGTGTATTTGATTTAAGGGTTCATTTTAATCACGAATCCTTCCTTGCCATGCAAAAGTTTAAGGAGATTATTGATACCAAGGAATTGATTGAAGGCTCCAAAAAACACGCGGAGTATTTAGCACTGCAGAATCAGATTAACCCCCACTTTCTCTATAATACCCTGGAAGGGATTAGAAGTGAAGCGATAATTGAAGGCGTTGAGAGCATCGCTAATATGACAGAAGCCCTGGAGACCTTTTTCCGCTATACCATATCTGATATGGACAAACTTGCCACCTTGGAAGAGGAAATCGCCAATGTGGAAAACTATTGCACAATCCAACGGTTTCGGTTTGGAGAGAAAATAAACTTCAAGATTGAATGCCCTGAGGAGTATGATTTGGAAATCTTTCAAGCGAAAATTCCCAAGCTGACTCTACAGCCCATTGTAGAAAATGCCATTTTTCATGGGATCGAACCGAAAATGGGAAAGGGCCTAGTTACCTTAAAGATCTTGACTACGCCTAGTAGACTTTTGATCACCATCTCCGATAATGGCGTTGGGATGGAAGAGGAATATGTGCATCTGCTTAATTATAAACTTAAAGGGGCATCCCTTACCTATATCAAAAAAGATAAAGAGACAGGAGGAATTGCCTTACTTAATGTCAATAACCGCATCAAACTCATCTTTGGCGATGAATACGGTATTTATTTGTACAGCAAGGCCGGGGCGGGAACGGATGTGGAAATTACTTTACCTTTAATTCGTTGAGGAGAAAAAATGAAGGAAGAAATCTTAAGAATTGCCAATGTGACCAGAACAATAGAGGGGATTACTTATCTGGATAATATCAACTTTAATATTTTTAAAGGGGAAATTATGGGTTTAATCCCTCTTGACAATCATGGGAAAAGCCAGTTGATTGAGTTAATCTTACAAAATGTTTCGATTTATTTTGGGCGGATCTACTTTGATGATCAGCTTGTTAACTACTATGAGCACAGCAGTATGACCAAAAATCGGGTTTATTTGATTGATAAGGAGACTAATCTAATCCAAGATTTAAAAGTGACGGATAATATCTGTGTTTTAAATCATACTTTCCATGGTTATATTGTTAATGATAAAAGGTTGCGGAAAGAAACCGATAAATTACTGAAACAGCTGGGGATTGAAATTGATACCGAGCAATATGTCTCCGAACTCTCTCTTCTTGAGAAGACTATCATTGAGCTAATCAGAGCGGTGATTAATGGGGCGCAGTTAATTATCCTTGATAAACTCTCCAACTTTCTTAGTATCGAAGAATTATCCTTTTTCCAAAAACTTTTGTTGCACTATACTAAAGAGGGCATCTCCTTCCTTTATATTGCTAACCATCATGAAGAGGCGTTTAAGATCTGCCATCGGGTTGCTTTGTTCGAAAAAGGCCGAATCACTAAGATTATCCACGCAAAAGATTATACGGAAGAAACCCTAGAACCCTATATTCTTTCCTTTACTCACCATCCGGTAGCCGATGAACAAAATAACCAAGCAGGGATCCTGAAGTGTCAGAACCTTTGCACAGAAAACTTAAAACAGATCGAGTTTTCTGTAAAAAAGGGGGAGTGCCTTACCATCCTTGATATTAATAATCGAGGTATTCAGGATATCGCAGAGCTCGTTAACGGGTTTTTACAACCGGAAAGGGGAAAAATATTAGTGGGTGGAAAAGAAATTCCATTGGTGAAAGAGAGAAATTTGTTGCTAAATGGAGTCGCCTACATCCCGGAGAATCCCGTGCCAAGGACTTTGTTTTATAATATTTCTTATTTGGAAAACTTAACTTTTCTGATCGATCGGAAACTAAAGCGTAGCACTATTCAGAAAAAGGTTTTAAACAGTATTAAGGAAGAATACAGAGCATTGGTGGGCGAGGAGATTGATGCTCCAAACCTTTGGGGACTTACGATGAAGTCCCTCTATAGTTTGGTCTATTTTCGGTTTCTACTTTATAAACCCAAAGTGGTTTTTGTTATGCAACCATTTTCCCATGCGGATATGTACTTACGGGGTAGAATCATTGAATTGATCAATATGTTGAAGAGAAAAGGGATTGCCATTGTCATTCTAGCCGTCAATATCTCCGATACGTTAAAGGTCACTGATCGACTTTTGATCATGGAAGATGGAAATCTAACGCTGTCCTCGCATCAATTTAAAGACTTACCTCCTTACGTATCAGGAAATCAGGAATAATAGCAATAAAATATTAAACATCCAAAAAATGTCCCCCTAATTCTAAGGAAGCTCTACCATCTGAAAAGGCAAATTATGCTAAGATGGAAGCAATGAGTTACAAAAGGCAATTTGAATTAGGGGGGCCTTTTTATCGGTAATTATATTGTTGAATTAGAGAACATCAGTAAAAGTTTTGCCGGAGTAAAGGCTCTTAAACAGGTTTCATTTGCATTAAAATCAGGAGAAGTTTTCAGGTTGCTTGGCGTATTTTAACATGGAAAGAGGTTACTAGTGTAACCTCTTTCCATTATAAGGTTATGTCCAGTATAGTTAGTAAATTCTATTTCATAGTTGCTAATGGGTTTATTTTAGAAAAAATCAGTAATAAATAAAGATAAATAATCAGGTATAAAACATATAGTATCCTTGTAAAAAATAATAAAAGTTATCTTAAATAAATTTAGAAGGTGATAACTTTGAAGAAAAAAGACCCCAATAGTAGTAAATACATCAACCAAGCAAAAAGTAAAAGGCCTATTTCCCTTTGGGGAATCTACGACCGATTTAGCGATTCCATTTGTAAAATTTCGATCCGCCGACGTTTAATTATTTTCTTTTTACTTTTATCGATCGTCCCTGTCCTTCTTTTAGGGCCGATTACTTATCAGTATGCCAAAAATACCATCACCAATAAAATTACCAAGTATTCATTGCAGAGTCTTGTTCAAGCATCAATCCCTCTAGATTTATTAATTCAAAAATATGAAGATCTATCAGTACAATTACAAGTTGATTTGGGATACCAAGCGCTCATTAAAGATTATTTCAATAATGGAACTGTGCTATCAGCCGATGAGTCCATAAAAATATTTGATGATACTCTTGCTTATGATGCCAACGTCCGTGGCCTTATTTTAGGCTCGCTTAATCATACTAATTCCTTTTTAGGTGCTGGTTTTGGTGATTTGGAAAGTTCTTATTCCCGATTAAAAGAAACATCTGTTTATCATGAAGCCCTAGAAAAACTAGGTCAACTATGTTGGGGGATAGTTGATAATGATCTTCTAATGACACGAATCGTTATCGACTTAGCAACAGGGGAGCCGATGGGTGTTTTTGCTGTTATCTTTAACGGGCTTAAAATTAATCAAATGATTAATTTCGGCTCGCTCGAACTTTCTGATAGCTTGTCCTTTGGAAGTAGCCCATATTCGATCCTGATCAGGGCGGAAGGGGAGATCCTATCCTCTCCTTTCACCGAAGAAATGGGGCTAACAATAAACGATCTAATTGATGGTGTAGAAATTAATAATATTCTCGAAAATAAAAGCGCAAGCGGATATTTTTTTGATCGCCTTCGGAATAATGATACACTTGTTACTTATTATATGATGTCATCCAAAGATTGGTATCTTTTGAGTTTTGCCCCCCATGATTACCTGTTTAAGGAGATTAGAGCCATAGGGACAATTATATTTGGCTTTATTATTCTGCTTTTATTGATCTCTGTTACCTTTTCTTATACGGTTTCGTTAGGTATTTCAAATCCACTGAATCAAGTAAAAGAAGCGATGGCCAAGGCACAAAACGGTGATTTGACCGTTAAAGTTGAGATTAACACCCGGGATGAGCTACACGACTTGGGTAACAGTTTTAACTTTATGACCGCCAGGATCGGGGATTTAATCAGAAAGGTCAAAGAAGCGATAGCCACCGTAGCAAATCGTAGTAAAGTTTTAGAGTACAGTTCAGTACAGTCTACTCAATCAGCAGAAGGTATAGCGATCGCCTCCAACGAAATAACAAAGGGTACGATCGAACAAACCGCGGAAGCAGAAAAAACCGCTAATCAAATGACGGTTTTAGCTAATGAGATTGAAGTTGCCGCCACTAAGTTTACTGAAGTCGAGTTAGTCAGTGCTCATACGAGGGACCTGAGCATCCGTTCTAAATCGATCATGGAAGAACTGATTCAAAAAGCGAATGAATCTAACCAGATTACCGAGACTATTACTACTGATATTTCTGAACTTAATAAAAGTTCGGAAGAAATTCGGAACGTTACCAACTTAATTACCAATATCGCAGAACAAACAAACCTTTTAGCCCTAAATGCTGCCATTGAAGCAGCTCGAGCTCATGAACTGGGGTCCGGTTTTGCTGTAGTTGCTGATGAGGTTAATAAACTGGCTAACCGTACTGATACCGCAGCAAAAGCCATTAATGACCTTTTGAAAGGAATTCAGGATAAAGCCCATAACTCCACCATCAATGTGTATAAAGCTCATGAAATTGTTCTTGAACAACTTAAAGTCGTATCACAAACCCAAGAAACCTTTGACGAGATCATTCGCGGTATGGATTTAATTGTTGATCGTGTCGTCGATGTGAACGATCATGTTCAGCGGATTAACAAAGTTAAAGATGAAACTACCCAATCTGTCATAAACATCAGTTCGATCTCGGAACAATCAGCTGCTTCTTCCGAAGAAGTAGGCGCTTCTATTGAAGAACAGACCGCTATCTCCGAACAAGTAAGAGAGATGGCCAATGAGTTGAATGCCATGGCGGAAAAATTGGTAGAGGCAATTTTGAAGTTTAATGTCTAAAATATAATCCGTCAATCTTATGTACAATGGACCAGAAATAATAGCAATAAATTATTAAACATCTAAAAAATGTCCCCCTAATTCTAAGGAAGCTCTACCATCTGAAAAGGCAGATTATGCTAAGATGGAAGCAATGAGTTACAAAGGCAATTTGAATTAGGGGGGCCTTTTTATGGGTAATTATATTGTTGAATTAGAGAACATCAGTAAAAGCTTTCCCGGAGTAAAGGCTCTTGATCAGGTTTCATTTACATTAAAATCAGGAGAAGTTCTCGGGTTGCTTGGTGAAAATGGGGCCGGAAAATCTACATTAATGAAGATTTTATCTGGAGTATATATCAAGGATGGAGGCTCCATGGAAATCTTTGGAAAAAAAGTGGATTTTCTAACCCCAGTTACCGCCCAAAAAATGGGGATTGCCATTATTAATCAGGAATTAAATTTGTGCGATCATCTAACAGTTGCCCAAAATATTTTTCTTGGTAGGGAACTAATAACAAATGGAATCCTCTCAGACAAACACATGAATGCGGAAGCCCACAAAATTCTGGAAAAATTTCAAATTGATATTAATCCCGAGACCGTCGTGGGAGACTTACCGGTATCAAAAAAACAATTGGTGGAAATTGCCAAAGCATTGTCGACCGATGCCAAAATTTTGATAATGGATGAGCCTACTTCAGCCTTAACATCCAAAGAGATCAATAATTTGTTTGCCATCATCAAAAGATTAAAGGCTCAAGGATGTGGCATCGTCTACATCTCGCACCGGCTGGAAGAGTTACAATATATTGTGGATCGGGTGATGATTCTCAGAGATGGGAAATATATTACCACTATGGATTTTAAAGCGACTACGCTCAGCGAAATCATCTCCTATATGGTGGGAAGGGAGATCACTGAGAAATTCCCGCGGGTCGAGGAAAAGGTAGGAGAAGAAATATTTGAAGTAAGAAACTTAAATGCCGGGCGGATGGTAAGGAATATAAGCTTTTCACTTTACAAAGGCGAGATTTTAGGAATCGCCGGTTTAATGGGTGCTGGAAGAACCGAAACCACACGCGCGATCTTTGGTGCGGATCCGAAGGAATCCGGTCAGATTTTTATTGATGGGGAAGAGGTCCGAATCCGTCGACCCATGGATGCGATCAAAGCCGGCCTTGTCCTGGTGCCGGAAGACCGGGCCAAGAATGGATTATGTACTAAGCTGAGTGTTAAAGAGAATATCACCCTTCCCAACCTGGATATAATCGCTTCCAAACTGGGCTTAGTAAATCGGAAAAAAGAAGAAAAGATTACGGAAACATCAATTAAGAATTTTGACATCAAACTGGCCAATGCGGAAGTCCTTGCCGATAGCTTATCCGGCGGAAACCAGCAGAAGGTGATTGTCAGCAAGTGGCTGGCCAGAAACTCTAAAGTGATTATGTTTGATGAACCAACAAGGGGAATCGATGTTGCTTCGAAGGTTGAGATTTATCAAATCATGAATGATTTAAAAAGCAAGGGAATCGGGGTATTATTCGTTTCCTCCGAACTACCGGAGATTCTTGGCATTAGTGATCGGATTCTCGTGATGGCGGATGGCAAAATCACCAAAGAGTTAGATGTGAAAGATGCGACGCAGGATCTTATTCTGGAATATGCCACTAAATTTGATAAGAAGTTAGATTCCAGGCAAGAAGCAATTGAAGCTTAATAAAAATGGGGTGACATGGGAAATGGAAAAAGGGAAGAAACAAAGTAAGCTGAAGCGAATCATGGCGAAAAGAGGTATGGGGCAGGTTATTACCGTCACCATTGGCCTTGTGGCACTAGTCATTGTTTTTGGATTTTTAAATCCGTACTTTCTTACTGGGCGAAATATTTCCAATCTCTTGCGACAGATTGCTCCGACGCTCTTAACCGGAATTGGTCAATCGTATGTCCTGATTACCGGTAATATTGATTTATCGATTGGGTCGGTGGTAGGGATGAGTTGCATGATATCAGCAACCCTAATGACCAAGGGAGTCAACCCCTGGGTTGCCGTTATCATCACCTATCTGGCTGCACTGTTCATGGGTTTGCTAAATGGCAAACTTATCTCTAAGGCAAAGCTTCCCGCCTTTATTGCCACTCTGGGTACGATGACCATTGCCCGCGGGATTGCTCAGATTGTAAATAATAATTATAATACCGATTCGATTGGCGAAGCAGCGGAAGGATTCATGGAATTCTTTTACTATGGGAAAACCTTAGGCTTGTTTAACACAATTTGGATCACGATGTTTATCTGGTTGATCTTCAACTTCTTACTGAGCAGGACGCGAACAGGCCGTCATCTCTACGCGGTAGGGAGCAATATTCATGCGTCCCATCTTTCCGGGGTAAACATCTCCAGCACGATTACCAAAGCTTATATGGTTAGCGCCTTTTGTTCCGCTACCGTCGGTTTGATTACAACAGCCACCAGTGGCATGGGGACCATGGATGCGGGAAATGGTTATGAACTCTATGCCGTTGCCGCATCCGTCATTGGTGGGGTTAGTACCCTTGGCGGTCAAGGAATTCTGCTTGGTACCGTTATTGGGGCTTCGATCTGGGGAGTTTTACAAAACGGGCTCCAATTTGCCGGCGCTCCGGTGGCAATTAGAAATATAGTTATAGGGATTATTGTGATTATTACCGTGCTGCTAGACATCTTGGTAAGGCTTAATAAAAAGGCGGGGAAAGCAAAGACCGGGGCGGAAAAGAGTCATTTTCCAGTATTAAAGCATAAGTTTTAAAGCTTATGCTTTATAATAAAAAAGGAGGAGATAAAGATGAAAAGACAAATATTTGGGATCTTGCTATGTGCCATACTTCTCTTTACCCTTGTGGGGTATGCGAGTGGAGCCGCAAAGCACAGGATTTATTTAATTACCATGGATCAGATGGATCAGCACTGGGTGACAGTTGATGCTGGAGCCAAAAAAGCGGTCAAAGAACTGGGTAATGTTGACTATCGTTGGCTTGCTCCAGATGTAAAGGATGATGCCAAGCAGATCGAATGCATCAATAATGCTGTAGCCGGGGGAGCAAAAGCCATTTTGCTAGCCGCCAATGGCCCGACCGCTGTCACCTCAGCATTAAGAGAAGCGGCTGCGGCAGGGGTTAAAATCATCTATGTGGATTCAGCTGCTGATTATCCGGGAGAACAGACGCTAGCAACCGATAATGAAGCTGCCGGAAACAAGGCAGGGCAAGAATTGAAGAAGGCATTGGTAAACAAGGGAATTACCTCTGGCAAGATTGGGATCGTCAATGTCAACGCCGCAACAGCATCAGTGGTCGCTAGAGAAAATGGGTTTAGAGCAGCCTTTAAAGGAACGGCATTTCAAATTCTTGAGACCCAATATGGCGAAGGGGATGCCGCCAAATCTAAAGACATTGCCGCCAATTACATTACCCAAGGTGTTGTCGGAATCTTTGGGGCGAATGAAGGTTCTACCGTCGGGACAGGTAACGCCATCAAAGAAGCAGGTGGAAGGGTAATTGGAATCGGTTTTGATAAATCCAACACTATTTTGCAACTGATTAAAGAAGGACATCTTTTGGCGACGATGGCTCAAAATCCAGATGTCATGGGTTATAAAGGAATTAAGGCCGCAGTTGCTGTCTTGGAAGGTAAAAATCCCGGCGCAGCTTATGTGGATACCGGAGTTTCAGTGCTGAACAAGGATACGATTTAACAAATGATCGCATAACCGGTATATTGTAATGGAAAGAGGTTACTAGTGTAACCTCTTTCTATTATAAGATGAGTATTTTAGACAAAAGGGACGTATGTTTCAAATACCTGAAGGGTAGTTGCCGACAATAACGGAAAGTGAAAAGTTTTTGCCTCCTTTCAGCAAAGCGTTAGTGCCCAGACTCCGCAAAGTTCTAGCCCAGGGGGCCTTCCAAAGACAAAAACAAAAACGAACATGAAAGTGCTTAAAAATTTTAATAATAAGTTAAGGGAAAGTAGTTCCTGGTTAGGAAAGGAAGTGAAAATAATGATATACGGTGCGATTGAAGCAGGTGGGACGAAGATGGTATGTGCCATCGGTACAGCGGATGGTAATATTTTAGAACAAATCTCTTTCCCTACCAAAGATCCTACCGAGACAACACAGCAATTCCTTGAGTTCTTTCAAAATAAGAATATTAGCGCATTAGGGATCGGCTCCTTTGGTCCCGTGGATCTAAAAACTGAATCTCCGACCTATGGTTACATTTTAAATACTCCAAAGCTTTCTTGGCGGCATTTTGATTTTGTAGGTGCGTTACAACGGGAATTGATGGTTCCGATTGGAATTGATACGGATGTAAATGCGGCCTGTCTTGGAGAAATGACATACGGATGCGGGAAAGGCCTTAAGAATGTAATCTATATAACGATCGGGACAGGAATCGGGGCCGGTATTGCCATAGATGGAAATCTATTACATGGCATGCTGCATCCGGAAGCGGGCCATATATTGTTGACGCCCCATCCGGAGGATTTCTATCCGGGGATATGTCCATATCATAAATGCTGTTTTGAAGGTATGGCTTCCGGACCGGCGATTGAAGAAAGATGGGGAGAGAAAGCTGCCGATTTACAAGAACATACCAAGGTATGGGAGATTGAAAGTTATTATATTGCGAAGGCGCTTGTGAATTATATTATGGTCCTTTCGCCAGAAATAATAATACTTGGTGGCGGAGTTATGAAACAAAAACAATTATTTCCTCTGATCAGAAGTCAGGTCACTCGACTAATAAACGGGTATCTGCATACTAAGGAATTAAATGATCTGGATAATTATATAGTTCCGAACAGTTTAAATGATAAACAGGGTATATTAGGGGCTTTGGAATTAGCGAAAAGGGCATCACCCTTATCGCTCTAAGCCTATCAGTCAGTTGCTTATATTGTTGTCAAATGGATACTTAAGGCAATTATGCAACCCTTTCAAATCCATAAAATAATTAACCAATGAAGTATAATCTCCTTTACAGATCAGGTGGTGATTTCCCATTGGATTAAGAAGGAGATGTTGTACGCTTTCATGCATTTTAACCTTAATCTGTGTCCGGCATAAATTATCTTTATACTGATTCTCAAGTATGGTAATACCACTGACAAAGTACCGTTTTAGATCAGCGTTCAATCTAAAGATAGTGGCCTCCCCAGAGCGTATTTCCCCGTGGATTCCAACTCCAATGTTAGATTCAAAATGAGTGTTAAGGGTAAACAAATCAGCCATCGAAAGGGGTAGAGTACAGTGGGCTAGTATGATCTGGTTGGATTTTGTATCAATACTGGAAGGGTTGGCCATGAAGACTGGTTCTCCGGTAAGTGTATTAAGAATAAGCATGGATAGAAGTGCCGGGAGATCTCCTTCACAGGCACTTATTATTCCTTCATCATTTAATAATGCCAGGGCAATACAACCGGTATTATAGACTGTATTAAGAAGATCGAAACACCTTATGGTAAGGCCTTGCAGGTGATATTTTACGCAGATATTTTTGAGCGCTAGGTAGATGTTTAAAGCTCCATCCAGACTTTTTTCCTCTGGTGCTTCTTGATATAAGGATTCAATTTTCCCCTTTTGTACTCCGTTTTTCAGATCAGCAAGCAGATGGGGTGATGCAGTAACCTTTTTAATCTCTGCTAATAATTCTGTGATTTCAAGCTCAATGACCTTAATGCCAAATGTATTTTCTACTTTCTGGTAATCAACATCACTGGCGATTAGCCAGTCGGAGGGTTTTCCAATTGCTCCGACATTAATGCCGTTCAAACGTTGTTTGGCGGCAGTTGCTTTTTGTATGATATTGATTCTGGAAGCGAGATAAGAAACATCACCATGGATAATTTCAGCTTTTAGACCCTGCTGTTTTAAGAAGGTAAGGATCTCTAAAGAAGCAGCCAAGGAGTTGTTGGTATCACTTGCTAGGATGGTATAGGGTTCTTGGAAGCGCTGGTATATTTCTTTGAAACGGCCTTCAACCCCGCCGGATTTAACAAAGATAAGAGGAGAAGCGTAATTTTTAATTTCATCTGCTGAGATCTCCAAAAATTCCTCTCCAAGTTTCCCCTCTAGCTCTTTGATCATCTCTGCTAATGAATGGTCAATTGAATTTTCATCATGGATTGGCGAAAAAAGATTATATATAGGAATTGACATAAACTCACTTCCCTATTTTATTTTTAGAATATCTTAATATTATGGTTTATCTATAAAAAGTCAAATTCCTGTTTTGATAATTAACCTTACCTGGTTTTATTACAATTTTAATTTAGCGGGGAATGCTAAACCAAGATTTTGGGATAATTAATTACATACTTAATAATATTTTTAGTCTTTCTATTCCTTGGCTTGAAGAATCCTTATTTGCCAAGGTAAGTTTAATCTTAGTCAATCTATGGCTGGGTTATCCTTATATAATGATAATTTCAATGGGAACACTACAATCGATATCACCCAACCTTTATGAAGTTGCTGCCCTTGATGGAGCAAGCGGCCCAACCATTACCCGCTATATTACCCTGCCACTGGTATTGAAAGCGGTTGCTCCGTTACTGATTGGGGCATTTGCCTTCAATTTTAATAATTTTTCCGTTATCTATCTTCTTACCGGGGGAGGGCCACCAATGGTTGGCGCACAGACTCCTATTGGTGAAACAGATATATTGCTTTCTTATACCTATAAATTGGCATTTGAATCAAGCCTTGGCAATGATTATGGATTAGCCTCTACAGTGTCAATAGTTGTGTTTTTCATTGTCGCAGCTCTTAGCGTGATTAATCTTAGACTTTTTGCTGTGAAAAAGAACTGGCAGTAGCTTTTCTTCTAATGCAAAAATTTATGATTTCCGGACTCACATCCGGCTCTGTAAAAGAATAGATTTACTCTTTATTTGTTTATTAAGCTTTGTCATGACATGTCTCGTTTTGCTTCACTTCAACTCGGAATGTAAAGCGAAAAAATACTTTGGCTGGAGTGCTCTTAACAGGGTTCTTCAGCCTATATAATTTTTATGAATTATGCTAATCTATGAAGCAAAGGAGCAAAAATTCAATTTACTATGAATAGAACCAATATATAATCTCTTAAACTGAGGTGCTAGTGAATAATTTTAGTAGGCTAATAGAATAAAAAGTTGACAACAAAATACTTGACGTATATAACCAAGGTCAGTATTTTTTGTTATAATCTAATATATGAGTTCTTATCAAATCTTTTCAAAAAAAGAATGAGGATAGATCTTGCTAAACAGACATAGCTCTGACATCAATTGGTGAAAATGCATAATGAGGTGATAATCAATCGTATATGCGGATTAATGATGAAAAGGTTTTACGTGCCTATAATTAGTAGAGGAGTAGAAGACATGACAAATATTATTCAAGAAGATCGGAACCTTTATAAACAACTATTGAAACTAGCATTACCGATTATGGGAGCCAATCTGTTACAGATGTTATATAATCTTGCAGATGCTTATTTCTTAGGGAAGCTTGGTAAAGATGCCGTATCAGCTCCTTCCATTGCCTTTACCTTAGTCTTTTTTTTGGTTGTCTTTGGTACGGGTTTTTCGATGGCAGGGACAACTCTGATTTCACAGTCAAAAGGAAAGAAAGACCAGGAAAAAATAGATTTTTATCTTGGACAAATGATTTTTATTCTTATTTTTACATCGATTCTGATCATGGTTTTAGGTCTAACTTTTTCCAAGCCACTATTACGTCTTTTACAAGTACCAGAGAGTGCTTTTGAATACACATATGAATATGTTACAATTACTTTTTTGGGGATTCCTTTGTCATTTATGGTTATTATTCTTCAATCATCATTGCAGGGGATTGGTAATAGCGTTACTCCTTTGTATATTCAGCTTTGTACAGTACTTTTAAATGTTATTTTAGATCCGCTTTTAATTTTTGGTATCGGCCCTTTTCCTGCTATGGAAGTAAAGGGGGCCGCCTTGGCAACACTATTTTCGCAGGGTGTTGCTTCAATCATTTCCTTTTATATTTTAGTAAAGGGTAAATCTGGACTGAAGCTGCGTCTTCGTAATCTTCGTCCTAACAAAGAAGCTGTTACCAGAATCGTTGAGATTGGGTTGCCAGCTTCTCTGGGACAGAGCCTTTCTGCCTTTGGGTTCACTGTTTTACAGGGTGCCGTCAACAGTTTTGGTACGGCGGTGGTAGCAGCATTTGGTATTGGTAACCGGATAACCAATATGTTTAGTGTACCAGCCCAAGCATTTGCACAAGCAACTAGTAGCCTGGTAGGGCAAAGCTTAGGGGCTAAAAACAAAAAACGGGCAGTTTTAGTAGTTAAGCAGGCTGCACTTTCGCTCTTTGTTTTTATCACGATTGGTATGGGCCTAACTTTCTTTTATGGCCATAGTTTTGTTAAATTCTTTATCAATGATCCGGAAGTTATTAATCATGGAGTTTCTTTCTTTCGGATCAACTCGATCTCAACGATTATTTTTTCTTTGTATACTGTTATAACCGGTGCTTTTCAAGGTGGAGGAGATACCAAGCCAATTATGCTTTTAAACATCTTTCGTTTATGGGGGTTGCGTGTTCCCTTGGCTTACCTACTCTCTAGTACTGCTGGCTGGGGGCCAATTGGTATTTGGAGTGCAATTTTTACTTCCAACCTGATAGTGGCAAGCCTTGGTTTTATCCATCTTAAACGCGGCCGGTGGCTGGTTAAGATCGATCCGGATAAGATATAGTTATAGTTTTTCTTATTAATGTTTCAAGCAATTCCTTAATAAAAGTAGCCATTCTATAAGAATTATTCTTCTTCCTTGTTTTGTCAAGACTCAAATGGTAAAAAGAATATTGGTGGTTTTACAATTCCTTTTAATATGGCGGTCTGGAAAAAAAGACTAAGTAAAGTATGTAAATCAGATCCAAAAACAGAAGCAAAAGAGGATTATTGAGTTGTTAAGATAAAATAAGGAAATGATAATTGCAGAATTATAAGGGGGAATAAATAGTTATGAGTATTTGGCGAGATATGCCAGCGGATCGAGTTTCTCAGGATAGTTTTGTAGCTGTTATTGAAATTCCTAAAGGTTGCAAAGTAAAATATGAACTGGATAAGGAGACAGGTATGCTGCGGATGGATCGCATTTTACATACTTCTACCCATTACCCAGCTAATTATGGTTTTATTCCGCTAACCTATGCATCAGATGATGATCCTTTAGATGTTTTGGTGTTTTGTTCAGAAGCTATAATCCCGATGACACTGGTTTCCTGTTATCCAATTGGTGTGATTGAAATGGAGGATTGTGGTTATAGTGATAAAAAGATAATTGCTATTCCACATGGTGATCCTACCTATAATAATTATAAGGATATTGAGGAACTACCGTCCCATATTTTTTCCGAGATGACACATTTCTTCTCGGTGTATAAAAGTTTGGAGGGGAAAGAGACTGCTCTCGAAAGTGTAAAAGGGGCCGAAGAGGCAAGAAAGACTATTCAAAGAGGTATTGACCGGTACCGGGAAAAATTTACTGATCAAAAATAATATGTAAGCCTACTGAGGTGATACAAATCACCTTGGCCTGCTTACTTTTTTATAAGCAGTTTCATTATTCTAAAACTCCTGCTAATGGTTTCAGGCTAAAATAATCCAAAGCTTGATTAATAGTATGTAGATCATAGATTTTCTTCTCCAAACAGAACTGGATTACTAAATCAAAGGTATCACTGTCAGACAGAGAGTAACCGGCAGCACTTAAGAGTGTGCCGGTCTCTTTTTTGTTTAGCTCAAGGGCTATAGCCAGAGCAATAGCGGTACTTTTCCCGGGACGGTAATCGGGATTAGACCTGATTTTAGAAAAGTGCCTGCGGTCAAGTCCGGCTTTTTTATAAATATCTGAGTCAGTGACGCCTTTTCTATCAATGAAGCTGAATAATAGCTGGTTGAATGTTGGCTTGCGCTTATTCTTAATAAAATCCTCTAATTCGTTATTTTGTATATCTTTATAAACATATTTAGCAGGTTCAGAAAGAAGAAGATCTAGCCGGATCAAGTGCTTTTCTATATATGCCTGTAATTCAATTAATAGCTTTTCGTCAAGCATATCAACGTAACCTCCCAGGGCTTTTTGCGTTGCATTGATTTTTTCTGTCCCTGCACAATATATTGATAGCCTAATACAAACCCAACACTATATATTGTGTTAGGACCTTTTAAAAAGGACACAACGCAAAAAGCTTTCCCAAAATGTCGCTTGACAAGCGACCAAATTATGGACAAATTAGCTAATATTATTATAGCATAAATAAAGACGAAAGGTTGATGGGTATGAACATGAATTTAACAGAAATTATTTTTCTACTTGACCGGAGCGGTTCAATGGGAGGGCTTGAAAGTGATACCATTGGGGGATTTAATGCTTTTATAGAGGAACAGAGTCAATTGGAAGGAGAAACCATTGTTACAGTAGCCTTGTTTGATGATCGGTATGAAATCTTATGGAATGGGGTTAATGCAAATAAAATAAAGCTAACTGATAAGGAGTATTTTGTAAGAGGCTGTACAGCCCTGTTGGATGCAGTAGGCAAGACCATTCTGGATGTTGGTTACAGGCTATCAAAGACAAATGAGGATGAAAGACCGGGTAAAGTAATATTTGTAATTACAACAGATGGATTGGAAAATGCCAGCCGCGAATTTACCTTTAAAAAAGTGAAAGAGCTTATTAACCACCAGCAAGAGAAGTATGGATGGGAGTTCATTTTTATGGGTGCCAACATTGATGCGGCAAAAGAGGCGGATAGTATTGGAATAAGTAGGAAAGATGCTTTCAATTATGAAGCTTCAGACATCGGGGTTCAGGAGATGTATAATATAGTAAGTGATGTGGTTTTAGAGAAAAGACAGGGAAAAAGGAAAAACGATCATAACTCGAAGCCCAAGAAAAAAAGAAAATAGTAAACCATCAACAAGGAAAAACCAAAAAAGATTGCTTACTGACATTACTAATTGCTTTACTTGCTTTTACATACAACAACAGTACCCTGGTTGTAGAAATAGCATCACTTCTGTTGTTTATATTCTGGAAAAAGTACTTATTGCAAAGTAGTAGACTTATAATATGTAAAAAAGTAAATGTACAGGAAAGGAAAAACATGATAAACTTATATTGGTGATGGGGCTCACCTTAACTGCTGCGTGCTGATGGCTCCTACTTTAAGTACAATCTTAAGGAAGGAGTTTTTTGTTTTTATGCAGGGTTAAAATTAATTTGAATCATATAAGAAAGGGGTCGTTATATGGATTACTCTTCAGAGGTTCAGAAAATGATGTGTGTTGCTAAAGGACCAAACCATGGTTCGGCACCAATACCAGAGGAAGGTAAATGGGTACAGGCTAAAGAAATCAAGGATATTTCGGGATTAACCCATGGGGTAGGCTGGTGTGCACCTCAACAAGGAGCCTGCAAGCTTACATTGAATGTAAAGGATGGTATTATACAGGAAGCACTGATTGAAACGCTAGGCTGTTCTGGCATGACGCATTCTGCAGCAATGGCCGCCGAAATTCTAGCAGGGAAGACAATTCTTGAAGCATTGAACACCGATCTGGTGTGTGATGCAATCAATACAGCAATGAGAGAACTGTTTCTCCAGATTGTTTATGGAAGAAGCCAGACTGCTTTTTCCGAGGGAGGCTTGCCTATAGGAGCTGGGCTTGAGGATCTAGGTAAGGGGTTAAGAAGCCAGGTCGGAACTATGTACGGTACACTTGCTAAAGGGCCAAGGTACCTTGAAATGGCGGAAGGGTATGTTACAAATGTTGCACTGGATGAGAACAATGAAATTATTGGTTATGAGTTTGTCCACCTTGGCAAAATGATGGATTTTATAAAAAAGGGTACTGATGCAAATGAAGCAGTTAAAAAGGCTACCGGAAAATATGGCAGGTTTGATGAAGCTGTTAAGGTTATTGATCCACGTCATGAATAATGAGAGGGGGGAATATAAGTATGGCATTATTTGAAAGTTATGAAAGAAGAATAAATCAGGTAAATGCTGTATTGAATAAATACGGTATCAGCTCTCTGGAAGAGGCAAAGAAAATATGTGATGATAAAGGGATAGATGTTTATAATATCGTAAGGTCAGTCCAACCAATATGTTTTGAAAATGCCTGCTGGGCGTATGTTACCGGAGCTGCGATTGCTTTGAAAAAAGGATGCGTTAAGGCAGCTGAAGCAGCAGAAGCTGTTGGTGAAGGACTACAGGCTTTCTGTATTCCTGGCTCAGTAGCGGATAACAGAAAGGTTGGGCTGGGTCATGGGAATCTTGCAGCTATGCTTCTGAGAGAAGAAACCAAATGCTTTGCCTTCCTTGCAGGTCATGAGTCATTTGCAGCTGCTGAAGGGGCTATAGGTATTGCAAGGTCTGCAAATAAGGTAAGAAAAGAGCCTTTAAAAGTCATATTAAATGGTCTGGGTAAGGATGCTGCACAAATTATTTCAAGGATTAATGGCTTTACCTATGTGCAAACGAAATTTGATTATTATACTAGTAAGCTTGAAATTGTAAAAGAAAGTGCATACTCAAAAGGTGAAAGGGCTAAAGTCAGATGCTATGGTGCAGATGATGTAAGAGAAGGGGTAGCTATTATGCATCTTGAAGGCGTAGATGTTTCTATTACTGGAAATTCCACTAATCCTACAAGATTTCAGCATCCTGTAGCCGGTACATATAAAAAGGAATGTTATAAACTTGGTAAAAAATATTTTTCTGTAGCTTCCGGCGGTGGAACAGGAAGGACACTGCATCCGGACAATATGGCTGCAGGCCCGGCTTCTTATGGAATGACGGATACTATGGGTAGAATGCACTCAGATGCTCAATTCGCAGGTTCGTCATCTGTTCCAGCACATGTTGAAATGATGGGCTTCCTGGGTATGGGAAATAATCCAATGGTTGGTGCTACTGTAGCGGTAGCTGTAGCGATTGAGGAAGCAATGAAATAACTTAAAGCTTTATATTGAGACTATATAAATAGTTTGCTAAGAGCAAATGATTTATGCAGTATTTTTCATCTACGACAGCCGGGTTATCGGGACTACGTTGCTTTAGGCTCATTGGTGCTCTATAACATCAGTGAGCCTTTTTGTATATAATTTGTTCTACATAATGCAACGACTTCGGGAGCACTTCCCATTTCAGCGCATAGCTTCGAATATCATCCGCATCCTCTTCAAAACATTCCGCAGCGTGGAAAAACAGGAATTTTAGGTTTTCTGCTATATGAATGCCGTTCTTCTTTTTTATCATCCATACTCTCATATTCTTGTGAACTAGATTTCAAGACCCTTGAAAGAATAATTTATAAAACTGTTTGCGATATTGCCTGTGGTTCCTTAAAAGACGTTCTTGAGCGACTAGATTTAATGTTACTAGCTAAGCGTGATTTGAATGAATAATGAAAAGGTGCTGAAAAACCAGCACCTTTTTTTGATATTTATGGTTTTTATGAGTTTTAAGGAATTGCATAACTAAAACAGAGCTTTTTCCCTGGATGTACTATTATAAAAGGGCTCAATTAGACCAAAACCCTTGTTTTGATTAAGTTAAACAGCTTAGTGTTATTTAATATGAACAAGCAACACTACAATTTAGTATTGACATACTAAACA
>DIPO01000019.1:26073-41080 GCA_002427045.1 Firmicutes bacterium UBA5486
CCTTATACCAGAGACAGTTTTCATCTAGAAAAGAATTACTAAAGGAAATGCTACGAGTGAAATTAACTCAAGAAAAGTTAAAAGAGAACCCAAGTATTAGTAAGAATAAAGAACAACTTTTTCAGTTGATGAAAGAACATACTGAAGAAGAATTGGGTTTTTTTCCTGCGGATCGGGATGATTTTTCTGAGATTTACACAGTATTAAAGGATATTGATTTAATAGAGTTTACGTTGGAAATCTACAAAGATGACCGCTTGGGTACAATCATTTCCCCGGCCTATCTAAGCAGGTATGTCAGTAAGAAACTTCTAAAATCGTCCTCACAGAAGATCCTTATCACCGAAGCGGAAAAACATCTGGCCGGGCTTAAAGATTTGCTTAAGCGTTGTTCTAATCTAGAAATTACCTTAACAACCCAGTATAAATTGATGTATCTGCTTTTAAAACTCGCTTTTGGCGAGCAGAATAATTTGACTATCCGCTTGGAATCAATCTATACCGAATGTTTGCCGGGTGAGAAGTTTGATTATATATACTGCTTACCTTCTTTTAGTTATAAACCGGAGGATATTGGCAGAAAGTTTCTCACCAGAGAAAGCGATGGGATCGCTTTAGAAAATATGTTGGAACATTTGGATGAAGAAGGAGTTCTGGATATTATTCTGCCGGCCAAAATAACCTTTGCCGGGCAGGGCTACAAAAAACTAAGAGCACAAATTACGGAAAACTTTAATGTCAAAAGCATCTTTATTTTACCAGAAGGAACATTTAGACCGGCAACTGCGATCAAAACCTATTTACTTACTATCACCCGGGAACAACAGGGGGTAGTGGAGATCGGAACCTTTAAAGTTGATCAAGGTGATTTAAAAACTAAAGAGCAAAAGCAGATTTCTACTGATGAATTTTTGGCTCATGAGGATTGGAGAATCGAATTACTCCTGGCAGAAGATGATGAATATATTCAAAAGTTTAAAGATTCATCTTTAAAAAAGATGAAACTGAAAGAGGTTGCCGAAGTATTTAGGGGTAAATCCATTTTGAAAAAAGATACTACTCTGGGCAGTATTGGCGTGCTTAATCTTTCTAATATTGAAGATGGAGAGATTGATTACTCAGGTTTGGATACGATCGAAGAAGAGGAACGTAAAATCAAACGTTACGAACTTAATGATGGCGATGTTGTTCTCTCTTGCCGCGGTACTGCGATTAAATCGGCGGTCTTTACAGCACAAGACAGAACCATTATTGCCTCCGCTAATCTACTGGTGATTAGGCCGGGAAAGGAAGTATTAGGTGAGTATTTGAAGATATTTTTGGAAAGCCCGGTGGGGGTGGCGATGATTAAGAGCTTCCAACGCGGGACCACGATTATGAATATCAACCATTTGGATATTATGGAGATGGAGATTCCGCTGCTTTCGTTTGCAGAGCAACAGGAAATCATCAACACCTACCAGCAGGAACTGGATATTTATAAAACGGCGATTAGCGAAGCGGAAAATAGATGGGGAAAGATAAAAAACAGTCTTTATCAGAAGTTGATATAAGCTAAATGTGTTGTTACCTTAATTCTTATAATCCTTAATTAGGCTATCAATATTTTGTGACGGGACATTTGTTAGAGGACAACACAATTAGCTCGACAGTAGGAGGGTTTAAAGTATGACGACAAATTCAGAATTAGAAAGCAAATTATGGGAGATGGCGGATAAACTACGGGGTAATATTGAACCATCCGATTACAAACATGTTATTTTAGGACTAATCTTCTTAAAATATATCTCTGATAGTTTTGAAGAAAAATATCAGGAGCTGGTTGATGAAGGTGAAGGTTTTGAAGAAGACCGCGATGCCTATCTGGCAGAAAATATTTTCTATGTCCCTCCTAATGCCCGGTGGGGATATATTAAAAAACATGCCAAGCAAAGTACAATAGGGCAGATCATTGATGAGGCGATGATCGAAATTGAAAAAGAAAATAAAAACCTGAAAGGGGTACTTCCTAAAGATTATGCCCGTCCGGAGCTTGACAAAGTAAAACTGGGTGAACTGATCGATTTATTCTCCTTTAACTTAGGTAGTAAAGAAGCAAAATCCCAGGATGTCTTAGGCAGAGTCTACGAATATTTCCTCGGGAAATTCGGGTCCAGCGAGGGGGAGTTTTATACACCACCAAGTATAGTCAAGCTACTAGTTGGGATGATTGAACCCTTTAAAGGGCGGGTTTATGACCCTTGCTGCGGTTCGGGTGGTATGTTTGTCCAGTCCCAACGTTTTGTCGAAGAACATCAGGGGCGTAAAGATGATATCCATATCTTTGGACAGGAGTTTACCGCTACCACCTGGCGGCTATGTAAAATGAACCTGGCGATCCGGGGGATTGACGGTAATTTGGGTGAGCGGGATGCCGATACCTTTGGTAATGATTTACATAAAAATCTACGGGCGGATTACATCTTAGCCAATCCTCCATTTAATGTGAGCGATTATACTTTAGACCCCAATGACGCCCGCTGGAAGTACGGGATCCCGCCGGCAAATAATGCAAATTACGCCTGGATTTCGCATATGATCAGTAAATTATCGTCAACAGGGATTGCCGGCTTTGTAATGGCTAATGGTTCGATGAGTACCTCGACAAAAGCAGAAGCTGAGATTAGAAAGAATATCATTGAAGCGAGGTTGGTTGATTGTATCGTTACCATGCCGTCTAACCTGTTTTATAATGTAACAATCCCGGTCTGCCTGTGGTTTATCTCTAGAAAAAGAGAGAACCGAAAGGACAAGATTCTTTTTATCGATGCCCGAAAAATGGGGACGATGGTCACCCGTAGATTGAGGGAACTCTCTGATGAAGAAATCAAAGAGATCTGTGATACCTACCATAACTGGTGCGATAGTAAGGATGAATATGAAGATATCCAAGGTTTTTGCAAATCGGCAGATATTGAGGAAGTCAGAGAACATGAGTATATCTTAACCCCCGGCCGCTACGTGGGTATTGAAGAAGTGGAAGATGATGGTGAACCCTTTGAGGAAAAGATGACTAGGCTTACCGGGGAATTAGCCGAGATGTTTGCCAAATCCCATAAGCTGGAGGATGAGATCAGGGAAAGACTGGGGGCGATTGGGTTTGAGTTTTAATCATGATTCTGAAATTTTGATGTACCAAACAGAGGATGGTCAAACCAAAATTGATGTGAGAATGGAAGACGAAACCGTTTGGCTAACCCAATCTCAGATGGCAGAGTTGTTTCAAACAACACCGCAAAATATTACTTTGCATATTAAAAATATTTATGCTGAAGGAGAATTACCCCAAGTTCCAACTTGTAAGGAATACTTACAAGTTCAGCTAGAAGGGAAAAGAAAGGTCAAGCGAAAGACAAAGTATTATAACCTTGATGTAATAATATCCGTTGGATACAGGGTGAAATCATTGCGTGGCACTCAATTTAGAATTTGGGCGACGCAAAGGCTCAAGGAATACTTAATTAAAGGTTTTACAATGAATGATGACTTGCTAAAGCGTTCAGGCGGGGGAAATTACTTTCAAGAGCTGTTGGAACGGATCCGGGATATTCGGTCTAGTGAGAAAGTATTTTACCGACAAGTTTTAGATATCTATGCCACGAGTATAGATTATGATCCAAGAGCGGAAACTTCCAAACTTTTTTTCAAGACAGTTCAAAATAAAATGCATTATGCAGTAAATTATCGTCAACAGGGATTGCCGGCTTTGTAATGGCTAATGGTTCGATGAGTACTTCGACAAAAGCAGAAGCTGAGATTAGAAAGAATATCATTGAAGCGAGGCTGGTTGATTGTATCGTCACTATGCCACCAAATTTGTTTTATAATGTAACAATTCCGGTCTGTCTGTGGTTTATATCTAGAAAAAGAGAGAACCGAAAGGACAAGATTCTTTTTATCGATGCCCGAAAAATGGGGACCATTGTCACCTGTAGATTGAGGGAACTTCCTGATGAAGAGATCAAAGAGATTTGTGATACCTACCATAACTGGTGCGATAGTAAGTATGAATATGAAGATATCCAAGGCTTTTGCAAATCGGCAGATATTGAGGAAGTCAGAGAACATAAATATATCCTAACCCCCGGTCGCTGCGTGGGTATTGAAGAAGTGGAAGATGATGGCGAACCCTTTGAGGAAAAGATGACTAGGCTTACTGGGGAATTAGCCGAAATGTTTGCCAAATCCCATAAGCTGGAGGATGAGATCAGAGAACGACTGGGGGCGATTGGGTTTGAGTTTTAAGAAAATAATGTTTGATACTAATATATTCGACAAATTGCCATCAATAATAAATAAAATTAAGAACTCAACAGATAAATATGAGTATTATGTAACGACTATTCAGGTCGAGGAGTTGTGTGAAATTCCCGATGATAAAATTAGCAAAAGAAAATCTAATATACTGATGTTAGCTGATTTGAGAGCAAAATTAGTACCAATTTCACTTTTTATACTGAACGGTAGAGCTCAATTGGGTTATGTAAGACTTGGAGATGGAAAGGTGTATCATTCTATGGTTGAAGGGAATAAAGGAAACTCTGATGACGCTATAATTGCGGATACAGCAGTATCTGAAGGTTGTACACTAATAACCAATGATAAAGCCTTTTATAATAGAATGAAAAACAATAATTATGAAGTGATGACGTTGGAAGAGTTTTTAGCTGAAATTGAAGAAGGTGAAGCAAGTGAAAGATTGGGAAAAGGTTAAACTTGGAGAAATATGTGACTTTCAAGAAGGTTATGTTAATCCATCTCAAAAAGTACCAGACTACTTTGGAGACGAAATAAAATGGATACGAGCAAATGATTTAAATAATGGATATGTTTTTGATACAAGTAGAAAACTTTCTCTAAAAGGGTTTAAAAGTGCAGGAAAAAGTGCTTTACTTTATGAACCAAACTCAATAGTTATTAGCAAATCTGGAACAATTGGTAAGCTGGGAATAATTAAAGATTTTATGTGCGGAAACAGAGCAACCATAAATATAAAAACAAAAAAAGATGTTGCTGATTATAAGTATGTATTTTATTTCTTATTGAGAAACCAGCTGGAAATAGCAGATATGGCGGTAGGAAGCGTGCAACGAAATTTGTATACTTCTATTCTCGGGTCTGTATCATTGGAGTTACCACCTCTCCCCGAACAAAAAGCCATCGCCGCTACCCTTTCCTGTCTTGATGATAAAATTGAACTCAATAACCGCATTAATAAAACCTTGAAGGAAATAGCACAGGCTATCTTCAAAAGTTGGTTTGTAGATTTTGAGCCTTTTCAGGATGGGGAGTTTGAGGATAGCGAGTTAGGCAGGATACCGAAGGGGTGGAGGGTTGAAAGTTTAGATAATATTGCTGATTTTCTAAATGGACTAGCTATGCAAAAATATCGTTCGGAAACGGATGAGTTTTTGCCTGTTATAAAGATTAGAGAGTTGAATCAAGGATTTACAGATGACAGTTCTGACAAAGCAAGTGTAGCTATTCCTGAGCAATACATTATTAATGATGGAGATGTAATATTTTCATGGTCTGGAACATTAGAGGTGAAAATTTGGACAGGAGAAAAAGGAGCTTTAAATCAGCATTTATTTAAGGTTACATCAAAGAAATATGAAAAATGGTTCTACCACTTGTGGACATTGAAACATCTTGAAAAATTTAGGGCTATTGCACAAGATAAAGCAACGACAATGGGTCATATAAGAAGAAAGGACTTAACAGAATCAAAAGTGTTAATACCGAAGGACTCGGACATGAAATTTTTGAGTAATATTTTAAACCCAATTTATGAAAAAATTATTAAATTATATCTTGAAAATAGAACTTTAAAAGAAATTAGAGACACCCTTCTCCCCAAACTAATGTCTGGTGAGATCCGGGTAGCAATCGAGGCGGTTACCACTAATAAACAAGGGTAAACCCTTTCAAATAAAAATTAAGCAAAAGACGAATTAAGGAGGTGGCAACAGATGAGGAGTAATTTTTGTGAGTCCCACTTAGAAGAGGCGGCCCTGGAATGGTTTGAGGAACTTGGCTATGAAATAGTCTTTGCCCCGGATCTGGCTCCGGATGGAGATTATCCGGAGCGGGAAGATTATAGTGATGTTGTTCTTACCGAGAGGTTGAAAGAAGCGCTGGCGCGGATTAATCCCCGGCTGCCTGAGGAGGCATTGGAGGAAGCCTTCCGGCAGATTTCGATTCCGCAAAGCCCCAGCCTGTTAATGAATAACAAGGCTTTCCATAAGATGATTACCGATGGTATTGATGTACAGGTGCGTCAGGAAGATGCCAGTTACCGGACGGAAAAGGCTTATGTTTTTGATTTTGAAGAGCCGCAGAATAATGATTTTATGGTGGCCAATCAATTCACCGTTGTTGAGCATGGGGTGGAGAAACGGCCGGATCTTATTGCCTTTGTTAATGGCCTTCCTTTGGTAGTTGTTGAGTTAAAAAGTGCTAGTGATGAGAATGTTGAGATCACAGATGCCTATCATCAGCTCCAAACCTATAAGATGACCATCCCTTCCTTATTCACTTATAATGCTTTTCTGGTAGCCAGTGATGGTGTGAATGCCAGGGCAGGCACGCTTACTGCCAATGAGGATTGGTTCCTGGCCTGGCGGACGATTGATGGCGAGACCATTGCCCCGCAGTCTATTCCGCAGCTGGAGGTCTTGATTAAGGGCATGTTTGAACAGGAGCGTTTCCTTGATCTGATCAGGTATTTTATCTTATTCCAGAGCGATGGTAAGGATACCCAGAAGATACTGGCTGGTTATCATCAGTATTATGCGGTTAATAAGGCAGTGAGGAGCACCAAACGTGCTACGATGGAGACTGGAGACCGGCGGATTGGTGTTGTCTGGCATACCCAGGGTAGCGGGAAGAGTTTATCCATGGTTTTCTATACCGGTAAACTGGTTGTAGATGAAGAACTGGAAAACCCAACTATTGTAGTGATTACGGACCGAAATGATTTGGATGATCAGTTATATACCACTTTTTTAAAAAGTCAGGATCTATTAAGAAGTATCCCGGTACAAGCTAATGATCGGGCTCATCTAAAGGAATTATTAAATAACCGTACCAGCGGGGGTATTATCTTTACCACTATTCAAAAGTTTGCACCCTCTACTGATCAAGTGAGAGAGGATGCAAAGCTTTATTCCCTGGATAAAGTAGCGGATCAATATGCTGACTATGGGGAAAAGGTTCTGACCGAACGTAAAAATGTGATTGTGATTGCAGATGAAGCCCATCGTAGCCAATACGGGTTTGGGGCCGAAATTGTCAGGGGCAAAACTGAAGCACAGATCAAATATGGTTATGCCAAGTATATGCGGGATAGTCTGCCGAATGCCTCTTATATTGGGTTTACTGGTACACCGGTAGAATTAACGGATAAGAATACCCGGGCGGTCTTCGGGGATTACATAGATATTTATGATATGACCAGATCGGTTGAGGATGGGACTACGGTTAAGATTTACTATGAAAGTAGGATTGCTAAGCTGGAGCTACCGGAGGAGATGAAGCCCCAAGTTGATAGCGAATATGAGGAGATCACAGAGTTTCAAGAAGCAAGCCAGAAAGAAAAACTCAAAACTAAGTGGGCACGGCTGGAAGCGATTGTTGGTGCTAAAGAACGGATCAAGCTGATTGCCCAGGATATTGTTACTCACTTTGAAGAGCGGGAGCGAGCCCAAGAGAATGAGGGCGGCAAAGCGATGATTGTTGCTATGAGCAGGAGGATTGCTATCGAGTTATATAAAGAGATTGTTGCGTTGCGTCCGGATTGGCATAGCGAAGATTTAATGGCTGGCAAGATTAAGGTGGTAATGACGGGAAGCTCTGCCGATCCGGCCCAGTGGCAACCTTTTATTGGTACTAAAGCGACCAGGGAAGTATTAGCCAAACGGATGAAAGATACTAATGATGAACTAAAGATGGTTATTGTTCGTGACATGTGGCTGACCGGCTTTGATGTACCCAGTATGCATACGATGTATATTGATAAGCCGATGAGCGGGCATAATCTTATGCAAGCAATCGCTAGGGTAAACCGGGTCTTTAAAGATAAACAAGGGGGACTAGTTGTTGATTATATCGGGATTGCGGAAAATTTAAAAACAGCGCTTTCCCAATATACGGATAGCGATCAAAAGACAACAGGTATTGATACGGAAGTAGCTGTTGAGGTGCTCTTGGAAAAGTATGATCTGATCAAAGAGTTGTTACATGGCCATGATTACAGTAAGTTCTTTACTGGTAAACCCAGTGAGAAGATGCAGGCGATTGTGGAAACCATGGATTTTATCATTGAACTCCGAGAAGAGAGAAAAAATGATTATTTAAAGCTGGTTACTGAAATGGCACGCGCCTATTCTTTATGTGCAACTACGGATACTGCTCAAAGATTGAATGTGGAGATCGGATTCCATAAAGCAGTCAAGGCAAGTCTGGTTAAACTGATTACTGATGATAATAGAAAGAAGACCACTTCGCAACTTGATGCTGAGTTGAACCAGTTAATCTCAAAAGCTATTTCTTCCGATGAAGTTGTTGATATCTTAAGTGCGGTAGGAATTTCCAAGCCCAATATTGCCATCCTTTCTGACGAGTTTCTGGATGAAGTTAAAGGTATGAAGCAGAAGAACTTAGCAGTTGAATTATTGAACAGATTGTTGAAAGGTAGTATCAAGACTTTCTCCCGGCGTAACTTGGTGCAGTCCAAAAAATTCTCGGAATTATTGGAAGCGGCGATTAGAAAGTATCAGAACCGGACAATTGAAACCGCACAAGTAATCATGGAACTTATTGAGCTGGCGAAACAGATTAATGAAGCAGAGAAACGGGGAGAAAGTACCGGGCTGACCCCGGATGAATTAGCCTTTTATGATGCTTTAGCAGATAATGAATCGGCCAGAGAAATAATGGGCGATGAGATTCTGAAGCAAATTGCCAGGGATCTAACGGTTTCGATCAAGAATAATATCAGCGTGGACTGGGCGATCCGCGAAAGTGTACAAGCCAAAATGAAGATGACCATCAAACGCCTACTAAAAAAATATGGTTACCCGCCTGATCAGTCGGCTAAGGCGGTTGACATTGTCATGGAACAGACTAAATTAATGTGCCTAAATGAGAGTAGGTAGCCAAAAGCAGATTGGGATATCCCTGAAATAATATAGGCTATTTATTAAAGATGAATTAGGGAGAATAAACTTATGCTTACATCATTAATAAGAATTTGCCTGAGCCGTTCCTTTAAACCGTTTGAATTTAAGAATACATACTCTAATAACCTTAATTTTGAAAATGAGCAGGACCTTGGGCTTTATGTTCATATTCCATTTTGTCGTAGCTTTTGTTCGTTCTGCCCTTATTGTAAGGTTGTTTATAACGAAGATTTGGCAAAAAGATATAAGATAGCTCTTATCCGGGAAATTCAAATGGTTGGCTCCCAGCTAAAAGGAGAGAAGAGAGTCACCAGCCTATATTTTGGCGGAGGCACTCCTGCATTAATGGCTGATTGTTTGAAAGATATTATTGATTGTTTAAATAAGTATTTTATAATTCAGAATGGGATTGGTGTTGAACTTCATCCAGATGATATTTGCCAGTCTACTTTGAAACAATTAAAAACTGCCGGTGTTACTATGGTGAGCATTGGGATACAATCATTTAACCAACAATGCCTGTCGGCATTAGGAAGAAAAGACACAGGCTTTTTAAATAGGCTTCAGCTGGTTCACCGGGCGGGTTTTGAAGTTGTTGATGTTGATTTGATATTTGCAATTCCAACCCAGACAGAAGAGGTTTTACTCCAAGATATTGAAATTGCCTTTACTAATGGTGCTACACAAATATCGACATATCCTTTTATTGATTTTACATTTGCCAATAATACTTATAAGCCTTTATCGGAAAAAGAAAAAAAGAAAATGTTAAAGGCGATTGTAGATTATTGTAAAAAAACCGGCCGGGAGAGAACCTCTGTCTGGACCTTTGCTAAAGCAAAGACGGGGAAATACTCTTCTATAACCAGGGATAGTTTTTTAGGGTTTGGTGTTTCAGCTACCACTTTATTGCGGAAAGAATTCAAAATTAACACATTTTCTATTGAGGCCTATATAGATCGTATTTGCCGGAATCAGTTGCCTACATCTCTTACTTTATCATTTACCTTACGGCAACGGGCAATTTACTATCTGTTTTGGCATGCGTATTCATTATTAATTGATCCTAATAAGTTTGAAAAAATTATAGGCTATCCTCTTTTTAAGCTATATGGGTTCGAGTTGTGGATATGTGAAAGATTAGGGTTTATGAAAAAGAGAAATAATCGCTATTACCTTACAGACAGGGGCGCTTATTATTATCATTATGTGGAACAAGCCTATACTACGGCTTATATTGATAAAATGTGGAGGATTTTAAGAACAACAGCTTTCCCGGAAAAGATTGTTTTAAAGTGAGATTCTTAGCAAATGGGATGCTTTTTGCTTAAAGGGTTACAAAAACTTACAAGAGGAAGCAGGTAGGAGGAATGTTCACCGGTAATATAGAATTTAAGTGGTGTTATGTATTATAATTTAGGGAATTGTATAATTATTATTTAAGATTCATCCACAACATATTGATAGCCCACTAGTAATTGCCTAATCTAGACAATTACCTCGAATAAAAGTTAAACACTATATATTGTGGTTGAATGGATGCCAAAGGTAATTATGCAATTCCCTAAATTCCTAATTCTATTTCTTTTAAGGAATTGTTACTTATATTTAAGGAATTGTATTGCCTATCTCATATTGTGCTCCCTTTGGCGAAAAGTGAGGCATATGGCATCCTAATTGGAAAGGTGAATGAAATGACGACAAAAGCAGAAAAAAAAGTTGCCGGTATGATGCGGATTATTATTGTTGGCCTAGCGGTATTGGCACAACTTTTTCTATTAGCTCTGGTTGTTGTGCGGCTTAAGTATAATGCGGTTTATATTTATTTCTTATTAGAGATTTTGGGACTATTTGCGATACTCTTCTTGATTGATAAGAATAGAGACTCTTCATACACCATGCTCTGGGTAGTTGTTATCCTTGTCTTACCGGTCTTTGGCTATTTACTTTATATTCTATGGGGCCGGGCAGTAACTAAAGGGCGGAGAAGTTTGAGTATCCAGAAAACGCTCGCCCGCGGGACGGAGTTTTTAGAGCAGAACCCCCAGGTACAGGCGGAATTTGAAGAAATACACCTCTGGCGGAAAAGAATTGCTGAATTTCTGATCCGCGAGGGATTTCCTTTATATAATAATACGAAATGTGAGTATTTCCCCTTAGGGGAGCTGCAATTTGAACAGATGCTTTTGGATATGGAAAAAGCTGAGCGCTTCATCTTTCTTGAGTATTTTATTCTGAGTGAAGGGCAACTTTGGGACCGGATACATGAAGTTCTGAAGAAGAAAGCGGCTCAGGGTGTTGAAGTAAGAGTCTTATTTGATGATTTTGGCAGTATTATTACTGTTCCAAACAACTTTATTCAACAACTGAGAAGTGAAGGTATTCAGGTGAAGGCTTTTAACCCGGTTCATAAATATATTTCACGGCTTTATATTAATTACCGTAATCACCAGAAGATTGTAGTGATCGATGGTAATATTGGTTATACTGGCGGTACTAATCTGGCTGATGAATATGCAAATATTTATCCCAAGCATGGACATTGGAAGGATACGGCAATTAAGCTTGAAGGCGATGCAGTTTGGAGTATGACTGTCACCTTTTTACAGATGTGGGAGGCGGAAAGTGGGATTCAAGAGGAGTATCTAAATTATCGGCCAAATATTAGCATAACAGGAGATGGATTTTACCAGCCTTTTTCAGACGGGCCTGTGAACAACCCGCATAACCCGGCAGAGACGATGTATCGTCAAGTGATTTCGAATGCTAAAGAATATGTCTATATAACAACTCCTTACCTTGTGATAAATGATTCGATGATGGATGCCTTATGTACGGCGGCGATGGGGGGAATAGATGTTAGAATTATTACCCCGAAAATATGGGATCACTGGTATGTCCATATGGTTACCAGCTCGAACTATGGAAGACTCATCAGAGCTGGTGTCCGCATCTATGAATATACTCCGGGGTATATTCATGCCAAGACGATTATTAGTGATGATGACCAGGGGATTACAGGTAGTATTAATATGGATTATCGTAGTTTTTACCTTCATTTTGAAAACGGGGTTTGGATCTGTGGAGCCTCGGTGCTGGAGAAGATCAAGGAGGATATTGTCGCCACCTTTGAAGTTTCTGAAGAAATTGATTTACAGGAATGGGAGAACAGGCCATGGTGGGTAAAATTTTTACAAGCCTTATTACGTTTGTTTGCACCGCTACTTTAAGTAAACAAAAATTTGTGAATAAGTTAATTGGCTTTGATGTGCCCAGTGTGCATAGAGATGTTTATTCATTAGAAGGGGGTTATTAGATGTTTAAACCAAAGCTGCGCCGGATAGGTTTATTTATTCTATTGCTGCTTGCTTTATGGGGTGGGTGCTTTTTTAGTTTAAGCCTGGCAAGTGAAGGGGAAACCATCCTTAAGATTCATTATCACCGGCCTGATCAGGAGTATGAACCTTGGAATTTATGGGTCTGGCCATTCAACCAGGACGGGAAGGTTTACCACTTTACTGATGAGGATGAGTTTGGGAAGGTAGCCTTAGTAAAGATTGATGGTATTTATGACAAGTTGGGTTTTATTATCCGGACGGATAGCTGGCGTAAAGATTTACCACAGGATCGTTTTGTCTCTGAATTTCAGAATAATTATGCCGAAATCTGGTTGATCTCAGGTAAATCAGAAATCTATTTTTCCCGTCCTGACTTAAAAACACTGGAAAAAGATATATTAGACCAGGAACCTCTTTCTAAGGTAGAGCTTGGCTATGTTAATGATTATATCGAAGTTGATGGGGAAACGGTTAGATTTTTGTGGAGTTCCAATCCCGGAGCAAATCTACTTTTTTATCTGGGGGTGGACCCGGATAACTTAAAAGCAGTAAGAATTATTGGGGATTATGATCCGCAAAGAGGAATTGAAATCAAAGGTTTAAGGCCGGGGGTTACCTACTATTATAAAGTGGCTTCCTTTTATGATGGCGAAACTAAGGAGAGTCTTGTATCTTCCTTTACTAAGTCAGAGCCGTTTCTAATCCCCCCAACTCCGGAATGGGCGAAAAATACTGTTTTTTATGAGATTTTTGTCCGTAGTTTTTATGATGGCGATGGTGACGGGATTGGTGATTTTAAAGGCCTTAAAGAAAAAATCGGGTACTTAAAAAGCCTGGGTATAGATGGCATCTGGCTGATGCCAACATTTGAATCCCCTAGCTATCATGGATACGATGTGATTGATTATTACCGCATTAATCCAGATTATGGAACCAAAGCAGATTTCCAGGAGCTTCTGATGGAAGCTCATAATAATGGTATTAAAGTTATTCTGGATTTGGTGATTAATCATACTTCGGAACAGCATCCTTGGTTTATCGAGGCGGTTAAAAACAAAGAGAATAAATACCGGGAATACTATCTTTGGGCTGAACCGTATGATCAGCTTAGGCCTGGGCCCTGGGGACAGAATATCTGGCATGAATATACGAGCACAGATCGTTATATGGGTATTTTTGGAAGGCATATGCCAGATCTTAATCTTCGCAACCCGGCAGTCCGGGAAGAAATGAAAAAAATTGCTGCTTATTGGCTTGATCCGAACGGTGATGGGGATTTTTCTGACGGTGTGGATGGTTTTAGATTAGATGCGTCAATGCATATTGACCATTTACAGATGGATGTGACTCATAAATGGTGGCAAGAATTTAATGCTTATGTTAAATCCATTAATCCAGAGGCGTTTTTAGTAGGAGAAAACTGGGATTCTCTTGATATTGTGGCCACCTTCTTTGCTGATATGGACTCCTCTTTTAATTTTGATTTTGCAACTAAAATTTGTAGTATGGCTGGAGGGAGTTTCTACGATTTACTGGAGATTATTAATACCACTCACCGGGAATATGCTAAAGTCTCCCCGGATTTTATTGACAGTACTTTCCTGGCGAATCATGACCAAAATAGAATTGCAACGCAGTTGGGGAATGATCACAGAAAAGCGAAACTGGCTGCATCACTCCTCTTGACTCTTCCTGGTACACCGTTTATCTATTATGGGGAAGAAATCGGGCAACTGGGTGCCAAACCTGATGAGTACATTAGAGAACCCTTTGACTGGTACACAGCAGCCAAAGGGCTAGGAATGACCGACTTTTCTGGGTGGAATCGTAACAAATCAGTTTATACCATTCCTTGGGATGAAATATCTGTTGAAGAACAGGAAAAGAAGAAGGATAGCCTGTTAAATCATTATAAAAAGTTAATTAAGATCAGAAAAGAACACCCAGCCTTTTTTTACGGTAAATATGAAAGGATAACAACTCCAAAGGGAACCTATGGTTATTTGGTTGCAGGAGAAGGTTATGAACTTTGGGTCATTCATAATTATGAAAACAAAAGAAAGTTAGTGGAAGTTAAAACCGGCGGGCTTAACTTACTTTCCGGGAAAAAAACAAAAAAGAAGATTAAGCTTAAACCTTACGAGACAGTAATTATAAAGTTCAACAGATAAACTTGGGTACTTATTAAAAGGGATTTTAGGAGAATTTATTATGCGTACAGATTATTGGGACTTTTCCGAGCACTACTGTTAAATTGATGGTTTATTGAAAGTTCAGGATCGGGTTTTTGTAGCTATTGATGGCAACAGTGGTGCCGGAAAAATTACCTGAGCCTTTCTGTTAACGAACACACTTGGAAATGCGAGCTAAAGTGATGATAAAAGGGAGTATTAATAAATAAACGTCATGTTATGTAAGCGTTGCGCAGAGCTATTTGCGATGTCGTAA
>DIPO01000070.1:0-145 GCA_002427045.1 Firmicutes bacterium UBA5486
ACAACGCAAAAAGCTTTATTCATTTGTATTATATATTATCTTTTTTCTACCGGATTGTAAAGTTAAATCCAAGCATTTATTCTATTTTATTCTGATGTCATTTAATTTTTACATAGCTTGCTAGGGTGGGCGACTACCTAGAAAA
>DIPO01000070.1:443-15707 GCA_002427045.1 Firmicutes bacterium UBA5486
AACCAAGAAACAACTTCTGACCAGGCGAAGATTATAACTCAAATTTTCATCCTTTCGCTTGCCCCAGCTTGCTGGGGTGGGCAACTACTTAACCAATTTATACAATCCCTTAATTTATAAAACTATATTCTGTACCGCCACTGGGTTATTACTTTTTTCATCCATAAAATAAACCAGCAAATCTCCGCTTGGTAGCTGTGCTTTTTTCAGCTTTAATAACACTGCCGGATAAGTTAATCTCTGGATTACAGCTCCTCCCTGAACAGACTCTTCTTCCCGGTAATAAATAAAAATCCCTGTCCCTTTAAGGTATACCCTGGTTACTTTAATCATAAGGCCACCAACTGGATGTTCCCCTAAAAAAATACCAATTGCTAAATTTTCTTCGGGATCTATTTCCTGAGGAATTAAATCTTTGAGGATACTGTTTTCACCAGAATATATTTCAAAAGCCGGTTTTGGTAATCCTTTAATTTTTTCCATTGTAAAATCAAGTTCTACTATTGAATTCCCTTTCGAACCAGTAATAATCCCTATCTTTACGCTGGTTAATATTTTTAATATTCTAAAAAACCTGTTTTTTAGCCCAGATAAACCTTGGCGATTTTTAAAAAAAGATGAGGTAAGATTGGAACAGAGATTAGCCAATAATTTGACCAAAAGGTCCGCATCATGGCGGACAAGACCATTAGTATTAAGCAAAGGAGCAGTAACGGGTATCACCCCTTGAGTAACGATCTTTTCCAGATCGGGGATCACAGGCTCTGCTCCTTCTTCTGCATAAAGCGCCCGGGAATTTAACGGGACTTCTTGGTTATTAATAATAACATAATCGATTACACCAGAACCAGTATGCTCAAGTAAAGCCCGGAGATGATCCGAAGCTGTAAAACCTTCAGTCTCACCGATCTGGGTCATTACATTACAAATGTAGAGCTTAGTAGCTGCAGATGCCTTAACAGCAGTAAGTACTTCTCTAACAAGTAGTGGCGGAATAACACTGGTAAATAAGCTTCCGGGCCCAATAATAATAATATCAGCAGCCTTTATCGCCTCTATGCTTTCTGGTACCGCTCTAACTTCTGTAGGCTCCAAAAATATCCGTTTAATAGGATGTTTACTCTGGCCAATAGTGGATTCCCCTTTAACAATCGACCCGTCTTTCAATTCTGCACAGAGATTTACATTATCAAAAGTAGCAGGAAAAATCCTCCCCCTTACCGCCAGAACCTTACTAGAAGCTTCAATCGCTTTTTGAAAATCCCCGGTAATACCTGTCATCGCAGTTAAAAACAGATTGCCAAAATTATGCCCGGCAAGTCCTGTCCCTTCGTTAAATCTAAATTGCATCAGTTGCTCCATTAAAGGTTCTAAATCAGCCATAGCAATCAGACAGTTTCTAATATCTCCTGGAGGAAGAATACCAAATTCCTCTCTGAGCCGTCCGGAACTCCCTCCGTCATCGGCAACCGTAACAATCGCTGTAAGATTATTAGTAACCCGCTTTAACCCACGAAGAATAGTTCCCAGCCCCGTACCCCCGCCAATTACTACAATCTTAATATCTTCTTCTAATGTCTCGGAAAACTTCTGATTCCCAGCTAAAAAGTGTAATAAAGGTTGCTCATCAAATGATTTTAAAACAAAATAAATAAGAAAACAGCATCCTAAAAAGATCAGCAAACTTCCTAACCAGAAGTTAAGATTTACTGAAGAAAAACGGATCAAGAAGCCAGATATAGCTAATCCTAGAGAAAAAAATATCCACTTTTTAAAATGCCGTTTAATATTGTATCTTTTTTGCCGGGGCATTAAACTTTTCCCCCTAACTTATATCACGGTGTTCAGTAAGGACTTTATATCCTTTAGCCTTGAGAAAGTCTCCAAGCTGATTCGTAATGGTTACGGAACGATGCTTACCTCCGGTACAACCAATACCAATAATCAGGTGCAACTTTCCTTCATTTATATATTGTGGGACCAAAAAATCCATAAAGTGAAATAGTTTACCAAGAAACTTCTTCGTTACTGGCCACTTTAATACATAATCTGATACTTCCTGGTAATTGCCATCAAGTTCCCGCAAAGAGTCTACATAATGGGGATTAGGTAAAAACCTAACATCAAAGATGAGATCTGCATCCAAGGGAAGCCCGTTTCGGAAGCCAAAAGAAACTATAGTAATCATTAGTTTCTCCCTCTCGTCTAACTGGGTAAACCTGGAGGTAATCTCATCCCGAAGCTGACGGATTGTCATATTACTGGTATCCAAAATTAAAGAGGCCTTTCCTTTTAACTCTTCCAACCGGGATTTCTCAGCTTTAATTCCATCAAGAATTCTTCCTTCTCCTGAAAGTGGATGGCGCCTGCGGGATTCCTTAAACCTCCTGATTAAAACCTCATCTTCCGCTTCCATATAAAGTATTTCGTAAGAATAACCTGCTTCCTCTAATAATTCTAGAGAGGAAGATAGACTATTGAAAAAATCTCCGCCTCTGATATCAACCACCAGTGCTATTTTATTAATTCTTCCTTCCGATTGTGCACAAAGCTCAGCAAATTTAGTAAGCAACACCGGAGGAAGATTATCTACACAAAAATAACCTAAGTCTTCAAAAGCCTTGACCGCTTCAGATTTCCCCGCCCCGGATATTCCCGTAATTATTACAAAACGAATCAATTCCATAAAATCAACTCTCCCCCTATATTACTCTTCGGAATAATAATCTGTTTTAATTAGTATAGTACACCTTCTTCTTTAAAAAAAGTTCTTTCGAACGTAAAGATATACCAAATTCTACAATATTACCATTTGTTTTTTGGTTAAATTTTAATAAATGATGATAAAGTTTTTATTTTTAAGGTTATTACATAAGACATCTTGTAGGTTTTTACTATCTTAGCTTTGCTTACAGACCAAGGCTCAAAATGTGAATTAGGATAGTGCTAAATACACCAAAAAAGGGAAGCAGCAAACTGCTTCCCTTAAAGGTTTTCAGCGTTTTTTATTCAAGCTGTAAATCATTGATCCGACCCATATATAAACTGGTTAGAGCATCTGCTTCCGCTTGCGATGAAGCTTCACTATAAACCTGAAAAACTGGTTCTTCAGCATCAGGAAGAACTAAAGCCCAACCATTATCATGGTATACTTTAAGCCCATCAATGACTTCAATTTCTTTCTCTTTATTCTCCTCAAAAAGACTCCGCATTACCCGGCCCTTATCCTCCCAGGAACACTCCACCACTTTCTGATCTGTATAATATGGGGGTAAAATCGAGACTAATTCCGATAATCTCATTTTTTCTTGTGCCATTAATTCCAGTACCTTAGTTAAAGAATATAAAGCATCAAAGGCTGGTTGGAAATGTGTTTTTCCGTCCTTCCCCGGAAAAATCTTTGTCTCTACTACTTTTTCCATTAAGGCCCGGGCATTGGCTTTAGTCCGGACTACTTTCCCCTGATATTCTCTTGCCACCTCTTCAATAAACATCGGAGCAGTCACCGGAAGAGGAATCGTATCGGCCTGGGAGTATTTTAAGACAAAAAGGGAGAGAAGGGCTAGAAACTGGTCTTCCTTAACCAATTGCCCTTTCTCATCCACTAAGATTAGACGTTCCGCATTATTGTCCACCACGATTCCCAGATCCGCCTTTTCTGACTTTACTTTATGGGCAATTTTACTTATTACCAAAGAGAGTTCTTTTAGCGTTTGCGGCCTGGTTGGTTCTTCCTCTAATTCCCAATCGATTACTTCACAACCAAGATTAGTTAAAAGGGTCGGAAGTAACATTGATAAACTACCGGCATCATAATTAGCGATTATTTTAAACTGTGCTTTCTTAATCTGCTCCCAAGCTGTAACTTTACTAATTCCTTCCAGATAATGCTCGAAAAGACGGGGAAGATAAGTTATTGCACCAATACCATCAATAGGTGTTCTCTTAAATTCCTCCGTAAAAAAACTCTGTTCAATCTTTCTTTCTAAATCTCGATTTATAGTTAAGCCTTTATCATCAATAAATTTGGCAAGTATATTCTCTGGGTTATGAGGAGAGATCCGTAGATGGACTCCTCCTTGAGCTTCCAGTAGCATTACAGCATGTCTTGTAATTGGGGTAGCCATTACCCCAAGATCAAAAACATCGATTCCAGACCCTAAAAAACCACAGATCAAAGCAGTCTTTAGCACCCGGGCTGGATAGAAATTGTCAGTACTTATTACCACACGACTTTTTTCCGGAAGAATGGTTCCGTAGGCTGCACCAATCTTTGCTGCAAATTCAGGAGTAAATTCTGCATTGGCAGTCCGATCAATCCCCTGATTTCCAAAGAGATTAGTTCCCCAGCGGCTGCCCCAAATCATACTAGAATTTAAGACCGAACCGCTTTCAATATATTTTTCCGGCCAGACTTTAATCTCAGGTTTAATTATGGTTTTTGATCCTACCATACACCCTTCACCTAATACTGCTCCTTCATAAATCGAAACCCAAGATTTTAGATGGGAATGATGGGCTAAGATTGAGCCCCTTAATTCTGTCTCAAAACCCAGATAAGTATGGTTCCAAAGGATAGATCTTTTAATTGAAGATTTATCATTAACTAAACAGTGATCCCCTAAAACACTATACTTTCCTACTTTAACTCCTTTTCTAATCCGTACATATTTGCCTAAAACTATTGGTGGCTCTAAAATACTATCCTGATCGATCTCTGTACCTTCCCCTGCCCAGATTCCGGGGGAGATCTCCTGCCCTGGCGGGCTAAATTTTATTTTTCCCGCTAATAGATCATAATTAGCCTGCCGGTATTGGTGTAAATTACCTACATCCGACCAGTATCCTTCAGCTATATATCCGCATAATGGTTTACCCGAAGCCAACAGGAGGGGAAAAAGGTCTTTACTGAAATCCACCGCTTTATCTTTATCATAATATTGGAAGACCTCCGGTTCAATCAGATAAATGCCAGTGTTGACTGTATCACTAAACACCTCTCCCCAGCCCGGTTTCTCCAAAAATCTTTTAATTCTACCTTCTTCATCAGTGATTACTACCCCATAGTCTAGAGGATTACTAACTCTAGTTAAAACAATAGTAACCAAAGCTCCCTTTTTCCGGTGGAAATCCAGTGCTGCCTGGAGATTAATATCGGTCAAAGCATCTCCACTGATCACCAGAAAGGTCTGGTCCAAAAATTCTTCGGCATTTTTGACACTACCGGCAGTACCCAAAGGGGTCTCTTCAATAAAATACTTTAAAGAAACCCCGAAATCTTCTCCCTCCCCAAAATAATTAGAGATGACTTCCGGAAGATAAAAAAGTGTAACTCCAATATCGGTAAAATTGTACCGCCGCAATAATTCAATAATATACTCCATCATTGGCCTGGTAGCAATCGGTACCATCGGTTTTGGTTGTTTGCAGGTAAGGGGCCTAAGTCTTGTTCCTTTTCCACCAGCCATTACTATCGCCTTCATGCTAAAAACCTCCGCTTATTTTTCTCCTTTTTCTTTACAAGAAAAGAATCTGCATAATCCACTCGATGTTTGTAACTCGTATAAGTATTTATGCAATTTCTTCAAGAATCAAAGGCTAATTTTCTTACAGCGGCCAACTATAATTCTTACATTTCACACCTTTAAAACAAGGTCAGACTAAATCTGTTTTTTATAAACTGAATGTAAAATAAAAGCCCCCTTAAATTAGTAGGTGCAAAAAACGAGATCATTAATGAGCTACAATATTTTTCACTTCTCAGTAAGCAGCTGTTCACCGGCAGAAAGCCTTTGATACTTAGTTTCTATTGGTGTATAACGGCTATATGAAACTAAATCCTGATTAAAGCTTTCCATCTCCGGCATAACATCGGTTTTACGGATTTCTTTCCCTTGATAAAAATAAGATTCAAGAAACTCATCATATACTTCCCGGTAAACCCGGATCGTCGCTCCGGCAATCTTTCCCCAATTATATTCTTCTTCTAAATCTCTAAATGCTTGTTCTCTCATTGCTTTTGCCTGATCCGGATAATGAAGCATCCACAGAATATTATCTGCTAAGGAATCTGCATTATTGGAAAAGGCTTTTAATCCATTTTTTCCATGTTGTACTACTTCTCCCAAACCCCCTGTATCCGTTACGACTACCGGTGCTCCCGCTGCCATCGCTTCTAAAGCCACAATTCCAAAAGGTTCATATAAGCTTGGAAAGACCGCAACATTTGCCGTACTTAGTAGCGCATTACGTGTTAAATCATCTATATATCCCGTAAAGTAGATCCGATGATAAATTCCAAGGCTCCGAGCTCTAATCTGAAGATGTTCCGTATAGGGCCCTTTTCCCGCAATCACAAACTTTACTTTATTATCTGCTTTAAGTATTTTAACTGCTGATTCCAATAGAAGATCCAAACCTTTTTCACGAACTATACGGCCAACATAAAAAACAACCTTCTCATCGTGAGCCGCAAATTTTTTTCTAACCTCCATAGCATTCTTTGGAGTTTTTTTGAAAATTTCCGGGTAAACACCATTAGGAACTATTTTTAATTTATTCCCCGGAATCTGGAAGATTCTTTGCAATTCATTAAACATATAACGGCTACAACAGATCACACGCCAGGCCTCATAACCTAGCCACCATTCCACACTACTTATATACCGTTGCAAATCATTATGGAGGCCATTATTTCTTCCCCACTCTGTAGCATGAATGGTAGCTACTAATGGCTTTTTCCAAGCGTGTTTTAAGAGCTTACCAGCATAGGCTACCAGCCAGTCATGGGCATGGATAATCTCAAACTCTTCTCCAGCCCTAAATAGAGCTGTCGCTTTTTCAATTAAATTAAGGTTGAACTGCAGAACCCAGGAGATAAAGTCCGGTGGTTCTGGATTACTTGGTTTAACCCGGTAAATCTTTATCCCTTCTAATTCTTCAGTCTCCTGAGCATCCAGGGTTCCAATCGTCAGAACCGAAACTTCCTCCCCTTTTTCAACTAGAGCAAGTGCTAAATCATGGACATGAGGGGCAATCCCTCCTACAACCTTAGGAGGAAACTCCCAACTTAACATCAGAATCTTCATTTAGTCACCCCTTCCGGTAACCGCTGGCCTTATACCAACAATTAACAGCCATAGTAAAGTGTAAGCATATTCTTTCCAATATTACGATAGATAATTCCCTTTTTAGGAATGTATAAACAAAAAATGCCTTCTGTTAACAGAAGACATTTTCTTTACATGCAAAGAATCCATCACCAAGAAGTAAATATTCTTGTATTTTAAGGAATTGTCTAACAATACATTCTGAAGTAGTCCCTTTGTAAATTAGCAATTCCCTCAATTATTAGCTTATTAACCAAATGAGTAAATTATCTGCTTTTCATTTAATACATTTGAATATTATCTTTCTGTAGCGGTTTCCTAACAACTTCAGCTGCAAAATAATCCATTACACCTCCAACAGGCGGGTTTGGCTTTCTCACTCTAACTACAACTTGATCAAGGGTATAAGCGGAAACTATCTGATCCGCAATCGCATGCGCAAGAGCTTCCATCAGGTTAAATTCTCGCTCTTCGACAATATCTTTTACCAGAGTATATACTTCCGCATAATTGATTGAAGAGTCAAGATCATCTGTCTTACCTGCCCGAAAAAGATCAAGATAAAGTTCAACATCAACCTCAAGCCTTTGCCCCAACTCTTTTTCCGCAGCAAAAACCCCGTGATAACCATAAAACACCATGTTGTTTAAAACCAGCTTGTCTCTTGACATGTTACTCTCCCCCTCTTTCAAATCTTATTTTACCTTAGAAAGCGAAGTATGTGAATAGTTTTTCAATAAATTTTTTTCATAAAAGTAAAGGTTCTGTTAAGCAGTTTGCTGAAGGTAAGGATTGAATTGACAAACCATAAAGTAAAAAGGTAAAATGTAAACAAACTTAATAAGGGCGATAAAAAGGATGATCACGAATGTCTCAGCAGCTTGCATTAAAATCTGAAATCCATGAATTAAAAGAAAAAACCGGAGCTCTAATTTTAGCTCATACTTATCAAAATAGTGAGGTCCAAGAAATTGCTGATTTTATTGGTGATTCTTTGGAACTAAGCAGATTAGCTGCTAATGCCCCACAAAAGGTTCTGGTATTTTGCGGAGTACATTTTATGGCCGAAAGCGCCGCTATTCTTTCCCCGGAAAAAACAGTTTTATTGCCAGCTCCTGATGCTGGTTGTCCAATGGCAAATATGGCAGATCCGGAAACCATTAGAGAATGGCGGTCTAAATATCCGCGGGCGGCCGTTGTAGCCTATGTTAATACTTCTGCTGCCGTTAAAGCTGAAAGTGATATCTGTTGTACCTCTTCGAATGCTTTAAAAATAGTAAGTTCCTTAGATGCTAAGGAGATTATTTTTCTCCCTGACCAAAATCTGGGGAAATATATTGCCTCCCAGATACCAGATAAAAAATTTCATTTGTGGCCCGGATATTGTCATACCCACCATCGAGTAACAATTGCCGAAGTGGAAAAAGCTAAAAAGGCCTTACCTGAAGCCAAGGTTTTGATTCATCCTGAGTGTAAGCCAGAGGTCTCTGCCCTTGCTGACTTTGTTGGCAGCACCAAGCAGATTATTGAACATGTAGGTAAATCAGAAGCCTCCGTTTTTATCATCGGTACAGAGATGGGAATACTTCACGCTTTAAAAAAACGCTACCCAGAGAAAAAATTTTATTTACTCACACCAGGTTTAGTCTGTCCTAATATGAAAAAAACTTCTTTAGAGAAAATTGCAGCTTCACTGCGAAAAATGGAACCCGTAATTACCGTACCCGAACCTATTCGTTCAAAAGCGCGACTTGCTCTGGAACGAATGTTAGCTATATAAACATTTGTTTTATTTAATTTAGAACCTACCCTCTCTCCAGCCTCTTTTTAGATGTTTTGGGGTGAGGGTTTGCATTTAAGATTTTTTAACAATAAGGGGGCTTTATTATGGCAATAAGCATCTCCACAACAGGCCTTGAACATACTAGTTTTTTGGTGGTTGGGAGTGGGATTGCCGGTCTTTACACTGCGCTGAAACTTTCGGAATTTGCTGAAGTTACTCTAATTACAAAAGAAACCCTGGAAGAAAGTAATACCGCTTACGCTCAAGGAGGAATCGCTGCTGCCATAAGCCCTTCTGATTCTCCTGAGCTTCATTACGAAGATACAATCAGAGTCGGAGCCGGAATCTGTCTTCCTGCTGCCGTCAAGATTCTTGTGAATGAAGGGCCAGAAAGAGTTAGAGAACTAATCAGTTTGGGAGTTCCCTTCGATTGTCAGGCTGGAGAACCGGCTCTTACTCGTGAGGCTGCACATAGCCGTTCCCGAATTTTACATGCAGATGGTGATGCCACTGGCCGGGAGATTAGCAGAGCTCTTACTCATGATGTAATAAATAATCCCCGGATTAAGATTAAAGAAAATATTTTTGTAGCCGCACTCCTCACCGGGCCGGAAGGATGTTACGGTATTCTTGCCCTTGAAGAAACGGGTGAGACTAAATGCTTCTTATCTGGAGCAACTATTTTAGCCACTGGTGGCTGTGGCCAAATCTTTTCTGATACCACCAATCCTAAGGTTGCCACCGGTGATGGAATGGCTGTTGCCTTCAGGGCAGGTGCTGCCTTATCTGACATGGAATTTATGCAGTTTCATCCTACAGCACTCTATTTGCCTACTGCACCCCGTTTTCTAATTTCAGAAGCTGTAAGAGGAGAAGGAGGCCTCCTCCGGAATAAACAAGGTGTTCGTTTTATGCCTTCCTATCACGAACAAGCAGAATTGGCTCCCCGTGATATTGTCGCCCGTTCAATTTTTTGTGAAATGAAAAAAACCGGAGATGATCATGTTTATCTTGACCTTTCTTCCCTTGCTCCTGACCGGATAAAAAGCAGGTTTCCTAATATTTATGAAACCTGCTTAGAATATGGGGTTGATATTACAAAAGAAATGATTCCGGTCGCTCCTGCCGCTCATTATATGATGGGTGGAATTGCTACCGATCTCTGGGGACGGACCGCTTTACCCCACCTGTTTGCTTGTGGTGAGGTCGCAAACTCTGGAGTTCACGGTGCCAACCGTTTAGCTAGTAATTCTTTACTCGATGGCCTAGTCCTTGGCCACCGGATCTTTGAGTATTTTAAAACGCATAAGCTCAGCTTTTCTGAGCTCCCTCAAGAATTGAAAGCCGAGATAAATGGCGAGACCGATCCAGCAACCATCAAAAATGATCTTAATTTCCTTAAAATGCTTGTTTCCAAAGAACTTGGAATCATCCGTAATCAAGAAGGTTTGGAATTTCTTCTGCATCAGTTATCATCTAGTTCTTCTGGGGAGAATTCCTCCCTTAAACCTCAGTATCTGGAATTACAGAATATGCGTTTAATTGCCCGTTTAATGGCTACAGCAGCGTTAGAGCGCAAGGAAAGCCGGGGTAGTCATTTTCGTTCTGATTATCCGGCCCCTGATCCTTCTTGGATAAAGAGAATTTTTCAATTCCCAGTTCGAACCGAAATTCATTCAGCTGATAAAGTTTATAATTGGCCCTGGTAAAACAGAAAGAGGTGATTTTTATGTTGAAACCTTACAAACATTTTTTTTCTGAAATTATACAAAGAGCTCTTACGGAAGATCTGGGCATTGGAGATATCACCTCCGAACTAACCATTCCTAATAGCACTACCAGTTCAGGAAAGTTTATTTCTAAATCTTCTGGTATTATTTGTGGTTGGCCTGTAGTCAAGGAAGTATTTCGACAGCTAAATCCAGGTATATTTCTTGATATCTATCTTCCTGACGGTTCAACCGTTGCACCTGGTGATTTACTAGCCGTAATTTCCGGCCCGGTTAAAGACCTCCTTGCCGGAGAAAGAGTAGCTTTGAATTTTCTTCAACATCTCTCCGGGATTGCTACTTACACCAAGAAACTTGTTAATCAAATTAGCGATTACCCCAATACCCGAATCGTGGACACTAGAAAGACAATACCGGGCCTCCGTATCCTACAAAAATACGCAGTCCGAACTGGTGGGGGATACAATCACCGTTACAATCTAGCTGATGCAGTCTTAATCAAAGATAACCACCTAGCAGCCTGTGGTGGTATTAAACCAGCAATTGAAATGGTACGGAAAGGAATACCTCATACCATGACCATTGAAGTCGAAGTGGAATCTGAAGAACAGGTTAGGGAAGCTCTTGAAGCTAAAGCCGATATTATTATGCTTGATAATATGTCTCCGGAATTGATGAGAAAAATGGTCAGTCTCATTAATGGACAGGCCTGTGTTGAAGCTTCAGGAAATATCACAATAGAAAATATTAGAGAAGTAGCCGCTACTGGTGTAGATATTATCTCCGTTGGCCATTTAACCCACTCAGTGGAAGCCTTAGATATAAGTTTAAAACTTGAAAACCTATAGTTTCGTCGCTCGTATGAATAACAGCCTTTGTAAGCTATGGACGAAAACGTCATTTTCATCCTTTCATCGTGCGGGCGGTAGCCAGCGTGAATGAATACTTAAAAAAAAGAACTGCCAATTGACAGTTCTTTTTTGCTCACTTGTATTAAGATTTACTGATAATAATATTAAATAAAGGAACTCTAAATTAACATCTGACTAAAACTTAACTCCTACTGTAGCAAAGATCCCCGGGTCTTCTTTACCTAAAATCGCTGCCACATCAATTACGACGGGCCCCAGTTTCCCGCCTAAACCAGTTGTAAAATTAAAGCCTTCATCATTTTTATAGCCTCCGGCACGTAGGAAAACCAGGCCAAAGATGGGTTGTTCAATACCAAGATGATAAACCGTATTTTCCCCTTGCAGAGAAGTTTCCAGATCAGCTGCGATTAAAAGGCCTGCTAGAGGTATCTTAACTGCTCCTCCAACTACTATTTTAGTAGGTGGATCAAATAACTCAAAACTGGTAATCGGATAATCCTTCAATACCGCCCCTAATCTAACTACCTTACCGATTTTGAAGATACCACCTAAATCAACAGCTGCTCCTTTTTCATTCTTTTCATTCTTTACTTGCCCTTCTTCTACAGTCTGTACCATTTGTTCATTACTTACATAAACATATTTAGCGTTCACCCCTAAAGCAAATAAATCAGTCATTTCCTTTGCAAGGGTAACTGTTCCCTGCACCGTACTATCCTTCTTCAGTAACATCCCATTTTCTATTCTTTGAATATTAGCATCCACATCTCCAAAAACATTAAATCCAAAGTTCCCTAAGGTTAAGCCTCCCCCAAAAACACCATTTAGAGAGCCTTCCAGATCCGTAAGATCAATCTCCTGGCTTCCTACAATTTTCAGCAGATTACTAATATTACCCTGGGCCCCGATACTTGGGGTTGCACCCATTTTTACTTGAGAAATTCCTGCCGGATTCCAATAAGCAGCTGTCCCATCATCCGCTACCGCGGTAAAAGCTCCACCCATACTAATCGCTCTGGCACCCACGCCTAAAGGTGCTGCCATACAAAGCTGTGCCCCTAAAAGAGTTAAACTCAGCATTAGAAAAAGACTAATTAAACGTTTCATCAGTCCAAAAATCCTCCTATTTATTAGTTTTAGTATAGTAAAGAAGAATTTCGACAATAATCACTTTATCCCTTTTCTATTAGGTAATCCCTCTACTAATTTTAACAGCAATTCTTTCCAGCGATTTTATAATTATCTTAGAGATAAATCCGGCTGCAAAATATCGTATTATATTCCTTAACCTTCCTAATTTAGCTGGACTTTAATTTCGCATTTATGGGTCTTGAATTTAGCTTGACTTTAGCTTAAACGGTGCGCGAAATGTATAGTAGGTAATTATGTAATTCCTTAACAACTAACAAACATCTATAACTGCATCCTTAAGCCTTTTGAAAGGAAATTTTGTTAATAAGTAGAACTTCTTAGTAGTGGTAGTTTTCTAGGAGGTGGCACCTTTGAAATTCCATTCCTGGTTTATCTGTCTTTTACTTACCATCCTTTTGATCTCTACAATCAGTTATTTTAATTTGCAGGAAATTCCTCAGATTCCAATTTATCGAGGAGATTTAAGTTTCCAGTCTGACTTAGCATTCATGTACCTAACTGCATTAGTAACTAATTTCCCCAGAAGGGATTATCTTAAGCAACATAAATTAGCAGCTGCCGAATGGATCGAATCCGAACTCCGTGCTACCGGCCTAGAAGTTTATACCCAGGATTTTTCCTCAGTAATTGCCAGTAAAGATATTACCGGCCTCCGTAATATCTATGCCCTTCTTCCGGGAAAACGAAAAGAAGCAATTTTGATTGTTGGGCATTATGATCTCCCTCCTTTTGTAAGGCAGGGTGCAGCTGATAATGGTAGCGGAGTAGCCACCCTCCTGGAATTGGCTCGAATCTTTGCTAGCAGCCCCACTCCTCAATGGACAATGATTTTTATGGCTTCCGATTGTAAAGAATATGGCCCCATGTGTGGTTCTTACCGTTTTTTAGAAGAGAGTGGATGGAAAGAACACTTAGCTGTTGCCATCTCTCTTGATTTTGCCAACCTAGGTGAGATGGAAGGAATTAAAATTAATAATACGGGTCTTCAAAAGGGTTACACGCCACTCTGGCTACGGCAAATTGCTTTGAATTCTATTACTTTAGAAACCAATGCCCTTGATTCTAATCCCTTAAGAGAATGGTTAGAAAGAGCATTTCCTTTTGCCCCTACTGAACATGGGATTTATTTACGTAGTGGAATTCCAGCCATTAATTTGGCAGGAGCCCCTAAAAACCATGCCTGGCAAGCAGAATATCATCACACCACCGGCGATACCATTGAAAAAATTCTGCCAGAAACAATTAGTCGCTATGGAAAGGCAAGCGAGCGTTTACTCCGTAGTTTGCAACTTTTAACAGAGTTTCCCCAAGAAGACATGTTCTATTTCAAAATCGGCTCTCATTACTTGCCGGCATGGGTAATAAGAATACTGCAACTATTAGTATTGCTCCCTTTATTCGTAAGAACCTTGATTGCTTGGAAGAAAGGGAGACATTATACTCGTGAAATCTGGCTGGAAATTCGGCATCTTTTTGCTATTTTTTGTTCTGGGGTTTTCGGGTATTTACTTCTCCGTCTTTTACCGAAGAAAGGATTACTCTTAAAATATGAACTTTATCCCGCCACGCTAAAAGACCCGGTTCTTAATCATCCACCAATATTACCTCTTCTTTTAGTTGTAGCTACCATCTTCATCAGTTATGGCCTTCTCCATCATTTGTTGGCCCTCGGTAAGGAAATTAGTCTGGAAGCCCGACTAGGGACTGATCTTACACTTTTATTAATTATTGTAATAGCCAATATCCTGTTGGATTCGGGTTTTTCTAGCCTGGCTTTTCTCTTACCTTCCCTTGTTTTCTGGCCCTTACTCTCTCCCGCTACTACTGCACCTAAGAGAATCATTAACTTTCTCTTACTTCTTGTGGGGATTTCTCCTTTTTTATTCCTTTTTGTTTTAAGTTTTTATATTTCTGGGAAAATCAGCTGGCAGCTTTTATTGGCAACCGCTAATGGTCTTTTCTCCCTGCGAACTATATCTTCTTTCATATTAGTAATCAGCATTCTTATCCGGTTCATCCCTTCAGCTTTAGCTACTAATAATAATCCCAATCTATCATGGGGAAATAAAGAAGAATATTTTTCCTGGAGAACTGTTTTAAAATGATCATTAGTGCATAAGAGGATTATTAAATTAGCAGCTCGTTTCCTTTTTGTACCCAAATCTCTTCCTACCTGCACACTAGATTAGAATAATACATAAACTAATATAACTTAGTTGCGAACAAATCCTTTACATGGTACTTATTAAGTTATCTTTATCTAAAAATAGTTTATATGTCAGATTTTTTAATATGCAATTCCTTATTATTGAAATAAAGGAGGTTCTCCATGACCCGGTCAACAGAAATAGAACTCTCAAAACTCCAAGTGGGCAAAGAAGGAAAAGTTGTCGCACTTAAGGCCAAAGGGTTAGCCCGTAGCCGCTTGTTGGACCTAGGCTTAATCCCTGAAACAGTTATCAAAGCTATTCGTCGAAGCCCAGCTGGAGATCCGGTGGCTTATGCAATTAGAGGTGCTATTATTGCCCTCCGTTCGGAAGAAAGCAGGTTAATTACAATCAATCCATTATAGTATTTTGAATAGCTCTTAATAGTGCTTTTTGCGTTGTCATTGATTT
>DIPO01000070.1:15858-34436 GCA_002427045.1 Firmicutes bacterium UBA5486
GACCTTTTAAAAAGGGCACAACGCAAAAAGCTTTAATATAAAAGTCTGTATAAGTTAACAACAGTTCACTCTTATACGGGCTTTTTTTTATTGGTCTTTTTTTTTAGATTTAGCATAAGCTAAAAATATGATATCTACCCCAAGCTAATTGTTAGCAAGGTAAAATCTTTTAAGCATACCTGTTTAAAAAAAAGGAGGTTGCCAATCTTGTCTAAAAACACCTTCTTAACAGAGAGTATGGAAGATTATTTGGAAATGTTTTACCGGATAGTAAAGAAGCAGGGTTATGTAAGACCCATCGATCTCTCAACAGCCATCCAGGTTAAACCTTCTTCTGTAACAAGGATGATCCAGAAATTGGATGAGGCAAAATTCATTGTTTACGAAAAATACCGAAATATATCTCTAACCGCAAAAGGACTCAGTTACGGTCGGTTTTTAGTCTGGCGTGATGAAACATTAAAGGAATTTTTACATCTGGTCAAAGCTGATGTTGGTGTAGAGGAACAGGTTGAAGGGATGGAACATTATATTACTCCGGCCACGATGAGTATTATACGCAATCTCATCCTTTACTTTAGTTCCAATCCGGAGAATCTAAAACAACTGGCAAATCTACAAAAAGAAAATCTTTACCCTGACAATGAAGATCTAAAACAATTACGTGCCTGGTTATTCAAACACAGAACTTAAACTGGAATACTCCATACTCTTTACTCTATGAATGTTAAAAGCACCTAAATAGCCAGTTACTACTAGTGGCCTGGCTCTTTCATAGTGTAAAAAATATCAAAGGCCTTTTCTAGGTTGATTAAATAAAGCAATTATACAATTCCCTCAAATATCAGATATTTTTAATTTACCCCTGCATTTAATAGAGAAAAAAGTTATAATAAAAGAGTTAGCAGAAAGGAGGCTACCGTGTGAAAAGTACATCGCTTTTAACAAAACTCACCGAAGCAACAGGCGTCTCCGGACGTGAAGATGGAGCCGCCAGTATAATTTTAGATTTTTTTACTCATGGAGAAGGACGTGAATGGGTTTCTGATCTACGCCGCGACAAATTAGGAAATATTATTCTTTATAAGAAAGGGCTCGGCGAAACCCCAGCAAAAATTATGTTTGCTGCTCATATGGATGAGATCGGTTTAATTGTTACAGACATCGAAGAAGGATTTCTCCGTTTCTCTTCCATTGGCGGTATTGACCAACGCGTTCTGGTCGGACAAGAGGTGATTGTCCACGGCAAAAAAGACCTTTTGGGGATTATTGGTGCCAAACCACCCCACATTCAGACTCCGGATGAGAGAGGAAAATCTATTAAGATTCAGGATATGACTATTGATTTGGGGCTTTCTCAGGAAAAAGCAGAATCTTTAGTCAAAATTGGAGATTCTATCACCATTAAAAGAAAGTTTTGCCAATTAAAAAATTCTCTCTGCTCAGGGAAGGCTATGGATGACCGTGCTGGAGTAGTCGCATTAGTTGAATGTTTGAAACGACTAAAAGACCTCCGTCATCAAGCTGATGTTTATTGTGTAGTAACTGTCCAAGAGGAGTTAGGGGTAAGAGGTGCTTTTGTCAGTTCCTATGGGGTTAATCCTGATATTGGGGTTGCCATTGATGTCACCCATGGTGAAATGCCCGGCCTTCCTGATTATGAGGCCTTTAAATTAGGAGAGGGGCCCGTTATAGTAACTGGTCCGCAGATGCATCCAAAAGTCTTTGAAAAACTCAAAGAAGCTGCTAAATGTGGAAATGTAAAATATCAGATTGAAGCCGAAGTTACTCCGCGGGGAACTGATGCTTATGCGATTCAAGTAGCCCAAGCTGGGGTAGCCAGCGGTCTTGTCAGCATCCCTCTTCGTTATATGCATACTTCAGTTGAGACCTTATCCCTAGAAGACCTAAGAGAAACAGGCAGATTACTCGCTGAATTTGTCATGGAAATCAATAGCGAGTTTGTAGGGGGGTTGAAGTATTGTTAAAGGAATTATCTGAATTAAATGCTGTTTCCAGCCGGGAAGAAGCCGTTCGGGAGTATATCCGCAACCGGATTAAAGGAAAAGTCGATAAATTTGAAACCGATAATCTTGGAAACCTCCTGGCCGTGACCGGCGAAAATAAAAAAGGTCCTAAAGTAATGCTTTCCGCCCATATGGATGAAGTAGGTTTAATGGTTGTCGGCATCGATAATAGCGGGCTCCTTAAGATTAAACCCATGGGCGGTATTGATGAAAGAGTCTTACTCTCGAAAAGAGTAGTAATCGGCCCCAATAAAATTCCCGGCGTTATTGGTGCCAAACCTATCCACCTACAAGAAAGGGAGGAAAGGGAAAAACCGGTCAAAATACCCTCGCTCTTCGTAGATATCGGAGCCAAAGATAAAAACGATGCGGAGAAGGATGTCAATATCGGCGATCTGGCAGCTTTTGATATAAAAGCCGGAGAATTTGGTGACCGTATGTTTAAAGGAAAAGCACTAGATGATCGGGTGGGGTGTGCTATTCTTTTAAACCTGATCGAAAACACTTATGATTTTCCTGTTTATTATGCTTTTACTGTCCAGGAAGAGGTGGGCCTTAGAGGCGCAACTGTAGCAGCCTTCAGAATAAACCCCGACCTAGCTTTAGGCTTTGAGGGAACCTCAGCAGGAGATGTTCCTGCTTCTAAAAAACATAAACAATCAACCAGAATCGGCAAAGGTCCGGCCATCAGTTTTATGGATCGCTCTGTAATCGTCAACCAAGCTCTAGTTGAGAGGCTAATTGAAGTTGCACGTGAGTCTGGGATCGCTTACCAGTTTAGGGAGTCAATTACTGGAGGAACAGAGGCCGGAGCTATTAATCAATCCCGGGCCGGAATCACTGCAGGTATACTCTCTGTTCCTTGTCGCTATATTCATTCACCGGTCTCCGTTTTGAACCTGGATGATTATGAGAATACGATCAAACTTGCGGATGCGTTTTTAAAAAGTATTGAAAGAAAGGGGTTACCCGTATGAAAGAGTTGATTAGAAAACTAACCACCATTAGTTCTCCCTCTGGCCGGGAAGAGCAAATTCGAAATATTATTAGGGAAGAGATCAAAAACTACTGCGACGAAGTAAAAGAAGATACCCTTGGGAATCTTATTGCCATTAAACGCGGCGGGGAAACTAAAATCCAGTTTGCAGCACATATGGATGAAATCGGGATGATTGTAACTGATATCGATGAAAAAGGATTTTTGCGCTTTGGTAATGTAGGAGGGGTCTCACCCCATCGTCTGTTCGGACAGAGAGCACGGTTTCAAAAGGGCACAATCGGAGTCTTTGGTGCAGAAAAAATCGATAATATTAAAGACTTAACCTTAGATAAGCTATATCTGGATATTGGTGCCTCCTCAGAAAAAGAAGCTAAAGAAAAAGTTTCGATTGGTGATATTGCCACCTATTATCATGAGTTTTCCGATTTAGGCGACCGCGTAATCGCCAAATCCCTGGATAACCGGATTGGTTGTGCTGTACTTATTGAAGCGATGAAACGGGCCACTAATCCTCAGAATGACCTTTTCTGCACTTTCACTGTCCAAGAGGAAGTAGGCCTTCGTGGTGCCCGGACTTCAGCTTTTGGGATTGAACCCGACCTTGGAATCGCCATTGATGTTACCAGTACTGGTGATACACCGGAATGCGAACGTATGGCAGTCAAACTTGGACAGGGAGCAGCAATTAAAATTAAGGATCGTTCGCTGATTACTCATCCTCAAGTTAGGGATTTACTAACTACTTTGTCGGAGAAAAATTCCATCCCTCATCAATTTGAGGTCTTACCCTTTGGTGGTACTGATTCAGGTGCTATTCATCTAACCAGAGCAGGGGTTCCAGCAGGCGTGATCTCCATTCCTTGCCGCTATGTTCATTCCCCCTCGGAAATGATTGATTTAAAGGATGTAGAAGCTGCAGTCCGCTTAGCTGTAGCAGTTATGGAAAATAAAGTGGAATTGTAATCGTAATTTCCCGCAAATTTTCTTTTATATAAAAAGAGGCTGCTCTTTACAGCCTCTTTTTATATCCTAGGGGAATTACACAATTACCTAATCTTGTATCTAATCACAATATATAGTGTTTAACTAATATTTGAAAGAATTGTCCAATTTACAAAAAGTTATTTTCGCGGAAAAACCCTTAACAGATGTGCCGTGAGTATTAAGAGGGTAATTAAGCAATTTTCTCAGCTAATAGTTTTTCGATTTCAATCGCAATAAAATCTTCATCATTAGAGTAATCTGAGACAATATCTGCCTGTTCTCTGACCTCCGGTACAGCACTAGCCGGAGCTATTGCAAGTCCGGCTTCCTTAAACATCGGTAGATCATTTAGCCAATCCCCAAAAGCTACCGTCTCCCTCAGATCAATCTTTAATCTCTCTGCTATACTTCTCAGCCCGCTTCCTTTATCAACGCCATCCGGACGGATAATAAGCTGATTATACCCGCTTTTTAAGGAAGGACTCATATCAAGTTTAATACCAGGGAGAATAGATTTTAAGTTTTTATATATTTTCTGAGCTTTTACTACTTGTTCAATAATAATAATCTGTTCAATCTGTTTAATATTAATATCTTTATCTGAACAAAAGTCATCCTGGCGTAGCTTAAAACCCCAGGAACGAATCTCCAAATCTGGTTGCGCGCAAAAACTAATTATTTCATCATTACTTACCGTATAAACCACATTAAGATGTTCTTTGAGTGTCTGCAGAACCACTTTTGTCACTTCTGGATTTATACTCTCAAAAACTGGTTGGCTGTAACCTTTGGGAAGTAAAAAAGCCCCGTCTGTACAGACAAAATTAACAGGAAACCCTAATAATTCCTGCACATGCTTTGTGTAATGATACATTCTACCGGTAACCAGTACAATCTCTACCCCTTGCTCATGAAGATTATTCAGTATTCTTCTAGTAGCCTCACCAATCGTCTTGTTTCTCCGTAGTAAAGTTCCATCTAAATCTAATGCTACTAATCTTATTTTTGGCATCGCAATGCCCCCTTTCGGATTTTATACTTAAGGTTTTGTAGGTTCTCGGCTTCGTTCGTGTTAAATAACAGCCTTTATTATCTACGGATGAGAGAGGTTCATCCTTTTAACGTGTTACGTGCTCTAGTATAGCTTAGCTCAATCGTGTAGTTTCCCTCACTTAATTCTACACCAATTTAGAATTGAAAAGAGCAATTTTTCAGCAGTTTTTGGACTGGTTGAATCTACAATTAAATCCTGGAAAATCTCTTTCACTTTTAAAACCATCTCTTCTATCCCTTCCGGGAGTATGTGGGTGGTAGTAGCCTTAGCCAATATTTGTACAAGATACAATCCACATTCAAACTGAGCAAGGTCTTCCCAGCACTTGCCACAAACCACCTCTAAAGCCAATTTCAATAGATAAACTGCTTTTGCCGGGTGATTTTTAACCGCTTGATAAAGATCATCAAAAATACCAACTGTATGGCCATTTTCTCGTAGGTAACATCCCGGCCAATAGGCTAATCGACATTCAATAAGGGTTAAAATCTGCTCCTTAGTGGGGACAGTTTGATTAATCAAGTCATAAATTAAGTCCTCTTCCAAAAAATAGAGCGACTCATCCATTTCTAGCCTCTCCTATTCTACTTTAGAGCTCACATATGATATAATAAAATTTGTATTTTCTATCTACCTTAACAAAACTCTAAAGGCTAACTCTTTATTGTTTTCGTCTTATTTACAATAAACCCTTTTTATGGTCTTTTCTTCTTTTAATCTTGCTTTATTGAAAATCGCCATTTCGGTATAATATATGGTACAATTTCCTCAGAACACAAATGGCACTAACCATCACCGTTATCCCTAATTAAGGAGGTAAAAATGACTAAGAATACTTTTGATCGTCAATATGAAGAAGATCGATTAAAACAAGTTTTATTCGAAATCCAACAACAGCTGGAAATAGAGAAGCAGTTCCTTAATAGGCAAAAAAGTACAGTTATGACTGAGCGGAAAATGCTCTGGGATGATGGCCCTCGTAATGTATATAGCTTTGATGATGCACTTAAACTTTCGCAACAAGTTAATGAACTCCAAAATTTAGAGGTTGCACTAGAGAATAGTCATCGCCTAATTGCCAAACTGGAGAAAATGCTTTTATCTCCCTATTTTGGCCGGATTGATTTTTTGGAAAACGGAACCAACAAACCAGAAGAGATTTACATCGGAATTTCTTCCTTAATCGATAAAGAGAAAGGTAATCTTCTCGTCTACGACTGGCGGGCCCCGATCTGTAGTATGTTCTATGATTTTCCCTTAGGTTCTGCCCACTATCAATGCCAGGCTGGCGTAATTTCAGGCAAAATTCTTTTAAAGCGGCAATATAAGATCGAAAATGGCCAACTTATTTATATGTTTGAGAGTAGCATAAAGATTGATGATCAGATCCTCCAAGAAATTTTAAGCAAACATAGCAATGAAAAGATGAAAACTATTGTTTCTAGTATCCAAAGTGAACAAAACCGGGTAATTCGGGATGATCACCATCAGGTTTTATTTGTTCAAGGAGCTGCTGGGAGCGGAAAAACATCGATCGCTCTCCATCGTGCCGCCTATTATCTATATAAAGATCACGGGAAAATCACCAGTAAAAATATATTAATCTTTTCGCCAAACCGCATATTTAAAGATTATATCTCCAATGTCCTTCCTGAACTTGGAGAAGAGAATATCCTTTGTACTACTTTTCAGGATTTTACTAGAAAATTACTCCCTAATCAATTGAAAATTGAAGATTTCAATGACCAACTGGAATTTATTCTCACAATAAAAAAAGAAGATCAATACAGGATAGACAATATCCATTATAAGACTACTCCTGATTTCTATCAGGTAATTAAAAACTATATTCAATATCTAACGCAGCAGGGAAAACCCTTTTCCGATCTTTTATTTCTTGAGAAAAATATCTTAAGTAAAGAACAACTCCAGGAACTTTACGAAGAAAGCTTTTCTTACCTGCCAAAGAAAAAACGCCTCCTACAAATTCAACGTCGGGCATACTTTCTACTCCGTCCCCACGCTAAACAAAGACTCCAGTATTATTTAAAGCTTTTTGCCGGGGACCGTAGCATTGTCAATGAGAAAGAACTTAAAGCCCGTAGCCGGCTAGCTGTAAAAGAGGAACTTGAGCCCGTTAAAGACCAGATCAAATCCTGGACCCGCTTTGACTCCCTTGAGCTTTATAAAGATCTCTTTTCCGATCAAGATTTGTTTTACAAAATGGCCGAGGGGACTCTTCTTCCCTCTAATATTGACAAGATCCGATCAGAAACAATAAAAAATCTGAATCGTGGATGGGTGGGGTGTGAAGATCTTGCTCCTCTCCTTTTCTTTTGGGGTAAAATTGAGGGGTTCCCAAAATTCCCAGATCTAAAACACCTAATTATTGATGAAGCGCAAGATTATACTTTTCTCCAGTACGAAGTAATTAAAGAACTCTTTCCAGCAGCGTCCTTCACTATCTTAGGAGATTTAAACCAAGCAATTCATCCTGTTCAATATCAAAATACTTTCGAGAATATTAAAGAGGTTTTTGCCCAAAAAAAGCCCGGCTTATTCCGTTTAAGTAAAAGCTATCGTTCTACCAAAGAAATTGCTGATTTTACTAAGGCTCTCCTAGAAAATGATGAAACAACCGAATATATTAACCGCCCAGGGATTAAACCCTTAATTACAAAAGTTAAAGAAGAAAGCCTGCTTCCAAAAGCCATCACTAATCAAATTCAAGAACTAAAAAAAGAGGGTATGACTTCAATTGCTGTAATTGCTAAAACCTCTCGTCAATGTCGTAAACTATATCAGCAATTAAAATACTTGACAAAAATCCGTCTGATCACCAATGATGATGAGCTTTTCTCTACCGGTGTGATAATTATCCCTTCTTACCTGGCAAAGGGTTTAGAATTTGATGCTGTTCTTATTTATAATGCTAACAGAGAAAATTATTATCTAAAAAATGAAAAAAAACTCTTTTATACCGCTTGTACTAGAGCATTGCACCGGCTTTATCTATACTACTCTGAACAGCTCTCCCCCTTTGTCACTAGTTTGGATCCTGAGCTTTACAATCACCAGTTTTATCTTGAGTAAACTGGCTCATAAAATGCTTTTATTATGGTCAAATACTCGCTTAATATCTCCCTTTTTGCTCCTGATTTAGCTAGGCTTTTATTTCACATCCAGTTGATAGAGTATTTCTTTGCTTAAAGGGTGTGCAATTTGAGATAGGTAATTATGCTATTCTTCTACCAAAGGTATCTTATCAAATATGAGACTGTAGATTTAAAGGAGTGTGTAATAATGATTGACTTTCCCAACTTAGCTGTCAAAATTCCTTCTGTCTTACTACCTAATTATCAAATTAGCCTACAAAAATGGTCAGTAATCGCTTGTGATCAATATACTTCTAACCGGAAATACTGGGATGAAGTAGAAGAGTATGTGGGTAAAAACCCTTCAACGCTTGACTTAATCTTACCTGAAATTCACTTGACAGATCCTGATGTAGAGGCTCGGATTACACAGATCAAAGAAAATATGTTAAATTACCTAGCAAAAGGTGTTTTGAATCCTTTAGAACCAGGCTTTATCCTAATTGACCGGCAAACACCCAATGTACAGTCAAGAAAAGGCTTATTACTAGCTGTTGACCTGGAAAAATATGATTACCATAAAGGTTCTAAAAGTTTGATCCGCTCTACTGAAGAGACGATTACTGATCGTTTACCCCCCAGAATCAAAATCCGGCATGGGGGCCACTTAGAATTACCCCATATTATGCTTTTACTGGATGACCCTGAGCAAACAGTAATTGAACCTCTATTTAATCAATTAAACGGTTTACCTAAACTCTATGACTTCGATTTGATGATGAATAGCGGCCACCTTACGGGGTACCACATCAAAGACCAGAATTTGTTGGAACAGATCCAAAAAGCCTTGGCTAATCTAGCTGACCCCAAAGTTATTTACCAGAAATATGGGGTTAAAGATGAAACCTTACTCTTTGCCGTTGGCGATGGGAATCACTCCCTTGCTACTGCCAAGGCGATCTGGGAAACAATCAAATCTAAATCCGAAGATCCGCAGCAACTCCTTAATCATCCTGCTAGATATGCTTTAGTAGAAGTTGTTAACCTCTATGATCAAGGTTTGCTTTTTCACCCAATTCATCGCGTGCTGTTTAATGTTGATCCTGAGCTGTTTTTTTCAGAATTACAAGCCTACTATGATTTTCAAGTTGACGAGTCAAATACCCCTTGGCTACATGACATATCAGATAAAGCCCAGTGTTTTTCCTTTTTTACTGAGAATTCCTCAGGAATAGTTTCTATTAATAATCCCCGTACTCATCTAACTGTTGGATCCCTCCAGCTTTTTCTTGATGCTTTTCTCTGTAAATACCCGCAAACAAAGATTGATTATATTCATGGGGATCAAGAAACAGTAGAATTAGGGACTAAACCTGGCAATATTGGCCTTTTGTTACCAACTATGGATAAACATGATCTCTTTAAAACAGTAATTAAGGACGGCGCCTTGCCCAGAAAGACCTTTTCCATGGGCGAAGCCGATGAAAAACGTTTTTACATGGAAACTCGGAAAATAGTTCTTGACTAAACTTGAATTCACAAAAAAAGAAGCCACTGTACAGTGGCTTCTTCCTATTAATATCCTCTGAGAATTGATAATCCTTTTAGGTAACAGTCAAGCGATAAATCATAACAATTGAATTATCAATTCTTAATCCTAGGAAAAATCAAAATCTCCGTCTTTTTTAAGGATTACATCATGAGCACTACCTTCTCTGAGACTGAGCGGAGAGACCAGAGTAAGCCTAGCCTTTTCCTGTAACTCAGGGATAGTTAGTGCCCCACAGTTACACATTGTTGAACCGATCTTTGCAAGAGTAATATCCAGGTTATCTTTTAATTTTCCGGCATACGGAACATAGGAATCTACACCTTCTTCAAAAGCCAACCTATCCTCTCCACCCATATCGTACCTTGCCCAGTTTCTTGCCCGGTTGGAACCCTCTCCCCAGTATTCTTTAACAAAATTCATACCCTTACGTACCTTACGTGAGGGGCTTTCATCAAAACGGGCAAAATACCTTCCTAGCATCACAAAGTCTGCACCCATAGCTAAAGCTAAAACCATATGATAATCATGGACAATCCCTCCGTCAGAGCAGAGTGGGATATAAACGCCAGTTTTCTTAAAATAATCATCCCTGGCTTTTGCCACTTCAATGACTGCAGTAGCTTGTCCCCGGCCAATCCCTTTCTGTTCTCTGGTAATACAGATTGATCCTCCCCCAATCCCTATTTTCACAAAATCTGCGCCTGCTTCTGCTAGATACAAAAATCCTTCGCCATCAACTACATTACCGCCGCCAACCTTAACGGTATCATTAAACTCTTCTTTAATATATTTAATCGTCTCATACTGCCATTCTGTAAAACCATCAGAAGAATCGACACAAAGGATATCTGCACCCGCTTCCACTAAAGCAGGTACTCTTTCCCGATAATCCCTAGTATTTATCCCGGCACCAGTTACTAACCGCTTATGATCATCAAGCAGTTCCAAAGGGTTCTCCTTATGCGCTGTATAATCTTTCCGAAAAACCAGGTATCTGAGGTTCTGGTTTTCATCGATGATTGGCAGACAATTTAATTTATGTTCCCAAATCAAATCATTAGCCTCAGATAAAGTAATCCCTTCTTTTCCATAAATCATCGAAGAAAATGGTGTCATAAAATCTTTAATTTTGGTTTCTACCGGGGTCCTTCCTTTCCGATAATCCCTACTGGTAACAATCCCCTTTAGTCGGCCATTAGCAGTACCATCTTCAGTAATTGCAATCGTAGCATGGCCTGTCCTTTCCGTCAAAGCCATAACATCCCGGAGAGTATTGTCGGGTTTTAGATTTGAGTCACTTACAACAAAACCCGCTTTATAATTTTTAACTTTCCGTACCATTTCTGCTTGTTCCTCAATTGGTTGCGAGGCATAAATAAAGGAAATACCTCCGCTTCTTGCCAATTCAATCGCCATCTTATGATCGGAAACCGCCTGCATTATGGCTGAGCAAAGTGGAATATTCAAAGATAAAGGAGAAGATTCTCCCTCTTTAAACTTAACAATTGGGGTCCGAAGACTTACCTTTTCCGGAACACAACCTTTGGTTGTTAAATTAGGGAGCAGTAAATACTCGCTAAAGGTTCTGCTCGGTTCTTTATAAAAATAGGCCACTTCATAACCTCCTTATCTGTTAAAGATATAAATTTTATCAATTATAAAGGAGTTTACTGCCGATGTCAAGCGCTTATAGGAATTTTTAAGGTCATGGTAACTTCTTACAATCACTTAATTAGAAGAAAGGATTTTCGCCTGAATATCTCAAGCTGACTGGGGAATATTAGTTGAGGGAGTTCCATAATGCATTCTCATCGCTGGTTGCTAGTGAATCGTCACTCATATTGAATGATAGCCTATGTAGTTTATTAGGTCTTACCATTTACCCTAATTTCTAAAGAAGCCTTTTTAAATCGGAATATATTGTTAGGCCATTAAGCTAATTCCGGTATTACCCGAGGAAATAGAAAAATTACTACAATTTATGGATAGCCTAATTTAAGTTAAAAACTATAGATAATTAGATTTTCATTATTGAAAGGAAGGTTGGAAAGATTGACTGATGAAAAAAAACATTTAAATCTCAAAATAACTATCCCCCTTCTCACTATTGCATTAGTAGCTTCCTTAGTTTGGGGTTACAGCCAGTATCGTAGTAAACGAAGTTGGGAGCTTAGGGCTGAAAATCAATATAATAAGTCGTTTTCTGAATTATCTATGCATGTTGGTGATTTAGAGACCCAATTAGCTAAAGTATTGGTATCAAACTCACCTCCCAAGTTGTTAAAAAACTTTACCGATATTTGGCGCCAAGCCTATCTTTCCCAAGAAGATATGGGACAACTCCCCTTAGCCTCAGTAGAACTTGCCAAAACAAAGGAGTTTCTCGCCAAAGTAGGGGCTTTTTCTTTCAACATGGTAAATCAATTAAACCAAAATGGAAATCAGAAACCTGTGACAGTGGATACCAGCAATCAGGTTTTATCGGAAAAAGACTGGAACACTTTAAGCGGACTACATCGACAAGCCCGCTATCTTTCTGAGCAACTCACTACCCTTCAGGAACGGATGCTAGAATCTAGTGAAAAATGGATAAGTGTAGATCGGATTAGTGCCACCGCTATGACTACAGATGTTTCTAGCCGCCTGGATACAAACAAAATTACCAAAGGTTTTCTGATGATGGAAGATGGTTTTGAACGTCTTCCCGAACCTGAATTAGAAGGTAATTTACTTAATATTAAGCCTACTCCTAAAGGCATTACCGGTGAAAATATAAGCGTTGAGCAAGCACGCAAAATAGCTTTAGATTTTATTGAAAAAGATTCAACCCGTTACCGTGCTAATTACGAGGGGCAAATTAAAGGAAATTACCCCCTTTATCATTTCCGCCTCACAGAAGAAAGTAAAGAGGGGGAAAAAACGAAAACTGCCGATCTTGCTCGTCTAGCCGTTACAGTTAAAGGAGGACATGTCGGATGGATGCTTAAAGAGAGAAATGTTGCAAAAACCAGTATTTCCCTTGACGAAGCAAAAACTAGAGCTAGAAATCATCTTGAAAATCGAGGATACTCGGGAATGACTCCAGTAGCAGTTGAAGAATTTAGAAATATTGCTTTAGTCTCTCTCTGTCCTACCATCCAACAGACTGTTGTTTATCCGGAAATGATAAAAGTTCAAGTAGCTCTAGATAATGGCGAGGTCCTAGGTACTGAGGCTCTTTCCTATTTGACTTTCCATGACCAGAAAAGAGTAATTCCCTCACCACGCTTAAGTGAAACTGAAGTTAAAGAAAGACTAAATAAAAATTTAAAGCTTGAACAACTTAAAAAAGCAATAATTCTCAATGATCAGTTTCAAGAGATACTTTGTTATGAGTGTATTGGAACTTTAAACCGAGAACGTTTCCGTCTATTTATAAATGCATCATCTGGTATGGAGGAACGGATACAACACATTAATGAGCAGGGAGTAGAAATAAAATAAAAAACCGGCCAGATGGCCGGTTTTTTTTTAAGGTCTTATTTTTTTGATAAATTTGCCGATATCAATAATAAGGATTATCCTATTATCAGGAGGTATCTAAGCATGAGTTATCGGATAATGCTAGTAGATGATGCTCAAGTCACTAGACTTATGTTGACTAGAATATTAAGAGCAGGGGGCTACGAAATAGCAGGAGAAGCTAGCAATGGTATGGAGGCTGTAGACCTATACAGAAAAATAAATCCTGATCTGGTTATGATGGATATTACTATGCCAACAATGTCTGGCATTGAAGCTGTTCGAAAAATAAGAGAATATGATTCCGAAGCCAAAGTCGTCATGTGTTCAGCTATTGGACAAAAAAGCATGGTAATAGAGGCTATCGAAGCAGGAGCTAGAAATTACATTATTAAACCTTTTGAACCCCAAAAGGTTTTAGATGTAGTCTCTTCTATTTTAACCGCATAAAAATGCATTTAGCTTGGAGAATCCCTTAGGGCTAATTGTTATCCCTATATTCCAACTATCATGCAACATATCTGCAGTTCTGAACCAGTGACTTGTTGATCCATACCAGGGTAAGCACTATCGCAAGCTTCACGATTTACCCTGGTGGCTAAAGATGTCACGAATTCAGATTAATTTTAATTGACAGCCTTATACGCTTCCTCAGTATAATAGTTAATGAAGAGCTAGTGGATAAAAAGGAGTTATGCTAATGGGTAATTCAATAATGCTGGTTGATGATGCACAGGTAGTTTTATTAAAACTATCTCGAATTTTAACCGCTGCTGGGTATAATATAGTCGCAGAAGCTACTAATGGTGCTGAGGCGGTAGAGAAATATAAGCAATATTTCCCCGACTTGGTAATTATGGATATCATTATGCCTGATATGAAAGGCATCGATGCCGTAAAAGAAATTATTAAATTTGACCCCGATGCCCGGATCATCATGTGTACTAACCTAGCAAAAAAAACCACCGTGATTGATGCTATTTTGGCTGGAGCCCGCAATTATATTTTAAAGCCTTTTGACCCCCAAAAAGTTGTTGATGTTGTTTCCGTTGTAATTAACAGTTAATCATTTTCTTAATAAAAGAAAAGCTCCAATCACCATTAAAACGATTCCGATTACTTTTCCAATAGTAAAAGGAATCGTTTCTTGATTAAACAAGCCAAAGTGATCAATAAGATAGGCTGTTATTAACTGAAAGAAGATAATTCCAGTAGTAGCAATCCCCACGCCTAATTTAGGAATTGCTACTGCTACCCCATAGATAATTGCTACCCCAATCGGACCACCTAGCCAAAAATAAAAAGGTATTCCTGGCAGTTTTTGCAGAAGTGATTCCCCTTTCATAAAAACTAAAAGTAATCCCCCCACTGTTAAAGTTCCAAGAAATTGTACACTGAAGGTAGCAGGGAGTAAACCCAGTTTTTCTCCAAGATAGGAATTTAGGCTCCCCTGAACCGCCATTAAAGCCCCGGCTAATCCGGCAATAAAGATAAAAAGTATATTCAACTTTACCAACTCAACCTTCTTCCAGGATAAATTTTATTCTCCCCCATCAGCCGCTGGCATATCCGGTATGCCTTCAGGAATAAGATGGAAAGCAGGAGGGGAATGGATTGAAGGTTATTTTTTCTGCTGCAGTCTTAGGGTTTTTTGTGGGAATTTTAGGTGCGGGGCTGGGAGGATTTGGAGCAATCTTTGTACCAAAGATTACTCCAAAACAACAAAGCATACTGGTCGGATTCTCCGGTGGAGTAATGTTAGGCGTAGTTATCTGGGATTTAATCCCTGAAGCTTGGGAGCTTGGCCCCAACTATACTTTAGCTGGTTTTTTTTGGGGAGCGGTTTTTATTTTATTATTAAGAAAATACTACCAACTTTCTGATCCTACGAAAATAACTTCCAAGTTTACTAAAGCGGGAATGCTACTGGGTATTGGGATTGCTTTGCATAATTTCCCTGAAGGGGTTGCCGTGGGAACAGTCTTTGCTAATGATCCAGAATCAACTCTTTGGTGGCAATTATCCTTATTGATGGCCATTCATAATATTCCGGAGGGTTTAGCAGTGGCAGCTACTCTAAGATTAGGAGAGACCAGCTGGAAGAGAATAGCTTTTGTACTTACAATTGCTGAATTGCCAATGTGTATCGGAGCGCTACTTGGCGGAATTCTCGGATCTATAGCCACCGTTTGGACTGCTTCATCTCTAGGTTTTGCCGGAGGTGCCATGTGCCTTTTGGTCTGGAGCGAACTACTTCCAATCGCCCGGGAGATGTCAGGGTTCCTTCACACTTTAATAGGCTTAGGAAGTGGTCTGGGTACCGCCTGGATACTTACAATAATCATCTCTTAAACGAGTGGCGAGTTACGAATGACAGTCTGTCTTTGCAGTTTTCTTTACCTAGCCAGGTCAGAATGTTGTTTCAGCAATGAAATTAAATTTCTTCATTCAGCATTCTTGGTAAAGCAGAGGCGGAAATTACAACTTAAATTGGATTTTCATCTTTTCACGTGCTCCAGCAAAGCTGGGGTGGAGGACTACCTGTTTTTGAAGGAAATGCATGAGCAATACAACCATTTACCGTAATTAAAGAATTATTTACACCTAAGTTTTTACTAACAAAAAGTATGAACAGCTATCTTTCCGGAGAAAATAAAAAAAAGGAGGTATCAGTTCATGCCCAAAAGTAATGTTAAAGTCCAATGCTATGTCGATAGTTGTGATTATTGGGAGAATAATAATTTATGTGCCGCAGAAGCTATAGAAATTGATAATCAATCCATCGGTGACCTTACCATGGAGATGGGAACCCTGGGTGAAGGAAAAGATGAGGCTAAAACCTCTAAAGGAACCTATTGTCGAACTTACAAGCCTAAATAATATTGATCGTAAGTATGCGTAGAAGAAATTTCAAATAAGCCCGGCCTTAGAGCCGGTTTTTATTTTGTACTACCTGAATTTTTATAACATGAAAAAATGTATAATCTATCTCCTAGCTCATCATTCGTCTTTAATAATAACCTAGGCAAGCTAATTTAAATATTTTTACCTTTTTTGCGTCTTAAAATAATCCGCAGCAAAATTTATCCTGTTAGAGTCCAGAAAAGGACTTTTTTTTTCGATCACGAATAAAATAGAAACTCTGTATTTAAATCCGAGCAAAGGAGTGTTATTTTATGCGTAGCAATCAGGTGAAAAAAGGAACCTCTAGAGCTCCTCATCGTTCTTTATTCAAAGCCATGGGCTATACTGATGAAGAACTAAGCAGGCCTTTAATTGGTATTGCTAATTCTTTCAATGAAATAATTCCCGGCCATATCCACCTCCGGACAATAGCCGAGGCTGTTAAAGCCGGAATAAGAATGGCAGGAGGTACTCCAATAGAATTTGGCGTCATTGGTGTCTGTGATGGTATTGCTATGGGACATGAAGGGATGAAATACTCACTGGCCAGTCGGGAGTTGATCGCCGACTCAATAGAGATCATGGCTGGTGCACATGCCTTCGACGGGTTGGTCTTAATCCCCAATTGCGACAAAATAGTTCCGGGTATGTTAATGGCAGCCGGAAGACTTAACCTCCCAAGCATTATTATCAGCGGCGGCCCAATGTTAGCCGGAGAACTTAACGGTAACCGCCTTGATCTGAATTCCGTTTTTGAGGGAGTAGGAGCAGAAGCAATTGGTAAAATTACCAAGGAAGATTTAGCAGCTCTTGAAGAACGGGCCTGCCCGGGGTGTGGTTCTTGTTCTGGAATGTTTACGGCTAATACCATGAACTGTTTAACAGAAGTTTTAGGAATGGGGCTTCCTGGTAATGGTACGATTCCAGCCGTTGATGCCCGTCGCCTGCGTTTAGCTAAAACCTCTGGCTTTCGAATTATGGAACTAGTGAAAGCCAAAATTCAGCCACGTGCAATTATGACTAAGGAAGCCTTTACTAATGCCCTTACTGTAGATATGGCAATTGGTGGATCAACTAATACAATCCTTCATCTTCCAGCCATTGCTCATGAGGTTGGAATTAACCTCGATTTAAACTGGATAAATGAACTTAGTGAGAAAACCCCCCATCTTTGTCATCTACGTCCTTCCGGACCCCATCATCTTCAGGATCTTGATGCTGCTGGCGGTATTTCCGCCCTGATGGCTACTTTGGCACAGCAGAATCTAATTGATTTATCTACTCTGACGGTTACCGGCCAAAGTATTGGGGAAAATATTAGAGACGTAAATAATCTTAATCCTGATGTTATTAGGCCAATTAATAACCCTTACCATGAACGGGGTGGCCTCGCTGTCCTCTTTGGTACGCTAGCCCCTGATGGTGCTGTTGTTAAACAATCAGCCGTTGACCCCGGAATGATGGTTCACGAAGGACCAGCTCGGGTCTTTGAGTCTGAAGAAGAAGCGATCTCAGCGATCCTTAATGGTAATATTAAGCCCGGTGAAATTATAGTCATTAGATATGAAGGCCCAAAAGGAGGGCCGGGTATGCGAGAAATGCTCTCCCCAACTTCTGCCATTGCCGGGATGGGGCTTGACCGGCAAGTTGCCTTAATTACGGATGGCCGTTTCTCCGGAGCTAGCCGGGGCGCTTCGATTGGACATGTTTCACCCGAAGCTGCCACTGGCGGTCCCATTGCTTTAGTTCAAGAGGGCGACCGAATCCAAATTGATATCTCAGCTCACCGGCTGGATTTACTGGTCGAGCCTGAAGAAATTGAACGTAGAAAAGCTCAATGGAAGCAACCTGCAATTAGAATTACCAATGGGTATCTGGGTAGATACGCAAAGTTAGTAAAATCTGCTAATACAGGAGCGATTATTGATGCCTGATCAAAAAAGAATGGTAACTTTAGTACAAGTACAAAATTCTACTAAAGCCAGTCTAATCAGGAGTATTCTGAAAGGTTCTGGGATTGAATCTTTTATTCCCGATGAGATCTTCGGGACCATCTACGGGGGAACTCTGGGCATTAGGATTCAAGTGCGGACCGAAGATCTGGAAAAAGCTAAAGAGGTTCTGGAAAAGATTGAATCTTAGAAACATCGATTAGTTAAATTATAAACCGTTTGTAAAATAATTTTATAATTCCTTGTTATACTTAAAAGCGCCATAATCTTATGGTGCTTTTTATATTTATACCTTTATTTCGTCTTTATTTCCTTATTACTATATAATTATACATTAAATTTGCATAATAATTATTGCCTTTTTTATAATTATCCTATATAATATGACCAATCTTTCTTTTTAAATTCTGTATCAAGCTTTTTACGTTGTGTCCTTTTTAAAAGGCCCCAACACAATAATAGTGTTGGGCTTGTATTAGGCGATCAATATATTGTGCAGGGACAGAAAA
>DIPO01000070.1:34516-60406 GCA_002427045.1 Firmicutes bacterium UBA5486
AATGACAACGCAAAAAGCCCGTATCTGAGTGGATTGCATAATTACCTTAATCGTGTATTTGACCACAATATATAGTATTTTTAATTGAATAATGCAATTCTTTAATCTTCTAACTCGTTGCTGAACGCTCATCACTCGCGTTGAGTGATAGCCCATTAAATATCCAAGGTTATGGAGAAAGGAGAAATAAAATGATTAACATTGGTATTATCGGAGTTAATGGTTATGCAGGAGGTGAACTACTCAGGCTGTTAACACAGCATCCCCTAGCAGAGATCAAAGTAGTCACATCCCGCTCCCAAGCTGGCCAGCCTGTTTCACAGGTTTTTCCTTCTTTCCGCGGTACTAAATGGGGAGAACTAATAATCTCCGACCTTTCCTCCCCAGCCTTGGCTGACTGTGACTTGATATTTTTAGCAGTTCCCCATGGAGCAGCTGCTGAATTGGCTTTTGAGTTTTTGGAAAAAGGAATTAAGGTTATTGATCTTGGTGCTGACTTTCGGTTAAAAGACACAGATATTTACGAGGAATGGTATAAACTTAAACATCCTCACCCTACATTATTACAAGAAGCGGTTTATGGCTTACCTGAATTAAAAAGAAAAGAGATTAAAAATGCCCGTTTAGTAGGGAACCCAGGATGTTATCCCACCAGTATTTTACTTGGCATTGCTCCGCTTTTGAAAGCAGGAATCTTTGGCAATCAACTGATCATCGCCGATTCAAAATCAGGAGTCTCAGGCGCAGGACGCTCCATAAGAAATGATCTACATTTTCCTGAAATGGAAGGAGATTTTCGGGCCTATGGTTTAATAACACATCGGCATACGCCTGAAATTGAACAAGAAGCTTCCTTACTGGCAGGGAAAGAAATTAAACTCTCTTTTACCCCTCATCTGGTACCGGTAATACGCGGCATCTTTTCTACAATATACCTTTCTGCCGGTAAAAAATGTTCTACTAAGGAATTAACCGGATTGTATCAAGAATTTTATCAAGGAGAACCTTTTGTCACTGTTCTTTCCGAACCTGATCTACCACAAATTAAAAGCGTCAGTTTTACTAACCGCTGTCAACTAAGTGTCCGATATAATTCCAGAACCGACCAGATCCTTGTGCTCTCTGTTATTGACAATCTAGTGAAAGGTGCTGCCGGACAGGCGATACAGAATATGAATATTCTTTTTGGCCTTGAAGAAACAATGGGCCTAAATTTTCCTGGGATCTGGCCTTGAAACTATCATAAACTATCTGACTTAGGGAGTTGAAACCATGCAAAAAATAATTGGCGGTGTTACTGCCGCTAAAGGATTTAAAGCCTGGGGCAGAAATTGTGGAATTAAAAAAAGTGGTAAACCTGATCTCGCTTTAGTTTGTTCTGAGGTTCCAGCAATTGCTGCCGGCGTTTTTACTACTAATAAGGTTAAAGCTGCACCTGTTCTGCTTAGTCAACAACACCTAATCCAAGAATATGCACAAGCAATTCTAATAAATAGTGGTAATGCCAATGCCTGCACCGGAAAGGAAGGTTTTGACCATGCAGAAAAAACAGCCCAAGCTGTTGCTAAGCTTTTTAAAATCTTGCCAGAACAAGTTCTACTGGCCTCTACAGGAGTAATTGGTATACCGCTGCCGGTAAATTTAATTCTTAACAGCTTACCTGTACTAGTAGAAGAACTTTCTGCAACTGGTGGCCATGAAGCCGCCAAGGCAATAATGACAACTGATACTTTTCCTAAAGAATGGGCAGTTGTCCGAGAAATTAATGGCCAAGAAATTAGAATTGGCGGTATGTGTAAAGGATCAGGGATGATCCAACCCAACATGGCAACTATGTTAGGGATAATTACTACTGATGCTGCTATTGAAGAAGATATCTTAAAAGATTGTTTACAACATATTGTAAATCAAACCTTTAACCGGATTACTGTTGATGGTGATACTAGTACCAATGATACGGTGTTTCTTTTGGCAAATGGGGCCGCCGGTGGGCCAAAGATAAAAACTGGGCCAGAACTTGAGGCTTTTATGGAAGGCCTTTACGAAGTATCTTCTCATCTAGCCCAAATGATCGTGAAAGATGGTGAAGGCGCCACTAAATTCCTTACTATAAGGGTTAAAGGTGCACGCACGGAAGAAGAAGCAGAAATTGCAGCACGGGCAGTAGCCAATTCAAACTTAGTAAAAACCGCCTTTTTTGGTGAAGATGCCAATTGGGGCCGGATACTAGCTGCAGTAGGCTATTCCGGGATTGATTTTTCTCCGGAACAAACCGAGATCTTTCTGGGAGACCTTCCGGTATATTCCGGAACTGGACTGGATTTTGATGAAAATAAAGCAAAAATGATTTTAAAAGCAAAGGAAATTGAAGTCATTATTGATCTTAAACAAGGAGAAGAAGATGTTACAGTCTGGACCTGTGATCTTTCCTATGAGTATGTAAAGATTAATGGATCTTACCGTACATAAGTGAGAAAATTGCATAATGCTTCTCCTAATTCGTCACGGTCGCTTGTCACTCGTATTGAATGCAGCTTATGCAAGCTATTTCGATATTTTATTTAATTAATTTCTAAAGGCATTGTTACCTGAGAAAATTGTATAATTACCTATCTCACATTTCGCATTGTAAAGGAATGATAAAATGAATTTTACTAACCAGGCTCAAGTTTTAATTGAAGCCATCCCCTATATCCGCTCCTTTTATGGTAAGACTTTTGTCATTAAATATGGGGGAAATGCAATGGTTAATACTGATTTAAAAAAAGCAGTAATCCTTGATATCATTCTCCTTAAATACTTAGGATTAAACCCTGTAATCGTACATGGCGGTGGCCCGGAGATCTCCAGCTCATTAAAGCTGATTGGTAAAGAAAGCCTCTTCCATAATGGACAGCGCGTAACTGATGGGGAAACCATGGAGATCGTTAATATGGTCTTAGCCGGAAAAATTAATAAAGGAATAGTCGCCTTAATTAATCAGTTCGGGGGGAAAGCTATTGGCCTTTCAGGCCAGGATGGAAATTTATTGATTGCCAGAAAGAAAATCCTCCCGGGGGAAGAGTTAGATTTAGGTTTTGTTGGTAAAATTGAAGCAATAAATCCAGATCTAATTCATCTTTTGCTAAAAAATAACTATATTCCTGTCATTGCCCCGGTTGGTATGGGTAATGATGGAAATATTTATAATATTAATGCTGATACTGTTGCCGGGGAATTAGCAGCTGCTCTCCAAGCAGAAAAACTTATTCTGCTAACTGATGTTGAAGGCATTTGCTCTGATCCAACCGATAATTCCAGTTTAATTTCAGCTTTAAAAGTTGAAACCGCAAACAACATGATCGCTTCTGGACAGATTGATGGTGGGATGATCCCTAAAGTAGAAGCCTGCATTCATGCTCTCCAGCATGGAGTTAAAAGAACCCACATTATCGATGGCAGACAATTACACTCATTGTTATTAGAGATTTTAACGGATAAAGGTATTGGTACCATGGTAATTGATTAAACCTAATTCCATGGAAAAATGATTTTAAGGAGGTATGTAAAGATGGCGATGGATAAGCTTTTATCCAGAGCAGAAAAAGTATTAATACAGAATGTGGGACGTTTTCCTGTGGTTTTTACCCGAGCCACCGGTTCCCGGGTTTATGATGTTAATAATAAAGAATATATTGATTTTTTATCCGGTATTGCCGTACAGGCGGTTGGCCATTCTCACCCACGGATAACTGCCGCTTTACAGAAACAAGCAGAAAAAATAATTCATGTCTCCAACTATTTCTATCTTGAAGAACAAATTGAACTAGCTGAAAAACTAACTTCGCTCTCCGGTCTTGACCAGGTGTTCTTCTGTAATAGCGGTGCAGAAGCCAATGAAGCAGCCATTAAACTGGCTCGGAAATATGGGCAGAAATATTTAGGCGGAAAATACGAAATTATTAGTGCCTATAATTCTTTTCACGGCCGGACCTTTGGTGCTTTAGCTGCAACCGGGCAGCCTAAATATCAAGCGAGCTTTCGTCCCTTACCTGCAGGATTCCGCTATGCGAAGTTTAATGATCTTAAGTCTTGGGAAACAGCGATTTCTGAACAAACCTGTGCGGTGCTTCTCGAATTGGTACAGGGAGAAGGCGGTGTAAATCCTATTTCTCCTGATTTTCTCCACGGTTTAGCAGAGATTTGCCGGCAAAAAGGAATACTTCTAATCTTTGATGAGGTCCAAACCGGACTGGGGAGAACCGGAAAGTACTTTGCCTGGCAACACCTAGGAATTAAACCTGATATTATTACCTGTGCAAAAGCCCTAGGTGAAGGTGTTCCCATTGGTGCTTTATTAGCTAGTGACAAGGTAGCCTCCGCTTTTCAACCGGGAGACCATAGTACAACTATTGGGGGTGGTGGCTTAGCTTTTGCTGTAGGAGTAGAAGTTCTACGGATTATGGAGGAAGAGAACCTCCCGGAAAGGGCTGCCAAACTTGGAGCTGAACTCATCTCCTCCTTTCAGGGCTGGCAGAAAGAAATCCCTATCATTAAAGAGATTCGGGGTTGGGGGCTCTTATTGGCTTTGGAATTATCTGTACCCGCCATGCCAATCGTGGATAAATGCTTTAGCCGTGGTTTGCTGATTAATGCCGTGACTCCAAATGCAATTAGACTGCTTCCTGCCCTTAATATTAGCCGGAAAGATTTAGATGAAGGACTCGCCATCCTCCACCAAACCTTGAGCGAAGCAGAAAATCAATAAATTAAATTTTAAATGAATAGGATTTTACTTTTGAGAGCAAAGTGATTACAAATAAAGAAATTGCATAATTTCTTTCTAGACTGCTAGCTGTATCTCATATATGGTAAAAACCAAACTTTTTTGAATAATACAATTCTTAAAATTAAAAGAAAGGGTGATTTAAATGCATTTTATTAATCTCAAAGGCTTTAGTAAAGAAGAACTGGAACTAATTCTCGACCGTGCGTTAACTGTAAAACAAAACCAGGCAAAATTTAGTTCAGCCCTACTTGGTAAGAAAATGTATATGCTCTTTGAAAAGACTTCTACCAGAACGGCACTCTCTTTTGGCCTTGGTATGTATGAACTGGGCGGAACTTATTTCTTGCAAAACTGGGAAGATAGCAATTTTTCCATTGGCGAAATCCAGGATGAGGTTAGATACGTTGGCCGAAATGTAGATATAATCATGGCCCGCTTAAAATTAAATGAGAGTATAAACTTAATGGCTAAGTATTCAACAGTCCCTGTAATCAATGGTTGCTGTAACCGGTATCATCCTTGTCAGGCAATGGGCGATTTATTAACAATTAAGGAAACCTTTGGCCATTATAATGTAAAACTATTATACATCGGAGTTTTAAATAATGTTTTCAACTCCTTAGCCGCTTCCCTTCCGAAACTAGGGGGAGAATTGATTGCCATTACCCCGCTTATTAATCAGCCGTCTTTAGATCAAGAGCTTCTTGAGGCCGCTAATAACAATGGGCGTTTCACAGCAGTTGACTGTGAACACCTAACGGAGAAAGCCTTAAAAGAAATTGTTAGTGAGGTAGATATTGTTTATACCGATACTTGGGTTGATATGGAGTTTTTTAATAATCAGCATTTTTCCGAAGCCAAGCAACAACGCATTAACAAAATGCTTCCCTTTCAATTAAATAATGAACTTTTAGCCGGAACCAAAGCAAAAGTAATGCATGATATGCCCATTCATCCAGGTTATGAGATTACTCGTGAGATTGTCGAAAACCATATTGATTTCATTCTTCAACAGGCCGAGAACAGAAGACACGCCGAAAAAGCCATCTTACTTACACTTTTGGAAGATGAGAAAGTTAGAGCATTATTTGGAGAGTGATAAGATGAGGCGGTGCATGTGAAGCTTTAATTTTCATCCTTTCGCTTACCCCAGCTTGCTGGGGTGGGCGACTACCTAGAAAATACTCTCGTTATTCTATTCCCAGCTGGTCAGAATGTTGTTTCGCAAGTGATATTGGATTCTTCATTAGCATTCTTGGTGAAGTCGAAGCTGAACCTTAGAATGCCTGAAGAAATTCACCTGAACCAAGAAACAACTTCTGACCAGGCGAAGATTATAACTCAAATTTTCATCATTTCATGTACACAGGCGGTAGCCAGCGTGAGCGACTACTATCTAGCAAACAATATAAGGAGGTTTAGATTAATGAAAGTATCTAAAGTTGTTTTAGCTTATTCAGGAGGACTTGATACCTCAATTATCATTCCCTGGTTAAAAGAGAAGTATGGTTGTGAAGTAATTGCTTATGCCGCCGATGTTGGGCAGGGGGAAGAACTTGAACCTTTACATGAAAAAGCAATTAAAACCGGGGCTAGTAAGATCTATATTGAAGATCTGCGCAAAGAGTTTGTCACTGATTATATTTTCCCCATGCTAAAGTCTGGTGCGGTCTATGAAGGAAAATACTTGATGGGAACCTCAATTGCCCGTCCTCTTATTGCCAAAAAGCAGATTGAAATTGCCGAGCGAGAAGGAGCCGAGGCCGTAGTACATGGATGTACCGGAAAAGGGAATGATCAAGTCCGTTTTGAACTGACCTTTCGGGCACTTAATCCTAAAATTAAAATAATTGCTCCCTGGCGTGAATGGTCAATCCGCTCCCGGCAAGAAGAGATTGATTATGCCCTAGAACATGGGATCGATATTCCAGTCACTAAAGAAAAACCCTATTCCATGGATCGAAACCTATGGCATATAAGTTATGAAGGAGGAATCTTAGAAGATCCTTGGCAAGCACCGGATGAAAAGATGTTTATGTTAACCGTTGCTCCCGAAAAAGCTCCGGATACTCCTGAATATATAGAGCTTGGGTTTGAGCAGGGTATTCCCATCACCATCAATGGCCAATCCTATGACCCAGTCGCATTGATTGAACACTTAAATATACTAGGTGGCAAACACGGCATCGGCCGAACTGATATTGTAGAAAACCGCTTGGTAGGTATGAAATCTCGTGGTGTATATGAGACTCCCGGTGGAACCATTTTATATACCGCCCATAAAGAACTAGAATACCTGACTTTAGAACGGGAAACTATGCATTACAAAGAATTAATCAGTAGTAAATATGCAGAATTAGTCTACTATGGCCTCTGGTTCTCTCCTCTTAAAAAGGCTCTGGATGCCTTTATTGATGAAACGCAAAAACAGGTCACAGGTACTATAAAATTAAAACTCTGGAAAGGCCATTGCATCCCAATCGGTCGAAAATCCCCCTTCAGCCTTTACCAGGAAGACTTAGCCACTTTTGAAGCAGATGAAGTCTATAATCAAAAAGATGCTGAAGGCTTTATTAAGCTATTTGGCCTCCCCCAGCAAATCTGGAATAAGGTGAATAAGCCATGAAACTCTGGGGTGGAAGATTTAATAAGGAAACCGATGAACGAATGAATGCTTTTCATTCTTCCATCGGTTTTGACCAAAGGCTAGCCTTTCAAGATGTTAGGGGAAGCATTGCTCATGCTAAAATGCTGGGCAAAACCGGAATCCTACTTCCGGAAGAAGTTGCGATAATCATTAATGGATTAAAAAGTATTTTAGCTGATCTGGAAAACGGAAAGATCGAATTTGACCTGGATGCTGAAGATATCCATATGAATGTTGAAACAATTCTTATCTCCCGGATTGGACTGGTTGGCAAAAAACTCCATACTGGTAGAAGCCGGAATGACCAAGTAGCCTTAGATCTCCGTCTCTACCTTCTAGAAAGTTCTGAGCTGATCAATGAAGAATTAAAAATTCTCCAGAAAACCCTGGTAGATTTAGCTAAGGTCAATGTCGAGACTATCATGCCTGGCTATACCCATTTACAGCGTGCTCAACCAGTTAGTTTAGCCCATCATCTCCTGGCTTATTTTGAAATGTTCCGGCGGGATCGTGACCGCCTTACCGATTCAAGTACAAGAATGAAGGTTTCACCTCTAGGTGCTGGTGCTCTAGCTGGTACAGTCTTTCCTTTAGATCGCAAGATGGTCGCTTCTGAGCTGGGAATGGAGAAAATTTCTCGTAATAGTATGGATGCGGTTAGCGATCGGGATTTTGTCTTGGAAATGCTTTTTAATGCTTCATTAATTATGATGCATCTCTCACGCTTCTGCGAGGAGATTATCCTTTGGTCTAGTACCGAATGGAATTTTATCGAACTTGATGATGCTTTTAGCACAGGTAGTAGTATGATGCCACAGAAAAAGAACCCAGATGCCGCAGAATTAATCCGGGGGAAAACCGGACGGGTTTATGGAGATTTAATGGGCCTGCTTACGGTCATGAAAGGCCTTCCTCTGGCCTATAATAAAGACCTTCAAGAAGACAAGGAAGCGGTCTTTGATGCCATTGATACTGTTCTGTGCTCCCTGCGTGTTTTTACACCGATGCTCTCTACTGCTACTTTTCATCCGGAAAAGATGAAACAAGCCACTGAAGATGGGTTCCTTAATGCTACAGACCTAGCAGATTTCTTAGTCCAATGTGGAATCCCTTTCCGTGAAGCCCATGCGATCGTCGGCCAGGCAGTCTCTCATTGCCTGAACAAAGGAGTAAAACTAGAAGATCTCTCTGTAGAAGAACTTTCATCCTGGAGCGGAGTAGATACTTCCGGTTTTAAAGAAATGATTACCCTCAAAAACTGTCTGAATAGAAGAAAAATTAGAGGTGGTCCCGCTCCTGCTGCCGTATTGAAAGCAATCCAGGAAGCCGAAGAATACTTGCATTGCTGCTAGATTAGAGTCCCGAATTTATCTTTATAGTTTTACGCTAATAATTAAGTTTGATTTAGAAATAAGAAATTGCAATTCCCTCAAAATATTTTAAACCAATCGTGGTAAGCAGAAGAATAGATAATCTTCTCCACCACGATTTTTTCTATTCTACTTAACAAAAGCAAAAAAGAACTCCTTGACAGAATAAAATCTTTACTTTATAATCTAGAAAATCAAAAGCAATATTTGGAAATGCACTTATTTTAGCATGACATTTGCTTGTAGGGTACGAAATGTAAGATAGTAAATTTTTAATTTCTCCAAGATAGAACCTGAATAAGGATCGTTTCAAAAATAAACGAAAAATTAGAAGGAAGGTGAAATAATGAGTATGACAATGACGGAAAAGATCCTGGCGGCACACGCTGGAAAAGAACAGGTTGAACCAGGAGACCTGATCAAAGCCCGGGTTGATTTAGTTCTGGGTAATGATATCACTTCCCCGGTAGCAATTAGAGAGTTTGAAAAGATTGGTGTAAATAAACTCTTTGATCCTGGTGCTATTGCTTTGGTTCCCGATCATTTTACGCCAAACAAAGACATTAAATCCGCAGAACAGGCAAAAATGCTTAGAGAGTTTGTACGAAAATACGGAATCATCCATTATTTTGAAGTAGGTAGAGCAGGCATAGAACACTGTCTCCTTCCTGAACAGGGTTTAGTCGGTCCTGGTGAACTAATTATCGGAGCTGATTCCCATACTTGTACCTATGGGGCCCTCGGGGCTTTTTCTACCGGAGTAGGAAGTACTGATCTGGCAGCCGCCATGGCTTCTGGAGAAGTCTGGTTAAAAGTCCCACCCAGCCTCAAGTTGCATTATTCCGGTTCACTCCAAGATTGGGTCGGAGGAAAAGATTTAATTCTTTATACTATTGGACAAATCGGAGTTGATGGCGCCCTTTACTCCGCTCTTGAGTTTACTGGAGATACCATCGCCTCACTTACTATGGATGATCGCTTTACTATGGCAAATATGGCAATTGAAGCAGGAGCCAAAAACGGTATTTTTCTAGTAGATGATAAAACTCGCGAGTATCTTAGAGGTCGCTATGAAAAACCATATACCATTTATACTAGCGATCATAATGCCTATTACCAGCAGACTTATGAATGGAATGTCTCTAAATTAGAACCTCAGGTTGCGCTTCCCCACCTCCCAGAGAATTCCAAGTCAGTCCGTGAATTAGGGAATCTCTATATTGATCAAGTAGTAATTGGTTCCTGTACCAATGGACGGATTAAGGATCTAAGAGAAGTAGCCCGTCTCTTAAAAGGCAATAAGGTTCACTCAGATGTCCGTCTGATTATTATCCCGGGTACCCAAGAGATTTACCTTCAGGCGATGCGTGAAGGCCTTATAGAGGTCTTTATCCAAGCTGGAGCAGTAGTCTCTACTCCCACTTGTGGGCCTTGCCTAGGCGGCCATATGGGAATCCTAGCTAAAGGGGAGCGAGCCCTAGCTACCACCAACCGTAATTTTATAGGAAGAATGGGTCATCCCGAAAGCGAGGTTTACCTCTCTGGTCCACCTGTAGCGGCTGCATCTGCTATTAAAGGCCGGATTACCCACCCTGAGGAGGTATTAAAAGATGATTAAAGGTAAAGTTTGGAGCTTTGGTGCCGATCTTAATACTGATCTGATCATCCCTGCCCGCTATTTAAATACATCTGATCCTAAGGTTTTAGCTGAATATTGTCTGGAAGATGCAAGACCGGGATTTTCTAAGATTATGAGTCCCGGCGACATTATTGTGGCAGGAACTAATTTTGGCTGTGGCAGTTCTAGAGAACATGCTCCGCTTGCCATCAAATATGCCGGTATCGCTTGCGTAATTGCCGCTTCTTTTGCCCGAATTTTCTATCGTAATGCCCTTAATATTGGATTAGCAATTTTAGAATCCGAGGAAGCCAGCAAAGACGTGAAAGAAGGAGAAATCCTCCAAATTAATCTGGAAAAAGGCTTAATTAATAATCTCTCTACAAACCGCATATATCATGCAAAACCATTCCCTGGTTTCATGCAAGAACTAATTACCGCTGGTGGACTCATCCCCTATCTTAGAAGAAACTTAGCCGAAAAAGAACAGGAGGTATAGCCGTGTTTAAAATAGCCGTTTTACCAGGTGATGGCATTGGCCGGGAAATCATTCCTGCTGCTGTAAATGTTCTACAAAAAACGGCAGAACTCTTTAAAATTGATCTGGAATTAAATTATGGCCTGATTAGCGAAGATGCCTATATACGTTATAATCACCCTTTTCCTCAAGAGACCTTAGAATTATGTCAAAGTTCAGATGCCGTTCTTCTTGGAGCAATCGGAAGTCCAAAAATGGATAGTTTGCCTCCGGATTTAAGGCCGGAAAGAGCTGCTCTACTTCCTCTCCGGAAACAGCTGGGACTCTTTGCCAATTTACGGCCAGTCACAATCTACCCTGAACTAATCCCCTCTTCTCCCTTTAAAAAAGAGATTATTGAACAGGTAGATCTATTAGTTGTCCGGGAATTAACCGGAGGCCTTTATTTTGGGAAAAAATCCCGTGACATAATGTTTAATGGCGAAGAAGTAGCTGTCGATATTTTAGAGTACTCTACCTTAGAAATCAGAAGAATCCTCCGGTTTGCCTTTGAAGCTGCCAGAAAACGGAGGAATAAGGTTACCTCTGTTGATAAAGCCAATGTTTTAATCAGTTCTCAATTATGGCGTGAAACAGCAGAAACAATAAAAGAAGAATATCCTGATATTTTATTAGAACATATGTATGTAGATAATTGTGCTATGCAATTAGTAAAAAACCCAGGCCAATTTGATGTCATAGTTACTGAAAATATGTTTGGCGATATTCTTACTGATCAAGCTTCAGTTTTAGGCGGTTCCCTTGGGATGCTTCCTTCTGCCAGCTTAGGAGGGAAAACCGCCCTTTACGAACCAGCGCATGGTTCTGCTCCTGATATTGCGGGAAAAGACCAAGCAAACCCGTTAGCTACAATTCTTTCTACTGCTCTACTCTTCCGCTATTCCATTCACAGAGAAGAAGCAGCTCAAGCTATTGAAAAAGCTGTAGCTTCTGTTTTAAAAGCAGGCTATCGGACCCTTGATCTTTATACAGAAGAAACAACTTTAGTCGGGACAAAAGAAATGGGGGAACTGGTCTCCAAGTTTTTAGAAATTAATTAACCAACCCCTTTAGTTCATTAGTACCCTTTTTTTTCCCTCTTCATATATTATTAAATAAGGGGTAAGTCTTCTTTCGCTTCCGCTCTTCCTTTTTAATTGACTTCAATCATGACTAATAAAGCCAGGAAGGGGGAATCAGAGTGGAAAAAAAAGAAAAAACAATTTTATTATTAGTAAATGAACGATGGACTAAAGAAAATATCTCTTCTTTAGGCAGCGGGTTCCTTTACCACCTGGCTTACCCGGTAGAAGTAATCGAACCCGGACTTCTGGCCGATCTTAAGACCAGACTTCTGCCTGCTGGAACAAAGATGGAGGTTATCTTCAGAACAGAACAAGAACGGAGAAGAATAGCATTAGCTGAGCTGGAAAATTTTTTTGACTTTCAGACTTTTATCCGTCTTGAATTTAGACTGCTGCATACTCCACCTTCTTTAAAAGAAATAAAATACATTCCTGATAATGGGTATCTGTTACAATATAAATAAAATAGAAACCGTCCTTTAAATGGGCGGTTTTTTTCTAATGGCCTCACTTTTCACTAAGGGTGTGAAATATGAGACGGTTAATTATACAATTTCCTCAAGTAACGAGCTATAAGAGGTATAAGATAATTACCTGACCTATTTATGACCTGATTTGCCTGAAGGATATTATATTACCCTGTCGAAGAAATAAAAGATAAAATATAAGAGGTGTATTTGCTTTGATTCTAGCTAAAGACCTAACTAAGATCTATAGTAACGGGGTAGTAGCCTTAGACAAATTATCTCTTTCTGTAGAGAAAGGAGAATTTGTTTTTTTGGTCGGGCCTAGTGGTGCTGGAAAAAGCACTTTTTTAAGCCTAATTATCCGCCGCGAACTTCCTACCTCCGGTTTTTTAACAGTAAACCGTCAACCTGTTGCTTTACTGAAAAAAAATGAAATCGCTTTCTTACGCCGGAGTATCGGTGTTATTTTTCAAGACTATAAGTTATTACCCAATAAAACTGTTTATGAAAACATCTCTTTTGCCCTAGAAGTAATAGAAACCAGTTCCCGAGAGATTAAACAACGGGTTTATTCTGTACTGGAACTGGTCGGTTTGCTTAATAAAGCCAGAGTTTTTCCCTCGGAATTATCCGGTGGAGAGCAACAAAGAGTTTGCCTAGCCCGTGCCCTTGTCAATAGGCCTCTTCTTTTATTAGCCGATGAACCTACCGGCAACCTCGACCCTGAAACTTCATGGGAGATTATGGATTTATTAAGGGAAGTTAATAAACGTGGTACTACTATTCTGATGGCGACTCATAACAAGATAATTGTTGATAAATTACGAAAAAGAGTACTAGCTTTAGAAAATGGCAAACTTGTCCGGGATACTATAAGGGGAGGGTATACTCTTGAAACCTAAGACTTTCTGCTACTTCCTTCATGAAGCTTTTTGCGGTATTTTCCGTAACAGTTTAATCTCTTTAGCAGCAATCGGAATTATTTCTATTGCCCTTGTTTTATTTGGCCTTTTTTATATTTTTACCGTTAATATTCAACACCTCGGCACCTTAGCCTGGGACAAAATAGAAGTCAGGGTCTTCTTAAAACAAGATGTTAGTAATACTGAAAAAATTAAAAAGCAGCTTACCCAGATTCCTGGAGTAAGAGATGTTAAGTTTATTCCTAAAAAAGATGGCGCGGCCGCCCTTGAGAGATTGTTGGGTAGTAAAAATCTCTTTACTGATGATGATAATCCATTACCTGATTGTTTTCATCTCTCTCCAGCTGAAAAAGCTAATATTGATGAGATTACCCGTTTAGCCTCTGCGATCTCGGGAGTAGAAGAAATTGTTTACGGTCAAAAATTTGTTAATTTTCTTAAGGTTCTCATTCGCCTGGTTTTAGTTATGGGACTTGTGCTAATGATTTTTTCAGCATTAGCAGTTTTATATATGGTAGTTAATACAATTCAACTTACTGTTTATGCCCGACGTAACGAGATTGAAATTATGAAATTAGTAGGAGCCACTAACTCTTTTATTCGCTGGCCTTTTCTTCTGGAAGGGATCTTTTTGGGGGTTGGAGGCGCATTCCTTGCTGTGCTTCTTTTAACCAAAGGTTACGGCTTTCTCCTGGGGAAACTTAGGAGATTAAATGTTTATATCCCTTTATTACGATGTACAGAAGTAAATCAACCTTTAATCATTTCTCTTTTTGCTATGGGAATTTTCTTTGGCGGATCAGGCAGCCTATTTTCCCTTAGACGGTATCTTAAGGATTAAGTTATATCCGTTCCTACCCTCTCATATGCTCTTAAAGAAAAACGTTTACTAAATAAGGAGATTGCATAAACTTACATTTTGCACCCTTTAAGTAAAAGTCAAGCTAAGTCAAGCTCTAAAACTAGCTGCGAAATAAAAGCCCAGCTAAATGAGGAAGGTGCGAAAAGTAAGACCTATACAGATATTATGGTTAAATTATAAATAATAGAATTATGTAATTCCTTAAGAGTATTAAAGAGATACGGGTAAAGGAGCGAATAATGTGAGCAGGCTCTTTAGACAACGGCTTATTTCTTTTCTTTTTATCTTAATTATGCTTTTACTTCTCTTTGCTTTAGGTTTTGGGCTCTCCCAAGGCTATTATCGGGATGGCTTACTTGCTTTGCAGGTGATTCCCGTTCTTAAATTAAAATATGTTGAACCGCTAAGTGCTACTCGCCTTTTTTTTACCTACCTCCAGAAGGGAAATGTCCCGGAGCTGCTAGCGTCATTAGAGGATCCTTATACTAAATATCTTACTGAAGAAGAATATAACCTGCTTCTTGAGGAAAATAAAGGCAGTTATGGTGGAGTCGGAATTTATCTTGAGTACAAAGATCGGGAATTAATAATTTTTAAACCAATGAAAAATTCTCCTGCTGACCGGGCTGGCCTGATGCCAGGCGACCGTATTATTGCGATCGATGCCGAACCCACAAAAGATATGTCTAAAGAGCTTGCCGTCTCAAAAATTTTAGGCCCTCCTGGTACTGCCGTAATTCTTACCATTAAACGTGGCCCGGAGATTAATCCTATAATTAATAATATTACCTTAACCCGGAGTTTAATTGATCCTTCTATCGAATGGGAAATTAAGTTTGACCCGGTTATCGGGAAAATTGGTTGGATTAGCCTTACTCAATTTAACGAAAAAACCTCCGCTGATCTAGGCAAAGCTTTACAAGCAATTACCCGCGAAAACGCTGCCGGAATTATTTTAGATCTCCGTTATAACCCGGGAGGATTATTAATTTCTGCCGTTGAAGTTGCTAGTCAGTTAATCAAGGATGGTTCTGAGCTTCCGATCGTCTCCTTAAAATACCGGAACCAGAAAGAAGAAACTTTTCTTGCTTATCCGAATCCCCATCATTCTCTTCCTCCGCTGGTCCTGCTAGTTAATGAATGGAGTGCCAGTTCTTCAGAGATAGTAGCTGGCGCGGTTAAAGATCTTCAGGCCGGCATTTTAGTTGGGAATACTACTTTTGGCAAGGGCCTTGTCCAAGATGTTATTCCTTTACCAACCGGAGGTGCCCTTTATTTTACTGTTGCTACCTATTTAACTTCAGGCGGTAATTATATTCACAAACAAGGGATTCTTCCAGATGTTATGGTTAAAAACCCCGAAGAAAATATCAGTACAAACGGTAACCTTGATTTTCACCTTCAACAACAGATTGATTTGCAACAAGAAGAAGTAGCGATTCAGGTTTTAAGAAGATTAATCTACTCTACACAGAAACCTGCTGCCTAAAGATTGTCTTTTGTACCTTGTATTTTATTTTAGCCGGTTGATTTTAGCACAAGCCAACCGGCTTTTCTCTATGAATGGAGTGATTAGTATGAATCCTCTTTCCCAGTTAGATAACGGTCAAAGCCAGAAAATGATTCCTCTACGTGTTGGATTTCATCTCTTATTTGCTCTGTTTTTTCTGATTGAAATTTTTTTGTTTTTAACCATTGAAAAGCCACTTTTTTCTACTACTGCTTCGAAAACTATTAATTCTTCTTTAATAATAAGAACTTTTTTTGCTGAACCTGAGGGATGTTTGCCAAAAGATTTTTATCTTACTAATGAAGAAGCTTTAATTCAATCGTATCTGTCACAGGCTAGTAACTGGTTTTTGCCAAAAAAAAGGACTATTCCTTTTATTCCCCGTCGTAGGGAGGTAAAATATCCCGTAGAAGAAGATAAACAGCCTAAAGTAGCTATTATCATTGATGATCTTGGTTTTGTACGTCAGCCTACTGAAGATTTTTGGGACCTAAGGATTCCTTTAACTTTTTCTATCCTACCCTGGGGTAAATACTCGCAACTTCATGCGGCTCAAGCTCTGGATCATAATCAACAGATTATGCTTCATCTACCTTTAGAGCCAATCGATTCTGCTATTAATCCCGGACCAGGGGCGATTCTTAGCATTTATTCTTCAGAAGAAGTTTTGGCACAACTACGTCTCAATTTACAGACCATACCGGGAATTATTGGTGTTAATAATCATATGGGTTCTAAAGGAACCCAAAACCCAGAGTTAATGCGTTTAATAATCAAGGAACTAAAAAACCAAGGCTTGTTTTTTATTGATAGTATGACAATTAGTTCTTCAATCGCCTATAAAATTGCAGAAGAAGAAGAGGTTCTAGTGGCAATCCGTGATGTCTTCTTAGATGGTGAAGGAATCGAAAGTATTCGTTTTCAGGCCAAGCGCTTAATTGATAAAGCCCTGGTTCAAGGAGCCGCAATTGGAATTGCTCACGCTAGGCCCGGAGTGGCAAAAGAACTTGCTAATTGCCTCTCGCTTTTTAAACAAGCAGGGATTGAACTGGTTTATGTTTCCGAACTTGTAAAGTAAAAATCTCATAATTAATTGATCTTAGTTTTAATCTTTTTGTAAAAGGGTTTCTTTTTTTTCTGTAGAATATAACGAATGTATGTTCGATAGTAATATATAAAACTTTTTAGTATAATATGTTTTTATGTAAACTTTATTTTTGCCGGAGATGATATAATGACTGCTTTCAAATTAGTTTCCCCCTACACTCCCAGTGGCGACCAGCCGGAAGCAATTAAAAAACTAGTCACTGGTTTGGAGAATAAAGCTAGTAGCCAAGTCTTATTAGGCGTAACCGGTTCTGGAAAAACTTTTACCATGGCCAATATTATTGCCAAGGTAAACCGTCCGACATTGGTTCTTGCCCATAATAAAACTTTAGCTGCTCAATTATACAGTGAATTCAAAGAATTTTTCCCGGAAAATGCCGTTCATTACTTTGTGAGCTATTATGACTATTACCAGCCTGAAGCTTATATTGCACAGTCTGATACCTATATAGAGAAAGATGCCAGTGTCAATGATGAGATCGATCGCCTGCGCCACGCTGCCACCTCTGCCCTCTTTGAAAGAAGGGACGTCCTGATTGTTGCCAGTGTCTCTTGTATCTATGGCTTGGGCTCGCCTGAAGATTACAAGGGAATGACCCTTTCCTTAAAACATGGTGATTTTCGCGACCGGGACAAGATCCTCCGTCGCTTAGTAGGAATCCAATACTCTCGGAATGATATTGGTTTCACCCGTGGGACATTCCGCGTCCGGGGTGATGTCATTGAGATCATCCCCATTTATGGAGAGACTATTATCAGGATTGAACTTTTCGGGGACGAAGTGGATCGAATCTTAGAAGTAGACCCCTTAACCGGAGAAATTCTTGGTAAAAAGGAGACCATCACAATCTATCCGGGAACCCATTATATTACCAATGAAGAGAAGATGAAAGCGGCAATTATCGCCATTGAAGAAGAACTAGAAGCAGAATTAGCTAAGTTGCGAGCGGAAGAAAAATTACTCGAAGCCCAACGTCTTGAACAACGAACCCGCTTTGACCTAGAAATGCTCCAAGAAGTTGGGTATTGCCAAGGAATTGAAAACTATTCCCGGCACCTTACAGGAAGAAATCCCGGCGATGCCCCGGCCACCCTTCTTGATTACTTCCCCGAGGATTTTCTTTTGTTTATTGATGAATCCCATGTAACAATACCACAGGTAAGAGCAATGTATGCCGGAGATCGTTCCCGAAAAGAAAATTTAATCCGTTACGGTTTTCGTCTCCCTTCGGCCTTAGATAATCGCCCTCTCCGCTTTGAAGAATTTGAAAAAGCTATTAGCCAGGTAATCCATGTCTCTGCTACCCCTGCAACTTATGAATTACAACAAGCTGAACAAGTAGTTGAGCAGGTAATTCGCCCTACCGGTCTGCTTGATCCGGAAATTGAAGTCCGACCGATTAAAAATCAGATCGATGATTTAATGGAGGAGATTAGGGTTCGGGTAAACAAAAAGGAACGAGTTCTGGTCACTACTCTCACTAAAAGAATGGCGGAAGATTTATCGGAATATCTGGAAGAAGCGGGTTTTAATGTAAGATACCTACATTCAGAGGTTCATACTCTCGATCGAGTGGCGATCCTTAGAGATCTACGATTAGGAAAATTTGATGTATTGGTCGGAATTAACTTACTCCGTGAAGGGTTAGATCTCCCAGAGGTTACTCTTGTTGCGATTTTAGATGCAGATAAAGAAGGGTTTCTCCGGTCAGAGACTACATTGATCCAAATTATTGGACGGGCTGCGCGCAATGTATCCGGAAAAGTAATTATGTATGCCGATATCATTACTGATTCAATGGATCGCGCAATTAAAGAAACAAACCGCCGTCGCCAAAAACAACTTAAATATAATGAAATAAATAACATCACACCAGAGACGATCCGGAAAGCAGTCCGTGATTTAATTAATGTAGAACAGGTTGCGGAGGAGAAAGTAGTCTACGAAGCAAAACAACGTAATTTATCACCAGCCCAAATTCGTGAACTCATTTCCAAACTAGAGGAAGAGATGTTAAAAGCCGCCGAAAAACTAGAGTTTGAAACCGCTGCTAAACTTCGCGACGAGATGAAAGAATGGTGCAAATTACTGGAGGACTGAACAGAAATGAAAAAAAACAAGATATTAGTAAAAGGTGCTAAAGTGCATAATCTTAAAAATATAGATGTAGAAATTCCCCGGGATCAATTAGTAGTCATGACCGGAATCTCCGGTTCTGGTAAATCCTCCCTGGCTTTTGATACTATCTATGCTGAAGGGCAACGCAGATATGTTGAATCCCTCTCTGCTTATGCCCGGCAGTTTCTCGGCCAAATGGATAAACCGGATGTGGATTATATTGAAGGGCTCTCACCAGCCATCTCTATTGACCAGAAAACCACCTCCCGGAATCCCCGTTCAACCGTAGGAACCGTGACGGAGATCTATGATTACCTCCGCTTGCTTTATGCACGAATCGGCCATCCTCATTGTCCGGACTGCGGCCGGGAGATTAGTAAACAAACAGTAGAACAGATCGTTGATCAAGTCATGAAATTACCAGTAGAAACAAAATTCCAGGTTTTAGCACCAATTGTCAGAGGAAGAAAGGGCGAGCACGAAAAAGTCTTTTCTGACTTGAAGAAAGATGGTTTTTTCCGTGTCCGCGTTGATGGTGAGATTCGCACCTTGGAGGAAGAGATCACTCTGGCCAAATATAAACAACACTGGATCGAAGTTATTGTAGACAGGCTGATCCTTCGTCCAGGCATCCAGTCCCGCCTGGCAGATTCAATTGAAACCGCTCTTAACCTAGCCAAAGGTTTGGTGATTATTGCTCCACTTTCCGGTGATGAACATTTATATAGTGAGAATTTTGCTTGTCCGGATTGTGGCTTTAGTTTTGAAGAAATAACCCCGCGGATGTTCTCTTTTAACTCTCCTTATGGAGCCTGTCCTGCCTGCGATGGCTTGGGCTTTAAAATGGAAATTGACCCGGATAAAGTAATTGATAAAAACCGTTCCCTTAATGGCGGAGGGGTCGTTGCCTGGAGCTCCGATCAAAACTCCTGGTCATTACAGTATCTTCGGAGCGTAGCTAAACACTACAACCTTGATCCCGACTTACCTTTAAAAAAGGCTACATCTGAACAAATACAGGCCATCCTTTATGGCTCCGGAAGAGAAAAAATTGCTGTCCGCTATCAAGGTGATGATGGGAAGGAATGGCGGCAGCATGTTAGATTTGAGGGTATCATTAATAACCTGAATCGACGTTACCGGAATACCCACTCGGAATATATCCGGCGTGATATTGAAGAAAAATTTATGACGATCCGTGCTTGTGCAGATTGTAATGGTGCCAGACTTAGCCGGGAGAGCCTAGCCATAACTATTAATAACCTTAATATTAGTCAAGTAACAGCTTTTTCTATTTCAGAGGCCAAAAAATTTTTTGCTTTGCTAACACTTTCGGAAAAAGAAAAAATCATTGCCCGCCAGGTTCTTAAAGAAATTGATAACCGTCTCGGCTTCTTAATCAATGTTGGCCTGGATTATCTTACTATTGACCGGGCAGCAGGTACCCTTTCCGGTGGGGAAGCGCAGCGGATTCGCCTAGCCACCCAAATTGGTTCCTCCTTAGTCGGAGTCTTATATATTTTAGATGAACCCAGCATTGGCTTACATCAAAGAGATAATCTCCGGTTAATTAATACCTTAAAAGAACTCCGCGATCTGGGAAATACATTAATTGTAGTAGAACATGATGAAGAAATGATCCGTGAAGCAGATTATGTCATTGATGTTGGGCCTGGAGCAGGTTCCCATGGGGGAGAGATTGTAGCAGCCGGAGATCTGAAGGCCATTATGGCAAGTAAGCAATCAATAACCGGTGCTTATCTATCCGGGAAACGACAGATCCCTGTTCCTAAACTCCGGAGGTTGGGAAACGGTCATTATTTGGAAATTAAGGGAGCTCAAGAGCATAACTTAAAAAATATAGATGTCTCAATCCCGCTGGGTTGTTTCATAGCCATTACCGGCGTTTCCGGTTCCGGAAAGAGCACCTTAATTAATGAAATTCTCTACCCTGTGCTGGCCCGGAAACTGAATAATGCTAAACTCCTTAAACCTGGTGAACATCAAGAGGTTAAAGGAGTAGGTTTTTTGGATAAGGTAATTAATATCGATCAGTCGCCGATCGGACGTACCCCTCGCTCGAATCCTGCTACCTATACAAGCGTTTTTGATGATATTCGCAGCGTTTTTGCAGAGACTCCGGAATCAAAAGTTCGTGGCTATAAACCGGGGCGTTTCTCCTTTAATGTCAAGGGTGGCCGCTGTGAAGCCTGTTCCGGTGATGGAATCATCAAAATTGAAATGCATTTTCTTCCTGATGTCTATGTCCCTTGTGAAGTCTGTAAAGGTAAACGTTATAACCGTGAAACTCTGGAAATTAAATATCGCGGCAAGACGATTGCGGATATCCTTAATATGCAAGTAGAAGAAGCTCTAGCTTTTTTTGAAAACCATCCACGCATCAAAAGGCGACTCCAGACCCTTTATGATGTTGGTTTAGGCTATATTAAACTTGGCCAGTCTGCTACTACACTCTCCGGCGGCGAGGCTCAACGTGTTAAACTCGCCACTGAACTTGCTAAACGGAGTAATGGCCGAACGATTTATCTTCTGGATGAACCCACTACCGGACTTCATTTTGCTGATGTCCAAAAATTACTAGAAGTCTTAACCAGATTGGTTGATAGTGGTAATACCGTCTTGGTCATCGAGCATAACTTGGATGTCATCAAAACTGCCGATTATCTTGTCGATTTGGGGCCTGAGGGAGGAGACCGGGGTGGACAAGTTGTGGGTGCCGGAACCCCTGAAGAGTTGGCTGAAAACCCTAACTCCTATACAGGAACCTTTCTGCAAGAAGTTTTAGATAAAGGCCCGCCATTAAAGAAGCCTGAGTAGTCCCCCCACGCTGGCTAGCGCCCGTGTACATGAAAGGATAATAATTCAACTAGAAATATTTATGGTTTATTCTTAAATAAACTGGTACCATATTTATAAACAATAATTAAGGAGGAAATAAGTGTGAGTGAAAATGAAATCCTATTAAGGTATGGTAATAATCCCCATCAAAAACCGGCTAAAATTTATATGAAAGAAGGAGCCTTACCTCTAAAAGTAATCAATGGCCGCCCCGGGTATATCAATCTCCTAGATGCCTTTAATTCCTGGCAATTAGTAAAGGAACTCCGGGAAGCACTTGCTCTACCGGCTGCTGCCTCCTTTAAGCACGTAAGCCCGGCTGGAGCAGCTATTGGCATCGAACTGGATGATACTTTGAGAAAAGCTTATTTTGTTGAAGATATGGAGCTTTCCCCCTTAGCCTGTGCGTATCTCCGAGCCAGGGGAGCAGATCGTGTCTCCTCTTTCGGTGACTGGATTGCTTTAAGCGAGCAAGTCGATCTCCCCACCGCCAGAATTATTGCCAAGGAAGTTTCGGACGGGGTCATTGCCCCTGGATACCAGCCTGAGGCTTTGGAGGTCTTAAAACAAAAGAAGAAAGGGAATTACGTTATTATTCAGATGGATCCTGAATATGAACCTGAGGAAATAGAAAGCCGTGAAGTTTTCGGGATTACTTTTGAACAAAAGCGAAATAACATAGAAATTACCAATCAACTCTTAAAGAATATTGTCACTGAACAGAAAAACCTCCCTGAATCCGCATCTAGAGATCTGCTAATCGCCTTAATTACTTTAAAATATACCCAATCAAATTCGGTCTGTTTTGCTCATGATGGTCAGGCGATTGGCATTGGTGCCGGACAACAATCGAGAATTCTCTGCACCCGCTTGGCAGCTTCCAAAGCAGAAAATTGGTTTCTCCGGCAACACCCAGCCGTTATGGACCTTAATTTTAAAGATAACCTTACCCGTTCCGAAAAAGATAATGCTATTGACCTCTACTTACGGGATAATCTAAGCACTGCTGAGTTAAAGGTCTGGGAAGAAAGTTTTATTAAAGTGCCTGACAGATTGAATCATCAGGAGAAAAGAGCCTGGATCGATAAGTTTAGTAATACAGCACTAGCTTCCGATGCTTTCTTCCCTTTCCGGGATAATATTGACCGTGCCGCAGAATGCGGAGTTAAGTATATTGCCCAACCCGGCGGTTCAATCAGAGATCAAGATGTAATTAAAGCCTGTAATGATTATGGAATGGTCATGGCCTTTACTGAACTAAGATTATTTCACCATTAATAACCAGATGATAAAACCCCGTCCTTACTACACAGTAGGATCTGGGTTCTTTTCTTTTACTTAATATATTTGCTTTGAGGGCGCTCCTTTCGCATCCTCAAAGCAAAAGTCAAACTAAATCCATTTCCCAAAATTTAGATGCATGATAAAAGCACCGTTGAAATCAGGGGATGCGAAAAGTGAGGGAGAAATTATCTTTGATCAAAGAGGCCTAATTTACCTTATTTAAATCGCTTTCTGATAAATCCGGTAAACTCTATACAGTTTACCTCCAACTCCTTCAACTGAACGAATTGATTCTTTATTCATCTCCGCAATCGTTGAGCCCTCCCCATAAATATACCCCTTTTTCCTTGTCTCTATCATTAAACGATGGTAAATAGCACTATTGACAGCCTTATTTCTATATTTAGGTACTACAAACTGGATAAATACTCGTGCACCATTAATCTTCCGTTTATACCAAAAATATTTTATAAAGCCAAAAGGAAAAAGCCTACCATTCAGTCTTTTTAAAACCTGATTATAATCAGGTAAAGCAACTACAAAACCAATTGGCTGCCCCTTAGAACGGGCAATATAAACCAAATCCGGATCTACAAACTTTGCCAAAGTATAGATTTCCGCCCGGATCTCTTCTAAAGATGGAGGTGTTAAATGTCCCCAAGATTCAGGCATGGATAAATCCAATATTTCTTTAATATCCCTTATTTCTCGTTCTAGCTTTTTTTTATTAAACCGGTCAATATGAAAATTAAATTTCTTCATGGCATACGCAACAATCCTGCCATATCTTGCATCATCCAGTTTCTCTACATCTAAATGAAAAGCCAGCAAATCCATGTTTTTTTCAAACCCATTACTTGTGAAGAGTTTTTCGTAATAAGGAGGGTTATAAGAATTCATCAAAACCGGTGGCCCATTATAGCCTTTAATTAAGATACCCCTATTATCATCACCATTTGTCGGCGATACTGGCCCAACCACTGTATTTAAGCCTCTCTGTCTTAACCATTCTATTGCCGCCTCAAACAGAGCAGTAGCTACATTTTCATCATTAACAGCTTCAAAAAGACTAATATAACCTTCTTTTTTCCCCTTTTCTCGGTTCAATTTAGTATTAACCCCCACCAAGATTCTACCAACCACTTGTTCCCCGGAAAAGGCAAGAAAAAACGTATGGGGGCCACTAGCTAGTAATGGATTGTTTTTACCCTGTAAGGTTTGGAATAAAGGCCATCGTAAAGGAGGAACCCAGTAAGGATCGTTTTTATAAATCTCCCATTGTAGGTTAATAAAATCCTTTAATTCTTGTTTCTTTTTAATTTCTTTTATTTGTAGCATCTCTTTTTCTCCCTATATTAAAATCTTATGGTATTAATTCCGCTTTTACAGGAGCGCAACAAAAGGTAATATAATTATCGAGATTCTCTAATCTCTTTTATCTAGGCATCAATAACCAGGCAACAGCAAAGCCAAAATAATTTCCTATGGCATAACCCACTAAGCCACTGGCCAAACCAGAAATTACCACCTCACGATTCTTAATTCCCTCGGCAACAGGGCCAATAAAAGCTGGTCCAAAAATACCCGCTGTGGAGGTAATGATTGTAGTATCAACATCGATACGGAAAATAAATGCCAAGAAAAAATGGATTACAATCGACATCGTCATTACAAAAGCTGTATAAATGAAAACTCCCGAACTTGAAGTAAGAAGCTCACTAAAATTAATATTTGTTCCAATTGCTAAAGAAAAAATAAGGATCAAGTATTGTCCAGCTTCATATGTCCCTTGAATGTTTCTGATCTTATTTATAAATGAAGCTCCAATCCCCAGGGTTGTAATTACCAACATAATAATAGCAACTTCAATTCTTCCTGTTAATAACTCTGATATTCCCACACTGATCCCAACAAAAAGTAGTGATAGAATAAAAGCAACCAACAAGCTAAATCTACTCTCTGTTTCTCTTGTCGCTGCTAAAGGGGGAGAAAAAGCAGGTTTTCTAAACGGCGGAAGAAACTTACCCGCAAGCCACTTGGCCCCTGATATCAAAAAGAGGAAGTAGATTCCTCCCATAATCGCATCAGAAGTATTTGCCAAAAGAAGAGTCTCTTCCTTAACCTTTAAACCCATACCAATTGCCATTAAATTTGGAGTACCGCCAGTATAGACTCCAACCAGCATCCCGGATAATTTCCAATAATCTGGAAGAATGTCAGAAAAAAAGTAAGCAGCAATGATTGAACTAGCTACTACACCTATAATCGCAAAAACAAAGGAGATAATCGTTTTTTTTGCTAATCCCAGCCACCTTTTAAAATCTGCTGAAAACAGAATCATCGGAATAGCTAGGGGGATCATCAGCTCGGATAGGGTCAAAGCTAACTTTTTATCCATAGGAATAAATCTGCAATTACCCAGAATCATCCCAATTAAATAACAAAGAAGAATAGGACTGATAAACTTCATTTTTTTTGTTTCACCAAGTAACTTCATCAGTAAAAAAGGGGTTATAATATAAAAGATTACTTGCCAAACTTGTTGAATAATTTCCACAACATCTCCCCATTCCTATTAGCTTTTATATGAATTCTATTATTTTATCTGGCACTCTGTCAAGTGAGGGATTTATATAATGGCCAAGAAACAACTTCTTGGGGGACTACCTAGAAAATACATCTCGATACTCGTCGCTCGTTAGTCTCACATTTCGCCTTTCCATCTATATCAAGAAAACGCTACCGCAGGCTTTC
>DIPO01000070.1:60535-66260 GCA_002427045.1 Firmicutes bacterium UBA5486
AGGCGAAAAATGAGATTACTCGTTGCTCGGTTGAATGACCGCCTTTGTAAGCTATAGAAGAAAGTTATATTTTCATTCTTTCACGTGCCCCAGCTTGCTGGGGTGGGAGACTACTCAGAAAACAAAATCTGTAAGGCTTTACAAATTTGCCTTTATACTCTATAATGCATAATAAATATACAATTGACAATAAAACAAGTGGCAAGAGACGAGCTACGGGTTATGCAATTTCTTTAATTGAATACAAGGAGGTATATTATGATCAAGCATCTGCTTTTTGATTTAGATGGAACATTACTTCCAATTGATCTTGATTTTTTCTTCCAGGATTATCTGTCAACTTTAAGTGAAAAGTTTAGTCAAAGCATACCCAAAAAAGAGTTCATGGAAAAATTATTAGCAAGTACAATGGTAATGGTGAAAAATAAAAATTCGAATTTGACCAATGAGGATGTTTTCTGGAATGATTTCCCTGACCGTATTGGCTTTCCCCGCTCAGCTCTGGAACCAGTCATATTAAGTTTTTATCATCATGAATACCGGGAACTCGGTAGTAATCTTCCGCCAGCCCCTCTAGCCCGGAAAACACTAGAGCTTGCTTTAAAAAAAGGCTTCAACATCACTATTGCTACCAATCCCATTTTTCCTAAGTTTGCACTTATTGAACGTTTATCCTGGATTAATTGTCATGATCTTCCTTTTCAGATGGTTACTGCTATGGAAGATATGCACTTTTGTAAGCCAAATCCAGAATATTATCATGAAATACTTGAGCTCCTCAGTGTCAAAGGAGAAGAGTGTTTAATGATTGGCAATGATGTTGAAGAAGATTTAATCGCCTCCCATTTGGGGATCAAAACCTGTTTGGTAACAGATCGACTAATCAATAGAGGTAAATTAAAAGTTGAGCCCGATTATACTTGCAGTTTTGCCGAGCTCAACCAGATCATTCAAGATTTAAATCTTTAAAAAATAAATGTGAAAGCCTGTAATAACATTTACCCTGTTATGTATCCCCAAATAATATATTGCGGCTTAATGGTTAAATGTGGCATTATTGGAATTTTTCTTGTATCTTCTCAAAACTTAAAAACCCGAGTAGCAATCGCAAAGTAAATTAATAAGCCTGTAGCATCACAAATAGATGTAATTAACGGACTACTAGCTACTGCTGGATCTAATCGCATTTTGGTAAGAATAAAGGGCAGAGCCATTCCGATAATATTCGAAAAGATCACAATTGCGACCATTGTTAAACCTACTACCAACCCTACTTCTGTTCCCCCACGGGCTGTACCGAGAAATACTCCCGCAAATCCTAATACTAAACCTAAAAAGATCCCAACTAACAGCTCCTTAATTAACACTTTGCCCCAATCCGCCATTTTCACATCCCCAGTAACTAAAGCACGGACTACCATGGTTGCCGATTGTGATCCAGTATTGCCGCCAGTATCAATAAGCAAAGGAATAAAAAACGTTAAAGCAATAACTGAAGAAAGAATATCTTCATACGCAGCAATCACTCCTGAAGAAACCAGATTAACAAGGATTAGTCCAAGCAACCAAATAATTCTTTTACCAAAAAGTGTCCAAATACTCGCATCAATATATGCTTCTTTCATCGGCAAAATAGAAGCTGCTTTATGAATATCTTCAGTAACCTCTTCTTCAGCCACACCTAAAACATCATCTACAGTAATAACCCCTAGTAATCTTTGCGCCTGATCTACTACCGGCAAAACCAAAAAACCATACTTGTCAAAAAGGCGTGCTACTTCCTCCTGATCCAGATCTACGGGAGCAGAGATCACATCCTGCTCCATTACATCCCCTACTACGGTTTCTAAGGGCTTAGTAACAAGAGTACGTAAGGAGACTACCCCAACCAAACGCTGTTCCTGTGAAACTACGTAAATATAATATGCACTCTCTGTTGATGGCGCTTTCTCTCTTAGAAGCACTAACACCTGTTCTAAGGTCTGATTTTCATAAACCGCGATAAACTCGGTGGCCATTAACCCTCCGGAAGTATCGCTCTCATAAGCTAAAAGCTTTTTAACCTTTTTCCCTTTATCACCCATTAAAGCAATGAGGGCCCAAGCCTCTGTTTCAGGCAATTCCGCTAGCAAGTCGGCAGCTTCGTCTGTATACATTTGATTTAAGATCTTTGCAGTCTTCTCCGGTGCTAAATGGCTTAAGATCTCTGCTTCATTATTCAGTTCCATTTCTTGTAGAATCATTGCCGCCAAATCATTAGGAAGAGTATCAATAAATCTAATCTGATTCTCTAGAGGAACCTCAATTAAAATTTCAGCCACATCAGCTGGATGCATATCTTCTACCAGCGCAACCCGTTCTTGGGAAAAATCTTCCAACAGCATTTGTTTCAAAGTAATCTGTTCCATTTTCCTTCCCCTTTCCGGGACAAATAAAAGAACCCCTTTAAAAGGGGTTCTTGGCTTCCATAAAAAACAGCATACAATACTTAACCTCTAATAATCTTCCTAAACCAGATAATAAAGAGGAAAGGAAGCCATAGATTGTCCCTTTGAATTTATTATGCACGACCAAGGTATAGAACTACCATCTCCATAAAGGTCAGAATCCATTAACTTCCTCACCTCTCTTTATGATTACCGTTTTATCCTCTTTATATTTTATCCAAATACTTTTTTTTTGTCAATTGTTGCTAAGCAAAAGTTTTTGTACCATTTTTATTTTTTTGCCAACAATTATGAAAGAAAAACGTTTTTTATAAAGGATTATCTTATGAAAAAGAGGTCTGCTTTATTGTTTCAGGCCTCTTTTTTATAAAGTTTCTAATTTAATTATATTTTAAAAAGCAGGTACAATATCTCCCTGGTAGTTTTTCTGGAGATACTCTCTAATTAGATCGCTATTTAATGCCTTAGCAAGTTTTTGCAAAGCGGGATTATTCTTATCCTGTTCCTTGACTGCCAACACATTAGCATAGGGAGACTCACTACCTTCTATAAACAAGGCATCTTTTGTTGGTACTAACTTAGCAGGAAGAGCATAGTTCGTATTAATTACCGCCAGATCCACATCAGCCAATATCCGTGGCAATTGGGCAGCTTCTAATGGTTTCACTTGTAAACTTTTGGGGTTTTTTACAATATCCAGCTCCGTAGCCGAAAGCCCTGCTCCTTTGCGCAGTTCAATAAGTTTAGCCCGCTCAAGCAGTAAAAGAGCCCGGCCACAATTGGTTGGGTCATTTGGAACCGCTACTACTGCTTTTTTCTGTATCTCTGCTAATGACTTAATCTTTTTCGAATAAATCCCCATCGGCTCAATATGTACCTTGGCAATATACGTAAGACTTAACCTGTGATCCTTGGAAAATTGTTCAAGGTAGGGAATGTGTTGAAAAAAGTTTGCATCTAATTCACCTTCAGCCAGAGCCAGATTAGGCTGGACATAATCTTGAAATTCAATAATCTTTAAATCAATACCTTCTTTAGCTAATAAAGGTTTAATCTCCTCTAAAATCGCTGCATGCGGTGTAGGTGAAGCTCCTACTTTCAGAGTAGTAGATGCCGAAATCAAAGCTTGATTACCAATCAATCCAACCAATAAAAGTAATACCAATAATAAATTTTTCTTCTTCATAAATCTGCGGCCTCCTTATTTGTTTTCTATTCTCTCTTTGTATCTAAACTAAAGCAGCTCTAGCGACGATTCAAACTATTCGCTATCCATCCGCCTAAAGATTGAAGCCCTTGTACTAAAACCACTAAAACCAGAACTGTAGCAAACATAATATCACCACGAAACCGCTGATAACCATAACGGATAGCCAAATCACCTAACCCGCCTCCTCCAACTGCCCCCGCCATCGCAGAATAGCTAATGAGGCTAACGGCAACCATTGTTACTCCTAACACTAATCCCGGTACAGCTTCTGGAATTAATACTTTAATAATAATCTGCCATGTAGTAGCTCCCATTGCTTGAGCTGCCTCAATTACTCCCCAATCCACCTCTAGCAGAGCAGATTCAACCACCCTAGCCATAAAAGGAATAGCACTAACTGTTAGTGGTACAATTGCCCCGGCGGTTCCAATTGAGGTACCGACAATTAAACGTGTTAAGGGAATAATCGCTACTAACAGAATAATAAAAGGTAATGATCTTCCGACATTAATTATTGCAGAGAGTATCTTATTGATAGTTTTTAACGGCTTAATATGGCGCGGGCCGGTAATCACTAACAAAATTCCTAATGGGATGCCAAAGAAAGCTGCCAAAACTAAAGAAATCCCCACCATATACAGGGTTTCTCCTAATGCTTTAATCAGTAGATTTAATAGTTGCGGGTTCCACACCATTCAACACCTCAATCTTTAATCCCTGGTCAACAAGGAACTGCATTGTCTCTTCAACGTTTTTGTTCGCCCCCGTCAGTTCTACAATTAGTGAACCAAAAGGGTTGTTCTTTATAAAATCCAGGTTAGCATAGATAATATTAACATCTACATCAAATTTCCGGATCACCGAGGAAATAACAGGTTCACCTGCTACATCACCAATAAAAGAGATCCGGACTGTTTTCCCCACCCATCCCTGGTTACGAACAATCACTTTCCGCTCTTTAATTTCATGCGGGATTTCCGTATGCAAAATATCTTTCATAAATCTTCGAGCCGTATTCGTCCGAGGACGAGCAAAAACATCAATAACCGGGCCTTTCTCTACAATCCGCCCATCCTCAATCACTGCTACTGTATCACAGATTTCTTTAATTACATTCATCTGGTGGGTAATCAGAATAATCGTTAATCCAAAACGTTGATTTACATCTTGTAAAAGCCTTAATATCGATTTGGTTGTCTCCGGATCCAAGGCAGAAGTCGCTTCATCACAAAGGAGAACCTCTGGATTATTTGCTAAAGCCCGGGCAATCCCTACCCGTTGCTTCTGTCCACCACTTAATTGCGAAGGATAAACATCTATTTTATCAGCAAGTCCAACCATCTCAATTAATTCTAATACCTTTTTTTTAGTCTCTGCCCGTTTTACACCAGCAATTTCCAAAGGAAAGGCTACATTGTCAAAAACTGTCCGGGAGGATAATAGGTTAAAATGCTGGAAGATCATACCAATCTTTCGTCTTGCTTCCCGAAGTTCTTTCCCCTTTAATCTAGTAATTTCCTGGTCTCTGATCCAAATCTTTCCAGATTGTAGTACTTCTAATTTATTAATACAACGCACTAGGGTACTCTTCCCGGCACCACTCAATCCAATTATTCCAAAAATTTCGCCCTTTTTAACCTTCAGATTTACTTCGTCCAAAGCAACAACTCGGTCTTCTCCTTCTCCGTAAATCTTTGTAGCATTTTCTAATCTAATCATAACCTGCGGCACTTATTGGCCTCCTTTCTCTTCCAATCCTTCTGGATGAACAGAGAAATATTTATTTAACTAATATTTATATTAAAATTTCATAAGTGAATTGTGTAATTACCTCATGCTTGAATAATCGGTGAAAAGTCTTTAAACTAAGGATATGTGGTTAAATCGAAAATAATTAAATTATGCAATTCTTTATCATACATAATTTTTGAGGAATCGCATAACCCATTAAAATAAAGATAAACTATTGATCAGGATAAAAGCCATAAATAATTATACAACTACTTCTTACAGAGCTTTTTGCGTTGTCATTGATTTTTTCTGTCCCTGCACAATATATTGATAGCCT
>DIPO01000070.1:66404-90544 GCA_002427045.1 Firmicutes bacterium UBA5486
GGACACAACGCAAAAAGCTTTTACAACAAGATAAGTTAGAGCTATTTTACCTTAACTACCTCATAGATGTCAACAAAATTGGGTTGCCAATACCTTAGGATCTTTAATTATTTACGTTGTATTAATATAAAAGGTATGATATGCTAAATAACTAAAGAGTATTTATGCTTATTAATTTTGTTTTTATTTATAAATTAAAGGATTGCATTAGAGAATTACGTAATTCAACTATTCTAAATTTGACCGCAATATATTGATAGCCCCACTAGTAATTGTCTAAACTTAGACAATTACCTTGAATAAAAGATAAACACTACATATTGTGTTCAAATGGTACCGTAGGTAATTATGCAATTCCCTCAGTTAAATAAATGGCGGAGTTTATTATGCTATTACCTAGAAAATAAAAGATTTAAATTTTTTTTACAAAAGGTGGGTTCACAAATGAAAATTGCCATTATCACTGATAGTACCTGTGATCTTCCTTTAGAGATCATAAAAGAATATGATATCGAGGTTTTACCTTTTTCTCTCCATGTTGATGAAAAAGAATATTTAGATGGAATTACCATTGAAACTGAGGTGCTTTATCAAACGATGCGGGAGGGTAAAACACCTAAGACTTCACAGATAAGCCCCAGCTTAATGAAGAAATCCTTTATCCATCATGCCCAACAGGGTGATACTTGTCTTTATATCTCTTTTTCTTCTGAGATGTCCGGTGCCTATCAGACCAGTCTAATAATTGCTCGTGAAGTCAAAGAACTCTATCCTGATTTTGATATCGAAATTATTGATAGTAAAAGCGGTTCTTTAGCTTTAGGTTTAGTCGTATACCAAGCAGCCAGAATGGTTCGTGATGGTAAAACAAAAAAGGAAATCCTTAATTTTATTAAATACCAAACTTCTCACATGGAACATGTTTTTACAGTTGATAATTTGGAATACCTTCACAAAGGCGGCCGTGTTAGCCGGACCAGTGCAATTATTGGTAATATCCTTAATATAAAACCGATTCTTCACGTAAAAAAAGGGCAAATTCTTCTTTTGGAAAAAGTCCGGGGAAGGAAGAAAGCTTTAGAAAGATTGTTAGAATTAATGGAAATGAGATGCCTTAAAACTAAAGAACAGATCATTGGTATTACCCATGCTGATGATCTGGAAACTGCTCTCCAATTGAAGACCATGATCCAAGAACGGTTTGATTTTAATGATTTCATAATTAATTTAATCGGTAGTGTTCTTGGTGCCCATATTGGCATTGGTGGAGTTGGGCTCTTTTTTCTCAATGAAACTACAAACTAAAAAGAAATACAATAAGTTTTTCTGCTAAATATTTTTTATCAAGTATAATTAGAACCCAAAATTGCAGTTATGCTGAGTTTACTGCAATTTTTTTCTTTTTATAGCTTTCTTGGTTTTTCTCCAATAAAGGGCAGGAATAGAACTGTTAACAATTATTCTTCCTTCATTATATATTTTTAAGAATTTCTCCACCATTAATGGGTCAAAATGAGTTCCCTTACCGGCTTGAATAATAGCTAGTGCTTCTTCCTCCGATCTTGCTTTATGATAGGGGCGCTCCTTACATAAGGCCTCAAAAACATCGACTACAGCCAGGATTCTTCCGTAAATAGAAATCTCTTGCCCTCGGATCCCGTAAGGATAACCAGTACCATCCCACTTTTCATGGTGAGTTATAATTCCCTCGGTAACTTTCTGATACTCTTCAGAAACAGACATAATTATTTGTGCCCCAACTATTGGATGCTTCTTTATTTCCTGAAACTCGGTTTCATTAAGCTGACTTGGTTTCAGAAGAATTTCTTCTGAAATAGTTAATTTACCTAAATCATGTAAAATTCCAGCCCAATATAAGTCTTTCAATTCATTACCAGACAATCCAATTTCCTTCCCTAGCACCAATGCATTATAGGCTACTCTTTCACAATGATCTTCAGTCTGTTGGAGCCGTAAAGCCAAAAGAGAGACAAATGTTTTCAAGGTTTGAGCTTGAAGTAGTTTTACTTTTTTTACTGTTTTATCATTCATCTTAAATAAAGAACCAGAAAAAACTCCGATACCGGTAAAGATTAGTAATCGTAAAACCCAAGCATAAGTACTTTGAGTTAAACCTAGCTCCACATTAAGAGGCATTAATGGCCCTAGTATTATACCTGCCACTATACATGTTATAATACCACCTGTTTTTCTAAATAAGAAAGAGGCGAAAATAATTGGCAAGTACATTAAATGAGGCCAAACGGTATTAGTTCCTCCAGCGTAAAAAACAATAAAGCCAATTAAAAGAATAAATAGTAATAAAAAAAACATCCATATTCCCATATAAAAAGGACTTTCTATATAAATGATACTAACCCCTCCATAGTCTGAGATTATAATAAACCAAAAGAATCTTTTTTGCAAACATTACAAAGCTAAAGATAAGAAGATCCTGTTTTTTAAAAACTATAAGTCACCCGAAAGCGAAAAAGGTAGACGCTATTGGAACCGATTTTAGCATCTACCACTTTTTTAAATTACTTTGATAAAAAGCAGGTTTTACTCAACTCGTACATCCGGTTTTAATCTATCTCTTCTTCATCCTCATCATCCGCAATATACTTTCGCATAATTTGAATCAGTTTCTCAGCATACCGCGGATCCTCTGCATAACCCGCTTGTTGTATTCTGCGTACAAATTCCTCTGGATCATAAGCTGCTTCTAATGCCTGTTTATATCTCTTACTCTCCGATATTAACTGCGCATAATCTTCAATTGACTCTTCATAATTATTATAAGCACGAAATTCATGAATAGCTCTTATTGGCCTTCCTTTTACATATTCAAAATCATAAGCTTTGATGCTCCCTACAGGCCCTTCTCCTTTAATATTAAAAAGATTAAAGGAATTGCGGCCTGTGTACAAATCAGCAAGGGGTTTTCTTAGCCATTCCGTCTCCAATGCCGCTTGAGCAATAATTGCTTTCCAAGGGATACCAAATACTTCATGTACCATTTTTGCATATGGCCTTAGCATCCTAACAAACTCTTGAGGCCTCACTTTTATTTCCTCCTACCATCAATAATCTTTCCAAGTCCTGTTTCACGTGAATCATAAAGCGTACTATATTATTATATGAATTTCTTCCTCTGAATCTTAAGGTAAAAGGAATAAACCAATAGTCTTTTGGTATAAATTTATAAGTGATACTTCTCTCCCCGCAAAATCTTAAAACCCCTATAGATTTGTTCCATCAATATTAATCTAAATAACTGATGTGGAAAAGTTAAATTTGAAAAAGAGAGTACATCATCAGCACGCGCCAAAACGTCTGGAGCTAGTCCGGAAGCACCCCCAATAATTAAAAATACTTCTTTTCCACCCATCTCCCTTTCCCCCAGCCACTTGGCAAACTCTTCCGAAGTAATCGTTCTCCCTTCTGGATCCAATACTCCAACAAATGAATTATTTTTTAATGATTTTAAAATCCTTTTCCCTTCTTCCTCTTTTGCTTTGAAAAAAGTTTTACCTATAGGCGAGTCAGGAACTTCCAAGATCTTTAGCTTCACATAAGGGGATAATCTTTTTCTATATTCAACTATTCCTTTACGCAAATACTCTTCTTTAATTTTCCCAACAGCTAGTACTGTAAGATGGAGCATAGTTTTTCCTGCCTTTTCTTAAAAAATATTAAGGAATTGCATAATTCAATTATTTAAGATTTAACCACAATATATTAATATATTGATAGTCCCACTAGTAATTGTCTAGTCTTAGACAATTACCTCGAATACTAGTTAAACACTATATATTGTGGTTAATTATATTCTTAGGTAATTATGCAATTCCCTCAAAGATAGTTATTTCCGCCCACCATATCATCTTTAAATCACTTACGGCATCAGAGTGTAAGACGGTTAGATGATTACATCTCTAGCACAATGTGTTTTGAAAGAATGCCTTCGAAGCTAATCAAGGCTAAGAAACGTTTATAAAAAAAGCCCACACCGTGTGTGGACTTAATCTTTTCACTGCTGCAGAGGTCCGGCAACAACCTCCACTTTATACCTACGATTACCTCGATAAAACTCTAGGGTCAGCTGATCCCCAACCTTTAATTCTAAACCGCTAAAATCAGCTCCTTCGGTAATCTCTTGTCCATTAATCGCTACCACTACATCCCCTGCTTTTAAACCAGCCTTTGCAGCTGGACCAGAAAAAACTCGCGTAATAAGGAAACCCTGATCCACAGGAAGTTTAATTCCAAAACGCTTTTCAATTAACCTCTTATTCAGTCGATCAAAAGGTAAATAGCTGATACCAATCGCCCCTGGACGTCGCAATTCACCTTTAATAATTAGTTCTGCTGTTTCTCGTGCTTTATCTACTGGTATTGAAAATCCTATCCCCTGAGCATTTTCAATAATTGCCGTATTAATCCCTATTACTTTTCCTTTACTATCCAGTAATGGGCCTCCAGAATTTCCCGGATTAATCGAGGCATCAGTCTGAATCAGATCCCGTAATGCGGACTGTTCTCCGGTTGCAATATTTCTCCCTAATGCACTTATTACTCCAACGGTCACCGTGTTTTTTAACCCTTCACCTATTGGATTCCCAATTGCAATTGCCATCTGACCTACACGGAGATTATCAGAACGGCCTAATTCAGCCACCGGAAAATTGTTACCTTCAATCTTCAATACCGCTAAATCATTATCAGGATCAGCTCCCACTAATTTTGCCGAAACTTTCCGACCGTCAGATAATACTATCAAGATCTCTTCTGCTTGATCAATTACATGATAATTGGTAAGAATATAGCCATCCTCCCGGAAAATTACCCCTGATCCTAAACCTTGGACTGGCCGGTAACCAACTAAACCAAAGAAAAAATCCTTAACCTCGACTAAACTGGTAGTAGTAATCATTACCACACTTGGCCCTACCTTATCAACAACTTCAATCGTTGCGGCCTCAAAATCCGTAACTTTCATTACAGACGGAGGGTTAGACGGTGCTTCTGATTTAACCTCTTCTCTCTGGACTGAAGGAGGGATATTTAATGCTTGGCCAAGGCCTGTATATTTTACCGCCAGTAAAACTAAAAAGCCACCCATAAAAGCTGCAGCCATCAATAGAGTAAATAACCCTATTTTAGAAGATGACCGTTCTCGTTTAATTTTATCCATCTTCAATCACCTCCAGAGAAAATAATAACAAAGGTTATAAACTACATAATTAAGGAAGTTCCATAACACCTTAGGCCTCTATAACCTTTATACTATGGCTATTACTGTTTTGTGGCTAAATCTTAAATTGATCAATCATCCAATTATATTAAATTTATTTCTCATTCAACATTTTCAATTAAGATGATCTGTTCATCCTGAAACCAATCTTCCAGCAGAGTAAAGAATTTTTCTTGATGCTCTTTATTTAAGAAAGGTACTGGATTCTCTAAAAGAATAGGCGGCCTGTTTTCATTAAGATAATACTTGGCCAGTGCAAGACGGAAGGACAAATGTATAAGCTCCTTTACCTCTGGCTCAATTTGTGCTTCTAAAAGATCTTCCTTTTTCCCTTTAACCACAAATTCTAGCTTATTCCCTTTAATCTGTGGCCTGATTTTTTTATAATAGCCTGACGTTAATATCTCCAGTACGTTGCTGGCATCTTGGTAGAGCATAACAAGTGGTTGTTCATCTCCCACTTCTTCCTCTGTTTCATCAATCATAGCTAAAGCTTCTTCTATATGCTTTTTTTCTTCCTGTAAATAATCTATTAGCTCTTTAGTACTACTTAAATCTAGTTTTTCCCCTAGTTTTTTTATTTCATCCTTAAACTTTGTTTTTTTCTGTTTTATCTCTTTTAATCTGTTTGCTTTTGCTTTTACTGTTTCCAAATCTTCTTGTCCTGCTAGAGCAAGTAACCTATCTAATTGTTGACGCAAGTCTTTCTCGCGTTCTATTGCCGCTTCTAATTTTTCCTGATTTTCCCTATTTTCCGCTTTTTGCACAAACGGATGTTCTAAACGGAGTAAATCATCCTGATACTGAATTAGTAATTCTACTTCTTTCAAATAATCTTCTGGTTTTTTCTCTTTAAGAAATAATCTCAGGCTTTCTCTAATCCCGGATAATTCCCCAAGCAACCACTCAATTTTTACCTTCTTTTCTTCAGCTTCCTTCCCGCTAAATCTGGAAAAAATACCTTTCCGCTCCACCATTATTTCTGTTTCCAGCTTCTGGAGAAGGGCTGTTTTTTCATCTCTAATTTTTATAAGATCAATAACTTTTCTGAGAATCTCTGGTGTATACAAATGGAGGTCAAAAGCAGTAATCTTCTTCCTAAGAATCCTGGCTTCCCTTTCAATAATCTTCTTAGCTTCTTGTTCTTCCTTAAGATGATCTTCATAAAAGCTTCTCTCCAATGCCGCAGCTGTATGTTCTCTGGTGAGTTCTTCGAGAAGATCTTTTTGTTCTGTTGATAAAAACTCTTCATACTTATGATATTTATCTTCTTCTTCTTCTAGTTTCTTAATTTCCGCTTGCAGGAATAAAATGTTTTTAATTAAATTCTCAAGCTGAACCAGGTTTTTTTCTAATTCGCTTCTTTCTTCATCATCTTCCTCTTTTGTATTTAAACTAAGTTTTTCCCAATAATTATTAAAGAGCAGTTGTTGTATATGTTCACGTATAATCGGAGCATGCTGATTAAGGGTGAGAGCATTATTTTTATAAAGAAAAAGGGCTTCAAAATCCAAAGGATTCAGTGTACCAATTTCGCTATAAAGTAGATCCATAAGTACAGTAGAAGGAAGAGAAAAAAGACGCATTCCCTCATATTTAAAAACCTCAAGTATTTCCCGGGAAAAATCTCTTCCGATCAGATATTCTCCCTTTTTGGTCTCAATTAACAGCGAAGCAGAATACTTCTCTGCATTATTAAGTGGATAGTATTTTTTAAATTCTTCCCGCCGGTGGGGCGGAAAACCAAATAATAATGCTACTATTCCATCAATCAATCCTGTTTTCTCTTTACCTTTTTTTCTAATAACTTTACCATAAGATTCTTCAAAAAGAAACTCTTGATCAATAAATGGTCCAAACCCTTTTATCTTCAAAATTTTTATCTGCAAACACCTCACCCCGCTTACAAATTTTAAGGGGTGCAACCATTTTTTATTCTCCCTCTTCTTCTTCAGCCCTGCTAACTACCCTAGCTATGGCAACTACCCGATCATCATCATCTAAACGCATAATCTTTACTCCCTGGGTATTCCGGCCCATAGATGGAATATCCTTAACTGTTACCCTAATAATCATTCCGCTGGCATTAATCAACATTAACTCATGTTCAGGGTAGACAACCCTTCCGCCAACAATTTGACCGTTTTTCTCTGTTAAATTGAGTGTTTTTATACCGATTCCACCTCGAGACTGTACCCGATATTGCTCAAAAGGAGTTCTTTTTCCAAAACCGTTTTCTGTAATAACTAAAAGTTCAGCATCGTTTTTAACCACATCCATTGCTACTACTTGATCCTCTGAACGAAGAGTTATTCCTTTTACTCCTCTGGTTGTCCGCCCCTGCGGCCGAACCTCCCCTTCTGAAAATCTAATCGATTGCCCACTCTTAGTAATAATGGTTATTTCCCGGTCGCCATCTGTTAATCTTACAGCAATTAATTCATCACCATCATCCAAATTAATCCCAATCAACCCATTTTTTCGGTTATTACTATATTGTGATAAGGTAGTTTTTTTAACTATACCATTCTGAGTACACATCAGTAAGTAAAGATCTTCACTAAACTCTTTAATAGGGATAACAGCATTAATCCGTTCTCCGGGATCCAATTGGAGTAAATTAATAATCGCTACCCCTCTAGCTTGCCGAGAGGCCTCTGGAATGTCAAAGCCCCTTATCTGATAAACCAGTCCCCGATTAGTAAAGAATAACACATAATCGTGGGTAGAAGTAATAAAGAGGTGCTCAACAAAATCTTCCTCTTTCGTACTAATCCCGGTGATCCCTCTTCCACCTCTTCTCTGGCTCTTATAAGTAGAGATCGGTAACCTTTTTATATAACCACTATGCGTAATTGTAACAATTATATCTTCATCGGCAATTAGATCTTCAATTGTAATCTCATCTTCACTTAAGGCAATCTCCGTTCTTCGCGGATCAGCATATTTTTCTTTAATTTCCAGAAGTTCTTTTTTTACAATACCCATGATCTTCGCCGGATCCGATAACAGATCCCGATAATAAGCGATAACTTTAAGAAGTTCACTATATTCCTCCTCCAGCTTTTCCCGCTGGAGCCCGGTCAGGCTTTGGAGCCTCATATCCAAAATCGCCTGTGCTTGTCGCTCGGAAAGTCCAAAATTCTCCATTAAACCTTCCCTTGCTACTTCCACCGTTTGGGAAGAACGAATCAGATTAATAACTTCATCAATATGATCGAGAGCAATCCTTAAACCTTCAACGATATGTGCTCGTTCTTCTGCTTTACCCAGATCATACTTTGTCCTTCTAGTTATCACATCTCCCTGGTGTTGTAAATAATACTTGATAACATCATAAAGTCCGAGAATTCGTGGTTCATTATCTACTAAAACCAACATTATTACACCAAAGCTATCCTGTAACTGGGTATGTTTATATAACTGGTTAAGGAGTACATTAGGATTTGCATCCCGCTTTAATTCAATAACAATCCTCATTCCTGAACGGTCTGATTCATCCCGTAGATCTGAAATACCTTCAATGGTTTTTGCGCGAACCAGTTCAGCTATTTTCTCAATCAACCTTGCTTTATTAACCTGGTAGGGTAATTCCGTAACAATAATCTGATTTTTTCCCCCACTTAAAGTCTCTATTCTGGTTTTTGCCCTGATTTTTATACTTCCTCTTCCAGTGAGGTAGGCATTACGTATTCCCTCCCGGCCTAAAATTATTCCTCCTGTCGGGAAATCAGGACCCTTTACCACTTTCATTAAGCTCTCAATATCAGTATCTGGATTATCAATCAACAAAACGGCTCCATCTATTACTTCTCCTAAATTATGAGGTGGAATATTCGTAGCCATTCCTACTGCAATCCCTGAAGAACCATTTACCAGCAAATTAGGAAACCGAGATGGTAAGGCAAGCGGTTCTTCCAAGCTTTCATCAAAGTTTGGAGTAAAATCCACAGTATTCTTCTCAATATCTGTCAACATCTCCATTGCCAGCTTGGTAAGGCGAACCTCAGTATACCTCATCGCTGCCGGCGGGTCGCCATCCACCGAACCGAAGTTTCCATGTCCATCTACAAGAATGTTACGAATAGAAAAATCCTGTGCCATTCGAACAATAGTATCATAGATTGCCGAATCACCGTGGGGATGGTACCTACCCATTACATCTCCCACAACACGTGCTGCTTTTTTATATGGTTTATTCGGAGTAGTTCCAGATTCATACATTCCATAAAGAATCCGTCGGTGAACCGGCTTTAACCCATCCCGAACATCAGGAAGAGCTCGTCCGACAATTACGCTCATCGCATAACTAAGGTATGAGCGTTTCATTTCATGTTCTATATCTACCGGGATTACTTTCCCATCTATTATTTCTTCCAAATTATTCCCTCCATTGGCTTGACCTTATCTATTACCTATATATCCAGGTTTACCACTTCTCGAGCATGGGTAAGGATAAATTCCCGTCTTGGTTCTACTTTATCCCCCATCAATGTAGAAAAGATTTCATCAGCAGCAACTGCATCTTCCAGTGTCACCTGGAGAATCGTTCTTGTTTCTGGATTCATCGTGGTATCAGCTAGTTGTTCGGCATTCATCTCTCCTAGCCCCTTATATCTTTGGATCACTACGCCCTGCCGACCGATGTTCTCTAGTAATGTTTCCATTTCCTCGTCAGAGTAACAATAATGCTGCTTTTTCCCTTTTTTAGCCATATAGAGTGGAGGCATTCCAATATAAACATGACCCTTTTCTATTAGGGGCCGCATAAAGCGGTAAAAAAAGGTTAATAACAATGTCCTTATATGAGCTCCATCAACATCAGCATCAGTCATTGTTATTATCTTATAATAACGAAGTTTAGAAAGGTCAAAGTCCTCTCCAATCCCTGTTCCCAAAGCAGTAATCATCGACTTAATTTCTTCATTGTTTAATATTCTATCAAGACGGGCTTTCTCAACATTAAGAATTTTTCCCCGTAAAGGTAAAATAGCTTGAAACCTTCTATCCCTAGCTTGTTTGGCCGATCCGCCAGCCGAGTCTCCTTCCACTAGATACAACTCGCATAATTCAGGTTCTTTGAAGGTACAATCTGCAAGTTTTCCAGGCAAAGAAGAGATTTCTAAAGCACTTTTTCTCCTTGTTAATTCTCGAGCTCTTCGCGCAGCATCCCGTGCTCTGGAAGCTTGAATACATTTAGCAATTATCCTCCGGCCAATAGGGGGGTTTTCTTCTAAAAACCTGGAAAGGCCTTCATAAACCACAGATTCTGTGATCCCTTTCATCTCACTATTTCCAAGTTTGGTTTTCGTCTGACCTTCAAATTGAGGGAAACGAAGTTTTACACTTAGAATTGCCGCCAGACCCTCCCGAACATCTTCACCCGATAAATTACTCTCATTTTCCTTGATTAAATTATTCTTCCGGGCATAATCATTTAAAGTTCTCGTTAAAGCCGAACGGAAACCTGAAAGATGAGTTCCACCTTCCTGAGTATTAATATTATTGGCAAAGGTATATACATTCTCAGTATATCCATCATTATACTGAATTGCTGCTTCTATAAGATTATTATCAACCTCTTTTTGGATATAGATAACCTCTTTATGAACAGGAGTCTTAGTTTTATTTAAATGCTCAACAAAAGAGATGATTCCACCTTCAAAATGAAAAGAGAGCTTTTTATCTTCTCTTTGATCTATTAAATCAATTTTTAATCCACGATTAAGAAAAGCCATCTCTCTTAAACGATGAGCAAGGGTTTCAAAACTAAAGTCACAGCTCTCAAAGATTTCGGGATCAGGTTGGAAAGTAACCTTAGTTCCGGTGCTATCTGTTTTTCCAATCGCCTCTACTTTACTCTGGGGTTTTCCTCTTTCGTATCTCTGGAAATAAATAGTTTTATCCCTTTTTACTTCAACTTCCAACCAGGAAGATAAGGCATTAACTACCGAAACTCCAACCCCGTGTAATCCTCCTGATACCTGGTAATGCTCTCCACCAAACTTACCACCAGCATGGAGTTTAGTCATCACTACCTCTAAAGCGGAGATTTTTTCTTTTGGATGAAGATCAACTGGAATTCCACTACCATTATCTTCAATCTTTATTGAACCATTTTTCTCTATTGTCACTGTAATTAAATCACAAAAACCCGCTAGTACTTCATCAATACTATTATCTACCACCTCATACACTAGATGATGGAGGCCTCTAGTACACGTACTACCAATATACATACTGGGACGCTTTCTAACTGCTTCTAAGCCTTCTAATACCTGGATTTGTTCAGCATTATATCCCGCATGTTGTATTTCTTTTTTTTTCGGCAAATAACAACACCTCCTAAAGGTTTTACCGAATTACACTGGAATTTGGTTTAATCTTTTTTTTAATGTTAAAGAAGAAATTGGTGAAAGGATAATTTCTTTATCTGTAAATATCATTGACTTTGGCTTACCATCAGCAATATCTATTATACTTTGTTTTAAAAAATTTTGTTTGATCCAATCTTCCGTAACCTCTATTTTCTCCATGTTTAAAACAATTATTATCTCTTCAATACTAATTACAGTGTTACCACCCAGATGCAAAAACATCTGCATCCCCCTCTTTGTTCATTCCGCCTCTTAAACTATTTTTTTATAGTTTCATGCCGCTTGTAGAAGTTTACAAAGGCCTGTTTCAGCTCCGGATCTTTAATTTCATCAATTTTTTTATTTATTTGCGGCGGAATTTGTATATCGCTAGAGATTTTTATCTCCTTTGCTTTTGGAATAGCGTAATCTTGAGTGATATCACCGATAATTACTCTTACTGTTCTTATCATTCCTGGCCCTAAATATTTATTATATTTCTTTATTATCTCCTTTTTAAAAAATGTTAAGTTATAGGCAAGGGCAGGATCCGGGGTTTTAACCCAAAGAGTTCCATTCTTCATCATTACTGCTTCTGTCTTTGTTTTGAGATCATCACCAATTACTTTTGGCCAATAATAAAGAGCTAACCCAGTTTTAACCCGATCACTTCTTGGCCAGCCTTTTACAAAACCTTGGACTATTTCAGATATAGATTTAACTTTATTAATCAAAGATCACTCCACTCTCTACCTTAAGAGATTTAATCTCCGGACGTAAAACGGGAAAATCTACTGCCTCTGTTGTGCTGATTATTGTCTGTGTTCCTTCTGTCAATAGATGTAGTAACTCTTTTTTTCTTTTATTGTCAAATTCAGAAAAAACATCATCTAAAAGTAGCAGAGGAGGAATACCATAGGTATTCTCGATTAAATCTACCATCGCCATTTTCATAGCAAGTGCTGCGGTTCTTTGCTGGCCCTGTGAACCATAAGTCCTGAGTTCCCACTTTTTATTTAGTAATAATACTAAATCATCTCGGTGAGGACCTACTAAAGTATAACCTCTCTTAATCTCCTCTTTTCTCTTTTGGGAAAAAATTTTTTTATACTCTTCTTTTATTGATTCCAACGTCGGAAGTGGCTGCTTTCCCCCGGAAAAACGATAAAAACAATGTAATTCCTCTTTAGCTCCACTCATCATTTGATGGTACCGGTTAATCCAAGGGCTAATCGCTTCCACAGCTTTTAAACGGTAATAAATAACTAAACTTCCTTCTTCCACAACCTTGTTGGTCCAAATCTCCAATTGTGTCAGATCACGAAAACCTACCCTCATTCTTTTTAATAATGAGTTTCTTTGATACAAGGCACGGTAAAAACTCCGGTAAGCCTTACGATACCCCGGATAAGTCTGGGCTAGATACAAATCAAGATACTCCCGGCGCTTTTCAGGCCCACCTTTTACTATCTGCAAATCATCAGGTGTAAAAATAACTATTCGTACCCGGCCAAAAAGATCCTTTTTTTTCTTATAGACTACTCCATTTACTTTAACCAATAAGCGGTTTAAGTCTGAACCAACCTCTAAAACTAATAGTTCTTCTTGATTCTGAAATTCACCTTTAAGATAAAATCCGTTTTCCCCTTTTTTTATCAATTCTTCATCACGTTTGGCCCGAAATGATCTTCCTAAAGTTAAAAAAGAAACCGCTTCCAAAAAATTAGTCTTTCCTTGCCCATTATTCCCATACAAAATATTAATCTGAGGTGAAAGAGAGACATCTACAGAAAGGTAATTACGGAAATTTCTAATTTTAATCTTCTCGAGATACAAAATTTTTTCCTCCCCTGAAAAACACCGTAAGAACCTCTCCATCCGGCAAAACAACCTTGTCACCAGGTAATATTTTCCTTCCCCGTTTTTTTTCTATTTTGCCATTAACTTTGATCATCCCATCTTGAGTTAAAGCTTTGGCCTCCCCTCCGGTCATCGCCACTCCAGCCCATTTAAGAAGCTGATCTAACCGGATACTTTCCTGTTTTATCTCTATTTCGCGCATTTTTCCTCCGTTCAATAATTTAGTCTCAATGGCATTAGTACATATAAGTATTTCTCCGAATTCTTTGTTTTTAAAACAGATGCTTTCATTCCCTCAGAAAGGTGGAAAACAACATCATCAGCTATTACTGAACGTAAAAACTCCATAATAAAAACAGCATTAAACCCAATATCCATAGGTTTCCCCTCATAGGAACAAGCAACTTCCTCTGAGGACTGTCCAAAATCCGGTTCATATGAGAAAATTTTAACTTTTCCTTCAGAAAAACTTAATTTCACTGCTCGGTCAATTAATGAATTCCGTGTTAGAGCACTTAAAAACGCTTCTCTGTTTAAAAGAGCCTCCCCCGTAAAATCTTCAGGTATAACCTGTTCATACCGAGGAAACTGAGCATTAATTAATCTTGTATAAAAGATAACTCCATTACCGACTGCATATAACTGGCGGTTAAATAATAAAAAATCAATCTCATCATCTGGATCATTCCCAAAAATAGTCGCCATTTCCTTCATAGAGTTTACTGGTACTAAAATATTATTTTGAAAATTACATTTTACTGAAAGATCTTTTAGTACCAAACGATTAATATCTGTCCCTACTAAACGTAAAGAATTAGGTGACAGTTCCCATAAAATACTTGAGAGGAAAGGCCTGGAATCCTCTGGTGCTGTTGCATAAACTGTCTGTTTAACTGCTTTCCAAAGAAAAGCAGAAGAAATAGAGAATAAAGAAACATCTTCATTCGTTTCTGTTTTTTCTTCTCTTAAAAGAGCAATAGTCTTAACATCTTCAGGTAAAGCGGGATACTCTTCCGCTGAGAAAAGGTTTAGTTGAAAAAAAGAATGTGTAGTTTTAATATTAAACTTTTTACCATCCTCATCAACACTCATTTCAATTCTACCTGGTGGCAAATGCCTGATAATATCATAAAAAGTTTTCCCCGAAACGACAACGCGTCCTGGTGTAATAATTGTTACTTCTGGAACCTTAACCTCTATTCCTTTTTCAAGATCACTACCAAAACAGAATAATAAATCATCTCGAGTCTCTAGTAATAAACCACTAAGTATTGGTAAGGTGCTTTTTGTCGGAACAGCACGAACGGCAATCTGTAAAGATCTAGCTAACTCATCTTGAGAACAGAGTACCTTCAAATTTAAAACCTCCTTTTTGTTTGTTACAAACAGTAGAGGAAATTATCTACCTAGAAAATAGACCTATTTGATTCATCTGGTCTTGATTAAATCCTACAGGACAGTTGGTCGACTTACCCGTCTTTGATCTTAATCACTTTGTGATATTTAGGAAGCCGGCGTAAGCGACTCAAACCAGTTCGTAGTAACAGAGGTCACCGGCATGAACGACCAATTACTCTAAGAAGCTATCTAATTCAAAACACCACAATTAAAGAAATTTATTTTATTCAAAGGGGATTGACGAGATATACAGCTTAGTTGTCACTAATAGATTGTAAGTAAGTTTAAAAAATAGCTTATGAAAACTCGTATTATCTTTTCTTTAATTTTTAAGAAATTCCTTCAGTAAGAATATTTTTTAGAGTAATAGTAGTAGTAATAAGCTAACAAAAATATCGGGATTCATTATAAGAGTAACAAAAATGAGCTTAACTAACATTATAAACAGTTACTAATACTTATATAGATAGTAATAATATATAGATCAATATAGTCGTCGTAATAGTAGTAGTGTAAAACCTGTGGATAATGCATATAAACCCTGCTACAGTTAGCATTTGACCTGAGAATAGTTTGTGGATTAAATTAGGCATTATCAACATATCCATACAATTCACAGGGAGAATTATATTTGTGAATAAGATATCCACAACTTATACTCAGGTTGTACCCAAGTTAGACACAGAGATGTATTAATAAATTTAAGTCGATATTTCTTCTAATTTTATTGTTTTATTTTCTGTACAAGTTCTCTAATTATTTGATTAGTCTTAGGCTCAGAAGTAATAAACTCATTAACTCGGTTACAGGCATGAATTACTGTTGTATGATCTTTTCCTCCAAACTCGTCACCGATCTTAGGAAGAGAAGAATCAGTTAATTCTCGGCAAAGATACATCGCAATTTGGCGTGGGTAAGTAATATTTTGAGTACGTCTTTTTGATTTTAAATCATCAGTTGTTATTTGGAAATAGTCTGCTACAATCTGTTGAATTAATGGTATGGTAATTTTTTGCGTTTGCTGAGTGGAAACAACATCTTTTAATACTTCGTTTGCCAGTTCCATAGTTATTTTCTGATTTGTTAAAGATGCATATGCTATTACTCGAATTAAAGCGCCTTCTAATTCACGAATATTGGAATTAATAAGATCAGCAATATAAGTTATTACATCAGTAGGAAGTTTCCATCCTTCAGTAACAGCTTTTTTTCTAAGAATTGCTATTCTTGTTTCTAAATCTGGAGCTTGGATATCTGTAATTAATCCCCATTCAAATCTTGACCGTAGACGGTCTTCTAAAGTTGGTATATCTCGAGGGGGGCGATCACTGGAAATTACAATCTGTTTACTGGCTTCATGTAAAGCATTAAAAGTATGGAAAAACTCTTCTTGGGTACTCTCTTTACCAGCAAGAAACTGAATATCATCAATAAGTAACAGATCAATTGTACGGTATTTACCTCTGAAATTAGGAGTTGTATTATTACGGATTGCATTAATCAATTCATTGGTGAATTTTTCTGAAGAGACATAAACGACTTTATAATGAGGGCTATGTTGAACGACAAAATGTCCAATAGCTTGCATTAAATGAGTTTTTCCCAGCCCAACACCACCATATATAAATAAAGGATTATAAGCATGGGCAGGAGATTCAGCTACTGCTAATGATGCCGCATGAGCAAAGCGGTTACTTTCACCAACGACAAAGGATTCAAAAGTATACTTTGGATTAAGATTAAGATTTTGATTTACTTCTTCAACACCAAGGTTATTTATTTGAGGAGCAAAGGTAGGTTGTTCCTGTGAAGAATTATTATTAACAATAATAAATTTTAAGTTTACCTCTAGGGCAAGATACTCTTTTAGGGTTGAGAGAATAAGTGAAGCATATCTACTTTCTAATAGATCTCTAGCAAATTCATTAGGAACTTCGATAAATAAAGTATTATTCTCTATTTTAAGTGGTTTTGTTGGTTTAAGCCATGTTTCATAACTAGGCTTTGTCATTTGCGGTTCGACATCTTTTTGAACCTTTTCCCAAATTACTTCCAGTTCCTCAATACTCATAAACTTTCCACCTTTCAAGCTGATTGAAAAAGAAGATATTATAAAAACCAAAAATACAAACAATTTAAAATATTCGAAAACAACAATTCACAATCTGTGAATAAGTTGTGGATAACTTGAGGATAAAAAAGAAAAAGCAAAGTATCATCAGGATTTAAATAGATTTTACAGAAAATAGCAAAAAAAGAAAGGACCCGCTTCTATAAAGGAAAAGATAGAATTAATAGTTATCAACAGTATCCACAGTTTTTTTGGATAAATTGTGGATAATTCGTAGCGCGAAGTATATAATACCAGATTCTTTCTTATTTGACAATTCCACTTTTGAGCCTTAAATACAGAAAAAACAGGGCTCAAGTAATACTTTGCTTTGAAAAGCCACTGAAATTATAGAATTGTGGATAACTTTCCAGAAGAAATATTGACAATAGATTAATGGCTATTTATAATAAACTAGAATGTAAATAGCCCAAAGCGAGGTGAAAATAGTGAAAAGAACATTTCAACCCAAAAAGCTGAAGAGGAAAAGGAAGACTGGTTTTCTAGTAAAGATGTCTACCCGCAGTGGGCGGAAGATGATTAATAGGCGCCGAGCAAAAGGAAGAAAGAGTTTAACTTCTTAATATGAAAAAGATTGATACCATAAAAAAAAGATGGGAATTCCAAGAAGTTTTTAATAAAGGAAGTTCCCACCTTAATAGATATTTTGTGCTTTATGTCTTGCCATTACCTCCTGAGAAGAAAGGCCAGCTTAAGGTAGGATTTTGTGTTGGTAAAAAATTAGGGCATGCTGTTTCGCGGAATAAGATTAAAAGACGGGTAAAAAACGCTTTTTTATCTTTAGAAAACCAGGTTTCAAGAGGAATTGCTATTGTAATTATTGCCCGGGGAAAAGCACGGGAGGTAGACTATTCTATGCTCTGCACATCACTAAGAGAAGTTCTTTCTAAAGCCAAAGTACTAAAATGAAAAAAATAATTATCGGTTTAATTCATCTCTATCAGAAATATTTTTCTCCACTAAAGCCATCACTATACAAATGCTGTTATTACCCTACTTGTTCGCAGTATATGTTAGAAGCTGTGGAAAGATTTGGTATCAAAGGAACGATTTTAGGTATAAAGAGGGTTCTTTCATGTCATCCTTGGAGTTCAGGAGGTTATGTACCTGTTCCAGAACAATGGCCCGGATGGGGAAAGATTTTTCACCGACAAAGGGGCTAGGCCCCTTTTTTCATAAAGTTAATATTTTATGGAACTTGTGAAAAAATACGGAAGAGGACTTTAATTGATTACAGAGAATAAGTCTTTAATATTTTAGGATTTAAAAAAAGTGAAGAAAATATCTTAGGAAATTATTTTTTAAAATCCTTTTGAAAGGTGTGGAAAGAAAACTAATGATAAATGCCTTATCCGGGATGATGGCCAATGTTTTAAAGTATTTTAATCATACTTTGGGAGTTGGATGGGGACTTGCCATAATTTTACTAACAGTTTTGGTTAAAACTATTTTATTTCCTTTCACCCTTAGTCAAATCCGTTCCATGGAAGGAATGAAAAAAGTACAGCCCTTAGTAAAAGAAATTCAAGAAAAATATAAAAATAATCCCGAAGAACAGCAGCGCAGGATGATGGAAATATACCAGAAAAACAAGGTTAATCCTCTAGGGGGTTGTTTACCGCTAATTTTACAGTTGCCGTTTTTGTGGGCACTTTTTGGTCTATTAAATAACCCAGGAAAGTTTGATATTGATTTTACTAATGCGATCTTTTTAACTATGGATCTGACAAAAAATAAATATATACCTTTAGGAATTATTTCCGGGGTCACTTCATTTTTTCAGCAAAAAATGACTGCTGTTGATAATAATGATCCTTCACAATCAACTTTTATGTATTTCATGCCGATCTTTTTTGGTTATATTACTTATACGCTTAAAGCAGGAGTTGGGCTTTACTGGGTTGCCAGTACAATACTGGGTATTTTACAACAGTGGATAATTACTACTTTTTTTATTCGTAAAGATTCTGTTATTACGAAGGTTGAGACTGGAAAGGGAAAGGATTAAAAACTATTTAATAAACCAAAAGGTTATTAACAACAAGCAAATAACTCTGGAAGGCTTCTAAAAGGAGGTTTTACTATTGAAATCGGTTGAAGTAGTGGCCAAGACCAGAGAGGAAGCCCTTGAAATTGCTCTCAAGGAACTTAATGTAGATGAGAGTCAAGTTAAGGTAGAAGTCTTGGAAGAATCGGCAAGTAAAGGTCTGTTAAGCTTTTTAAATGTAAGCAAAATTAAGTTGCGTGTTTCCATTAAAGAAGATATCACGGAAAAGGCTACGAGATTATTACGGGAGATCCTTGTCAACATGGGTATTTCTGCTCAAGTTGAAGTCTTTAAACGGCCGGGATATATAAATCTTAATGTTAATGGAGATAATATGGGAAGATTGATTGGTCGCCATGGTAAGACCTTAAATGCTTTGCAGTATCTAATAAACATCGCTGTTCATAAAGATAATAAAGATACAGATAGAATTATTATTGATGCTGCAGGGTATAGAAGGAGAAGGGAAGAAAACCTAGAGAGGTTAGCGCTTTCAATTGCCGATCGGGTAAAAAGAAAAGGCAGAAAAGAAATTCTTTATCCAATGCCTCCCCAGGAAAGAAGGATTGTACATTTGATTCTACAGGATTATAATGGGGTTATTACCTACAGCGAAGGAGAAGATCCGCGTCGGCGGATTGTGATTTCTCCTGAGAAGTAGTTTGTGAATAGAAAGAAAATACGTGCCTGGTGGCACGTATTCTCTTTTAAAAGGTAAATATTAAAAGAATGTATTATGGATAAGAGGATTGTCTTATTTCTATCGACACCTTTTAAACTAAATATATTGTTAGAAAATTAAGATAAAAACTTATTGCGTTGTTACATTGATTTAAACCATGCCACAATATATAGTGTTTAACTATATATTGTGGCATGATATTATAGGGACAAATAATTAGATAAAACTATATTATTCTGATTTCGTGGCATCTACAGGCACTAGGAGAAATTATTTAAAATGCATTTATGTTTACCCTGCCATGGTTAGATCAGTCACGGATTAAGAATTATGGTAAAATTTTAATAAAAAAACAAGTAATTTCTTAAGGGTGTAAAAAATGAGAGATACCGATACAATAACTGCCATTTCTACTCCACAGGGTGAAGGTGGGATTGGGATTATCCGCATTAGTGGGGAAGAGGCGATAAACATTGGCAGCCAGATTCTTCGTCATCCTTCCGGAAAGAAAATTATAACCTGGCCGGAAAGACAGGTCCGTTTAGGATTAGCGGTTTTTCCGGATGGGAGTGTGATTGATGAAGTAATATATTTTCTCTTTAAGAACAACCGGAGTTATACAGGTGAGGATGTACTGGAGATTCAAGGTCACGGTGGATTACAGAATCTTAGAAAAATACTAAATTCTACCCTTAAAGCGGGTGCTCGCTTGGCAGAGCCAGGTGAATTTACAAAACGGGCTTATTTGAATGGCCGTATAGATTTGGCTCAAGCGGAAGCTGTGATCGATTTAATAAGATCACGTACAGATTTGGCTCATAAAGCTGCTTTAACACAGTTAAGAGGAGATTTATCTACTGTAATTAAAGAGCAAGAAAAGAAGCTAATGGAAATTTTAGTTCCAATTGAGGCTGCCTTAGATTTCCCTGAAGATGAAATTCCGGATCTTAAACGTGAGGAAGCATTGAAAATTGTTGAAGGTGCCATTTTTAAAATTAATGAATTATTGGCAAATGCGGATCAAGGAATGATTCTTCGTGATTCGGCTACTGTAGTTCTTGCGGGCCGGCCGAATGTTGGCAAATCAAGTTTACTAAATAGTCTTCTTGGGGAAGAGAGAGCGATTGTGACACCTATTCCTGGAACAACAAGGGATTTTGTATCCGAAGTTATAGATCTGAATGGTGTTCCTGTTCGGCTAATCGATACCGCAGGGATCCGGGAGATTGAGGACCTTATAGAAAAAGCCGGAGTTGAGCGGGCCTGGGAAATAATTAAACAGGCCGATTTAATACTAGTAGTATTAGATTCAGCATTGGGGATTACACCGGAAGATTATCAAATGCTCAATCAAATTAAAGAAAGAGTTCCGATTATAATTCTTAATAAAACTGACTTACCCTCTCAAATTTCTTTTAAAGAAATAAAAAAGGAATTTCCTCAGAATAAAGTTTTATCAGTCTCTGCCCTTACTGGAGCAGGGATAAAAGAGTTAAAAAGTTTTATTAGAGAGGAATTAATTGGCACTAATATCTCTGAAGAACATCCTTTTTTAGTTACAAGATTGCGCCATAAAGAAGCTTTGGAAGAAGCCTGTAAATATTTACGCTTTACAGCGGAAGGAATTACTAGTCATTTAAGTGAAGATTTGATTGCTGTTGATTTACGGGCTGCTTTGGAGGCATTAGGACGAATTTCTGGAAAATCTGTTTCTGAAGAGGTAATAAGTCAAATATTTTCACAATTTTGTATTGGAAAATAGGGTGAAGTATATGAAAAAAATATATGATGTAGCTGTAATAGGTGCTGGCCATGCTGGTTGTGAGGCGGCAAATGCTGTTTCTAAAATGGGGTTTGACACTTTATTACTAACACTTAATTTTAATAATATTGCTTTTATGCCTTGTAATCCGTCTGTAGGAGGACCGGGCAAAGGTAATTTAGTTAGAGAAGTTGATGCCCTTGGGGGATTAATTGGTAGAATTACCGACCTTGCTCATTTACAGATGCGGGCTTTAAATACGCAGAAAGGACCAGCGGTAAGAGCTTTTCGTGCTCAAGCAGATAAACACTTGTATCAGCAATGTATGAGGAATTATATAGAAAAGCAACCTTTAATAACCATTAAGCAAGGAAAAGTATCATCTATAAAAAGAATAAAGGATCATTGGTGTTTAACCCTAAATACTGGAGTTTGCTATGAAGTTTCGGCAGTGATTATTGCTACCGGAACTTTTCTTCGGGGTAAGATTCATATTGGTTTATTCTCGTACTCATCTGGACCGCAAGGGCAACACCCTGCTATTTCACTCGCTGAAAGCCTTGAGGCTCAGGGAATAAGATTTAAACGTTTTAAAACAGGGACTTCGGCTAGGGTAAGAAAACGATCTTTAGATTTTTCCAAAATGATTGAGCAACCGGGTGATTGGTTACCACATGGGTTTTCTTATTGGTTACCTTGGGAACCTAGAGAACCTGTCTCCTGTTGGCTTACTTATACTAATCAAAAGACCCATGAGATTATCCGAAACAACCTGGATGTTGCACCAATGTATTGTGGAGAGATAACAGGAACAGGAACTAGGTACTGTCCGGCCATTGAAGGTAAGGTGGTTAATTTTCCACATAAAGATAAACATCAGGTATTTATTGAACCTGAAGGGTTAAATACTGATGAAATGTACATTGCTGGTCTTTCCAGCAGTCTACCTGAAGAGATACAGGATCAGTTTATGCGGACAGTACCGGGCTTAGAGAATGTAGAGATTGTCCGTCCTGGTTATGCCATTGAGTATGATGTTATTTCTCCGGATCAATTATTGACTTCGCTTCAAATACGAGATTGGCCAGGAATATTTTGTGCCGGTCAGATTAATGGAACATCAGGTTATGAGGAGGCTGCTGCTCAAGGTATAATTGCCGGGATAAATGCGGGTTTATATTTACGTGGCGAAGAGCCTTTTGTTTTAAAGCGCAATGAGGCTTATATTGGAGTATTAATCGATGATTTAATTACTAAAGAAAATAATGAGCCTTATCGAGTAATGACCTCTCGGGCAGAATTCCGTCTTTCTTTAAGGCAGGAAAATGCGGACCTTAGATTGACTGATTATGGTTACAAATTTAAACTGATCTCTGAAGCAGATTACCAGTTTTTCCGAACAAAAAGAGAGAGAATTCAAGAAAAGCTTCGTTTTTTAGAAGGAAACAATCTTTCACCAGGTTCGGAAGAGGCTGAAATTATCCAAGCAAAAACCGGGCTTAAAATTCAACAAACAACAAACTTAAAACAGCTATTAAAAAGGCCGGAAATTAACTGCGCAATAATTAGAGAAGCCTTTAAAAATGGTAAAGATGAACTAACTAATGAGGATGAAGTAATAGAAAACCTAATAAAGTATGAAGGCTATTTAGAAAGAGAAGCCAAAATGGCAGCACGCTTACAAAAAACAGAAGGTAAAAAAATTCCGGTAGATTTTGATTATTCGCAGGTACCAAACCTTTCTTTTGAAGCTAGAGAGAAACTAATGAGATACCGCCCAGAAACCTTTGGGCAAGCTGGTCGCATTAGTGGGGTCAGTCCTGCTGATTTAAGTGCCTTGTTAATTTGGATGACAAGGAGTAGAAAGAAATGAACTTTAAATACCAGATACTCCAGGAACATCTAAGCTTTTTCTCTTCTTTACCACAGGAGTCTTTAGAAAAAATATATCTTTTTTTAGAAATTGTTTTGGAAGCAAATAAGCAAACAAACTTGACTTCCATTACTGATTGGGAAGAGGCAGTTATTAAACATCTTTTTGATTCTCTAGCGATACTAAAGACCAACTGGTGTAAAGACAGAGCAACAGTATTAGATATTGGTTCTGGAGCAGGTTTCCCAGGGATTCCCTTAGCCATAGCTTATCCGGAAAAAGAGATTCATTTATTAGAATCAATTAAGAAAAAAACGGAGTTTTTAATAGCCGCCAAAAACAATCTTAAACTTGATAACCTTGTTATTCATAAAGAAAGAGCTGAAATTTTAGCTCATAAGCCAGAACATAGAGAGAAATACCCTTTGGTAATAGCACGTGCTGTTGCAGAATTACCAATCATCCTGGAATTGGCCACACCTTTCTGCTGCCAGAACCAAGGATTATTTGTAGCCTATAAAGGGCCACAATACAAAGAGGAGATCGAAAGAACTAAAACCGCCCAAAAACTATTAGGGGTAGAATACTTAAATGATTACTACTATGAACTTCCTTTAAATTTAGGTGAAAGAAGATTGCTAAGTTTTATTAAAACTCAAGTCACATCTAATAAATATCCCCGCAGGACAGGAATTCCAGCAAAACGTCCTCTTGTATAGGGCTTTTTGCGTTGTCATTGATTTTTCCTGTCCCTGCACAATATATTGATAGCCT
>DIPO01000070.1:90729-90930 GCA_002427045.1 Firmicutes bacterium UBA5486
TGTTTCACGTGAAACATTAGCTTGTAAAGAAAATCAATGTTTATGTTGGAAGCCAACATTCACATAGAATGTTGGCTTTTTAGGGTTTGCCTGACATAGTATTCTGAGGGTGAATCTCTATAAGGGCTTGGTAGGGTGAACCACTAACTGAACAGCAAGGGTATCCTTGTATAAGTATTCTCCCACCCCAGCAAGCTGGGG
>DIPO01000071.1:0-38249 GCA_002427045.1 Firmicutes bacterium UBA5486
AAAGCTTACATCGCAAAAAGCATGCGGTAAAATTCCATTGACGACCTCTTAGGTTTATGATAATATATGAAAGTGAAGTTTTGGCGAGAGTGGCGGAATGGCAGACGCGCTAGACTTAGGATCTAGTGGGCAACCGTAGGGGTTCAAGTCCCCTCTCTCGCACCATTGATTTATAGCGGCGATTTGCCGTTTTTCTATTTAATTTACTTGACACTAAATTGCTTCAAGGGTAAAATTAGTAAGGCTTTTTTATATTATGTTTAAAGAGCCGATAAAACCAAAGGTTTTATCGGCTCCTCATTGCTTAAGGGTTTTTATGAAGGAATTGCATGATGCGTGGTTCATCACTGGCCGCACGTTACTTGTGTTGGATGATGGCCTATGCAAGTTAGTTTAAATAGTTTCTGCCTTTTATATATACCAGCTAGGCTAGGGTGGAGAACTAATGAATTATTCAATTTGCTAAATTATGTAATTCCTTAATATAGCAAAGATTAGTTTGAAGTACATATATTGAATGTGAGGAGGAGCATATATATGCAGTCTAACCTTAATAAACTGGAAAACAATCGAGTTTTACTAGAAATGGAAGCCGATCCCCAAGAGGTAACAGAGGCATTTAATCAGGCTTACAAAAAAATGGTAAACAAGATAAATGTGCCAGGGTTTCGAAAGGGTAAAGTACCCCGTTTTATGTTGGAGAAACAATTTGGCAAAGAGATTTTATACCAAGATGCGATCGAGATTTTAGTCTCCCAAGGTTATTATGAAGCTCTGATTAAGCATAAATTAGATCCAGTGGACAATCCAAAAATCGATTTTGAGGATGAAATCGAGGATGGAAAAGCTTTCAAATTTACAGCAGAGGTTGAAGTTTTACCAGAAGTTACCCTTGGAGAATATAAAGGGTTAACTGTAGAAAAAGATAACCCAAAGGTTACTGATGAAGATGTAGATAATGAGCTTAAATTATTGCAGGAACGTCATGCAGAATTAGTGGGCTCTGATAAAAAAATTGTTGAAAATGGCGATTTTGCTATTATTGATTTTGATGGATACCTAGATGGTAAGCCTTTTCCTGGGGGAACAGCCCAAGGTTATACTGTAGAAATCGGGGCTGGCGGATTTATCCCCGGTTTTGAAGAGGGTATGATCGGGATGGCTCCAGGTGAAGAGAAGGATGTGGAAGTGACTTTCCCGGAAGATTACCATCAGCCGGATTTAGCAGGTAAAGATGTAGTCTTTAAGATTAAGCTTCATGAAATCAAAGTGAAAGAATTACCGGTATTAGATGATGAATTTGCCAAAAGTTTAGGCCGCTTTGAGAGTATAGAAGAATATAAAGAAGATATTAAAAAACAAATACAGGAATACAAAGAGCAAGAAGCAAATAAGGCATTTGAAAATGCTTTAGTTAAGAAAGTAGTAGAAAATAGTAGTCTTGAATTAACAGATACTCTTATTAAGAGAGAATTAGAGCGTTCAATCCATAATATTGAGCATGATTTTGCAGGAAGAGGGTTAAAATTAGAGGAGTATCTTGATTCTACAAACCAAAGCATGGAAGAACTACAAGAAGAGTTAAGGCCACGGGTAGAAGAGAATCTAAAAACTGATCTGGTTCTTTCTGCTATTGTTGAAAGAGAAGGAATTACAGTTAGCGAGGAAGAAATAAATAAGAGACTTGAGTATATACTACAATATTATCCTTCTACCAACAAAGAAGAGATGCAAAACCCAAGTGTAATTGCAGGAATTAACGCCTCTTTAGAAAAGGAAAAGGCTATAAAGCTCTTAGTAGATTCTACCAAGCCAGAAGGCGAAACTGCTGAAATAATCAAGGATGAAGAGAAAGTGGAAGAGGTGAAAGAAGAATGAATTTAGTACCAATGGTTGTCGAACAGACGAACCGCGGCGAGCGGGCTTATGATATTTTCTCCCGCTTACTAAAAGAAAGGATTATTTTTATCGGTGGCCCAATTAATGATCAGATGGCAAACTTGGTGGTTGCCCAACTGATTTATTTGGAGAGTGAGGACCCCGATAAAGACATCTCTGTGTATATTAATAGCCCCGGTGGTGTAATCTATTCCGGGTTAGCTATTTATGATGCGATGCAATATGTTAAGCCTCCTGTATCTACGATTTGTGTTGGGTTTGCGGCTAGTATGGGTGCTCTGCTGTTAACTGCAGGAGCAAAAGGGAAACGATATGCTCTTCCTAACTCCAGAGTAATGATTCACCAGCCATTAGGTGGAGCTGAGGGGCAGGCTACTGATATTGAGATTCAGGCACGGGAGATTTTAAGGCTAAGAGAGGTTACTAATGGAATCCTCTCGAATCATACAGGCCAGCCTTTAGAGAAAATTGTCAGCGATGTTGATCGTAATTATTGGATGAGTGCACAAGAGGCTGCAGAGTATGGTATTATAGACGAGATTATTGAACATCGTAAAATTAAGTGAGGAAATTACACAACTAATAATATTATGGCTTTATTCCAAAAGAAAGAGGTGGTAAGATGTTTAAATTCGGCGATGATAAAGGGCAGTTAAAATGTTCGTTTTGTGGAAAAGCTCAAGAACAGGTAAAAAAACTAATCGCCGGACCCGGAGTATATATCTGTGATGAGTGTATTGAATTATGCAATGAGATCATTGATGAGGAACTGAATGATGAGACCTCCTTCGATTTGGATAATATACCAAAACCGGTTGAAATTAAAGCGATTCTTGATCAATATGTAATTGGGCAGGAGGAAGCTAAAAAGACATTATCGGTAGCGGTATACAACCACTATAAAAGGATTAATTCAGAAGGACTCTTTGATGATGTCGAACTGCAAAAAAGTAATATCCTGATTATGGGTCCAACCGGGAGTGGAAAAACCTTACTGGCTCAAACCCTTGCCAAGATTTTAAAAGTGCCTTTTGCGATAGCGGATGCCACCTCTCTTACGGAAGCTGGTTATGTAGGTGAAGATGTAGAGAATATTCTTTTGAAGTTAATTCAAGCTGCTGACTATGATGTGGAAAAAGCGGAAAGAGGTATTGTCTATATCGATGAAGTTGATAAAATTGCCAGAAAATCTGATAACCCTTCAATTACCCGTGATGTTTCGGGAGAAGGTGTACAACAGGCTCTTTTGAAAATCTTAGAAGGGACAATGGCTTCTGTGCCGCCACAAGGTGGCCGTAAGCATCCTCACCAAGAATTTATCCAACTTGATACCACTAACATTCTTTTCATTTGTGGAGGAGCCTTTGATGGGTTGGAAAAACTCATTGAGAGTAGAATCGGGAAAAAAACCATGGGTTTTGGGGCGGAGATACAGAGTAAACAAGAAAAACCAATTGGTGAAATTCTACGAAAAGTGATGCCCGAAGATCTACTAAAATATGGGTTGATTCCAGAGTTTATTGGCCGTTTGCCCATAATTGTTTCATTAGATGCTCTTGATGAAGAAGCATTAATTAAGATTTTAACCGAACCGAAGAATGCTCTAGTTAAACAGTACGGGAAAATTATGGAGCTTGATGGAGTTGAGCTGGAATTTACTCCGGATGCCTTACAAGCTATAGCTAAACTTACGATTAAACGGAATTCTGGGGCGCGAGGCCTAAGGGCGATTATTGAAACTCTGCTTTTAGATGTAATGTACGATATACCGTCCCGCTCCGATGTGAAAAAATGTATAGTTACTAAAGAAATGGTTGAGGAAAATAAGGAACCGCTACTTTCTACTAGTTCCGAATCTCGGAAGAAAAAGAAAGAAGAGTCAGCTTAAACCCGCTTTAAAGCGGGTTTTATTTATATCCAAGACTTCTTTTTAAACAAAATATAAATTTGAAACTCATAAGCACGTAGTGGGCAAAACAGGATCTACCGAAATATTTTGTAAAAAAAAGCTGTTTATTCAGAAATAAACTCATGAAAATACTGACAATGGAGATAATAAAGCGGAAGAAATGTGGTTAAATAGGGAGGATAGGCCAAATGAGTTTAACTGGAAACATATTGGGTTTAATTAACCTGTTTTTTGCAATTGTGATTGGGATGTATTTTTGGAATTTATTCAGAGCGCAGCAAGGGAATAAAGTAGCAGTTGATAAGGAATCGAAGAAGGAGATGGAACGCTTACAACGTCTTAGAAAAATCTCTCTTACTGAACCGCTTTCTGAAAAAACACGGCCATCTAGTTTTGAAGAGATTATTGGTCAGGAAGAAGGGTTAAAAACTTTACGGGCTGCACTTTGTGGGCCAAATCCTCAACATATTATCTTATATGGGCCGCCCGGTGTCGGGAAAACCGCCGCCGCACGGGTGGTTTTGGAGGAAGCGAAAAAAAACCCTTTATCTCCCTTAAAAAACCATGCAAAATTTGTGGAATTAGATGCTACTACTGCCCGCTTTGATGAGAGAGGAATAGCAGATCCGTTGATCGGTTCTGTTCATGATCCAATTTATCAAGGAGCTGGCCCTTTGGGAATTGCCGGGATTCCCCAACCTAAACCCGGGGCTGTAACAAAGGCGCATGGCGGAATATTATTTATTGATGAAATAGGTGAACTCCATCCGATTCAAATGAATAAATTGCTTAAAGTTTTAGAAGACCGGAAGGTTTTTTTTGAGAGTGTCTATTATTGTATGGATGATCATAATATTCCTACACATATCCATGATATTTTCCAAAATGGCCTACCGGCGGATTTTCGGTTAATCGGGGCTACAACCAGAATGCCTCAGGAGATACCACCGGCAATCCGGTCACGATGTGTAGAAATATTCTTCCGTCCCCTAACTCCTGAGGAAATTAAAGAGATTACATTAAATGCAGTGAAAAAGATTGATTTCCAGTTGGAAGAGGGTGGCATTGATGTTATAATTAAATTTGCTACTAATGGCCGTGATGCTGTTAATATGGTACAGATTGCCGCTGGCATTGCTATGGTTGAAGGAAGAAAGGAAATATTCCGTAAGGATATAGAGTATGTTGTAAATACCGGTCAGTATTTGCCACGTCCTAATAAGAAGGTTCCTGAAAAACCGCAGATCGGGTATGCGAATGGGTTGGCAGTTTTCGGCCCCAATATGGGAACTTTAGTAGAATTGGAAGTTACTGCGATCCCAGTGGAAGATGGGAAGGGTAAAGTTATTACTACTGGTGTGATTGATGAAGAGGAAATGGGGGAGTATGGAAGAACCATTCGCCGAAAAAGTACAGCTAGGGGTTCGGTCGAGAATGTGCTTACTATCCTTAAAAAACATTTTAGCTTAAACTCTGATTGTTTTGATTTACATATTAATTTCCCCGGGGGAATTCCTCTTGATGGCCCATCGGCCGGGGTTACTTTGGTAACTGCAATCTACTCCGCTATAACCGGGCTTCTGGTTGACAATTTCCTTGCGATGACTGGCGAAATCTCTATTTTGGGTCATGTTAAGCCGGTGGGGGGAATTATTCCGAAAATAAAGGCAGCTAAAGAGGCCGGAGCTAAACGAGTTATTATTCCGCTTGAGAATTGGCAGGATATTTTTGAAGAAGAGACGGAGATCGAGGTTATTCCAGTCCAAAGAATTGAAGAAGTTATTTGTGCAGCATTAATTGGATTAGATGATACTGATTTGAAAAGTAAAGAATGGAGTATATTAGAGGATTTAACCCGGGAAACTCATAATTGCCAAGATGAATTAGTTGTGGCAGCAGGAATAAGTAATAAAAAGCTTTATTAATTATATTTTTATTTTTCTTTAATTTGAGGAGGATTCTTATGACATCAGAACAAAGGCCGCGGATTGCGTGGGCATTAGGTGGAGGGGGAGCACGGGGATTTGCTCATCTAGGTGTATTAAAAGTATTGGAAGAAGAGAATATTCCTGTTGATGCATTAGCAGGAACAAGTATGGGAGCGGTAATGGCAGTTCTTTTTGCCGCTGGAACTGATCTGAAATACTTATCTTCCCTAGCAACTAGTATCTCTTGGGAAAAGTTTGTTGATCTTCGTTTTCCACGGTATGGTTTAGTGGAAGGGAAACGGATTACCCCGCTTTTACGCTTGCTTACTAAAGGAAAGAAATTAGAAGAACTTGATATCCCGGTCCGGGTTATTGCCACTGATCTTTTAACCGGGGAAGAAGTAATTTTTGAACAGGGAGATACTGAACTGGCGGTGCGGGCCTCGATCTCAATTCCGGGGATCTTTACTCCAGTGCTTCATGGCGACAAAGTTTTTGTTGATGGTGGCGTGGTTGCTGGGGTGCCTGTAGCGGCAGCCAGAGAAATGGGGATGGATCTGGTGATTGGGGTTAATGTAGCTAGTGAATATGATGCTGTTGCTCCTAAAAATCTTTTTGAGGTTTTATATAGAACTGTAGATATTATGACTAAGCGCCTTGATCAGATCCAGACTAAAGAAGCAGATTTGGTAATTACCCCAGATGTAGGAAAAGTAGGAACAGTTCATTTTCAGCGGGCCGAGGAGTGTATTGAAAAAGGAGAAATTGCTACCAGAGAAGCTTTACCTAAAATCAGAAAGTTAATTGAAGAGTTTCAGCAAAAAGGTGAAAAACAAGTAGAATTTGGTGCTTGAGTTTCCAAAGGAAGGGGATTTAAAAAATTGTTTGATCGTATACTCTGGAGAGTGTTTCTCTTTTTGCTTCTGCTCTTAACTGGTATTCAGGTACTAATGACTATACCAGCACTCAGATATCTTCTATCTCTAGTAGATAGACTTGAAGGCTATCCATTGGCCAGTAATCTTTAATATATAAGGCAATTGCAGATCTCATAGCTCGTCGCCGGTTACTAGGTACTCGTATTGAATGGCTAGCCTATGCAAGTTAGTCCGATATTTGCGACGGATTCTAATTCTTTAATTATTGTAATTAAAGGGTTCTTGCTAAATGTATTAAATTATGGTAGATTGTTGATAAACGAATTGGGCAGGACGGTAGTGCGGCAGGGCAAAAGAAAATATTCTCTCATTAGGCACTCCGTTGAGTGTTTTTTTTTATTAAAGGGAGGTGCAATTATGGTTGGAAGTAGTAAAGAGGTGGCCAGAGCCGCTTTACAGATGGCAATGACGGGTTCGCGTGAAGAGGAAAGGATCTTTAAAGAGAATTTTCGGGAACAAGAGATCCGGGCAGCGGCAGTAGATTATGGGGGCGAAGCTGCTTATGCTGTAAAAACCATTGTAGAGCGGGCAGTAGTGGCAGGAAAACGCGAGTTTTTAATTAATGACAGTCATTCAGAAGAAGGAGCAGTAGCAGGAGCTACTCATGAGGCTTTACTACAGATTCTTCCTAAGGCGATGGGTTTAAATATTGGTGGCAAGATTGGACTTGCAAGGCGGGGAGATCATGTGAGTGTGGCAGTTTTCTGTACAGTAGGCCTTTTACACTTGGATGAAGTGGCTGTAGGTCTTGGCCATCGGGCAGTTAAGTAAGGGCTTACAAAGGCTCTGGAGGTGTAAAAATGGAGAAAGTAAGAGCAATACGCGGTGCCACAACTGTTGCTAGTGATACCAGAGAAGAGATTCTTTCTGCTACCAGAGAATTGATCAAAAAGATTTTACATAGAAATTGCTTGGAACCGGAGAAAGTAATTAGTGCTTTTTTTACTGTGACTCCGGATTTAACTGCTGCTTTTCCGGCAGAAGCTGTCCGGCAATTGGGATATACCCAGTGGCCGGCGATTGGCAGTGTAGAAATGCCGGTACCAGATGCATTGGATCATTGTATCCGTGTAATGCTCCATATTTATTTGGATTCGCAGCAGAAAATTGAGCATGTCTATATCCACGGAGCTCAGGCTCTGCGTCCGGATCGGGTAAACAATGAAGACTAAGTTTGGTTTAATAAGGCACGGAACTACTGATTGGAATATCGAGAGACGAATCCAGGGTTGGTCAGATATTCCTTTAAATGCACGTGGCAGGAGAGAGGTATCAATACTAGCCAAAACTTTGAAAGGGCAGGATTGGGAGTTTATTATTACTAGTGATTTAAAGAGAGCTAAGGAGACTGGTAGGATTATCGGAGATCATCTGGAGATTCCGTTTTTTACTTTTGAAGGGCTTAGAGAGCGGAAGTTTGGGCCTGTAGAGGGAATGACCATAGGGGAGCTGAGAGCGGCTTATCCAGATTCTGATGGTGAACTACTCCTACCTGGGCTTGAATCCCGTCAGGAGATAAATGAACGGGCTTTAACAGTAATGAATCTCTTAACAGTACTCTTTCATGACCGCCGGATACTCATTGTTTCTCATGGCGGTTTTCTCCGGGCTTTCTTCTTGAGCTTAGGTTTAAACCGAAAAGTACCGGAGAATGCTGAGATGATCGAGGTTACCTGGGAAGGATCATGGAATATATTATAAGGAGGATAAGAATGGAATATAAATCACTTATTCGTAAAGAAATTTTAGAAATCACCCCTTATGTGCCTGGGAAACCTATAGAAGAGGTAAAAAGAGAGTTGGGGATCCAGGATGTCATCAAAATGGCTTCAAATGAAAATCCGTTAGGGCCTTCTCCTAAGGCTGTTAAGGCTGTTCAGGGGATGTTGGATGAAGCACATCTTTATCCTGATGGGAGTTGTTTCTCTTTAAAAGAAGCATTGGGGCAGGAGTTAGGGGTTAATACAGATCAGATTATTGTTGGTAATGGTTCTGATGAGATTATTAAACTTTTTGCTGAAGCTTTTTTCCAGCCGGATGATGAAATTATTGTTGCGGATCCAACTTTTGGCGAATATGCTTATGCTACCCGGTTAATGGGAGCACGTTTAATTAAAGTAAAAGGAGAGGGTTTGGGCCATGATTTGGATAAGATGGCTCAGGCTGTAACCAGCAGGACAAAAGCGGTCTTTATCTGTAATCCGAATAATCCCACTGGAACAATGAATAGCAGGGAAGAAGTAGAAAGTTTTCTTCGACAGCTACCTGCTAATGTTCTGGTTGTTTTTGACCAAGCTTATCTGGAGTATGTAGAGGCTCCGGATTTTCCTGATGGACTTGATTATTTATCTGATGACCGGGTTCTTGTATTAAGAACATTTTCTAAGATTCATGGCCTTGCTGCTTTACGTGTCGGTTATGGAGTAGGTTCAAAGGAACTCATCTCTTATATTGAAAGGGTAAGGGAACCCTTTAATGTAAACCGCATGGCACAGACGGCAGCTATCGCTGCACTTACTGATCGGGAACACCTTGAACTAAGCAGGGAGGTTAATCACAAGGAAAAAGAAGAAATCTATTCCTCTCTTGAAGCGTTAGGACTGGAATATTTACCTAGTGAAACTAATTTTATTCTTTTTTCCACGCCCTTTTCAGCACAAACTGTTTTTCAGGCATTGCTTAAAAAAGGTATAATTATTCGTGCGGCAGATGGCTTTGGATTACCTAAACATCTTAGGGTAACAGTAGGTACAGAAGAGCAGAACCAGAGGTTTCTGCAGGCGCTTAGGCAGGTGCTTGCTGAACTGAGGTAGTTAATCTACAAGGGCATTTCTAAGTAGTCGCTCACGCTGGCTACCGCCCGCACACATGAAATGATGAAAATACAGCTCCCATCTACAGGTTACAAAGGCTGTCATTCAACACGAGCTACGAGCGACCAGCGACGAGATTCGAGCTGTATTTTCTAAGTAGTAGGATGGGAAAATGGGAAAGATTTATTGAATTTTTGGATTTGCTGTCAATGGGCAGTAAAAAATACAAGTAGAATGGTAGAAAGGATGAATTACATGGTTATTATTATTTCACACAAAGCTCGTGAGGAACAATTGGAGAGAATACAAAAAAGATTAACGGAATTAGGTTTTGGTATCCATCTTTCACGGGGAGTAGAAAAGACGCTTATTGGTGCTATTGGTGACAAGACTCCAGAGCTCATCCATTCCATAGAGGCAATGGATGGGGTAGAAAAAGTAATTCCTATCTTAAAACCTTTTAAATTATCAGGCCGGGATTTTAAGCCGGAGCCTACCCAGGTGCGAGTGGGGAATGCAGTTTTTGGCGGTAAGGAAACAGTAATAATCGCAGGCCCTTGCGCAATTGAAAATCGAGATCAATTGTTTTCTGCTGCTAAAGAGGTTAAGGCGATTGGTGGAAAGATTTTGCGGGGAGGGGCTTATAAACCCCGTACTTCTCCTTATTCATTTCAGGGCCTTAAAGAAGAAGGTTTAAAACTTTTAAAGGAAGTAAGCGAAGAAACTGGTTTGCCTGTGGTCACAGAAGTGGTTTCTCCCCACGAAGTGGAATTGGTAGCCCGTTATTCACAGATGTTGCAGATTGGTGCAAGAAACATGCAGAATTTTTCGCTTCTGCGGGAAGTTGGAAGAACAGGAATACCAGTACTTTTAAAACGAGGAATTGCCGCTACCATAGAAGAGTGGTTAATGGCGGCAGAATATATTATTAAAGAAGGTAACTACCAGGTAGTACTCTGCGAACGGGGGATTCGGACTTTTGAGACTGCAACAAGGAATACCCTGGATATTAGTGCTGTTCCTTTGATTAAAGAATGGAGCCATCTGCCAATAATTGTTGATCCTAGCCATGCTTCCGGCCGGAGAAGTTTAGTTCTTCCGCTGGCTCGGGCGGCACTAGCAGCCGGAGCTGATGGCTTAATGGTGGAGGTTCATCCGGATCCGGAACATGCCCTTTCCGATGGCCCTCAGTCATTGGATTTTGCTCAATTTGAGAAGATGGTTGCCGGCCTTAAACCTATTCTTCAAGCGATAGGGAAAACGCTATGAAAACAGATAAAATTGCCATTATTGGTTTAGGTTTGATTGGCGGTTCTTTAGGAATGGCTCTGTGCCGGCATGATGGGAAGCTTGAGGTTACGGGATATGATTCCTCATCGCAAGTTTGTACAGAAGCTTTAGCAAGAAATGCTGTTCATAAGATTGCCTCTAATTTAGAAGAGGCAATCAAAGAGGCGGGTCTGGTTTTGCTGGCAGTTCCGGTAGAAAAGATCCAAGGGGTTGTAGAAGAGTCTTCTTACTATTTTAAAACCGGGAGTGTAGTAATGGATGTGGGAAGTGCTAAAGGAGTATTGGCTCGTACAATACCTTCGCTTCTTCCTCCCGGTGTATATTATGTTGGCGGCCATCCGATGACTGGTGCTGAAAGTTCCGGTATCTTTGCCGCTGATCCTTTTCTTTTTCAAAATGCGGTTTTTCTCTTAACACCTACCGAAAATATTCCTCCGGAGCTTGTTAAGGAATTATATGATGTAATTAAAATAGTGGGTGGTATACCTCTTCTATTAACCCCGGAAGAACATGATAAGATGGTGGCGGTTGTGAGCCATCTACCTCATTTACTTGCTGCTGCTTTAGTGAATTATGCTTCACGCTTTAATCAAGATTATCCGCAGACGCTCTCTCTGGCGGCGGGGGGGTTTCGGGATACTACTAGGGTAGCAATGGGTTCGCCTGCTCTTTGGCGGGAAATATTCAATTCTAACCGGTTTTCTTTACTCCAAGCGCTGGAAGGCTTTATTGGGGAGCTTCAAGGCTTCTCTCGTGAACTGTTTACCGGGGAAATGGAGTTATTAGAAAAAAGGTTAGGCCAAGCGGCGATTGTCAGATCAGAAATTCCCTTTAGAAATAAAGGTTTTCTTGATCTCTCTCACGAATTGGTAGTACTGCTCCAAGATCGTCCGGGAGCGATTGCGGAGGTTACACTTGTTTTAGCAGGCGATGCTATAAATATTAAAGATATTGAAATTCTAAGAGTAAGGGAAGGAGAAGGGGGTACTTTAAAGCTGGCTTTTGAAGATGAAAGGCAGCTCAAGAAGGCAGCTGGTTTACTTAGAGAGCAAGGGTTTACAGTACGGATTAGAGGGAGGGAGCGGGTATGAAGGTTTATATTGGCCCGGCTTCTTCTTTACAAGGCAAAGTACGCGCGCCTTCTTCCAAGAATTATTCTACCAGGTACTTATGGGTTTCGGCTTTAACTGACGGGGAATCGCTTATCCATTTTCCTGCTCAGAATGATGATGCCCGAGCACTGATCAGTTGTTGCCAAAACTTGGGGGCAAAAATTACTGAAGGAAAAGAGTACATAAAAATTAAGGGCTTTGGCAAAAATCCTGTTGCTGTTTCTAATCTTAACCCGGAAAATGGTGGGCTGGTTCTCCGTTTACTGCTTGCTTTGGGCCTTTTATTACCAAAAGTAAGGTTTACTACCAAGTATGAGGAATCACTTGGGAAGCGTCCTCAGGAGGATCTTTTGACAGCTCTACGTTATTTAGGTGCCAAAGTCGAAGATGAAGATGGTCATTTGCCGATTACGATTAGAGGGGGAAGGCCAATTACTCAAAGGGAAGTGGAGGTCTCAGGGCTGGTAAGTTCGCAATATGCAACAGCCTTGCTGATGGTTGCACCTCTATTAGGGGGGATGAAGCTAAGAATTTCTGGCGGATTATCCTCTAAGCCTCCTTTAGCCACAACTTTACAGGTGATGAAAGAAGCGGGAGTTAAAGTGAATGTAGACTGGCCTCATTTATTTTTTCAAGTTCCAACTCTGGAATATCAGCCTGGTGAATACCGGGTTCCTGGAGATTATCCAGGAGCTTCAACACTATTAGCTGCTGCTGCTCTACTCCCGTCTGATGTAATTATTACCAATCTCCATCCTGATGACCAGCAAGGGGAGAAAAAAATAATTCCCTATCTTCAAAGGATGGGGGTGGAGATTATCACTAAAGACTGCGAGGTAGAGGTTAAAGGGGGCAGCCCCCTTAAAGCTGTTGATTTTTATGGTGATGATGCGATTGATGCTGTGCTTTCTATGGCAGCTGTTGCGGCTTATACTCAAGGTACTACCAGATTTATGCGGGTTGCTAATTTACGGTGGAAGGAATCAGACCGTATTGGCGATTTTGCTAGAGAACTGAAGAAACTAGGCGTAGAAGTGAAAGAACTTTCTGATGGATTTTTAATCAATGGCCAGCCTAATGGTTATGAAGGTGGAATTGAGATTGATACCTACAATGACCATCGAATGGTTATGACTTTTTCCATTATGGCATTACGAACGCGGAAGGGATTGGTGATCAAAGATGCGGAACATGTTAGCAAATCCTATCCGGAGTTTTTTTCAGATTTAGCTTCTCTAGGTGCGACAGTAAAAGTATTATCTGATTAGGGAGATATAATATATGGGATTTGATCTTCATACACACTCATTTTATTCTGATGGGTTATTAACACCTTCCCAATTATTAAGTGAAGCAAAAGCAATTGGATTAGAGGGTATTGCCCTTACTGACCATGATACTGTTGATGGTTTGCCTGAATTCCTGCGAATGAGTAAAGGACAAGGTATAATTGCTATCCCTGGCGTAGAACTCTCTACTGAGTATCAGGGAACAGAGTCACATATCCTTGGTTATGGAATTAATTATCAAGATCCAAAACTGCTTTCTTGCTTATCCCGAGTCTTAGCCTCAAGAAAGGTTAGAGCCGAAAAGATTTTGCAATTACTAGCGAGACAAGGAATCAAACTTACTTGGCAAGAAATTGTAAAAGATGCGCCTGGAGGTTTTGTCGGGCGTTATCAGATCTACCGGGCGATGAAAGAGAAAGGCTATATTAATGAAGATCGGGATAAGAAGGCTTTTGATTATTATCTAGGGATTCAAGGGGTAGCTTATGTACCGCATCATGAGTTATCTTCTATTGAAGCACTTAAACTTATAAAGGAGGTTGGGGGAGTATCGGTTTTAGCCCATCCGGGGCGTTTAATTAAAGATGAATGGATTAAGTTTTTAGCGGCCAATGGCCTCGCGGGGATAGAGGTCTTTTACCCGGAACATACTCCGGAGATGATCCAAGAATATCTGCATCTTGCTGAAGAATTAGGATTATTTGTAACCGGCGGATCTGACTATCATGGAGTCCCGGAGGAGAGAAGACTTGGTGAGGCAGTAGTTGAAAGGAAATATATTGAAAAGCTTTTTTAGTAGTCGCTCATGAATAAAGTCAAAGCATATTTGCTTTATCTATTGGTAATAATAAATTACGCATACTTGTACTAGGAGGTTTAACTTGAAAACCAGAAAAAAGATTGGAATTTTTAAAATAATTTCTTTGATAATTAGAGAAATAATCACCCCTGAAGAAGGATTCTTTCTTTGCTGTCAGGAATTAAAGGGAATTTTCCTTACGATTAAAGGAAAAGAATATTCTATCGATAAATTTTAAAATAATTATCGAAAAACCCTTTACTTTTTTATCAAAGTAGGTTATAATAATTTTTGCATCGTTAAGGGCGAATAGCTCAGTTGGGAGAGCACTTGCCTTACAAGCAAGGGGTCACAGGTTCGAGACCTGTTTCGCCCACCATATTACTGGAGCCGTGGTGTAGTCGGTTTAACATGCCAGCCTGTCACGCTGGAGATCGCGGGTTCGAGTCCCGTCGGCTCCGCCAGAAAATATCCGCTCAGTTTGGGCGGTTTTTTTATGCCTTTATTCCTGCCCAGCCGGCATTCTTCAGATCTTTACTATAAATTAAATTGGCATACTCCTTATTCTGAGCAATCCTGGAATAATTTCTTTCCATCTTTTTAAGATAAGGAGATGCTAGTTCCAACATACGTTCCCGGGTCCTATTGGGACCGGCATTATATCCTGCTAGAGCCAGAATGGTATTACCTTTAAATCTTTTTAACAGATAATCAAGGAATTTTGCCCCAGCTTGGAGGGTATCTCGCCAGTTATAAAAATCGCCATTACTAAACATCTTAAATGTTCCATAGCAGACCTGTATAAGGCCGCGTTCACCTACTCCTCCAACGGCATTAGGATAAAAGCTGGATTCAGTTTCGGCAACTGCCAGGAGTAAAAAAGGATTGATCTTAGTTGCTCGGGCACTATATAAAATAGCATAGGAGATTTCGGCAATCTGTTCAGACTGGATTCTACTTCTGGTTTGAATATGATTTTTAATTTTTTGTGCTTCACCAAAGACTTCATAAACCAACTCTAGATTCTCAGCAATCTGCGTTAACTCTTTTTCTACTGCTTCCATTCTTTCTTCTAAAGCAGAGAATTTTCTTTCATTAGTCATTATGTAATATGATGTGAAGCAGATTAAAGAGATTGATATTCCTAGCAATGCTAGGATTATGATTTGCGTCAGAGTACTAGGATTATATATATTTGATGTTTTTAATTTCATTTTTAGTCCTCCTTTTCCCTTTTACAAGGAAAGGTTTAAGATAATATTGTATTATATTCAATAACATTATTACCGTTAATCTACCTTTTTATACCAAAAAAAATAATTTTACAATATAATGTCGTGAAACCAAAATTTCCTCAATTCCTTAGCTTGTAAAAAGTAAAAAAAAGTATAGAAAAATATTCCTCTATATAGTACATTATATTTATTGAATGGCTTAAAAGAGCTGTCATTTAACGCAAGCAGTAGGCTTTGAAATGTGCATTTCTCTCTTGTAGTAAAAAACAGCTACTATAGTAATACCTATGTTTTGAGGCCTTTTCGTTGCTTGCTTTAGAAGCTGTTTTTGATCTTTTGGGTAGGTGAAAAATAGAATGCTTAAAAAACTTTGCCCTCGTTTTAGAACTAGATATCTTTCGGAATTAACTCCTGATTTCTTTCTTGAACGGGATATTAAAGGATTATTGATTGATCTGGATAATACTTTAGTGGATTGGGGTGAATATAGTATTCCTCCGGAAATGATAAAATGGGTCACTAAAATGAAAATGGCTGAAATTAAATTATGTATAATTTCTAATGCTCTTGAGAATAGAGTTAAGATTATTGGAGAAAAACTCGGGATACCTTGGGTCTCCCGGGCGATTAAACCCAGGAAATCTCCTTTTAGAAGGGCTCTAGCTATTCTTGGGACTAAACCATCAGAAACAGCAGCGGTCGGGGATCAGTTATTTACCGATGTGTGGGGTGGCAACCGGATGAAGCTTTACACCATTTGGACTACTCCATTAAGTACTAGGGAGCTTTGGTTCACAAAAGCCGTACGGCATCTGGAAAAAATCGTTTTAAAAAAATTAAAGAAAAAGGGGATTATTTGTGAGTAATAATTTATGTTTAGGTTGTGGAGCAGTAATACAGTATGAAGACCCCAATGCTTCCGGGTATATACCCCGAGGAAAGAAAGAAGCAGCCCGTCTTTGCCAGCGGTGTTTTCAGTTGCGTCATTATGGCAAATTTAAAAAAGAGAAAATGAGTGAATATAGCATTTGGCAGTTTATAAATAAAGCAATAGGAAGTAGTGAGCTAACAGTTTTAGTGGTTGATGCTTTTGATCCTGAAGGTTCACTTCCTTTGGAATGGGCATCATTGCTAAAACCCCCAGTCCTGATGGTGGTCAATAAAGCGGATTTAATCCCGCCTAAAACACCGTGGATGGAAGTGGAGGAATGGTTCAGAGGTTTATGGGAAAAAAGATTTCCCGGGATTGAACTAACTCAAGTCATAGCTTTGTCTGCTAAAAGATTAGGGAAAAAAGAACAGCTCTTATTGCTGAAGGAAGCATTAAGAGGGAAGAGGGTAGCTCTGGTGGGGACTGCTAATGCTGGCAAAACCTCTTTGTTAAATGCTTTGCTTGATGAGGAACCTAGAAAAAAAGGGAAAAAGAGTATTCCTACAGTCTCAAGTTTTCCAGGTACTACACAAGGAGTAACTCCTTGGCTTATTCGTTCTTATGACATTAAACTCTATGATACACCGGGGTTATTTCCGGGCACAAGAATGAGTGATCAGCTCTGCCCGGAATGTGTCGGAAGAATGCTTCCGGAAAATAAACTTCAACTTAAAATTTGGGAATTACCTTTACAGGATGGAGTATTATTTGGGGCTCTGGCAGGGATCTGGAATCTCTCAACAGTTGTACAGCCATTATTTTTCTTCTCTTCTGACCGGATTACTTTACATCGGGGCAAAGGAGAAAAGATAGAGAAACTGATGAGGGAGGCACCGGAATGGTTAACTGCTTGTTGTCCGCAGGACCGCCTCTGGAAGATGGAGGAGAAAATAATTTCAGTACCGCCGGGAAACGATCTTTACATTTCCGGGTTGGGCTGGGTTGCAGTGAAAAAGGAAACCGCAGAATTAAGAGTATTAGTCCCGGAGGGTGTAGAGATTGGAATTCGGCCTAGCCTGATCGGGAAAAAATGATCGGTGATTAATCATCGAAATTAGGATCATTTTCAAGGCTGGCTAAGATCTGTTTAAGTTCTTCTTCCCACCAATCCTGATGTTCTTCTAATTCTTTAATTTCTACCAATGAGGTAGTCTGACATCTTGAACAAGCAATTCCCACTCTATCCCTACGACGAGCTAGAAGGTAATGGGGTGTTTCTAGTTGGCACGAGGGGCAGGTATAAATCTGACTTAAATCAAATTCCAATTGGTTGACACCTCCATGCAATATTATTGCCACATGTGGCTTTAAAATAAGCAAAAATGTTAATAATTATTATGGTATTTTTTATTTGGAGGTGTCAAAATGTTTCCAGGAGAAGAGGTTTACTGGTTAGCTTTGAGTAAGGCTCCGGGAATAGGGCTTAAGCGCTTTTATAAACTCATTAAGACTTTTGGTGATCCAAGGCAGGTATGGCAAGCCGGATTATCCGAGCTTTCACCGGTAATCGGCAGGAAAGTTGCTGTGGATTTTATTCAGTTCCGGCGTAAGTTTTCCATGGAAAAAGAGTGGGAACAGCTGGAAAAGGGTGGCTATAAAATAGTTTTGGTTAATGATCGTAGCTATCCGGGTTTACTAAAAAAGATTCATGATCCGCCTCCGGTTTTATATTATAAGGGTGAGTTTAGGCCGGAGGACCAATTTGCGGTAGCGGTGGTTGGTTCCCGGGCAGCTACTCCTAGCGGACTATCAATTGCTAGAGAATTAGCAGCTGGTTTGGCGGTACAAGGTATCACAGTTGTTAGTGGCCTGGCTAGAGGGATTGATTCTGCAGCTCATCGCGGAGCTTTATCAGTAAAAGGGGGACGCACGATTGCAGTCTTAGGTAGTGGTATTGATCGGGTATACCCTCCGGAAAATAAAGATTTGATGGAAGAGATAAGCGATCATGGTGTGGTATGCTCTGAATTTCCTTTAGGAACGAATCCTTTTCCCGGTAATTTCCCGGCCCGGAATCGAGTTATTAGTGGTTTAAGCTTGGGAGTAACAGTTGTGGAAGCTTCAAAGGATAGTGGTTCTTTAATTACTGCTGAGTTTGCCTTAGAACAAGGAAGAGAAGTTTTTGCGGTTCCAGGCTCAATTGAGCGAAAAGGAAGTAAAGGGCCCCATCGTTTGCTTAAAGAAGGTGCCAAACTGGTGGAAGAGGTTGGTGATATTCTGGAGGCTTTAAATCTTCCCTATTTATCTTTCGAAGAGATGCATACTATAGATAAAGTAAAAGATGAATTTTCGCCAGTGGAAAAAGAGTTATGGGGACTTTTGGCAGCGGGTGAAACCCATATAGATATTTTGATTCGTGATAGTGGATTACCGGTTTCAGAAGTTAATTCTGCTTTGGTACAAATGGAATTGAAGGGTATTATCATGCAAGTGGCAGCTAATACTTTTCGGCGAGTGGAAAACTAAATATTTAATAATGAGGGAATTGAATAATTACCTTAATTGTGTATTTGACCGATATAAAAAGGAACTATGGTATTGAGGTTGAATTTTAAATAATTGAATTCTTTAAATATAGGTATTTTACTTTTTCATCTTTATGTTCTATAATATACAAAGATCTTTATTGTAAAAGATTTTTCAAGTTTTGATAACTTTTAAGATTGTATTATTATTGAATTGATTATATAGTACTAGGAAAGAATAACTATCTGTTAGTTTTATAAAGAAGAAAGATTTTTTAATCATAAAGATGAATGTTAGTCTGTAAATGTAAAGTAAGGAGGAGAGAAGCTTAAAATGTTGTTTTTGTTTGCATCTCCAACATAAATATTATAAGCAAGATGGCCTAAGGCCATTTTATTGTATCTATAAGGAATTGCATAAATAATTATTTTTCCAACTAAATATCTACAGTCTGTATTTCCCGAATTGGTTGATGGATGCCAAAGGTAATTATGCAATTTCCTCTTCTAAGGAAATCTGGGTAAAATAGAAGATAGCAAGTTATTAATATTTAAATATTATTCAAGTATTCTAAGGAGGTGTCCTAATGTCCAAACTGGTTATTGTGGAATCTCCGGCCAAAGCAAAAACTATTAGTAAATTTTTGGGCCGTGGTTTTCAAGTTAAGGCTTCGAATGGACATGTGGTTGATCTTCCCCGTAGCCAGCTGGCAGTGGATATTGAGAATGATTTTAAGCCAAAGTATATTACGATTAGAGGAAGAGGTAAGATTATTAAGGAACTAAAAGACTCAATGAAGAAAGCTGATCGAGTCTATTTAGCTACAGACCCGGACCGGGAAGGCGAAGCTATTTCCTGGCATCTGACTCAAGCTCTTAATGTTGATCCTAATTCATCATGCCGGATTGAATTCCATGAGATTACAAAGAAGGCAGTGGAAAATGCTCTTAAAAACCCTAGATCAATAGATTTTGATCGGGTCGATGCGCAGCAGGCCAGGAGGATTCTTGATCGTCTCTTTGGTTATAAACTTAGTCCTCTATTATGGTCTAAAGTTAAACGGGGGCTTTCAGCCGGACGTGTACAGTCAGTGGCTTTACGTTTAATCTGTGAGCGGGAGGAAGAGATTAAGGCTTTTGTAGCGGAGGAATATTGGAGTATTACCGGGACTTTTGCACCTGTTTCTAATCCCAAGGAATTATTTGAAGCTAATCTGGTACAGATCAAGGGGAAAAAAGCAGAAATTAATAATGAGAAAACTGCAACTGAACTTCAGAAAAAGATTCGTAAGACTGCTTTTCGGGTAGTAGAAGTAAAAAAGAGTAAGAGGCAACGCCATCCTGCTCCACCCTTTACTACAAGTACACTGCAACAGGAGGCCTCAAGGAAATTAGGATTTAGTGCCAGAAAAACGATGTCGCTTGCCCAACAATTATATGAAGGATTAGAGATTGGCGATGAGGGGACTACTGGTCTTATTACCTATATTCGTACAGATTCGGTTCGGGTTGCCAGTGAAGCGCAGGAGGAAGGTAGAAGCGTAATCACCCAGATGTTTGGGAAGGAATATGTTCCAGCTAAACCGCGAATGTATAAGACTAAAGCTGCCAGGGCTCAGGAAGCTCATGAAGCGATCCGGCCTACCATAGTAACCAGGAGCCCGGAAACTGTAAAACCTTTTCTGACCCGTGACCAGTACCGCTTATATCAGCTAGTCTGGAATCGGTTTGTTGCCAGTCAAATGAAATCAGCAGTTTTTGATGCTATGACCATTAATATTGAGGGTGGCGAATTTCTCTTCCGTGCTACCGGCAGCAAGATTAAATTTCCTGGATTTTTAGCTTTATATCAGGAAGATGAGGATGAAGCGAAAGAGGAAAAAAAGACTTTACTTCCTGAACTTAAAGAGGAAACCCAGTTAGTACAGGAAGATGTAAAAACGGAACAGCATTTTACACAACCACCAGCTCGTTTTACAGAGGCAATGTTAGTAAAGTTTCTTGAGGAGAAGGGAATCGGACGACCTAGTACTTATGCAACAATTATTGAAACAATCCGGAAACGGGCTTATGTTGTTATGGACAATAAAAGGTTTTGCCCCACCGAGTTGGGGATGGTTGTAGATAAACTCTTAAAAGAAAATTTCCCCCGCGTTGTTGATCCCAATTTTACAGCAAAAATGGAGGAAAAATTGGATAAAGTAGAAGAAGGAGAAGTAGAATGGGTTAGTGTAGTCCGGGACTTTTATGAACCTTTTTCTGTAGAACTGAAAGCTGCGGAGGAATCAGTTGAACGGGTTAAAATCAAGGATGAAGTAAGTGATGTCCAGTGTGATCTTTGTGGGAAGCAAATGGTATATAAATATGGGCGATATGGGCGTTTCTTGGCATGCCCAGGTTTTCCTGAGTGCAAAAATGTTAAATCTATTCAAAAAGAAATTGGCGTAGATTGTCCTTTTTGCGGAGAAAAGGCTGGAGGCAAAGTTGTAGAGAGAAGATCGAAAAAAGGACGGAAGTTTTTTGGTTGCAGCGAATATCCTGAATGTAATTTTATCAGTTGGTACCCTCCTGTTAAGATACATTGTCCTGAATGTGGTTCCTATTGCGTAATTAAACGAAGAAAAAATCAGGAACTAGTGGCTTGCTCCCAAAAAGAATGTTCTTATCAAATTCCTTTACAAGAAGCTGAGGCTAAAGCGGAAGTTAAAGAAAATTAAGTTCTAAACCAGAAGTTAGCTTCTGATTTTAGGGGGTAAAAAGATGCCTAAAAAAATTTGGGTAATTGGTGGTGGGCTAGCCGGATCTGAAGCTGCATGGCAACTTGCTAACTTAGGCCTAGAAGTTGTTTTATTTGAAATGAGGCCGTTAAAGAATACCCCTGCCCATACCAGTGATTTGTTAGCTGAATTAATCTGTAGTAACTCTCTGAAGGCAAACTATCTAGAGAATGCTTCCGGACTTCTTAAGGAAGAAATGCGGAGATTAAACTCTTTAATTATTAAGGTTGCTGATGAAACAAGGGTCCCCGCCGGAGGGGCCCTTGCTGTTGATCGTGAGAAATTTGCCCGGTTAATTACCAGGCAGATTAGTGAACACCCACTAATTCAAGTGGTTAGAGAAGAAATTACCTCAGTTCCCCCCGGCCAACCAGCTATTATTGCCAGCGGCCCCCTGACTTCTCCGGATTTATCGCGGTGGTTAAAGGAGCTATTTGGAGAGGAATACCTTTATTTTTATGATGCAGTTGCTCCCATCATTACCAGTGAATCGCTAGACTATTCGAAGATTTTTTTAGCTTCTCGCTATGGAAAGGGAGAAGCAGAGTATCTTAATTGCCCATTTACAGAAGAGGAATATCAAATATTCTGGGAAAGTCTGGTTGCTGCTGAAACTTACCAGGCACACTTAGAGGTTGAAAAGAAAAAACTATTTTTTGAAGGATGTATGCCAATTGAGGTATTAGCAAAAAGAGGTAGTGAGACATTAAGGTATGGGCCATTAAAGCCAGTAGGACTTACTAATCCGCAAACTGGTAAACGGCCGTATGCTGTAGTACAATTACGAGCAGAAAACAGAGAAAGAACCCTTTATAATCTTGTTGGGTTTCAAACTAATCTCCGTTGGGGAGAACAATCAAGAGTTTTCCGGATGATTCCCGGGTTAGCGAAAGCAGAGTTTGTAAGGTATGGTGTTATGCATAGAAATACCTTTATTAATACTCCACGGTTGTTACAGCCTTCTTTGCAAGGGAAAAGAGCAGAACACCTCTTTTTTGCTGGACAGCTAATCGGGGTTGAAGGATATGTTGAGTCTACAGCAGCGGGTTTAGTAGCTGGACTCAATATGGCTCAATGGGTGAACGGAAGAAAGCCTTTAATTTTTCCCCGGGAAACAGCAATTGGCGCTTTACTATATTATATAATAAATGCAGAAACTCGACATTTTCAACCAATGAATATTAATTTTGGGTTACTTCCCCCGCTTAACCGGCGAATTAAAGATAAAACAGAGAAAAACCGTGAAATATCTGAGCGTGCCTTAGCTTTTTTAACAGAATTCATGGCAAAGGAAATTAATTAATTAAATTTTGCATGAAAAATCCGTATAATTGCTTAAATTTATGTTTGTCAAAAATACCCCCTTATGTTATTATTGTAATAAGTAATTGAGGGGTGTTTACTTAATATGGAGAATTGTTTGAAAAGTTTCCTTTCTTCCATAAAAATAAAAAATTATTCAGAACACACTTTGGTGAATTATACAGTTGATATCTCCCAATTTGTCGAATTTTTGCAGAAAAAAGAGATTTACTCTTGGAAGCAGGTTAATTCCATGGTGATTAGAGAATATCTTTTTTGTTTAAATGAGAGAAATTTAGCACGAACGACCATTTTGAGAAAGATTGCTTCTTTACGGTCGTTTTTTAAATATCTAACTCTACAAGAGATTATAGAGTTTAATCCTTTTTTACACTTGAAAAATCCTAAGAAAAATCAGAAGCTTCCTCAGTTTATGTACATTAGGGAGATTGAAAAATTGCTTAGTATTCCAGATTCCACTCCCCAAGGCTTGAGAGACCGGGCAATCATAGAAGTCCTTTATGGTGCCGGGATTAGAGTTAGTGAGCTTACCGGTTTAAATCTTGAAGATCTAGATCTTAAACGTGGATATATTAGAGTTTTTGGTAAAGGCTCGAAGGAAAGGATCTCCTTTTTAGGTAGAACCGGTTGTCAAGCTTTAAATAATTATTTAAATAAGGGGCGGCCATTTTATTTGTCGAGAGGTGGACGCAATAATACAACAGTTGTAAGTGCAGTCTTTCTTAATAAGTATGGCGGCCGTCTTTCAGATCGGGGTATTCGCCGGATACTAGATAAATATATCAAAAAAGCTGCTATTGATCGGAAGGTTAGCCCACATACCTTAAGGCATTCTTTTGCAACTCATTTACTGGAGGGAGGAGCGGATCTCCGGGCGGTTCAGGAGATGCTTGGCCATGCCAGTATTTCGACTACGCAGATCTATACACACTTGGATCGTGAAAAGATTCGTAGAACTTACGATCAGGCCCATCCAAGAGCGTAACGAGTTTAATTGTGTGCTTAAAGGGGATAATTTCCGTATTTTAAATGTATGCTTCTAGATTTAAATGTCAGACTATTAAGGAAATGAACACTTTTTATATTATAAATAAGACTTATCTGCATAAGATAGTATAAAGCTAACACAGATAAGCTACGGAATCAAATATTATGGTGTGAGTTCAAAGATCGGGCATTGTAATTAGTACATCCTAGGAGGGAAAAGATGTATAGAGCAACTACTGTTTTAGCTGTCCATTCTGAGCGTGGAGTAGCTATGGCCGGTGATGGCCAGGTTACTTTAGGGGATACGATTGTTAAACATGGGGCGCAAAAGATCCGGCGTCTATATAATGGACGAGTATTGGCAGGATTTGCTGGAGCGGTAGCTGATGCTTTTACTTTATTCTCTTTATTTGAGGGAAAACTTGAGGAATATGATGGGCAACTAGCCCGGGCAGCTGTGGAACTGGCCAAAGAATGGCGGACTGATCGCCGCCTCCGTCAATTGGAAGCGCTGTTGTTGGTGGCAGATCGAAAGCAGTTATTAATCGTCAGCGGTTCTGGAGAAGTGATCGAGCCGGATGATGGTATAGCAGCCATTGGTTCGGGGGGCCCTTATGCCTTGGCGGCTGCAAGAGCCTTAAAATTGCATACGCCTTTACCTGCAGGAGAAATAGCTGCTGAAGCATTAAAGATTGCAGCGAGAATTTGTATTTATACTAATGAGGAAATTTCTCTTGAGGAATTGGAGGGATAAAATCCATGACGGATCTTACACCTCAACAGATTGTGCTTGAACTTGATCGGTATATTATTGGACAACATAAAGCAAAAAGAGCGGTGGCAGTGGCTCTGCGCAATAGGAAACGATGGAGAAGCCTTCCGCCTGAATTAAGGGATGAGATTAGGCCTAAAAACATTCTGATGATCGGGCCAACCGGAGTAGGAAAGACGGAGATTGCCCGGAGACTTGCCCGTCTAGTTGATGCACCGTTTATTAAAGTTGAAGCCACAAAATTTACGGAAGTTGGGTATGTTGGCCGCGATGTGGAATCGATTGTTAAGGATCTGGTGGAAGTGGCAGTCCGCATGGTAAAAGAAGAAAAAACTACAGATGTTCAGGATAAAGCTCGTAAGAATGCTGAACATAGATTGATAAGAATTTTAGCTGGCTTAGAAAAACCGAAAAAACCTACAGGGCCTTTTGAGATTTTTGGTGTTTTTTCTGGTGAAGATGCTGAAATTAATCACGAGGAACAGGATAAGGAGGTGAAAATTAAAGGGATAAGGGAAAAATATCTCCGGGGTGAATTAGAGAATAATATGGTTCAGATTGAAGTTATGGAGTCTACGCCGGTTATCCCCGGAAATTTTGGGCAAAGCGGGCTGGATGAGCTTGGTCAGGGGCTCCAGGATTTTTTTAGCGTAATGATGCCCAAACGGGTTGAACGCCGTCATCTGACGGTGAGGGAAGCACGGGATGTACTAATGCAACAAGAAGTGGAAAAACTTTTGGATTGGGAAGAGATTCATAAAGAAGCTGTCTGTCGAGTTGAGGATTCCGGGATTGTTTTTATTGATGAAATCGATAAGATTGTAGGATCAAGAGGTGAAAAAAACCTAGATGTTTCCCGCGAAGGGGTGCAAAGGGATATTCTACCAATTATTGAAGGGTCAACCGTATGGACAAAATATGGGCCGGTAAAAACCGATTATATTCTGTTTATTGCGGCCGGAGCTTTTCATGTAAGTAAACCATCTGACCTTATTCCTGAATTTCAGGGGCGTTTTCCGATTAGAGTTGAATTGGAGTCATTATCAGTAAGCGATTTTGAAAGAATTTTAGTAGAACCAGAAAACGCTTTATTAAAACAGGAAAAAGCTTTATTAGAAAGTGAAGGATTGTTTATTGATTTTAAACCAGAGGCCATTAAAGCTATGACCGAAATAGCTTATCAGTTGAATAAAGAGAATGAAAATATCGGAGCTCGACGTTTATATACTATTTTAGAACAGGTATTGGAAGAGATATCCTTCCGGGCTAATGAATACAAAGGGGAAACGATCTGTGTGGATCAAGATTTTGTGCGGCAAAGATTAGAGCCAATTTTGAAAAAAACTGACTTAAGCCGCTATATTTTGTAAAGAAAAATAAGGAGAGATTTAAATGAACAAACTAGAGCAAATTCGTCAGTTAAGAGCTTTGCTGGAAAAAAAAGGGGTTGCCAATGAGTTGGAGGCAGCAGCGCGTAGTATGGGGGAGATCCTACAGAGCAATCTATATATTATCGAAAATAACGGAGATTTAGTTGCTTCCTATTGTGGACAGGGAGATGATTGTACTAAACACAAGGAGGGGCTAAAACTAAATCCTCAATTTCAACAAAGATTGACTTTTATTTTCCAACCAGCAATTGATCTACCATTGGAAGCCTGTTTATTCACTGAGGAAGACTGTTATCCTGAGAATGTTTTGATGACGATCTATCCTTTACAGATGAATGGTGACAGATTAGGGAATCTCTTACTGACAAGAAGAGGAAAGTCTTTTTCTGAGGATGAACTGTATTTAGTTGAGACAACCGCAATTGTTAGCGCAGTTTTGTTAAACTGGATCAGTACAAACAAACAAGAAGCTGATATCCAGTTAAAGACGAATGTTAAGATTGCTTTGGATTCTCTTTCCTACTCGGAACTGGAAGCTATGACCCATGTTTTTAAGGAATTGGGTGGAGAGGAAGGCTTTTTAGTAGCCAGTAGAATTGCTGATCGAATTGGAATTACCAGATCGGTGATTGTCAATGCGATGAGAAAATTGGAGAGTGCAGGTGTTGTAGAATCTCGTTCTTTAGGAATGAAAGGGACATATATGAAAGTGAAAAACCCTTATTTTCTTCCTGAATTAGAAAAACGCAGCAATTCTTAATTTCTATGTAAGCTAGTTCCGATGTGGACTATCAATGAATTATGGTTAATTCTTCGGTAATATAATTGCATAATTCAAATATTTAAGATTCGACCACAATATATTGATAGTCCCACTAGTAATTGTCTAAGTTTAGACAATTACCTTAAATAAAAGTAAAACACTATATATTATTGTCAAATATACGGTTAAGGTAATTATGCCCATCAATTATTTAGTATAAAATAGAAAAAACTGTTGACTTTTTCAACAGTTTTTTCTATTTTATATATAAGCATGGAATTTTTTATAAAAAACCAAATAAATAAGAATAAACTCTAAACTTTATCTTAAAATTACCGATATTTTCTGTATAAGATAGATTATTTCCAAATAAGGGATTACATAATCACTTTAAAATACCAAATATTTTTGGAAACAGGCTAAATTAATTGCCTTCAAAGCAAAATAAAGGTTTTTGAAGGAGGAAATACCATGATTACGACGAAGAGCATAGATTATATGATTAAGTCAATGGATTGGTCAGCCGAACGCCAGAAAATTCTTGCTCATAATATTGCTAATGCTGATACACCTGGTTATAAACGGATGGATTTAGATTTTCCGGGAGCATTAAAAAAAAGTATAGAAAAATTAGAATTGAAACGGACTCACCCTGCTCATCTGTCCGGAACGGAAACTAAAAAATCCTTACTCCAAAATGATTGGGGTTCAGTCCGGGTTGACCAAAATAATGTCGATGCCGAAGTGGAAATGATTAGGTATTCTGAAAATGCCTTATATTTTCAGGGATTAACTCAGGAACTTAATAATCAATTTCGACGGTTACGGATGGCGATTGGAGGGAGGTCTTAATTCATGAGATTCTTTAGAGCGATGGATATAAACGGTACTGCCTTAGGGGCACAGAGACTACGTTTGGATTTGATTTCTACTAATATTGCCAATGCAACTACAACCCGTACGCCTGAAGGAGGTCCCTACCGGCGAAAAGTTCCGGTTTTTGCCGAAGATCTTAACCAGGCTGTAGCCGGTAATTCTATCCTTAACGGAGTGAGGGTTCTGGAGATTACTGAAGATCAAGCCCCTTTCCGTCCGGTATATGATCCTTCACATCCTGATGCAAATGCTGAAGGTTATGTCTATTATCCAAATGTTAATATGGTTAATGAAATGGTTAACCTTTTGGAAGCCGGCAGGGCTTATGAAGCAAATGTAACTGCATTTAATACTGCCAAAGAAATGTTTAAAGCGGCATTGAGTATTGGTAAAGCTTAATGATAAAAAATACTTAACAAATATAATGATATAACTTGGACCCACGGAGGGAAAAGACCAGGTGTATGAGAGGGCCAAAGGATTGGTGTTTTTCATACCCACTTCTTTATGCCGTGGGTATTTTTCATCTAGAAAATATTAATACAAAATTAGGGGGGTGAGTTGATGAGAATAGATAATGTTCAACAATTATCCTTGGAAGCTCTTACCCAAACCAAACAGCAAGAAAAATCTGATTCTGAAGATTTTAAGAAGGTTCTTAAAGGATATCTGAATGAAGTTAATGAATTACAATTAAATGCTGAAGAAATGGATAGGCAGTTAGCTGCTGGTACATTGGAAAATGTTCATGAAGCTACTATTGCCGCAGAGAAAGCCGCCCTAACTCTTGAATTAACCATACAAATCAGGAATAAGGTTGTCGAAGCATATCAAGAAATTATGCGGATGTCTATTTAATTTATATAGGGAGACAAGTGAAATATGGGTGAGATTATTCAACAAATCCGCCAGATATGGAATAATATGGACATTAAGAAACGTCTTCTTTTTGGAGGAGGCGTGGTCTTAGTATTGGTTTTTTTTCTCGTTATTATCAAGGTAAACCAGCCAAGTTATGAATTGTTATATGGTAATCTCCAACAGGTGGAACAAGACGAGATTATTGGGAAATTACGAGAATTAAATGTTCCGTACAAAAAAAGTTATTCTGCACTTTATGTACCTAATGCTTCTGAAGTGCGAGCAGAACTTATGGAGGCTGGGATACCTCGAGGTGGGATTATAGGATGGGAGATTTTCGACCGTAGCAGCTTGGGTGCGACGAATTTCCAGAACACGGTGAATTTTCAAAGAGCACTTCAAGATGAAATACGCAGAACTCTCCGCCAGATCGAGGGGGTTCTTGATGCTTCGGTAATTCTAAACCTTCCAGAACAGGATCCGGTTTTTGAAGATGAGAAAAAAAGCCCTACAGCTTCAATTACACTTAATTTACAGAGCCCAAACAGTCTATATAAGAGTCAAGTATTGGCAATTGTCAATTTTGTTGCTGGAAGTGTGACTGGGATGTCTCCTGAGAATGTAACGATTATTGATAATTTTGCTAATGACTTGACTGCTGCTTTATGGAAGAGTAAGGCCTTAGATGGCTCGCTTCTTGAACAGCAGATGGCAATTAAAAAAGATCTTGAAAAAGAGTATAAGAAGAATGTTGAAAATATGCTAGGCCGAGTTTATGGCCTGCAAAAAGTAGTTGCTACGGTTAACATTAGCCTAAACTTTGATTACCAGGAGATTCGTAAGGAAACTTATGGTGATCGGGGTGTTCCGCGTAGTGAACAAGAGACCACTGAATCTTACACTGGGGTAGGAAATCCTCTTCCTTATGGAGTCCCTGGCACAGATACTAATATTACGCAATACCGGATTGCAGATCAAACCCAGGAAAGTACATATGAGAAGAATGAACGAATTGTCAATACTGAGATTAATAAGGTGGAAGAACATCACTTAAAGCAGGGTCCAACTATAGAACGGATAACTGTTGGTGTGGTTATCGGACAGAAGCTTTCGATAAGTGAAATTGCGCAAATCGAAGATAGTGTAGCAGCTATGGTTGGGGTATTGCCGGAGCGCGGAGATAAAGTATCTGTTCTGAGCCGCGAATTCTTTACCGAGACACCAGCAGCAGAACTTCCAGCAGAAGTAAAAAAATTCCCTTGGATGCAAGTCGTAATCTCTGTATTATTAATTCTACTCTTAATTGGGATAGTCTATTATCGTTCAAGACGACGGAGAATTAAAGAAAAAGCTGCGAGTACCGGTATTGACTTGTTGGTGGATGATATGGTTGAAGAAACAGCAGCGACTAAGGAGCTTAGTCCTGAAGAACTTGAACGTCGCGAAAAACAAGAGCATCTTGAGAGATTGGCGAAAGAAGAACCGGAAAATTTTGCTGCTTTATTAAGAACATGGTTGTCAGAGGATTAGATAAGGTGGGAGGATATATTGCAAACAGAAAATCTTACAGGTAGACAAAAGTCCGCCATCATCTTAATCGCCCTAGGTTCTGAGTTGTCTTCTAAGGTTCTTAAGCATTTCCGGGAAGATGAGATTGAAGATTTAACCTTAGAGATTGCTAACCTACGTCGTATTAGCCCAGAGATCAAAGATGGAGTAATGGATGAGTTTTACGAATTGTGTTTAGCACAAAATTACATCTCACTAGGTGGGATTGATTATGCCAAAGAGATGTTAGAAAAAGCTTTAGGACCGACAAGAGCTCAGGATATTCTAAATAAGCTTACCACATCTTTACAGGTTAGGCCCTTTGATTTTGCACGTAAAACTGATCCTAGCCAGTTACTTAATTTTATTCAGAATGAACATCCACAAACAATTGCTTTAGTCTTATCCTACCTTAATCCGGATCAAGCGGGAATGATCTTGTCTGCTCTTCCTCCTATTAATCAGGTTGAGGTGGCAAAAAGAATTGCGACTATGGATCGGGCGGCACCAGAAGTGTTAAGAGAAGTAGAGAATGTACTTGAGAAAAGATTATCTTCTTTTGTTATGCAAGACTTTACCCAGGCTGGAGGGATTGATTCAGCAGTAGCGATCTTAAACCGTGTTGATCGTGGTACAGAAAAAACGATTATTGAGGCTTTGGAAGAAGATAATCCGGACTTAGCAGAAGAGATTAAAAAGCGGATGTTTGTCTTTGAAGATCTGGTCACCATGGATGACCGTTCAATCCAAAGAGTATTGAAAGAAGTCGATATGCGGGATCTGGCTTTGGCCTTAAAAACTGCCAGCGAAGAGGTTACTAACCGTATTCTTAAAAACATTTCTAGTCGTGCCCGCGATATGATTAAAGAAGATATCAGCCTGATGGGGCCGGTTCGTCTCCGCGATGTAGAGGAAGCACAGCAAAAGATTGTAAACTTTGTCAGACAGCTTGATGAGAGTGGAGAAATTGTTATTTCCCGCGGTGGGGAGGATGAAATAATTGTCTGAACCGAGAATTATTAAAGCACCGGAGATCAAAGATGAGGTCTGTTTGGTAGAAGTTCCGGAAACCGTTTTAGCAGGTATGCTGGAGTCAGCAGTGGCAATTGAAGAAGAAACGATTGAGGAATCACTAGAACAAGAAGAACAAGAAGAACAAGAAGACATTCTGGCTTATGAAGAGGTAAATCAGGAGCAGCATACTATTGCGGCTTTCCAAGCGGATGCAGAACGGATTATTGCGGAAGCTCAAGAAGAAGCCCAGCGGATTATCTTATCTTCCAGGGAGGAAGCCGGCCTTCTTCTTAAAAATACCGGAGAAGAAATTGAGAGATTAAAAAAGGAAGCTGAAGCTGATATTCAAAAAAAGTCAGAAGAAGGGTATGAAGCAGGTTACCAAGAAGGCTCAATTAAGGGTAGAAAAGAAGCAGAGGAAGAATGGGCGGAAAAGCTGAGAACTGCAGAAGAAACGATAGAACAGGCGAAGAATAAAAGTTTGGAAATTATAAAAAAAGCTGAAGAAGAACGCATAGAGAGAATCATCAGCTCTGAAGAGGAAATCCTTAAGTTAGCGTGTAATGTTGCCGAAAAGATTACTAGAACACAATTTGAAGAGTTGCCTGAAACCTGGCTGGAGATGATCCGGGAAGCTGTTAGAAAGGTAGCAGGGGCGAATGAATTAACAATCAGAGTTTCTCAAGCGGATGAACCCTTTCTTATTCAGCATATGAAAGAGATTAAAAGCCAGCTCACGGAGTCACCCATGATTAATCTGATATCCGATTCTACACTTAAACCCGGGGATCTATTTGTCCAGAGTAATCTAGGCCAGGTGGATGCTAGAATACAGGAACAGGTTTCCAATATTTTTAAAATACTTAAAAAAGAAGGTAACTAAGGATGAGAGTTATATGCCACCAAGAGATCCCATCCTTTAGTGCTGAAAAGTATGATCAGGTATTGGAGAGGTTTGACCCTGTTACTCGCTTAGGTCAAATCGAAAAAGTTATTGGTTTAACTCTTGAAGCGATGGGGCCACCGACCTTTCTTGGAGAAGTTTGCATTTTGAAGACCTTGTCCGGGATAGAAGTCTTGGGAGAAGTAGTTGGTTTTAGAGATGGGAAAGTACTTTTGCTCCCTTTAGGTGAAATGGAGGGGATCGGGCCTGGTTCTGAAGTGACCGCGCTAGGGAGAAAACTGGAGGTTCCGGTTGGCTCTGGTTTGTTAGGTAGAATCCTTGATGGGCTTGGGAACCCCATTGATGGAAAAGGCCCGATAAAAAAAGATGGGTATTACCCATTGATGGCATCGCCCCCTAATCCTCTGGAACGGGCCCGCATTAAAACCCCCTTATCCTTAGGGGTAAGGGCAATTGATTCGGTGTTGACTTGTGGGAAAGGACAGCGTTTAGGAATCTTTGCCGGAAGTGGTGTAGGAAAAAGCACTCTTTTGGGGATGATTGCCCGTAATTCCTCAGCTGATGTAAATGTTATCGGCTTAATCGGCGAGAGGGGAAGGGAAGTTAAGGAATTTATTGAGAAAGACTTAGGGCCGGAGGGTTTGGCTAAATCTGTTGTCGTGGTAGCGACTTCCGACCAACCGGCTTTAGTTAGGATTAAAGGAGCATATACTGCAACTGCGATTGCTGAATATTTTCGGGATACCGGTGCTGATGTCATGTTAATGATGGATTCGATTACGAGATTTGCTTTAGCTCAGCGAGAAGTTGGCTTGGCCGTAGGTGAGCCTCCGGCGACTAGAGGGTATACGCCATCAGTCTTTGCGCTTATCCCTAAACTACTGGAAAGGTCCGGTACTGCAAAACAGGGAAGTATCACTGCTTTATATACGGTACTGGTAGAAGGGGATGATATGAATGAGCCGGTAGCAGATACTGTCCGGGGAACCCTAGATGGACATATTGTATTATCTAGAGCTTTGGCTCATGAAAATCATTACCCAGCGATTGATATCTTAGCTAGTGTTAGCCGACTGATGATTGATTTAGTCTCTGCTGAGCATAATGAGGTGGCGGCTGTTCTTCGTGAAAACCTTGCTGTATATAAAGCCAATGAGGATTTAATTAATATTGGTGCTTATGTTGAGGGAAGTAACCCCCGTGTAGATCGGGCGATCAAAATGTATCAGCCGATCAGGGAATTTCTCCAGCAGAATGTCGATGAAACAGTCTCTTTAGAGCAGGCGACGGCAGAACTATTTAAACTAATGGAGGGATAAAAGGTGCGTTTCAGGTTTGAGCCGATACTCAATTTAAGGAAACACCATGAGGATTCTTGCCGCACTCAATTGTATAAAGAAGAAACTAAATTGATCAAGATCCAAGAGGAGATAAATGCCTGGAACAGCAATAAAGAGCATCAGCAGAAAAAGGTTAAAGCAATGTCCGTAGGAATAATAAAACCCGATATTTTAGCTTGCAGCAGTGAGTGTTTAGAATATATTCGTCAGAAACAAATAGAAACGAAGAATAGAAAAATTGTGCAGGAAGAACAGAGGAATATAGCTAGAGAACTGTTGATTGATGCTAGAAAAGAAAAAAAGACAATGGAAAAATTAAAGGAACAGTTTATTGCGAGAGAAGAAAAAAGAATGATGGACTTGGAGCAAAAAAAGATTGATGAGGTCGCTGTTAACCAGTTCCACCGTGATAAGGGGTGAAGATGATGTTTCGCTATATTGCAGGCATATTAACGGCATTACTTTTTATTGGCTCAGTTTTTGGCCTTTTATATATCTTTGATCAGTATGGTTACATTGATTTGAAACCTAGGGTACTCTTTTCGCTCTCAAGAATACCGGGTTGGGAAGAGGTTACAGAAGCTTATAAACTCGGTTTGGACAATAGAGAGCATTTACTTAATCGGCAACAGGAATTAGATAAAAAGCAAGAAGAATTAGCCAAAAAAGAGAAAGAAATTGAGGCTGAGCAACAACTTTTGCTGGAAAAAACGATTGAGTTTCAGGAAAAGGAAGAGGCTTTAGAATATGAAAGAAGGAAGGCCTCAGCTGAGTTTTCCAGGATGGAGGCTAATAAGGCAGTAAGTAACACGGCAAATGAGAAAGAAAAGTATGAGACTGCAGCCCGGCTTTTAGAATCGATGAGCCCAGCGATTGCCGGAGAAAATTTAATAAAAATGCCTTTTGAGATGGGAGTTTCGGTCTTATCCCTTCTAGAACCCAGAAAGGCGGGGAAAATTCTCGAAAGTATTCCTCCGGAAAAAAGTGCCCTTTATATGGAAAAAATCTCGACAAACTAAAGTATGGTAAAAAACGTTAAGTCTTAGTATTTAGCAGCAATGCTGTTGAATAAAGAAAACCCATGAAAGGAGGTGAAATAATGAGTTTTACGAATCTACTGGGCTTAGTAGGAAATCGGCCGCTCAATACGGCGGAGATTGCTAGTTGCGGCCGAATTACTGCAAAAGGAACTAAAGAGGAAAAAGGCGCCTTTTTGCGACTAGTGCAAGATTTGTTAGAAGAGAATGAACAAAAGGGAAAGGATGCTGCCAAACTTCCTGAGGGCCTATGGCAAGGATTATTTACACTCTTTCCCCAGCTCCAAAGGGATGATATTTTAAGTGATTCTCAGTGTGAGGCAGGAGAAGAGCTCCTTTCTGGGATGAATGTAGAAGTTGATTCTTTGACTGCTGCAGAGAGCCTTTACTTAAGATTAGATGAAATTCCAGCCGAAGAGCTTTCTAGTGAAGAAATAGTACTAGCCGAGGCTTTTCAAGCGATGTTTACGGAAAAGGGCCAAAAAAGTACTGTAGATGGCACTTTAGAAAGCATAGAAAAGATCCAACCGAGCTCTATAGATGCTAATGAAAACATACAAAGTTTGCTTGAACCTTCAGAAGAAGTGGAGATTATTCCGGCAATTAGTATGGAAGAAGGACTAAGAGAGGGGTTAACTACAGCAAGCGAATTACAGAGTAATATTGCAAGTCAGGTACTTGTTGCAGAACCCCAAGAAGAGGAAGCTGGTGCTAAGCCGGAGGGTGAGGTTGAATCTTCTATACACCAGGAAGGGATAGGCCAGGCTTTTTACCGGCCTGTAGGTTTAAAAGAGTTAAAACCAGGAGAACAGTCGGCGGAGGAGTTCGAAGGCTCTGCTCAAGAGCGATTTGGGAATTCTGGCCGGAAAGAGTTGTTTTCTGGTGGGAAGGGTGAGCAGGCCCGGTTTTCTGATTTATCTGTAGAAAATGAGCAAAAAACGCCATTATTACGGGAAGTTGGAACAGGGCAAAAGACTGAGACTTCTTTTAATCAAATAATCTCTGCAGTATCGTCACCAACTGTACCAGCAGAAGAAATGCTACAGAAGAAAGAAGAGTTGATGCCAGAGAGAATACCCGGAGAAAAGGTGGTCTCTCAGATCCTTAAGGGAGCACAAATGATGGTGAAAGACGGGGTATCAAAGCTTCGGCTTCAGTTAGAACCGGCTGAACTTGGGAAACTGGAACTTTCGATTGCTATTGAGCAGGATCTAGTTACTGCCAAATTTGTTGCAGAAAGCAAAGGAGTCCAGTCGCTAATCGAGTCTAACTTGCCGCAACTTCGTTCTTCTCTACAGGAAGCAGGTCTAAGGGTAGACTTACTGCAGGTGGGAGTACAGACTGGATCTAACCCACAAATGCAGTATCATTCTTCATCTTCGGGCTATAAGTTTGCGAGGGACTCTTCATTTGTTAATGGGTCCGAGGAGATACTGGCAGTGGAGGAAACTGCCTTTGGGGATGAATCCTGGCATGGAATGGTGAATGTGAGAGTTTAGAGGAGGTGAAATGATGATTAATGCTGTTGGTGAAGGAAGTAATACAGCCTCAAGAACTACTACTACTCAATCACAAGATTTAGGTAAAGATGCTTTCCTGAATCTTTTAGTTACAGAACTACGTTATCAGGATCCACTTGATCCTTTGAAAGATCGAGATTTTATTGCGCAAATGGCTCAGTTCTCGACTTTGGAACAGATGCAAAACCTGTATAGGGTTGGGGAACTTCAGCAAGCTACATCTATGATTGGCCGGCCAATACTGGCGGAACAATATACGGAGACAGGTTTTCCGGAGATGATTTACGGCCGGGTTACTGGCGTAAGAACTTTTGATGGACAAACTCTCCTACTGCTAGATAGCGGAAGAGAGATCCAGTCTGAGCAGGTACTTTCTGTAATGGATGATCAGGGTGTGGAACAGTACCTACATGCAATTACTGGTCGGAAAGCTCTGATCAAAGTCTATAATGAAATCGGTGAAGTAGTAGATCTTAAAGAAGCATTGATTACTGGTTACCAGATTGAAAATGGAGAACCTTACCTGATTTATATGAATGGAGAAACTGAAGAAAGGGTACCCCTTACTGATATCTGGGGGGTTGCTTAGGGGGGATAAGGATGGCTGATAGAATATTTCCACCAATTTCACCGGTAACTCAAGTACCTAAAGTTACTCCGCAGGTGCAAAAGCAAACGCAGAAGACGAAGCCAACTGTGAACTTCCAAGAGATTCTGGAAAGGAAAATCGGTTCGGAGATCAAGATTTCTGCCCATGCTCAGAAACGAATGGCAGAAAGAGGTATTAATCTATCTGCTGGAGAAATAAATGGAATACGGGAAGCAGTAACTAAGGCACAGACCAAAGGTTGCAAGGATTCATTGGTAGTACTGGACCGGGTAGTGCTAGTGGTTAGTGTGGAAAATAAGACTGTGATTACTGCAGTGGATGCAGCAAGTATGAAGGAGAATGTTTTCACTAATATCGATAGTGCGGTTTTTGTCCCGAATAATTAGGCTGGACCTCCTAGAGGAAGCCAAAAGTCCTCCAACTGACTGCGGAGGAACGGACAAAGCCAAGATCTTCTTACTAAAAGCAGGAGAAACAATTTTCTAGCTGTTGCTTTTAGCGGGAAAGGTTGAATCTTAAAAAATTAACCGCTGTAAGCGGGAACCAGCAAAGAGCTGGAAGAATAGGAGGTTATTTAAAAATGATGCGTTCAATGTTTGCCGGAGTCTCAGGGCTCCGCAACCATCAGATTAGGATGGATGTGATTGGTAATAATATTGCTAATGTTAATACAGTTGGTTATAAAACGAGCAGGGCTACTTTTCAGGATGCCCTCTCCCAAAGTTTAAAAGGGGCGACCGCTCCGCAGAATAACCGCGGCGGGATTAATCCTCAACAAGTCGGATTAGGGGTTACTCTTTCAAGTATTGATGTGATTCACACAGCCGGTAACCTACAGACGACCGGGGTCAATACGGATCTGGCCCTGCAGGGGAATGGATTCTTCATTGTCGGCGAGGGTGCACAGAATTATTATACCCGGGCCGGGAATTTTAGTATGGATACCTCCGGACGTTTAGTCTATAGTAATGGCCTGCAGTTGCAAGGCTGGATGGCGGATGCTACTGGTAATATAAATACTAATGGTCAGATTGCTGGGATTAGGCTACCGATTAATAGCACAATTGATCCAAAAGCCACCGAAGAGTTAACATTAGCCGGTAATTTGAACTCATCAGCAGAAGACGGTGCTAATTTTACACGTAATGTACAGGTTTATGATTCTTTAGGTAATTCCCATGTACTAGAAATAGAATTTAAAAAAACTGGTAATAATGCGTGGACATATACAATAACGCCTGATACTGGTTCAACAATTGCAGGTGACACAGGAAACATTACTTTTGATCCGGCGAATGGACATCTTTCTACTGGTGGACCTACATTTAATATAACTTATAATCCAGTAGGCGGTGCCGCTGCGGGTCAAGATATTGAAATTAATATTGAAGCTCTAACCCAACAGCAAGCGAGCGAATCTTCTATAGGTTATGAGCAAAACGGCTATCCAATGGGCTATCTACAGAGTTTCAAAATCGATAGCGCCGGTAAGATTATTGGTGTTTTCACCAATGGCTTGACAGAAGATATTGCTCAAGTAGCAGTAGCGACCTTCAGTAATGCCGGCGGACTAGAAAAGATGGGCGAGACCATGTTCCGGGAGTCCAGTAACTCGGGTTCAGCCCAGATTAACCCGTCTGGAGTAGGTGGCAGTGGGAAGATCACCCCAGGCACTTTAGAGATGTCTAATGTTGATCTTTCTCAAGAATTTACAGATATGATTGTTACCCAACGCGGGTTCCAGGCTAATTCCAGGATTATTACTACTTCTGATGAGATGCTGCAAGAACTGGTGAACCTGAAACGGTAAATGAGAAGTGAGGTGTGAGGGGAAAATTTCTCTTCACACCTTACTCCTACTTAGAAAATAGGCCTAGTTGATTCATCTGGTCTTGAGTAAATCACTTCGTGATAATTA
>DIPO01000071.1:38376-65046 GCA_002427045.1 Firmicutes bacterium UBA5486
TTGATTCATCTGGTCTTGAGTAAATCCTACAGGACAGTTGGTCGACTCACCCGGTTTTCGATTTTAATCACTTCGTGATTACAGAGGTAACCGGCATGAGCGACTACCTACTGAAGGGGGAAAAACAAATGATTAAAGTTACCAGACTTAATGGAGAAGGTTTCTGGATCAACCCCCACTTAATTGAGTTTATGGAGGAAACCCCAGATACTGTAGTTTCTCTTGTTACCGGAAAAAAGATTATAGTTAAAGAAGATGCAAAAGCAGTGCTTGAATTAATTATAGATTATCGCCGGAAATTAGGAGAAGGTGGTCTCGAAATCGTTCCAAAAGAAATCTGAGGTGAACAGTGATGGATATAGCAACGATTATTGGTCTTGTGGCCGGTGTTTTATTAATGATTATCGGTTGTGCTGGTGGGAGTTTCAGTAATTTAGTCGGTTTTTTTGATGCTAGTTCGTTTTTTATTACGATTGGTGGTTCAATTGCGGCAATGCTTGTTAACTTCCCCATGTCACAGTTTTCCAAGGCACTTAAAAGTTTGCATTGGGCCTTTTTTACTAAAAACTTTTCTCCGCAAGAAGTTATAAATACACTTGTGGGCTATGCAGAAAAGGCGAGAAGAGAAGGATTGTTAGCCTTGGAGGAAGAAGTAGAATCAGCAGATGAGTTTCTGAGAAAAGGGATTCAACTGGTGGTCGATGGAACGGATCCGGAGTTGGTTAAAAGTATTTTAGAGATTGAGATTGGTTTTCTTGATGCCAGGCATAGGGAGAACCGGGCGTTCTACGAATCTTGGGGAGCATATGCTCCAGCTTTTGGAATGGTTGGGACGATTATTGGTTTAATTAAGATGTTAGGAAATCTAGATGATCCAGCGTCGATTGGCCCAGCCATGTCAGTTGCTTTGCTAACAACCTTATATGGTGCACTCCTGGCTTATCTGGTCTTTAATCCAATCGCTGCTAAACTGGGAATCAGGAGTGAAGAAGAGATTTTACTCCGCCAGGTAATGGTTGAGGGTATTTTATCAGTGCAAGCTGGAGAGAACCCGCGAATTGTAGAAGAAAAGCTCAAATCATTCCTGCCTCCTTCCGAACGTGCAGGAGTGAAACGTGAACGGTTCAGAGGTGAGGGAGTGGGAATGGATGTTTAAGCGAAAAGAGAAGGAACAACCTCCTGGATCGCCAGCATGGATGACTACATATTCTGATTTAGTAACTCAGCTGTTAGCCTTTTTTGTACTGTTATTTTCTTTTTCTAGTATTAATGAAACTAAGTATCAGCAGATTGTATATTCCTTAAGAACTGCCTTAACCGGATCTTCAGGTGTTCTGGATATGGGGCCGCAACCTTTTGAAAGTCTTCCTATGCTTCCTGATTACTCTTCGGAGGTAGGAGAGGAATTTATAGAAGTTTATGAAGAGATCCAGGGAATGTTGGAAGAAGAAGGGGTAGGGACTGCTGTTGAGATCTATTCCGAGACCAGAGGCATGGTAATTAGTTTTAAAGAGAAGATCTTTTTTGATATAGGCTCGGCGGATCTTCGTCCAGAGGCCCGCAACTTATTATCAAAAGTTGGAAAAGTCCTATTGAAGGATGATCATGATATTAGGGTGGAGGGGCATACCTGTGATTTGCCAATTAGGACTTCATTCTACCCTACTAACTGGGAGCTTTCTACTACACGGGCGACCAATGTTACACGTTTCTTGATTGATGTGGTAGGATTAGCACCTGAACGGTTGGGAGCAACCGGTTATGCGGAGTTTCAGCCGATTGTTCCAAATACTTCGGAGGAAGAAAGGGTAAGGAACCGGAGAGTTGATCTTTTGCTGCTCTCCAGTAATACATTTTAGGTGGGATGAAATATGCCAGAAAAACCCAGGAAAATCAACCAAATTGTTATAACAGTAACTGTTTGCCTTTTGATCTTTTTCGCGGCTGTCTTTAGTGCGACTTTAATTTTTATTTATAAGATAATGCCAGAAAAAGAAAAATACACTAAGTATACTGCAGGAAATGAAGTTAAGTTCTTAATGCCATTGGGAGACGATGTACTGGTAAACTTGGCTGACTCTGGTATGAAGCAGAGATTTTTAAAGATAAATTTTACTTTGGTGTTGGATTCAGAAAAAACCCAACAAGAATTAGTAAAGAGAAAATCTCAAGTTCGTGATATTGTTATTCAAACCTGTCGGGTTAAAACTTCTGAAGAATTAAGGGAAAAAGAAGGAAATAACATTATTCGTAACGAATTACTAACAGCAATTAATGAAATATTACCTGCTGGTAAAGTGATTGATCTCTTCTTTACTGAATTTATTGTGACGTGACGGGGGTGGCAGATTGGCCGAAATTTTAACACAAAATGAAATTGACTCTCTTTTGCAGGCACTTTCTTCCGGGGCCATTGATGCCGAATCTGTAAAAACCGAAGAAAAAACAAAAAGGGTCCGCTCTTATGATTTTCGACGGCCGAGTAAATTCGCTAAGGAACAGATCCGCACTTTGGTAATGATCCATGAAAATTTTTCCCGGCTTTTGACTTCATCATTGTCAGCGTATTTGCGGACAATGGTCCAGACTGAAGTGGCTTCTGTTGATCAGTTAACTTACGAAGAATTTACCAAATCATTACAAAACCCTACGGTAATTAATATTATAGGTTTAAACCCGTTAGAGGGTAGTATGGTAGTAGAATTTGCTCCCAATCTAGCTTTTGCCTTTATTGATCGCTTACTGGGAGGTCAAGGGGATTATGATGGTATACTTCGCGAACTTACTGAGATCGAACAGATGGTTACCAAACGGGTGGTAATGCGGATGGCTAGCAGTATTAAGGAAGCTTGGAATAATGTCATGGATGTAGAACCAGATTATCAAGGGATGGAGACTAACCCTCTATTTACTCAAGTGATTCCGCCTACAGAAATGGTGATCCTTGTTACTTTAGATTTAAAGATTGCTGAGATCAGTGGCCTTATGAATTTATGTTATCCTTACATATTGCTGGAACCAGTACTGAACAGACTTAGTTCCCAATTTTGGTTTGCCAGTTCGAAAAAGAGTTTTACGCCTGATGATATTAATACATTAAAAGATAGATTAAAAGAAGCAATGATTCCTGTAGATGTTGAGTTAGGAAAAACTGAAATTTCAATCCGGGACATGTTAAATTTAGAGATTGGTGATGTTATTAAACTAGAGCAAACACTGAAAAAACCGTTAGTGGTTAAAGTGGGAAAAGAAGAGAAATATTACGGTTATCCTGGAATATCTCAAAATAAACTTGCTATTCAACTTTATGGAGCCAAGATAAAAGGTGGTGAGAAAGATGTCAAATGAGATGCTATCCCAAGAAGAAATAAATGCGTTATTAAATGAAGATGTAGTAGAATTAACTCCCGCTGAACGAGATGCTCTAGGGGAAATTGGGAATATTGCCTTTGGTTCCGGTTCGACAGCGCTCTCCTTACTTTTAAACCGGAGGGTGGATTTGGATACACCTACAGTTGAGCTTTCGGAGATGAGAAAATTAGTTGAAGAGCATCCTAGGCCTTGTGTAGCGGCAGAGGTAGATTATAAAAAAGGTTTAAAAGGGACTAACCTTTTAATGATTCAAATGCATGATGCTGCCGTTATCTCTGACCTAATGTTAGGTGGAGATGGTGTTCATCCTAAAATGGATTTAGGTGAAATGGAGTTAAGTGCTATTGGTGAAGCGATGAATCAGATGATAGGAAAAGCTTCTACCTCGATGTCTTCTCTTTTTGATCTACGGGTAGAGATTGCGCCCCCGCGGACAAGCATATTGTCAATGACAGATGCGGATGAGATTAGCAGCAAATTTACTGAAAACAATATAGTGGTTGTGATTTACTTTCGTTTAGTGATTGAGGATTTGGTTAATAGTAGATTGATGCTAATTATGCCCTATGATTTTGCAAGAGAAATGGCAAAAACCTTGATCAGAAGAAATTCACCTTTATCAAATGAGGAAGATGTTTTCCAGGATCCAAATAAATTTGTGGAGCAACAGCAACAACAGTCCAGAGGAGGTAATATGAATATTCCAAACAGTGTGAGGCCCGCTCAATTTGGTGTTTTAGATGCCGATTTACCTCATCAGGATACAGGAAACCTTAACCTTATATTGGATGTTCCTCTTGAAATAAGTGTGGAACTAGGAAGTACTAAAATGCGGATTAAAGAGATTTTGGATTTGGGGATCGGCTCTATTATTGAACTGGATCGTTTAGCCGGTGAATTGGTTGATATTCTGGTTAACGGGAAGTTAATCGCCAAAGGGGAAGTAGTCGTTATTGATGAAAACTTTGGGGTTAAGATTACTGATATTGTCAGCCCGTTTGAAAGAGTAAACAACTTACAATAGGGGGGGAAGTATGATGAAGAATCGTGTTTTAGTAGTGGATGATGCTGCATTTATGAGAATGATGATTAAAGACATTTTAAAAAAGGGTGGTTATGAAGTCGTAGGGGAAGCAGAGGATGGACTGAAGGCTATTGATAAGTTTAAGGAATTAAAACCGGATTTGGTTACGATGGATATTACAATGCCAGAGATGGATGGAATTACAGCAGTTAAAGAAATCAGAAAAATAGATCCCGATGCTACAATTATTATGTGCAGTGCAATGGGACAACAAGCAATGGTTATTGATGCGATTCAAGCAGGAGCAAAAGATTTTGTAGTAAAACCTTTTCAGCCAGATCGAGTTTTGGAGGCCGTTAGAAAGGTATTGCAATGAGTGAAATTTGTTTTTTACTAATGTCTGCTTTAATAAATCCGATACCAGATGCAGGCATTGTAGAGCATACTGAACCAGCTGATGTTGGGTTCAATGTTTCTGGATGGAATGGTTCCGTTTTTTTACAAGTTCTTTTTTATATCTTTTGTCTATTGGCGGTTCTATTTTTAGCTTCAAAGGCTGTACGCTGGCTTGGTGGTAAAGTTGGCGGGAAGCGTAACCATTATATGAAAGTGGTAGAGAGCCTCTATTTAGGGCCAAACCGCAGTATACATCTAGTTTTAATCTGTAATCAGTTATTTTTAATTAGTAATGCAGATCGAAGCTTAAAGTTGCTAGCTACGATAGAAGATTCAGCCACAATTGATGAACTTGTGAAGGAAAACTTTTCTACTCAGAAAGAAAATTCAACACAGAAAAGCTTTTCTGAATTTTTAAAGAAATTTATAGAAGCTTCTTCCGATGAAGAATCAGGTTTAGACTCTGCTTCACATAAAATTGAGGAACAGCTAGTTGAAATTAAAACCCGCCAAGGACGGAGAAAAAATGCATAAGAATCGTTTTCTTTTTTCGGTATGCCTAGGGATACTTTTAATATTTCTATTTTCCACGGTCAGTTTAGGGCAACCAGTTCTTCCTAGGATCGAGATTGGCTGGGGTAATACAGACAATCCTGAACAGGTTGCTACTAGTCTCCGGATTTTAGCTTTAATTACGATTCTTTCTTTAGCACCGGCTATTTTAATGATGACCACTGCTTTTACAAGAATCGTGGTAGTTTTGTCTTTTACCAGAAGTGCAATCGGGTTGCAACAATCTCCTCCCAATCAAGTAATAATTGGGCTAGCGTTGTTCCTAACCTTTTATATCATGGCTCCTACTTGGAAAGAAGTACAACAAGAAGCATTAAACCCTTTTTTCGAAGGAAAAATTTCGATGGAGGAAGCTTTAGAAAATACTGAAGGACCGCTTAAGACTTTCATGGGTAAATATACAAGAAATGAAGACTTAAGATTGTTTATGAAAATAGGAGAGATTACAACTAGACCAGCAAACATGTTAGAAATACCCTTATATGTTATTATTCCCGCTTTCATTATCAGTGAACTAAAAACGGCTTTTATGATGGGGTTTATTCTCTATATACCATTTATAGTTATTGATATGATTGTGGCAAGTACTTTGATGTCCATGGGAATGCTAATGCTTCCGCCAGTCATGATCTCGATGCCATTTAAAATTCTACTCTTTGTATTAGTAGACGGTTGGAATTTAGTTGTCAGAAGTCTGTTAACTGGCTTCTAGCTTGAGATGGCGGTGATTATTAGTGAATGATGTAATGGTGGTTAATATTATTCGGCAGGGTTTGACTACAGTACTCAAGGTAGCCGGTCCGATGCTGGGCGTAGGGATGATTGTTGGTTTACTGGTTAGTATCTTTCAGGCAACGACACAGATTCAAGAGCAAACTTTATCTTTTATCCCTAAAATTCTAGCAATCTTCTTAACTTTGGTAGTTTGTGGTCCTTGGATGTTAAGGGTACTGATTGAGTTTACAACAGGACTTTTCTCTTATCTTACACAAGTTAGCAGATGGTGAGGGTTTTGATTGGATCTTTCCGCCTGGACAGAGATGAAATTTATCTTATTTTTACTGGTGTTCTTACGAAATACCGGACTAATGGTTGGAGCACCTTTCTTTCAAAGCCGGAATATTTCCAATGCTCTCCGTGTGGGTCTGGCTTTCTTTCTAGCGATGGTTTTTCTTCCAATACTTAATTTGCCTAGTAATTCTCCTCAAAGTTTTTGGGAGTTAGTTTTTTTGATGATCCAAGAGTTTATTCTGGGACTAGTTATGGGATATATTTTATATTTAACCTTTGCTGGCCTGCAGTTAGCCGGACAGCTGGTCGAGGTTCCAATGGGTTTTGGGATGGTTAATGTCTTAGATCCTCAGACCGGCGGTCAAATGCCAATTATTGGTCAGCTTTATTATCTGACTGCGATTTGGCTTTTTTTACTGGTGAATGGGCATCATATTCTGCTTAATGTTTTAGCTCAGAGTTTTAAAATTTTACCGGTGGGAAAAACTCTTCATTTTACTAAAGGCCTACCACTAATGATTAAAAATTTTTCTCAGTTATTCTGGCTAGCCCTACAGGTGGCAATTCCAATATTAGGGGTATTGTTTTTAACAGATGTTGGGCTTGGCGTATTATCGAAACTAATACCACAGATTAATGTTTTTATTCTTGGCTTTCCGATTAAAGTCTTTTTAGGGATTACGATTCTGATCTTATCTTTGCCAGTTCTTTTCAGATGGTTGGCAACAAGTTATTCAAATACAGGAAATGTATGGACAGAAATGCTACGTTTTATTAAACTGATTGGGCAGGGAGAATGATGCTTAATCAAGAAGAATATATAGATGTAAAATTGTGGGATCTTCAGTTTTTTGCTGACGAAGAAAAAACCGAGGAGCCAACTCCAAGAAAACTTCAGGAAGCTAGAAAAAAAGGGCAAGTACCAAAAAGTACAGAATTAAATTCTGTTGTAACATTACTGGCAGGGTTTACTGCAATTAATATATTTAGCCGTTTTTTATTACATAAATTATATAATTATTTTCAATCGAGTTTCTCTGGAGAAACCTTGAATACTCAGTTAGATGATCTTACAATAGCTGCTCTTTTTAATAAAAATCTACTGATTATTATCGGGGCTTTTTTACCGGTTGGATTAACAATTTTAGTAGCTGGAGTAATCATTAATTACTTGCAAACCGGAGGAATATTTACTGTAGAGCCGCTGAAGATGAAGTTGGACCGGATTGATCCTATTCAAGGGTTTAAAAGGTTATTCTCCCCTAAAAAGCTGATTGACCTTTTAAAGTCTCTCTTAAAATTAATCGGGGTACTATTTATTATCTGGTCCTCTTTTAAAAGTAAGGTGTTTCCGCTTGCGGAAACTTACTTATTAAATCCCCCGGTACAGTTAGGGGCAATGATTTGGAAACTTATGTATCAAATTGTTCTTCGAGTTTGTCTTCTTCTAATGGTAATTGCGATTTTGGATTATTATTACCAACGTTATGCGTATCGTAAAAGTCTTAGAATGACGAAGAAAGAAGTACAAGACGAGTTTAAGCAGACTGAGGGCGATCCTATGGTAAAAAGTAGGATCAGACAGAAACAAAGACAGATTGCTATGCGTCGTATGATGCAAGAGGTTCCTAAAGCTGATGTGATTATTACCAACCCTACCCATTTGGCAGTGGCCATTAAATATGAGGCAGCAAAGATGGAAGCCCCGCAGGTACTTGCTAAAGGTGAAGGATATATTGCCGCAAAGATCAGAGAGCTTGCTAGTGAACATAAAGTTCCTATGGTTGAAAATAAGCCATTAGCTAGAACGATTTATCAAACGGTAGAAGTGGGTGATTTTATCCCGCCCCATCTCTATCAAGCAGTTGCAGAAGTTCTGGCTTTTGTTTACAGATTACGTCACGGTAAGGAACACCGTTAAGGAATTATTTAAAATATTATGTAATTTAGATGGTGAATAAAATGCCAGATAATACAGGCAAAAGAGAACTTTTATCTCGAATTGCTTATAGTGGTGAAATCGTTGTAGTTATTTTAATTGTATTAATTTTGGTTATGTTTTTTATTCCATTGCCTTCGTTTTTTCTTGATCTATTTTTCACTCTTAATATTTCATTGTCTTTTTTAATCTTGTTATTAACAATGAATGTCCAAAAATCATTAGAGTTTTCTGTTTTTCCTTCGCTTTTATTAGTGACAACTCTTTTTCGCCTGGCACTTAATGTTTCTTCTACTAGGTTGATATTATTAGAAGGTGCAGCCGGAAAAGTAATTAAGGCTTTTGGTGGGTTTGTAGCTGGTAATAACTCAGTAGTTGGTTTTGTAATCTTTATTATTTTGACCTTAATTAATTTTCTGGTAATTACAAAGGGTTCAGAACGGGTAGCAGAAGTTGCCGCAAGGTTTACGCTTGATGCCATGCCCGGAAAGCAGATGAGTATTGATGCGGATATGAATGCCGGATTGATTAATGAGGAAGAAGCCAGGGCCAGAAGAAGAGAGATCGAAAGGGAAGCGGATTTTTATGGTTCGATGGATGGTGCTAGTAAATTCGTAAAAGGGGATGCCATTGCTGGAATCCTGATTACTATCATAAATTTGTTAGGCGGAGGCCTAATCGGTATGCTGCAAAAAGGGATGAGTTTTATGCAGGCGATCCAACACTATTCTTTACTCACTGTGGGTGATGGTTTGGTCTCACAGGTGCCTGCACTCCTAATCTCGACTGCTACAGGTATCTTAGTAACTAGATCTGCCTCTGAGGATAACCTTGGCTCTGATTTAACTGGACAGTTATTGAGTTATCCAAAGATTATTGGGATTACCGCTGCTGTGATTGCACTTTTTGGTGTTGTTCCAGGGATGCCTACGGTACCATTTATCTTTATTGCTGGGCTTTTGTGGGGACTAAATTATCTTCTCCGCCGAGAGGAAAAGCAACAAGCTGAAATTGCTATGGAAGAGACTGCAACTCAGGAACAAGAGGGATATAAACCAGAGAATGTTCTATCATTATTAGCGGTTGATCCGATGGAAGTAGAGATTGGATATAGCCTGATTCCCTTGGTTGATAAGGGTCAAGGTGGGGATTTATTTGAAAGGGTAAGTCTAATCAGGCGGCAGGTAGCTTTGGAATTAGGAATAATATTACCGGCAATTCGGATCCGTGATAATATGCAACTTTCACCTAATCAATATATTATTAAAATTAAAGGAGTTGAGGTTGCAGGAGGGGAGTTAATGCCCCACTATTATCTAGCGATGGATGCAGGTACGGTTACTGAGAAGATTTCAGGAATTTCCACTAAAGAACCGGCTTTTGGCCTTCCGGCTTTATGGATTTCTGCAGAACAACGGGAAAAAGCGGAGCTTGCTGGTTATACAGTTGTGGATTCTTCATCTGTTCTTGCTACCCATCTTACGGAGATTATACGAAACTATGCTCATGAGCTATTGGGCCGTCAAGAAGTACAAACTATGCTGGATTACATAAAAAATGATTACCCAGTGGTTTTTGAAGAGTTAGTTCCAAATTTAATGACTGTAGGGGAAATCCAGAAGGTTCTTTCCCAACTATTAAAAGAAGGAATACCGATTCGTAATTTTGTTACGATCCTTGAAACTCTTGCAGATTATGCACCGATGACTAAGGATCCTAACTTATTAACTGATTATGTACGAGTTTCGTTAGCTAGGCAGATTTCCAAAATGTTGATGGGTAATGATGGGATAATAAGGGTACTTACGCTTTCTCCAACAACAGAAGAGAGGATTCTTCAAGCTCAGGGAGGAGAAGGAGAACCCTTAGACCCTACCTGGTTGAACAAGTTTTATGAGTCATTAAAAGAAAAAGTCCGCCTGATGATGCAGGATGGAAGCAATCCAGTGTTGTTGGTTTCTCCCTCTGTCCGTCGGTATGTTAGGAGTATTACGGAAAGAGTTTCTTCGAAGATTATTGTGGTATCTTATCCAGAGATTACTCCGGAAACAGAGGTTCACTCATTAGGAATGGTAGGTGCTGATGAATGAGGGTTAAACGATATGTGGCCGATACAGCGCAAGAGGCTATTGCTCGTGTAAAAAAAGATCTAGGTAAAGATGCTTTAATTCTCCACTCCCGTCCTTTTAAAGAAGGGGGATTTATGGGTATGTTCTCCAAAAAGAGATACGAGGTTTTAGCCGCAGCAGATAGCTCTGATGGAATCAGAATTTTACCTACCCCCAGAGATAAGGAACAAACAAATAAAAGTGATGATAAAAAGGTAGAAATTATCACTCCTCCTGATAAGGATCTTGTCCTTCCTGAACTGGAAAGGGTAAGAAAGGAATTAAGTGAGATTAAATCAGCAATTGAAGAGGTTTCAGTGCAAGTGCGGACTAATCCACAAGAATCTTTACCAGAAAAAGAGATTCATACGACGATGATTGAATCCCTACCGATTAGGTTAAGTAGCCATCCAACGGTAGTGGCATTAGTGGGCCCGACAGGCGTAGGTAAGACTACTACTATTGCGAAGCTGGCTGCGAACTTTGCTCTTTTTGAGGGGAAATCAGTGGGATTGATTACAATTGATACTTATCGGATTGCTGCTGTTGAGCAATTAAAAACATATTCTGAGATTATAAACCTTCCGATTGAAGTGGTTTATACTGCAGCAGAGTTTAAAAAAGCTTTAAATAAATTAAAGGAAAAGGAACTTATTCTAGTAGATACTGCAGGCCGGAGTCAAAAGAATAAGCAACAACTTAGAGAGTTAAGACATTTTTTCAATGGCCGGCCTTTAAATGAGACCCATCTGGTATTAAGTGCCAATACAAAACTAGAAGATCTAATAGAAACGGCAGAGTCTTTTCGAGAGATTAATTTTAACAGATTAATCTTTACTAAACTAGATGAAACGAATAATCTCAGTAATATTTTTAGTGTTGCAAATAGGCTTAAGATTCCGATGTCATATGTGACTATTGGACAGAATGTACCTGAAGATATTGAGGTAGCAACATTTGAAGTTTTAAAAAGGTATGCAGGTAAGGAGTGCATCAATGCGTGATCAAGCAGAGAGACTGAGAGAACTGGTAAATAATCATAATAACAGTAATAAGGCTGTTGTATCGAAAACCAGAGTAATTGCGGTGACCAGTGGAAAGGGCGGAGTGGGCAAGACTAATATAGCAGTAAATCTCTCTATCTTCCTTTCAAGACTTGGGAAAAAGGTTACGATCATCGATACAGATCTAGGCCTGGCTAATATTGATCTGATTTTAGGTATGATTCCTAAGTATCATTTAGGTCATTTATTTGCTGGCGAGAAGGATTTATCTGAGATTACGATGGAAGGCCCGGCAGGGATAAGAGTTATTGCAGGTGGTTCCGGTTTTCAGGAACTGGCGGATCTGAGCTCTTGGCAGATAGATAAATGTATAAACAATCTTGCTGCTCTTGAAGAAGATAATGATTTTATTATCTTAGATACTGGTGCAGGAATATCCAACAAAGTTATTAAGTTTCTAACGGCTGCAGAAGAGATTATGGTGGTAACAATCCCTGAACCAACAGCAATTGCTGATGCTTATGGTGTCATTAAAGTACTTTCAAGAGAGAATCCTTCAGCCAAGGTATATGTGGTAGTTAATATGGTAAAAAGCCAGCAAGAAGGGGAACAGGTTTTTGAAAGATTAACAATGGTAGCAGAGAAATTCCTACAGTTTCCTTTAGAATCAATGGGAATGATCTTTAATGATCCTGTCGTTTCGAAAGCGGTAAAACAACAACAACCATTTTCTCTGATTTATCCGAAGTCAAAAGCTTCGATGAGTGTTTTAAATATTGCTCAAAAGATGCTTTCTTTACCTATTCAGTCGTCCGGAGGATTTTCTTTGTTCTTACGGCGGTTACTTTTAAAATGAATCCAAGAAAATGTTTTATAGAAAAAACATCTGTAAATTAAGGCTATTTTACCAAAAAGAGCAGGAAAAGCAGGTAAAAAGTCTAATTTAATTATTATCCAGGAGGTGAAATGTTATGGAAGTTTCCCAGTACTTAAATGTTTTTATGGATGAATGTTATGAACATCTACAATCCCTTAATCAGTCATTATTAGATTTAGAGAAAGAACCGGAGAATAATGAGATTCTTAATACTATTTTCAGAGCAGCACACACCTTAAAAGGTGCCTCGGCAACTATGGGATTTAATAAAATGGCTAATGTTACTCATGCTATGGAAGATGTCTTAAGCCTATTACGCCAGAATGAATTGGCGGTATCTCCAGAGATTATAAATATTTTATTTGAATCATTGGATGTACTTGAAGTTCTGGCCAAAGGAATTGCCGGAGGGCAAGAAGAAGATATTGAGGTGGCAGGAGTTTTACAAGGCCTGAAAAAGTATTCAACAGCAAAAATCCAGCGCGAAGAGCCGGTTAAAGATGAGCGCAGGAAATCCTTAGAATTGCGGTATTTACCTGACGAAAAAGAAAGGATTAGTAAAACTGTTGCTGAGGGTTCTACCTTACATCATTTGCATGTGGTTCTGGATAAAGAATGTTTGCTTAAAGGGGCTAGAGCATTTATGATTCTCCGGGAGTTAGAATCTCAGGGAGAGGTAATAAAAACAATTCCCAGTGATAAAGAATTAGAAGATGAAAAGTTTGGTACCGAGTTTATTGTTGGAATTCTTAGTAAAAAACCTCTGGATAAATTGGTTCGTTTTGTTGAAAGAATGCTCGATGTTAAAGAGGTAAAAGGTAAAACCTGTAATCCAGATGATATTTTAATTGAACGGCGCGGTGGCGTAGTAAAATCGAATACTAATACTACTAAAGCAAGTTCTTCTAAAGTTGCGATGAGCATCTCTCCTACAGTGAGGGTGGATATTCGGAAACTGGATGATTTAATGAACCTTGTTGGTGAGTTGGTAATTACCCGTTCACGCTTAGAACAATTAAGTTCTGAGAATGAGGATGAATTTTTAGAAGAAGCTGTTGAGCATCTTTCTCATCTAACATTAGATCTACGTGATCAAGTGTTAAAAACGAGAATGGTCCCGGTTGAACAGGTATTTTCCCGTTTTCCACGTTTAGTTCGGGATTTAGCAAAGGAGACTGGGAAAGAGGTTGAGTTGCAGATTACCGGTGCAGAAACTGAGTTGGATCGGACGGTAATTGATGAGATTGCCGATCCACTGGTACATCTGATTAGAAATAGTGTTGACCATGGAATTGAGCCTCCTGAGGAACGGGAAGCTATTGGTAAACCCTCCAAAGGAGTGGTTTCGCTTGATGCTTATCAAACAGGGAATAACGTGGTGATTAAGGTCTCTGATGATGGGCAAGGGATGGACGCAGAAAAAATCAAAGCTCGTGCCCTTGAAAAAGGATTTATTACTCAGGAAGAAGTAGAGAATATGGAACCAGAAGAAATTCTGAATTTAATATTTTTACCTGGATTCTCCACTTCCCAAAAAGTGACTGATGTATCAGGGCGTGGTGTAGGAATGGATGTAGTCAGAACCCAGATTACTAATTTGGGTGGGATGGTTCAAATTTCTAGTATAATCGGGGAAGGAACTACATTTACGATTCGGCTACCATTAACGCTAGCTATTATCCAGACTTTAATGATTCAGTTAGGTTCGGAGTTTTATGCCATTCCTACCAGTTTTATTGAACAGACTATTAGTGTTTCTCAGAAAGATATAAAACTAATACGTAATCAAGAGGTTACACTTCATCGGGGAGAGGTTCTTCCTTTAATTCGTCTTCAAGATTTCTTAGGCGTTGCAGAAGCAAAAAACCCGGAGCTTGAAGAGCTTGATGTGATTATTTTCAGAAAAGGTGAAAGATTAATTGGTTGTGTAGTAGATACGCTGATTCGTCAACAAGATATCGTAATTAAATCATTAGGTTCATATCTAGGTAATATCCCAGGGATTGCCGGTGCTACTATTTTAGGGGATGGCAGGGTGGCACTTGTTCTTGACCTTCGTTCTGTTGCTTAAGCTTCATATTGAAAACTAGGGGGGATAAGAGATGAGAGAAAAAAAAGAAAAGCAAGAGGAAACCACCCAATTAGTCTTATTTAAACTTGGAGAGGAAGAGTTTGGTGTTAATATTCTTCAGGTTAAGGAGATCGAAAAGTTAGACCAGGGGATTACTAGGGTACCAAGAGCCCCCCATTTTGTTGAAGGTATTATCAATCTTCGTGGTGATATTATTCCGATAGTCGATCTTCGCAAAAGATTTGGTTTAACTCTTCCCTCGATCGGGTATGATTCCCGGGTGATGATTGTTGAGGTAGGGGAAGCGCTAGTAGGCATGTTAGTAGATGCTGTAGTAGAGGTATTGCGCATTCCAGTCTCGTCAATTGAACCACCGCCACCAATTACTGCTGGTGTTAACTCTTATTATTTGTCAGGAATAGCAAAAATTGATGAGCGGTTAATTGTGCTTCTTAATTTAGAAAGAGCACTTAGTGCCGAGGAGGCAAAAGAATTGGCTGAAGCTGAATTGGGGTGATATTAAGTGGTTAATAAATTAACTCCTTTACAATTAGATGCCATTCGTGAGGTGGGTAATATTGGTGCTGCTCATGCTGCTACAGTTCTTTCCCAGTTGTTGAATAGAAAGGTCTCAATGACAGTCCCTCAGGTAAACATCTTACCATTGGCAGAAGCTTGTGACTTTGTTGGGGGCCCGGAAGAACCGATGGTTGGAATTTATTTGCGGGTATTTGGTGGAGCACCTAGCAAAATTCTTTACCTTTTTCCTGAGGATAAAGCATTGTTTCTAGCAGGACTATTAATCGATGAACCGGAAAAATGTCGAAATCTTTTAGGAGAAATGGAAATATCGGCCCTTAAAGAGATCGGAAACATCCTAACCGGAGCCTATGTATATGCTTTTTCTACCTTTACCGGAATCAATATGCTATCTTCGGTTCCTGCTTTAGCTTTTGACATGGTAGGAGCCATATTAAATACGATACTAGCTGATTTAGGTGAGATGGGAGACTATGCGGTTTTGATTGAGACAAAACTAATGGCTTGTGATTCAAGTATTGATGGACACTTCTTCTTAATACCTGATCCAGGAGCATTAACAACAATCTTAGATGCGTTAGGAGTGAAAAGGTGAATGTCAAATTCGATCCGGGTTGGAATGTCAGAGATTGCGGTTTCAAAATCCCCGGATTTGCTTGTAACTTTAGGGCTTGGTTCTTGTGTTGGTGTGTGTATTTATGATTTTTATATTAAAATTGGGGGCATGGCTCATATTATGCTTCCCGATAGCTCTACTACCAACGAAGTAACGAACAATGGTAAGTTTGCTGATACAGCAATTCCAGCGCTTGTTAGTCAGATGGAGGAAAAAGGTTCGTTAAAAAGCCGAATGGTTGTTAAAATTGCCGGTGGGGCCCAGATGTTTAGTTTTGCGGGAATGAATAATAAAATGCTGATTGGTCCACGGAACGTTACTGCTGTTGAAGATAGTTTAAATGCATTAGGATTAAGAATAAGTGGAAAAAGTGTTGGTGGAAATTTAGGCCGTTCAATTTTTATGGACTTGTCTTCTGGGGTTGTAAAGGTTAGAATGCTAAATTCCCCCGATATAATTTTGTAAAAGGGTTTTTGGTAAATGATGTCGAAGAATCAATAAAGTAAAGTAATTATATGGGTTTAATGAATATATACCTTAAAGGATTGGGGGAAGGTATATAATGATAACAAAAGGGCGGGAAGATAAACTTTGGCACGATTATCAACATAAAGGCTCTGAAGCCGCCCGTGAGCAATTAATTTTAAAATACGCTTCTCTAGTAAAATATGTTGCCGGTCGAGTGGCGATTGGACTTCCACCTAACGTTGAATTTGACGAATTGGTAAGTTACGGTATTTTTGGTTTAATGGATGCGATTGAAAAATTCGATTACGAGCGAGGTATTAAATTTGAGACTTATGCAATCGCTAGGATTAGAGGAGCAATCATGGATGGATTACGGAGTAATGATTGGGTTCCAAGATCGGTGCGGCAAAAAGCAAAAAAACTGGAGAAGGCTTGCATTGATTTGGAAAATCGTTTAGGTAGATACGCTACTGACCAGGAAATCAGTGATTCCTTACATATTTCTTTAAGTGAGTTTTATCGTGTGTTAAATGAAGTTAGTTGTACTTCCTTAAGTTCATTAGATGAAATTTGGCTGACAAAAAATCCAGAAGATGAAAATGTAAGAGTTTTGGATTTGGTAGAAAACGAGGATAGTACTGATCCAGTAAAACTAATTCAAGTTGCCGAGTTAAAGGAAGCATTAACAGAGGCAATTGATGCGCTTTCTGAAAGAGAAAAAATGGTAATTACTTTATATTATTACGAAGGATTAACGCTTAAAGAAATTGGTAAGATTCTGGATATATCTGAATCAAGAGTATCTCAGATTCATACTAAGGCTATTTTTCGGTTACAAGGAAGATTGGCCAGATGGCGTCCAGTAATTGGAGTGCTATAACCGGAGGTGTTGTGGTTGGTTTTAGATCTTATTAATATTGAGTTTGCTCATGATAATATGCAGGCTTTTCTGCAAATAGAGCAACCACCAGAAGGAACTGCTTGGCCAACATTTGAAGAAGTACTAAAAAAAGCACAAGAAGAAGGATTAGTATATGGTATAAACGAACAGGTTATCCGTAGAGTTTTGGAAGAGAAATCCTTAAGGCAGGTTTTAATTGCAGAAGGAACTTATCCTGTTAAAGGTGAAGATGCAGAATTAAAATATTACTTTGAGACTGACCGGGTAAGACTAATGCCTAAAGAACTTGAGGATGGGCGGGTTGATCACCGGGAATTATCATTGGTACAAAACGTACAAAAAGGTCAAGTGTTGGTTGAAAAGAAACCTGCTACTCTTGGTACTCTTGGTCGTAATGTTAAGGGAGAAGAGATTAAGGCGGTCGTGGGAAAGGATCTAACCGTTGTTCTAGGTAAGAATGTTACTTGGGAAAAAAACTGTATAGTAGCTACTTGCGATGGCGAACCGAGTTTAGTTGGGCGGAAGGTCTCGGTCCAAGTTGTCCATAATGTCAGAGAAAATGTTGGGTATAACACAGGTAATATTGATTTTGTTGGTTCTGTTCATATTAGAGGGGATGTAGAAAACGGATTTACTGTGAAGGCTTCCGGTGATGTTGTAATTACGGGGAATGTAGAAGGCGGCCATATTATTTCTGATGCTAATATTACTATTAATGGTGGAATTATTGGACAGGACAAATCAACAATATCCTGTAAAGGGGATCTTTATACCAGATATATTGACCATGCTAAAGTTAATGTAGATGGTGATATAAAAGTCCGTGATGCGATTATTCATAGTTATGTTAATTGTGGGCAGAAAATTCTAATGGGAACGAAAAAAGGTTTAGTTATGGGTGGAATTGTAAGAGCGGGAACTTTAATTGATGCCCAAGTATTAGGCTCGAGAATGGGAACTCAGACCGAAGTTGAAGTAGGTATAAATCCCGGTTTTCGTTTGGAATTAAACGATATAGAGAAAAGATTACCGGAACTTGAAAAAGAATTAGATATGGCTGAAAAAGCGCTTATTATTCTTAATAGACAAGGGTTCAATCTTCCCCCCGAGCGGGAAGAGATGAAGGCAAAACTAACACGCACATCCTTTGTTTTAAAAGCGGAAAAAAGAAGGTTAGAAACAAGACGGGATGAGATTGTGCTTCAGATTAATGATAAACAGTTAGAAAGAGGATATATAAAAGTTCGTCAGACTATATTTCCAGGTGTAAGGGTTACAATTGGAAAAGCTGTACGTATCTTTAAGGATGAATTTAATTTTGCCGTTCTTACTTATAGTGAAGGGGAAATATCAATTCAACCTTACCGCTAAGGGGGGGGTAAAAAATGATTGGGCCCTTAGATGTTCAGGTCCTGGTCAACCGCACCCTAGAGGTTCAAAAGCTACAGGGAAATGCTATGCATTTACCCGAAGATGAGAATGAAAATTTTAAGCAACGTCTGGATAATCAGGTGAAGAAGGAAGAACAACAAGTTCGCCGAAAAAGTGAAATAGTGCATGGACAAATTCGGGAAGATGGTAGAAGAAAAGAAGAAATGGATAAAAAAAACGAAGAAAAAAGAAATTCTAAGGACGAGATGAAAAAGAAAAAAACAAAGTCTACTAATGGATTAAAAGGACGCTTTATTGATATGGAGCTTTAGCTAGAAAGAGGGGATTATCAGCTTATGTTTGGCTGGTATTTAGGTTGTTTTCTTGTTGTTTTATTTATCTTCTGGCGTACCAAAAAGAAATATTTTACTATTTTATCTGAACTAAGCTCCCGGATTAGTCTAGTGGAAGAACTGTTACTAGAGATTTGTGCAGTACTGGAAGAGCAGGAACCTCTTAGTAAAGTTTCATTAGAAATGACAGAAACAATAGTTGAAGAAGAGAGCTCTGAGCCCTCTCGGGAACCTTTGATTTTTTCTCCCCCACAAGACTTAGAAGAGAAACAACCTAATGAAAAGCTTCCTACTAATCCAGAGCAGATAATGCCTAATTATTCTAAACCAGTAAAAGAAGTTCAGAAACCAGATAAGTTAGAAACGAAGAAGAAAGAATCTATTCCAGAAAAAGCTCAGAAGGTAACTTCTTCTAATTCAAAAGAGAATAAAACTCATGCTGAACAGAAAACGCCCGAAGAAGAAGGTAATACTAATCTTAAGCAAGAAACACCTAAAAGAAAAAGTAAAGTTAATAATAAGCAAGAAACGCTGAAAAAAGAGAACGAAAACATTGAGATGTTAGCTACTCCGGAACGACATCAGACTATTATTGAGTTGTATCAAAAAGGCCTTACGGTAAAAGAGATTGCCAGACAATCTGGTATGGGTCAGGGTGAGGTTCAATTAATTATCGATCTTTATGTTCAACAGGATTAATTATTAAGATTAGTGGAACTATAAATATTTCCGGTGTGAGGAGACAAAAGTCTCTTCCTTTTATTTAAGAAATATAAGTAAAAAAATTATTTTAAAGCAGGGAAGTAAATTTGTTTGTTGAAATATTTATAATTCAGGTAAAGATTTAGCTAGTTAAGGGGTTTTAAATGAATAGGGGGAGCACTATGCTTCAGTTTGAAGTAACAAATCAACAATTTGCCTCAATAAAAGTTATTGGTATTGGTGGTGGAGGAACTAATGCTGTAAACCGCATGATTGAAGCTGGTTTACAAGGGGTAGAATTTATCGCAATCAACACGGATGGACAGGCTCTTCTTCGTTCTAAAGCTGATGCCAGACTTCGCATTGGTGACCAATTAACTAAAGGTTTAGGAGCGGGAGCAAACCCCGATATCGGACGTCAGGCTGCGGAAGAAAGTAGAGAAGAAATTGCCGGAGCACTGGAAAATTCAGATATGGTTTTTATTACCGCTGGGATGGGTGGTGGAACCGGAACCGGAGCAGCTCCAGTCATTGCTGAGATGGCTAAAGAGTTAGGGGCTTTAACAGTCGGAGTTGTGACTAAACCTTTTAAGTTTGAGGGAAAAGTTCGGATGGCACAGGCGGAAGAAGGAGTAAAAGCTTTAAAAGAGAAAGTAGATACCTTAATCACTATTCCTAATGAACGGCTTTTCCAGCTTGTAGACAAGAAAACATCAGTAATCGAAGCTTTTAGATTTGCTGATGATGTTCTTCGTCAGGGTGTTCAAGGTATTTCCGATCTAATTACGATTACCGGCCTAATTAATGTTGATTTTGCTGATGTAAAAACTATTATGAATAATGCTGGTTCGGCATTGATGGGTATTGGAGTGGCTAAAGGTGATAACCGGGCTGCAGAGGCGGCAAAAACTGCTGTTTCCTCACCACTTTTGGAAACATCCATCCAAGGAGCTAAGGGTGTGCTTCTTAATGTTACGGGTAGCTCTGATTTAGGTTTATTCGAAATAAATGAAGCAGCTTCAATTATTACAGAAGCTGCTGATCCGGATGCAAATATAATTTTTGGAGCAGTAATTGATGATAAACAAGGGGAGGAGATCCGGATCACAGTAATTGCTACTGGATTTGAACAGAAGAAACACCGGATGGGCCTTGAGGAATTAGAGATTAGATCTTTAGTTGAAGGGGAGGAACTAGAGATCCCAGCATTTTTATGGAAAAAGGATAAAAAAGGGTGGTAAGCTTCTAAAAGCGAGATAAACACTTACAATGAGTTAAATGGCCTAAATAGGCCATTTTGTTATTTTATGGAGGTTTCGGGGAAAAAAGTGATTTTGTGAGTCTTTAGTTTATTTTTCGGCATAAAAGTTATGGTATTTAAAAAGGATTTAATGATTAATTTCTGTAGAATAGTATTTGTAAGGGGGGTGCTTGAAAATGAGAGAAGTTTTTATTGATGATTGGATTTATGGGGCATTGATCAGTATGATGATGAACTCCTTACTATTATGGGCTACCGGCCGGATTCTAGAGAAAAAAGCGCCTTGGTGGCGGATATTATTTGCTGGAACAACTGGAGGGATTTATTATTTTTGGTTATGTTATCGTCTGGAGTTAGGAATGATCGGCAAATTAGAGATCTTCCTTTTTATTGGAATTGGGATACTGATGTTAATAATAGCTTTTTCTCTGAGTTCAATTAAGGAATTATTCCGTACTGTAACTCTTTTTTTATTGATTACTCTTCTTTCTTCCGGAGTAACATATTTTTTATTAAATCCTCCTTTTTTCTATAAAAGATTTTCTTATACAACTTGGGAAGTTATACTAGTGAATCTTCTTTCTCTTTTAATAGTAACAGAGCTGGGATGGGGGCTTATTCACCAACTATATTTAGAAAAAGGATGTATTTTTTCTATTCGTCTTTCAGTAAATGGTTTAAGTACGGACTTATCAGCTCTTCTGGATACAGGTAATATGTTAGTCGATCCGATAAGCGGAAATCCTGTTTTGGTTGTAGAGACGAGCTCACTTCAGGAGGTTTTACCTACGGAAATGATTGATTTGAATAAGATTTTAGCCAGAGGCGGGTTTCCTGAGAATTCAGCTTTAAATTTTAGTCCTGATTGGGCGGCAAGAATAAGGTTTATTACTTATACAAGTGTAGGCCGGGAGAAAGGGTTTCTTTTGGGATTCCGTCCGGATGAAGTTATATTGTTGCAAAAAGAACCCCGTAAGTTACCCCCTGTTTTAGTTGGCCTTTATAATTTTACTGCTTCTACTGGCAGTAGTTATCAGGCTTTGTTACCTTCTTCTCTATTAACTAGGCTTCATTAAGAGTTTATTGATACATGTTGCTTGGAGTTAAAGAATGTAATATGTCAAGGGCAAACTTCCAAGCAAGCGACAAGCCACAAAAGACGAGCAACAAAATATATTTTGCATGTATTATCTTTATGCTGAGTGAGAAGGGGTTAACTGGCAATTAAGGAGGAGTTAAATATGTTGAGAAAAAACTGGTGGCGAATACGGTTAAGCTTAAGGATCTACATTGTCCGTGTATTGCAAAAGTTAACTCTTTATCCAAAGACTATTTTTTATATTGGAGGAAGCGAAGCTTTACCACCTCCGCTTAATAGTGAAGAAGAAAGCTACCTTATAGAAAAATTGAAAACCGGAGATCCTGCAGTTAGAAGTCTGTTAATTGAGCATAATTTGCGTTTAGTGGTTTATATTGCCCGTAAGTTTGAGAATACAGGGATTGGTATTGAAGACCTGGTCTCTATTGGTACGATTGGTTTGATTAAAGCAGTAAATACTTTTGATCCGGAGAAAAAAATTAAACTTGCAACCTATGCTTCGAGGTGTATAGAAAATGAGATTTTGATGTATTTAAGAAGGAATAATAAAACCCGCTCAGAGGTCTCCTTTGATGAGCCATTAAATATCGACTGGGATGGGAATGAATTACTTCTTTCGGATGTCTTAGGAACAGAAAGTGATATTGCCTATAAACAGTTAGAAGAGGAAGTTGAAAAAAACCTACTTGCTTTGGCAATGTCAATGTTATCAGGAAGAGAACGTTCAATCGTTGAGTTGCGTTTTGGTTTAAAAGATGGTATTGGGAAAACACAAAAAGAAGTAGCAGATTTTTTGGGTATTTCACAATCTTACATTTCTCGTTTAGAAAAGAGGATTATTCGAAAACTGCAAAAAGAAATAAGAAAAATGGGTTAATCGTTTTAATGAAAGAAGGAATTTTTCTGTAAAAGCAGAAAATTAAGTTTGAACAAGTTACGATGCGGTTTCGAACTTATATGACAATTTTGTAAAAGTTCCTAATAAAGCAGGAGTTTTACTAGAACAAACTCGAATTTTAAAAGAGTTTAGGGATTTGCATAATTACCTTTGGAATTCATTCAACCACAATATATAGTGTTTGACTAGTATTCGAGTAATTGTCTAATCTCAGACAATTACTAGTGGGAATACCAATATATGTGGTAGAATCTTAAAAATTAAATTATGCAAATCCCTAAAGAGTTAATAATAAGCGTCGAAGGTAATTATGTTGAAATTTAAAAACCATTGAGAATATGCAGAAGGTAGCCGAGACAAACAATATCAAGCTCAATAGAAGTGAAAACAGGCTATCTTGTTTAGTTGATGCTCTTAAAGGCTTGGAAACATATTTTCTAGAAAAACTAAAGTTTTAAAGATGCTTTGCAGTCAATTATCGCAGGTGATAAAGGTAAATAAAACATTATTAACCGAAACATCACGAAGTGATTAAAATCAAAGATAGGTAGTCGACAAGCCGTCCAGAAGGTGTAAATCAAAGCTGGATGAATCGACATTCTTCGAAGCATTTATTATTACAACACTTACTAATGTTGAGTTAATTAAGGGGGATAAACTGATGAATCTTGCCAATTTATTATCTTTAAGCCGCTTAGTACTCTCCCCATTTGTAATGGTGTTTTTTGCCCGAAAAAATTTATATGGAGTAATTACTCTTTGGGTATTGGCAGCACTTACTGATTTTCTTGATGGTTGGGTTGCTAGAAATTATGGAGAGATTAGTGAATTGGGAAAGATATTAGATCCGTTAGCCGACAAAGCAACTCTTGCTTTTTCTTTTCTTTCTCTGATGTTATGGTTTGAACTTCCGCTTTGGTTGGGATGGATATATATTATAAAAGAACTTCTTCAACTAACTGGGGGATTGATTTTTCTTAAATTGAAACAAAAGGTGATACCTAGTAATTATTGGGGGAAGACTAGTACCTTCTTGTTTTTTGTTGGCTTTTTTTTATATTGTATAAATACCCAAGCAGGAGTAATTGTTCTTTTTATCGCGCTAATCCTTTCATTGATTGCTTTAGGTACCTATACTAAGAAAATATTAGAGAAAGATGCTACCTCGTAGCTCATCATTGGTTGAAAGACAGTCTTTGTAAGCTACGGCTACGCTGAAAGTACTATTTTTATCATTTCGTGTGGCACGGAAGGCAAGCGGGTGACTACTTATAAAATGCAGCTCGAATCTCGTTACTAGCGCTCGTATGAATGACAGCTTATGTAAGCTAAAGATAAAAGTTATATTTTCATCATTTTACGTGCCCCAGCTTGCTGGGGTGGAGGACTAATTAATATATGTAATTTTGTGTCTTTATAGTAAGCTTTTTGCGTTGTGTCCTTTTTAAAAAGTCCCAACACAATATATAGTGTTGGGCTTGGATTAGGCTATCAATATATTGTGCAGGGACAGAAAAAATCAATGACAACGCAAAAAGCCCATGGTGATGATGAAAGATGAAATTATGGGATGATTTTTAGATACAGATTTTTGAATATATGGCCTAGGGCCATTTTCTATTTTATTTTTGGGGAATAATAAGCCTATCTTTTGATAGGAGGGACTATTCATGCTAATCTCTCTCATATTGGTTTCGGTTATCCCAGGAGTTTTGTGGATGACATATTTTTACAGGAAAGATAAATATGAACCTGAACCCAAGAAATTAATCATTAAGGTTTTTATTGGTGGAATGTTAATGGTAGTTCCGGCAGGTACTCTTGAACTTTTAGGGAAAGAAGGATTGATGGAGGCCAGGGCTTCGGGGAATGTCTTATTAATCCTTATTTATTCCTTCTTTTTTATTGGATTAATAGAGGAAGGGCTAAAATTTCTACTGCTAGCCTTTTTGGTTTCAAGGAAGGAATTAAACGAACCAGTGGATGGAATTGTTTATGGTATTACTGTAGGCTTAGGTTTTGCAGTTTTAGAGAATCTTTTTTATACAGAAGCCTTAGGTTTTCAAGTAGGACTGTGGCGAGCTGTTATTGCTTGTCTAGCTCATGCTGCTTTTACGGGTTGGGGAGGATATTTTTTGACTGCAGGCTTATCCGAGATTAAACTTTTACACAGGTTTCTTATTGGTTGGGCTGTAGCAATGTTTTGGCATGGCCTATACGATTTTTTATTATTTTTAAATAACCCCGTATTTTCATTGGGTTCATTCTTATTAACGGGGATCTTAGTTTATCTGCTTTTAAAAAAGATGGGGGAATTAGAAGCCTATTCACCTTTCCGTAGCTAAATTTGATAAATATAGTTGCTACTTAAAATGAAAATAAGTTATACTGGGATCAGGAATATTTATATTGGCTATAACAGCATAAAACTTTAAGTCATCTTCACTAAATTGGGGAAGAGGATTTCAAGTTATCTTCCAAACTTGAGTGAAGGGCGGCCAATAGCAACGAGGAGTTTTGTTTTTATAGTAAACGTAATATAAATTTGAGGTGACAAAAGATGGCTGGACATTCAAAATGGGCAAATATTAAACGGAAGAAAGAAAAGACTGATGCACAGAAGGCTACGGCTTTTACTAGAGTAACAAGGGAGATAATAGTTGCTACTAAAGCCGGGGGAGGGGATCCTGATGCTAATTTTCAGCTGAGATTAGCAATTCAAAATGCCAAAAAGGCTAATATGCCTAATGACAATATTTCGAGGGCAATAAAAAGGGGACTAGGGTCAACCGATGGCGATCAGTTTGAAGAGATTATTTATGAAGGATATGGGCCCAATGGTGTAGCTTTTCTCGTACAGACCTTATCAGATAATCGCAACCGTACTGCCAGTGAGATGAGATATATATTTTCTAGAAATAGTGGAAATCTGGGAGAAACAGGCTGTGTTTCGTGGCTTTTTGAACAAAAAGGCATAATTACTGTTGCTAAGGAAAATATAAATATGAATGAAGAAGAATTATTCGAATTTATGCTGGAGATTGGTGCTGATGATGTCCAGCTTGTAGAGGATTATTACGAAATAATTACTGAAGTATCTGAATTAGAAACAGTTAGAAACCTTTTAGCAGAGAAAACTTCTATAGAAGAGGCTGGATTATCGTTTATTCCAAATAACACTGTTGAAGTAAGCGGCGAGACAGCAGTTACCTTGCTAAAACTGGTAGATGCCCTGGAAGAACATGATGATGTGCAAAATGTTTACGCGAATTTTGAAATTAGTGATGAGGAACTTGAGAAACTTAAAACTGATTTATGATTTGAGGGAATTGCATAATCACTTAAGCCTGTATTGAACCGTAATATATATTGTTTAATAATATTTGAGGTAATTGTCTAAGATTAGACAATTACTAGTGGGACTAAAATACATTAGTCTGAATTCGTGACACCCTCAGACACCATAGAAAATCGTGCAAGCTTGCGATAGCGTTTTCTATGGTATGGGTCAATAAGTTACGGATTATCTGAATTCGTGGCATCCTTAGACACCATGGAAAATTGCGAAAGCTTGCGATAGCGTTTTCCATGATATGGCTCAATAAGTCACGGATTATCTGAATTCGTGACATCCTTAGATACCATGGAAAATCGCGAAAGCCTGCGATAGCGTTTTCCATGATATGGCTCAATAAGTCACGAATTCAGAACTCCAGAACTCTAGATATGTGATTAAATCTTAAATAATTAAATTATGTAAATCCTTAAAATGAGAAAAGCAAAACGTCAAGACTGATGTTTTGCTTTTTTTTAAACTTGGATCCGGCAAGTAAACTTGCCAATTCTCCAAAACATAACAAATTGATGGTGCTGTGGAAGGGAATCATCCTATGTAAAATTTCAACTGGTACGGATCTTCCAATACCAGCAGGAATACTATCCCAACTCCAACCAGTTAAAGAGTGATGGAATATATCAGTATGCTTACGCTTGCTACTAATGGAAATCTAATTAGTAAGGAAAAAGTTGAACGCGACCCTTACGAACCAGAAGAAAAATGGGCGTACACCTATGATCTTTTAAACC
>DIPO01000014.1:0-35816 GCA_002427045.1 Firmicutes bacterium UBA5486
AACATTTTAGGGGGCTAAAAAGAAAGGTGGTGATTTAATGAAAAATGCTCAAAATACTTTGTTAGGATGTATCGAACAATCAGAGAATTCATCGTTAACTCTTCGCTGGAGACGAAACCAAGAAATGATAAGAGGTAATCAACTTCTTTATGTTGATGAAAGAGCAAATAAGGTTTATGTACTTCGAGAAGGCATGAATATCCCCGGAATAGGTACAATTACCGGAGTACTTAATCATCCTATCGATCCTCACATTATAACGATTGTGAAAGGTGCGAAAGCAAAAGCACTTACTAATCCTATTATGCTTGAAGTTAGGCCAGCAACAAGTGAGGATGATGACAAGGATGCAGCTAAGGTTTGTTCTTACCTTCTCAAATATTATCAGGATGCTCTTAGTTTAGACCGCCAAAGCGATGGAATAAGCATACGAGAAGAAGTGGTTGATTGGTTATTTCCTGCAGGTGTAGGATTCGCAAAAACATGGTGGGATCCAGAATTAGGTGATAACGTACTTCTGGATGGTGTACCCGCTATTAATCCAAACACAGGAAAGCCTGTAAAATTAGGAGATATAAATTGCAAGTGTGTTGCTCCTCAAGCTATGATGATCCCTTCTGGCGTGTCAAAGATGGATAATAGCCTACCTTGGATTGGCGAAAAAGTTGCAATGCCTATTAAAGACATTAAAAACAGGTGGGGAGTAGAGGTCCCCGAAGAAGAAAACCTAGAGGATATAAATCAACTTCGTACTATTAACGCACTTGGCGAAGTTGGAAATAAGAAACTTAAAGGACATGCCCTAGTCTATGAAATTTATTTTCCACCATCAGAAGATTACCCTCATGGAAGGCTTATAATTGGTACAAAAGAAAGGATATTTGTAGATTCAGTCTGGGATAAAAAACTAATGGCCGTCTATTCGGATACAGACTGGCACCCTTACACTTATTTCCCTTATATTCGTAATGCAGGAGACTTCTGGCCACGTTCAATAGTGGATTATCTGTTTGATCTTCAAGTGCAGCTTAATAAGCTCTGGAAGAAGATAATAGATAGTAAGAAAAACACTACAGGATGGTTCTTAGAGCAAGAAGGAACAGACTGGAGTAAATCTAAATTCACGCGTGATACAGGAGGAATACCAAGGGTAATTTATAGGGCGGGGCTTAACCCCCCTCAATATATATCTCCTCCTATGATTAATCAGGATCTTATGGGAGAAATACAACATACAATTCAAAGGATGAATGATATATCTTCATTCTATGAAGTTACACGAGGGAACGCTGATCCTAGTGTTACAAGTGGAAAGCAAGCAGAGCTATTACAACAGGCAAGTCAAACGCAAGCTGGCCCGCTTTTGGATAGCCAGGTTGCCGGATTTATCAACATAGGAAAACGTATCCTCCATCTTTGTGCTGTGCATTTTGAGGATGAGGGGCGATCTTTGCGAATTGTAGGAAACGATAATGAAGGAATTAATTTCGATATAACTCCGGACCGGATACAAAGCGATGATGTGATTTTAGCTGGTGGCAATGCTTTTTACCTTACACCAGATGCAAAGAGGCAAGAGATACAAAGCCTTGCAGAGAAAGGGCTTCTTGGTGATATAGTAAACGATCCAATAGCCAAAAGAAAGTTCTTTGATATGTTAGAACTTGGCGATATTGAAGAGTTATATGATAGCTATTTGCAGGATATAGACTTTACCCGGTGGGAGAATAAACTTTTTAAAAAGGGTATAGTACAGGAAACAGATCCTAGCATATTGCAACAGATTGAATTACAAGAACAGCAAATGTTTTTGCAATGGCAAAATGATGTATCTACATTCGATGAACGTTTTAACAAATGGAAAATGGATAGTGAAGAATTTAAACGTGGTTATGGAGAATATCAAGCGATAAAAGCTACAACAATGGATAAACAGCCAGATATTCCTCCAGATATGATACTGCCTCCCCATCCGGGGTCTGAACCAATGCAGCCATCACCAGAACCTCCACCACCTTTACCACGATGGAGAAGAGCAAGGGATGGAGAAAATCATGACATTTGCATTGAGGAACATAATAGTTTTAGAAAAACAATAGAGTATGAAAAACTATGTGCCCAAATGCCCGAACTTCGCCAAGCATTACAATTTCATATAGATGACCATCTACAGAAAAAAGCTCTAGAAATGGCAAAAGTTCAACAAGTAATGTCATCAGTACAACAGCCACCACAATAGGTGGTTTTTTTATGCCCGGACAAGTCACAAGACACCCGGAGCAACAATAAAGAGGTGTTTTAATTGAATAATTTGGAACAAGCTAACGGTTCTTTTGATTTACAGTTTTTTGGCGTGGAGTTTATAGATCCTAATGCCGCTCCGGAACCGGATAGCACTCCAACCGAACCAACAGAACCAACAGAACCAACAGAAGGTCAACCAGTAACGGAACCTTCAAGAGCAACAGAAGATTCATTTACTAATGTTGATCCTAATACCCTTCCCCCGGAACTCCAAGGCATATATAAGAACCTACAAGGGGATTACACCAAGAAAATGCAGGAGGCTTCTCCTTATAGGAAGTTTGCGGAACAAACTGGGTTAGGGGTAAACGAGTTAACGCAAGTAGTACAAGAGTACAATATGTTTGCTAATGTTCTCCAAAACAATCCAATGCAGCTAGTTAAGCAGATGTTCGACAAAGGAATGATAAACAAAGATCAGGCTATACAGCTTTTAGGAGAAGAACAGCACAAGGAACCCGAGAACGATTTATCGGATAATCCTTACATTGGTGATGAATACCTAGAAGCCTACATGTCAGCAAAGCTAAACAAAGCACTAGGCGAAAAGGACAAGATGTATAGGGCTAAGATTGATGAACTGGAGAACTGGAAAAGAGCAAAAGAACAGGAAGAAAAACAAAGACAGATCCAAGAGTTTAAGTCAAACATTGATCAAAAGTTTAGCCAGCTTAAGAAAACCTTTCCTGAAGTGGATGAAAACAAACTTTGGGAAGAAGCTAAACGGCTTACATTACCTCCAGAGGATGCGGATTTAGCCATAGTTAAGGCGTATGGAGGATTAGATAAATTTCTTGAAGCTCAAAAGAAACAATGGGCTAGAGAAAGAGTTGGAGATAGAATCCGAGACGGTGAATCTGTTTCAACATTAACTGTTGGTGGTAAACCAGCTATTGCAGGAACCAAACAACCTCAAACCTTTAATGAGTTAAAGCATGAACTCTTGGCATACGTCAAAGCAAAAAACAAAATATGAGGAGATGATTTTAAATGGCTCTTACTTTAAACGATGTAACTGCTATTCTTAAAGACAAATACCTGCCTGTTATGGAAAAACACATTAATACAGAAGACTTTTTGTCAAAATGGGTAGATAAGCACAAACAAACTGAGACAGTTGGAAATTCCTTCGTGAAGTCTTTTAAATACGGTCATTCAGAAGGGACCGGGATGTTAACCGATCTTACCGGACGATTATCAGATCCCGGGCGGGCCATGTATAAGACCTTTAAAGGAACACCCAAATGGAGAGATGGTGTGATTAAGATTTATGAGACCATCGTAAATCTGATGAATACTGACGAAAAGGCATTCATAGATGAGATTACTTCTGAAACTGAAGGCGTATCTGATGCTATGAAATGTGAAAAAGAAAGAATGAACTTCGGTGATGGAGGTATTACTCCGCTTGCTGTAGTGTCAAGTGCTACAGATGATACACCTTCTCTTATCACTTTAGCAGATGGGAGTACTACTAAATATCTAAGACCGGGTATGCCCGTTGACTTTATGACTACCGAGCATGCCCTGATTACTAATGGTTCAGGGTTAATCATTCAGGATATTGTAAGTGATACTGAATTTACCTTTATCCCAACGGTAGATAGTACTGATAGAACTACTCTTGTTACAGCATTAGCTGGTGCTTTAATCTACCACAAAGGTGGGTATGAAAACGAGTTTTACGGGTTAAAAGCTCTGGTAGGACTTAAAGACAATACCATTTTAGGTGTAGACAGAAGCAAAACTGAAGGGGCTTGGTTTAGACCTACTGTAAAATACGTACAAGCAGACGGAAAACTTGGAGATACTTCTGTAGGAGCTAACCATGAGCCTTCTATGGTGGCTTTAATGGGACTTGTTAATAAGCTAACTACTCAGCAGAAAGCCAAGAAGAATAACCTTGTTATCTTCGCGGATGGTGGGACAGCAACACAATTAGTATCTTCAAAGATTAATGGTAACGAATATATTGAACCTACAAAGAAAATTGACCTGTGGCCATATAATATCGTTACTTTCAATGGTATTCCTATTCTTTCAGGAAACTATTCTCCGGATAATACCGCATTTTTCGTTGAAATGTCTGGCCTTGTTCAGTTCCTTGCAAAGAAACTAGGCTTTTCTGATATGGACGGGAACATGTGGAAGTGGGTTGCTGGATATGCCGCTTATACTGCCTATCTATTAGAGGCGTATGAGTTAGGGCATTACAAACCATGGCAATGTGCAACTGTTTACGATATTGCTTCGGCGTATTAATAACTAAGGGAGGGATATCCCTCCCTTTTTTTAGAGGTGATACGATGCAACACGAATTTATATCAGCGACTAAAGAAGTTCAAAAAGAACTAGAAGATCCTTGTTTAAAGGTTGTTTATGATTCAAATGCCGATGAATACCAGATTTTAAAATGGAAACAGACAGGTTGCGATCAGGGTTATTATTCTCATCAAATGAGTTTTAAGGAATGGGATAGAAGGGCTATTATTGCTTTAAGAAAAGGGCATTGGAGAAGGATTGACCTTAAAGAGTTTGTTCATGAAATGAGGAAAGACAGAGAGAAAGTTCAAAAGGATAGTAAGAAAGAGGTTAGGGAAGCTGGCCAAGAATTTGGGAAAGATGTTTGGAACCACGTATTACACAGGCGTATTTACTCCCATGGGAGGTAATTAAATGACAGGACAAGAGATATTTGAAATGGCATTAACCTTGTTTGACGAACCGTCAAATGGAAAGTTCGCAAAGGCTACTTATACTATTATTGTAAAGCAATTATTAAATCAGGGATATAGAGAAGTATGCCGTAGAGGATTATGCTCAAGGGGAAGAGATACTATTGTCACTTCATCTGGTATAAGAGAATATTCGTTTCCTGAAGAATGTACGGCGATAAAATCAATTAAATACAATGGGTATCCACTTTCTATTATTCGCGAAGACGATATAGTTTCAGATATAGTTGGAAGTCCATTAGCTTATTACATTGCAATAGATAAAATTGGGATAGAACCTATTCCAGATAAGGATTATACATTAGATACGGTTTACTATAAAAAACCTAATCAAGAAATACAAATTGAAGAGGTTCCGTTACTAATACCCGAAGAATGGCATTACGTTATTTCTTACTATTTGGTCAAGGAGTTCTTTAAAATAGATAAAGGTGATAGATCACAAGGGTTTGCAAAGTGGAATGCAATATACGAAGAAGAACTATTTAAGTTGAAAAACTATTACCTTGAAGGAACAAACGCTGACCAATTCGTGGGAGTGAGGTAGTTGGGTAAAATTGTTTTAGGAGACCCGCGAACAGGAGGATTCGCTGGTGGAGTTAGAATCGGTATATCAAATAATGATTTGAAACCTAACGAATCACCAGAGATGTGGAATTACCTTATTGAAGATTCGGGATTAAATAAACGAGCCGGATGTTTGCGTGATAACGATACGAGTTTGGGCGAATACCCAATAACAGGACTGTATCGTTTTTTTAATGGAACCGAATATAAAACATTTGCTAAGTGTGGAACATCTGTTTATGATGTAGCGGCAAGCGGAGCCAGTGCGGTAATAGCTTCCGGACTTGCAGAGGATGCAGAAATACAATTTGCTTCATGGTTTGGTAAGTATTTTTTTGTTGACGGGAATAACTTATGGACTGGTACAACAGGAGCGGCTTCAAAGGTAACTTACCTTGATGAAAATGGAGATCCGTTAGGTGGGGAACTACCAAAAGGTAAGTCTATTCTCTTACACAATCAAAGATTATGGCTGACTTATAACCAAGATCGTAGGACGTATGTATATTTTTCAGAAACAGACTTCTATGATAGATGGAGGGCTATGAGTTGGGTAGCGTGTGATAGGGATGACGGAAAAAAGATTACAGGGTTTATTGAGGATAGGGATAAGATAATCTCTTTCAAGCGTAACCAATTGTATTTCATTTTAGGCGACTATACTTTAGGCAATCTATCGGTTGTTTTAGGGCCAAGTGTTGGAGCATACGATCAAAAGTCTATTGTTAGATGTCCAGATGGATATATAAGGTTTTACGGTCCTAATGGAGTATGGCAATATTCTGATGCTACAGGAGTTATTAATATTTCGCAAGGGAAAATAGACAAGGAATTAAAAAGAATACCAGAAGCAAGAAGGGAACAGGTATGTGCCGGATTTTATGATAGGTATTACATCCTATTTTATCCGTCGACCGATGGCAGAAATGATAAAGGTTTAGCTTATGATGTTTATAATAACTGCTGGATACCATTAAGAGGCTGGAATGTGTCATGTTGTTACACCTTTGAGGACAATTCACTACACGCTGGTTGGACTTCTGGTGGGTTTATTAAGAATCTTTTTACTGGGTTACATGATGACGGAGATGAGATTGAGTGCTTCTGGTCATCAAAGTATTTCGGAGAAACAGGAATTATAAATTGCCTAGATAGGATAAGGGTTGCAATTAGGAGCGGCCAATCATTAACTATTAGTTATAATAGTGATCCCGGAGAAAATACAGCTAGTTCAATTTCTTTCTTTGTTCCAGACGTAGGAAAGTATTTAGGAGACGATAATCATCCAGAAAATGATGGGTTTATGCTTGGAGATGACAATATTTTAGATGATGGAGATATTCTTATATCTGAAGAAGAGCTTGGTAAAGAATTAGAAGAGTTTAGGGATAGGTTAGAGGGAGGACAAACATTTAGGGAAATTCAGTTTGCAATTTATGAAAAAAGCGTAGAGCCAAATCAAATAGATTTTATAGAATGCGAGTATTTTTCTGTAAGGGAGTGGTCTTAATGGCTGTTGTTACTCTTGTTGATTTTATTCGTGAGAGATTAACATATCAAAAGCTAAATGGAAGGTTAAATGTATTAAAAAACTTTATTAACGAAAGCTGTGTTCATATAGATGAGATAGCTACAACTGCATCCCCGAATAAACTGCTTAAACTTGATACAAATAGCAAATTACCTGCCAGTATAACAGGAAGTGCTTCAAATGTTACAACAAGTATAAATGGTAAACCTATTACTAGTATATTTGAAGCCGATGGAGTAACAGTTAAAAAAGCTACTGCCCCCGGTTCACACGCCGAAACTCATGGTAGTACAGGAAGCGATCCGGTTACTCCTGAAAGTATAGGAGCAGCAACTCCTGCAGAGGCACAAAATAAGGTTGATACACACGAAACAAAAACCACAGGCATTCATGGAGTTGGAGCTTCTACTATAGAAAGTGTAGCAGGAGCACAAGTAAAGGCTAATAATGCAGAAGAAAATGCTAAATTGTATACAGATGCACATTCTAATAAAACATCTGGAGTGCATGGTGTTGGAGCCTCGGAGGTTGAGAGCAAAACTGGGGCACAGCAAAAAGTCAATACCCATGCAAACCTAACAACGGGAGTACATGGGGTTGGGGATTCTACATTAGAGAGTACGGCAGGAGCACAAGCAAAAGTAAATGAACTAAAAACACAAATTAAAGAAGGACAAGTGATTGCTCAAAATGCGTTATATGCCTTCAATGCAAAGGCCGGAGTAACTACTGGTAGCGAAGGCGGTAGCCAAAGCTCTAAAGATACTGAAATATCATTTACTCCCGGTACTGTTGGGTTTCATATTGATCAAACAACAAATACATTAAATATTTATGCATGGGGTAGTACATCGGATTATTTTAAAAAAGTTTCTTTAGATTTAATAAATTAACATTAGAACATAAAAAACAGCCACTTTTTATAAAAAATAAACTTAGAGTGGCTGTTTTTTAGTTTTTTAAGGTTTATTTTATAATTATTCCGTCTTCTTGTAATTTATCAACAAGTTTATCTGACAAAGAAGAAAAAATGTCTTTAGATTTAGCAAATGCGTTTCCTGTAGTATGCGAGTTAGCAATCCAAACAACATCTATTATGTTTAAATCAAATAATTCAATTTCAAAAATAACATTTGGTGTTGAAAACGTCTGTCCTCCACTTTTAGTTGTTGTCGCAGAAATATTTGTTCTAGGGCCTCCAAAAGAGGTAATTTCACCAGTTGTTTCTGTAGTTTCCGGTATAGTAAATGTATTAGTATAATAATCTGTTACAGCAACAGTAATCATTCCGTCAAAACCATTTTCTAATACTTTGTCAGCAAAATATTCACCAGAACACTCTTTGGTTGGAGGAAATACTTTATAAAAAGGTGTTGCATTAACGTTTTTTTCTTGCAGTTTATTAACTAAAGAATCTTCAGCAGCAATTTGAACGCTAAAGTCATCAAAAGGGATATAAACCAATATTTTTTGAAACTCCCTTAATTCCCAGTTAGGATCAGTAAAACTAGATATTTTTGAATAAGCACATCCTGACAAAAAGAAACAAATAAACAAGCATACGATAATAATTTGTAATTTCTTCATGTTTCCCACCTCCACCTACAGTATAACCCAAAAACTAAAAATGGCACAACTTTCTTGAGGTGATATTATGAAACTCAAAATTCCCGGCTTACCTCAACTTGTTCAATATGCGTTTGACATACTATTAAACAAAGGAATAGGGCTTGACAATTTATCTGATGATATATCAAAAAAAATATTATCAAATTCAGCAGATATAACTAATAGTATTTGCTTTATTGATAATAGAAGTGTTGATGATTTGCCAAGCGAACTACCTTCTAGAAAACTGACTTGTTATTTTAAGTATAAAAAAAGCGCAGGGAACCCACCTGTAGATTCAGGCAACCAATATGTATGGATATTAAATGTATTAGGATGGAACAGTCATGAAGGCTCCGGAGGATGGCCTGTTCAAATAGCTATTGGGAAAGAAGGGCTGGCTTATAGACAAGCTATTGATGCAAGCACCTGGGGAAGCTGGACAAAAATATCTAATATAAGCGATATTAGTGGCTTGGCAAAAACAAGTGGAGATACTTTCACGGGTCAAATACAAATACAAGGTACTGCCGCAAGTAGACCCTTAGTAGTAAGAGGCATTTCTGGTAGCGATGGTACTACTGGAACTATTAATGATTTATATTTAAATTACGATTCTAACAAGCCAGTAGTCTTTGGTTCTAATGGAGTTCAGATTGATCCTGTAGCAAAAACTATTAATGCAAATGCAGCTACAGCAACTAAACTAAAAACAGCAAGGACAATAAATGGGATAGTTTTTGACGGAAGTGCCAATATTACAACCGATATCTCTAATACCAATGGAAATCTATCAACTGAAAGATTGTCCGAACCAGAATATATAAGGGGTTCCATAACAAAAACGGCAAGACCTTTATTTGACGTGCTTAGAGCTGATAGAACCGCCTTTCTTCCAGCATCTCAAATTATTATAGAAGAGTCAACGGATGGTGGAGTTACGTGGCGGGATGCCCAAGTATCGGATTCGACGAAAACTAAACTATTTACAGGACAAAGGCCTTCAATACGCATACCGCTTAAAAATGGCGTTAAGAGTACTGATTGTATGTTACGCATCACAATTACTGGTATGAAATATGATGTCCCAGCAGGGACTTCAGAAACAGCAAAGTACAACTATTGGAATTCATCTTATGTCAAATCTACTGAAAGATATTTTAGAGCACAAGAAGGTTGGGCTTGGGTCAATTCCAATTCAGATAGAATTTATATGAAAGTTGAAAGAGCTACTGGTGCAAATCCAAATGGTTGGGCAACAGACAGAGAAGCATATATGAGTGGCTGGTCAGGTGGAAACTATTTCAGACTATCTGGAAGTACTTTTGGAGGAAGCACATCCCAAACTGGCAACACTTGGAATTGGAGATTTACATTTAGAACGTGTTCACCAAAACTTACATTCAATGATACTGACTTAGCAACAACCTATACAACTTCTAATCAAAGCATCTACCATATAAAAATATGTGGTGAAGGCGTTTGGGCTTATTCCAACAACTATATGTATCATGACCATTTATATAAATGGGATGAAAATCAAAATGCGATTTTCCCTGCCGGTATTTCAGCAAAAACTGTTAACTCAGATGCCGATGTAGGAACAATAAAAGCGTATGCAGGTTCTCTTCCTCCGTCTGGATACTTAGAATGTAATGGACAAGCAGTATCTAGAACAACATATGCTGATCTATATCGTGTAATAAGTACTAAATGGGGTGCCGGAAATGGTTCAACAACTTTCAATTTACCAGATTTTCGTGGTGAGTTTTTACGGGGCTGGGATAATGGCAGAGGTGTAGATAGCGGGCGTGGTTTTGGTTCGAGCCAAGCTAGTGACGTTGAGCCGCATAGTCATACTTATAGTGTTCCAGTAAAAGGTAGTGCTGTTAATACGGGAATGGGAGGTAGCTCAGGCGTTAGAAATAGCTGGACAACGGGAACAACAAACAGTTCAGCTGGAACTGAAACCCGCCCACGCAATAAGGCTGTTATGTATATTATCAAGTATTAAGGGGGAAATATCATGCCAAAGATGTTTGAAATCGGTATAAACGTATTAAGAGAATCCACAAGAACATTAGATAGAGATAACAACAAGGCATATATAACGCTAGTATTTGAGCCGAAACTTGGTGAACAGATAAGTTACCAACGAGATAATATATTGCAAAAATTTATGTTATTAGTTGAAGATAGTAATACTTGGCTGTCAATTAAAGATACCGGGCCTGACCCTCTTATTGAAATGATTGATGCAGAAGTACAAAGGTATCGTACAGAAAAAGAAGCGTTCGTTAATAGTGAAGGCATTCCTGCTCCATATCCTCAAATATTTCCTGAAGTAATAGAGTTTCTTGCTGATAAAGATTATACAGTAATTACATTGGAGTAAACGAAGAAGGATGTGATATAAATGTCAATGTCAACTTATGGAGGGGCACTTGGTTTTGCTACAGAAAGACTGCTGGGAAATCAAAATAAAAGCAATCAACAACCCGGTAATACAAAAAGGCAAAATGCATACAACCAAATAGAAAGTCTGTTATCTAAAGAAGGATATACAGACCCACGTTTAAATAATATCTATGGCCAAATAACCGACAGAATGTCTAACGAAAGATATACCGATCCACGTTTAGATAATATTTATAACAATATTACGAACAATATGCCTACAGAAAGATACCAAAACCCTCAACTATCAAATTTGTATGGCAGGCTCGAAGGCATGTTACCTTCTGAAGCATACAGTAGCCCTCAGTTAAAAAACGCATATAGTCAAATAGAAGGAATGTTACCTAAAGGATCGCAAAGAGATCCTTTTTTATCCGGTGCACAAGAGCACTATAGAACAGTAATGGATCCAAACTATCAAGCGTATTCAGATACTGATTTACAACGAATGTACGATACACAATCAGGCAGGTATAATCAGGCGTTTAAACAGCAAGATGACCAAATGGCAGCTAGACTAGCAAACCAAGGATTAGCTGGAAGTGGTGCTGGTTTTGGGTACTGGTCAGAACAATCGGTAGGTCAAAAAGAACAATTAGCTGATTTATGGAACCAATTAAATACAATGAATATAGAAGCAACTAGAGCTAATAAAAACAATGCTTTAGGTTTGGCTCCTTCATTAAGTGCTGCACATATGAGTGGCCAACAATATCCATTGAATACCATGATGCAATGGGCTGGGCTGTTAGGTTCAGATGAAGCTAGAAAAATGCAAGCGGATTCTCAGAAGAACCAACAATGGATGCAACTGGCTGATCTTTTGGGAACGGACGAGGCTAGAAAAGCACAAATAGATACACAACAAAATCAACAATGGATGCAACTGGCTGACCTTTTAGGTTCAGATGAAGCTAGAAAAATGCAAGCGGATACACAACAGAACCAACAATGGATGCAGCTCGCTGATCTTTTAGGAACGGATGAGGCTAGAAAAATGCAAGCAGACCAACAAAATAAGCAAAACTGGATGCAATGGGCTAACATTTTAGGAGATGAGGAAGCCAGAAAATTACAAGAAAAACTTTACAAACTTCAGATGGATCAGTTCAAGTATGGCCAAAAGAAAGATACAGCAAGCGGATGGGGTAAAGCACTTGGAACCATTGGCGGTTTTCTTTTAGGCGGCCCTGCTGGAGCTGCGGCAGGAGGTACTCTTGGAGGGCTATTCCGTTAAATTCAATAAATAGGAGGTGAAATAATAATGCTCAATACATTGGGGTTGCTATTAGGGTCTGGATCAGATAGTTACAAGGAAACAAGGAAACAATCTAAAGATGAAGCTGCACAAGAGTGGCTTCGTAAACTTCAGGAAAGACAGCAGTTATTAGCTGAAGCAGTAGAGGGAAGAGCGAAGGAACGATACGAATTTGAAAAAGGCAATCTTTGGGACAGAGAAGCAGAGAGAGCAGATCTGCAGAATAAAGGATTACAACTGGATTACAATTTTAACGTTGATGCAAATCCTTATCGTTTAAAAGGACTTGAACTTCAAAATACAGGGCAAGACCTACAAAACCAAACTTCAGAATTTAATCTCAATAATATTTTGCCTCTCAGACAAAACGCGATGGAAATAGATAACGAAGCTAATAAATATAAACTCAATTACACGCTTCCCGAACAAGCTAAGGGATTAAAATTAGGAAACTTGTTATCACAAAAGAACCTTAATTGGTATGATAAAACAAAAAAAACTGAATTAGAAAATATGTACTCATTAATGGAAGCACGAAAAGGGAAAAGCGAAAATGAATCCTTTAATGGGACTGGACCGTTTATTCCCAAGAACGCACAAGAACAAAAAGAATTGATAGTAAACCTTCGTAAGATGATTGACCGTTATGATACTGCTGGTACCTTATTAAGTGAGTTAGAAGAATACGCTCCCGAACTAATGTTAGTTATAGGTCAAGATAATTATTATGATTTACTTGATGAAGTTCAAGCTAAAGGACAAAACAATCCGGAACAATACTTTGGCCGGAACCCGATCCCCGGTAATCACGTTGGGGCATATCTTCAAAAGTTAGGACTAATAGATCGGTTAAGAAATCCGAGTGTAAAATAAGGCGGTGTAATGCATGAGTATATTTAGTGAATTATATAGAGAAGCGTTACGTGATAATTATTATGATTATCAAGATAAACAAAAACGTAAAAAAGAGTTGGAAGCATTAGCGGAAGTATTAGACAGAATGAAAAATTCAGGTATTCTTACAGAACCAGAATCCAACCAATTGCCGCCAATTTCTACACAACCGGAACCAAATGAAATATTGCCAATTCCTACACAACCAGAATTTAATCAAACAACTCCAGTTACTCCTGATAGCTCATTAATGCAAGGATTTAAGCAGGGTATTGCAAAGGTGGGTCAAGGTATCAAAACAGCAGATGAACTTGCAGGTAGTCTTGTTCATGGTTTCATGGTAGGGGGAGCCATGAAACCGGAAGAACGAGCCGAAGCAATGAGAAGAGAAGGCTATAATCCCGATACCATAGCTGCAAAGCTAGGTTATTTGGGCGGTGATGTTGCACGAAACTTTTCACAGATGGCTATAGCAGGGCAAATGTTAGGGCCATTGGGTACACTTGCAAATAAAATTCCCGGTGCCAGTACGATAGCTACAAATGCTTCGCCTGTAGCTAAAGCAGTAGGGGCAAATGTAGCTAAAGGTTTGGTTAAAGAAGGTGTTGTTGCTCCTCTAATGTCTGGTGAAAAACCTAAAGCTAGAGACCTTGCGGAAGCAGCTTTGTTTTGGGGTGCTATGGGTGGAACAAATGAAGCTCTTAGATATGTAGCTCCTGAATTGCCCACCATGATCGGTAGGCCATTAAAATCCGGTATTTCTGCATTGGCTGGTAATTTAGCAGCAGCACCTGTAACAGAAGAAAAAGAAACTTTAGGCGGTATGCTCTTAAATGCTGGTATAACTACTTTATTTGATGCGGCTGGTTTAGCATTGAACCCTAGGGAACGAGCTATGGCAGAGGGTGAGAGAAAAGATGCTTTAATCATAAAAAAAGTGATGAAACCATTAATGAAAGTAGATACTTTATTAAAAGATACTTCAAAATATGTAAAAATGAGTTACGAAAATCATCCTCAAGAATGTATTAATGAGATTAATAAAGCAAGAGCTAAATCGTTAGCTTTTATCGAAAAAACAGCAAACAAAAATAAATGGTCTGTAGACTTTGAGAATTATACTAAATACGTTATCAACAATAATGCGTATCAGGCGATAGCACATATTAAAAGTGAGATGAGCACAAGACCAACTATTAAAGGGCAACAAGTACTAACTGATTCAAGATTGCCTATAAAGGGATTGTTGACAGCAACACAATTACCTCATGTGGAGCCGCAGACTGCCAAAAAAACACCAATTAAACCTGTTAAGGTACAAACACCTTTAGAGGGTATTAGTAAACCTGTAGAACCAAAAACAACGAATAAAATACAAAATAATTATCTTGAAGAAGCTATAGCAGAAGGAAGAATAACCAGAAATGAAAACGGAGTTATTGGAATAGGGGATAATGCAACCGAAAGAGATAAGATGTTTGTACTTAGTTATGCTTTCGGTAAAATGGATAGCAAGGAAAATCAAGCCCATAAAAAGCCTGAAGAGAGTTCTACCATACAAATACCTTCAGGTGATGTTGAAAAGCCTAAAAAGAATATAGAGCAAGCTCCAGAGGTTACTCTAGAAGAAGATCATAATGTGTTAAAAACTCCAAAAGGAGTAGAGTATACTGAAGCCGAAAAAAGTGGGTTTAAAACCGGAGATGCAGTATTTGTTGAAGGGGAAAAATATAAAGTACTTGGTGGAACAAAAGCAGGTACCGGGATTGTATTAGATAAGAAAGGGCGAATGATATATTCGCCTAGAGAATTAACTAAAATACCGGAGGAGACACCACAGGAGGCACTAGAAAAGCCGATTAAACCAGATGAGGTACAAACACTTTCAGAAGATATTAAAAAGCCTGTAGAGGCCGAAACAGATCCAGAGCTAAATGCGTATTTAAAAAGAAGAATTGAAGGTCAAGCATTTGATATGGCTATGGACAAAATGGGTTATGAGAATTTGGATGATCTACACAAAAGTGCTAGATTGCCAGCTAAAAATATAAGAATGGAAGGTGTGTTGCACCCAGATGTATTGTCAAACCAAAGACTGCAATTCGATGAGCTTGTCAAGTATTACGAAAACGAAGTAAAAAATGACACTAAGTTTAAACAAGAGCTAATAGATAAATTTGAAGAGAATAGAAAATTTGTAGAACGAGAAAAACAACTAAACGAATCGTATAATAAAGAGGATTGGGAAGTACCTTTAGATATAATAATTGAGCGTGGCGGCGAATATAATGCTGGTCGAAGTACGAGAGACATCCACAGAGAAACGGTTCAAAAAGCACTAGAAGAAGGTAAACCTGTACCTGAAGAAGTTCTAAAGGATTATCCTGACTTGCAGCAAACACAAAAGGAAACACCGAAACAGATTGAACCTCAAAAAGTACAATCAATTGAAAAAGTAAAGTCGGTACAAAAAGATCGTTCGGATATAATTAAAAAATATGCCAATGCTCTTCGCAAAAAGGCTATTTCAGATACAAAGAAAGCTGATTGGTTTAAAAATGAATCTCCTGAATTTCAAGAGCAATGCATTAAAAAAATACAAAATAGAGATCATGTTTCTGGTTTTGAAAAATTAGCTGAAGCTATTGATAACAAAGATGTTGAAAAGCTATTATCAAGATTAACACCTTTAGATAATAAGGTTTCGCGTAAAATGTTTGAAGAAATGACCGGAGTTAGCCTTGGTAATAGAGTAAAGAGTACAAAAGAAGCTATTAAAAACTATGTAGGTGAATCTGTTTATAATCAATATCTTGAAGCTGAGAAAGCTAAGAAAGAAGCTGAAAAAGAAAAACTCTTGCAAGAAGAAAGAGAAGAAGTGCTTTCTAAGAAGATATGGTATACAGATAAGGACGGTAATAAAAAGTTAGGAACTGTAAAAGAATCCATTGATGACATTATCAATCAAGGTTATACTAAAATCGAAGAATATAAGCGTGGTTTTGCTACGGTACTACGGATATCAAATGGAACTAGTGGGTACGATTTTAAGAAAAAGTTTGAAATGGATTACATTCGTGAAAAACTGAAAGGAAGGAGCGAACAAGATGAATCTGGGCAAGTTCGGACGGATGGCCAAGGAGCATTGGAAAGCACACAGGCCGAAGATGTACGAGGAACTGAAGAAAAGTGGGAAACTGAACCAAGCACTAATGGAAGCGGAGAACAACACGGCGGAAGCGTTGGCAGATCTAATCGAAAAGGGAGTGGATTATCACCAAGCTCTGGAGATGGTAATTCAGGAGTGGGTACTTCTACCGGACGAGGAGGACGAACCGGAACTGGGGGAAGGGTTTCCTCAAAATCATCTGCTTTAAACAGTCGTAACGCAAGAATTTCCTCTCTTGAAATTAAAGGCGGAGCAAAGACAAGGGCAAGGAATAATATTAAGGCTATTCGGATTGTAAAGGCCTTACAAAAAGAAGGCAGAGAAGTAACGCCAGAGGAACAAGATAAATTATTGAAATATGTTGGCTGGGGAGACAGTCGGTTACAAGGTTTATTTAATCCTAAAGCTCAAGGATGGAAAACCGAAAGAGAAGAATTAAAGCAGCTTGTTACTCCTGAAGAATATGACAAAATTAGAGGATCTGTTTTAAATGCTCATTATACTTCACAAGAAGTAATCGAAGGAATATATGAAGCTGTTTCAAGACTAGGGTTTAAAGGTGGGTATATGCTAGAACCTTCCATGGGAATCGGTCATTTCCTTGGTTTAATGCCTGAAAATCTGGTGGGTAAGACCAAAATAACAGGTGTAGAACTTGATACAATTACTGGTCAAATAGCTAAGGCTTTATATCCTGATGCGGATATTAGAATACAAGGTTTTGAGGAAGCTACTCTTCCGGAAAACTTTTATGACTTATCAATATCTAACGTGCCGTTTGGGAATTACGCAGTATTTGATCCCAAATATAAGAAAACAGGAATGACAAGAGCAATTCATAACTATTTTTTTGCAAGAGCTCTGGATCTTACCCGGCCCGGTGGTGTAGTAGCGTTTGTAACTTCCCATTATACTATGGACTCAAAGAGTAATTATGTTAGAAGTTATATATCAAATAAAGCGGATTTAATTGGGGCAATCCGGTTACCAAACACAGCTTTTAAAGGTAATGCCGGAACAGAAGTTACAACTGATATACTCTTTTTACAAAAAAGAGCGGAAGGTGAAAAACCAGCAGGAAAGGCATGGATGAATTTAAAAAATGCCGGGGAAAATATTGATGTTAATGAATATTATGTAGAACATCCTGAAATGGTTCTTGGTAAACATTCAATGCAAGGTTCTATGTATGGAGGTGGGGAATATACTTTAGAATCGGATGGGCGTGATTTATCCGAAGCCATATCTACAGCAGTACAAAATCTTCCGAGTAATATTATTAAAAAACCTGTTCATCGAGCTACTGAAGGGGCAAAACCTGAAGAACTGATACCTCCTTCTACAGAATTAAAAAATGATGCTTTTGCAGTTAAAGACGGTCAAATAATGCAAAATGTAAACGGTAAATTGGTTCCGGTTGATGTGAAGGGGAAAAGAGCAGAACGAATACAAGATATGATCCCTCTTCGTGATACTATTAATGAATACTTTAAAGCACAGTTAGAAGATGCTCCAGAAGCTCAAATTAAAGCACTTAGAAATCATCTCAACAAGGTTTATGATGGGTTTGTTAAAAAGCATGGACCTATTCATACTAGAGGAAATGCGTTAGCCTTTAGAGATGATCCAGACTATCCGCTTTTGTTATCTATAGAGGAATGGGATGGGGACACAGAAACTGCGACAAAAGCAGATTGTTTCTATCAAAAAACTATTAAAAAATATGTACGTCCTACTAGTGCGGACAATACAAAGGAAGCCCTACTTATCAGTTTAAACGAAACCGGAAATATAGATATGTCTAGGTTAATGAAACTAACTGGAAAAACAGAAGATGCCATTGAAAAGGAATTGAGTGGACTAATTTATAGAGATCCAGATGGAGGTTTTAAAACTGCAGAAGAATACCTTTCTGGAAATGTGCGTAAGAAGCTAGAAGCCGCAAAAGTCGCAGCAAAGAAAGATGATAGATACAAAGCTAATGTTGAAGCTCTAGAAAAAGTTATTCCAAAGGACGTTCCTTGCCATAAAATTAACGTAAAATTAGGTTCCTCATGGGTAGACCCGGACGATGTCCGGGATTTTATTTGCGATCTTCTTCATGTAGGGGAAAACTCTATTGAGGTAACTTATGTTCCGCAAGTTGGAGAATGGAAAATTGAAGTATTAAATAAGTGGGAAAGAAATACTACTAGTGCAAACGAAGAATGGGGAACTACTCGGGTAGATGCCTATAAACTTATTCAACTTGCTTTAAACTATCAAAAACCTCTAGTAAAAGATAAAATAGATAAAGATACTAAAGTGGTTAATCCACAGGCAACATTGGCGGCTAGGGCACAGCAGGAAAAGATACAAAACAAGTTTAAAGAATGGATATGGCAGGATAAAGATAGAGCAGAGAGATTAACAAGAAAATATAATGATACTTTTAATTCTATCCGGCTTAGAGAATATGATGGAAGTCATCTTACCTTTCCCGGCATGAATCCAGCGATTAAACTTAGGCCGCACCAAGCTAATGCTGTATGGAGAATACTATCTGGAGGCAATACACTTCTTGCACATTGCGTAGGTGCTGGTAAAACCTATGAAATGGTGGCCGGAGCTATGGAGCTTCGTAGGATTGGAGTTTTACAAAAACCTGTAATAGTTGTTCCTAATCATTTGGTAGAACAGATGGGGGCAGAAGCATTAACTCTTTATCCTGCTGGTAAAATATTAGTGGCTGGGAAAAGAGATTTTGAGAAAGAACGTCGTAAACAATTATTTGGTAAGATTGCTACCGGAGATTGGGATATGGTGATTATGTCTCACTCTTCGTTTAAAAAAATTCCTATGCCAGAAAAAGCTGTGCGTGAATTTTATGAGGATGAATTAGGAAAATTAGATGAAGCAATTCGAGCTGAACAGGAAATGGGGAGAAGGAAAAATTCATCTGAGAAGATCCTGCAACAAGCTAGAAAAAGCCTTGAAACAAAAATGATGTCGGCTTTGGATGATCTTAAAAAATCACAAGATACTGATTTTATGACTTTTGATCAACTTGGTATTGACGGCTTATTTCTTGATGAAGCACATTATTACAAAAACCTATTCTTTACTTCTAAGATGAACAATGTAGCTGGTTTAGGGAAAAAAGATGGCGTACAAAAAACTTTTGATTTATTTATGAAGATTAACTACTTACGTAAGATAAATGGTGGTAAAGGAATAGTTTTTGCTACTGCTACGCCTGTATCAAACAGTATGGCCGAACTATTTACCATGCAACGGTATTTAACTCCTGAAGCATTAGAGGAACGAGGACTTAACAACTTTGATCTATGGGCTAGTACCTTTGGTGAAGTTATTACAGTACTAGAAATGAAGCCAACTGGTGACGGTTATCGAATGGCTAATAAGTTTGCTAAATTCGTAAATCTTCCGGAAATACTTTCAATGTTTTACGAGTTTGCAGATGTGAAAACTGCCGAGGATCTTGGTTTGCCACGTCCTGAAATTGAGGGAGGCAAAAATGAGGCTATTACAAGAAAAGCCTCTCCTCATTTAGAAGCATATATTCAATCATTGGTTAAGAGGGCAGATGAATGTAAAGGGAAAAAGTCTGAAAAGGGCGGAGACAATATGCTTGCCATTACCAATGATGGAAGAAAAGCGGCTCTTGATATACGATTGGTTGATCCTTCATATCCTGATGATCCGAATAGCAAACTTAATGCATGTATTAAAGAAATCTATGATATTTGGTTAGATACTAAAAAAGAAGGATTAACTCAAGTAATCTTCTGTGATTTAGGAACACCGAATAAAAAGAAAGAATTTAATGTATACAGCGATATTAAAAATAAATTGATTAATAAAGGTGTCCCTGAAAATGAAATTGCTTTTATTCATGATGCTAATACTGATGCAAGAAAGAAAAGGTTGTTTGATAACTTTAATAAAGGTAAAGTCAGAGTTCTCTTAGGATCTACAGATAAGCTAGGGGTTGGGGCGAACATTCAACGTAAGTTATATGCCCTACACCATTTGGATGTTCCGTGGCGGCCTACGGACCTTGAACAACGAGAAGGGCGAATATTACGTCAAGGCAATCAAAATAAAAAAGTTCGGATTATGAACTACATTACTGAAGCCTCATTTGATGCTAGAATGTGGGATACTGTACGATATAAGGCTAAGTATATTAACCAGCTTATGTCCGGCAAAGTTACAGCAAGAGAAGAAGGCGATGTTTTTGGTGATGTAGTATTGACAGCTGATGAAATGGCGGCTATTGCTTCGGGTAATCCGCTTATTCAAAGAGAGGTTGAATTATCGACTGAAATAGCAAATCTTGAAGCTCAACAAGCAGATTATATTACACGCAAGAAACAACTATCAGATAAGGTTGCCTTTTATCCTATTCGTATTAAAGCTCTTGAAGGTACGATTAATGATTTAGAAGCTGATATTAATCGCCGCGAAGATACTTCTGGTAAGAACTTTAAAATAGTTATTGGTAATAAAACCTATACAAAGAGGAAAGATGCAGATAACGCGTTTATAGCTCTGTCACTTAAAAAACAAGCTACCGATGACATTAAGATAGGCTCTTTTGCTGGATTTGAGTTATGGTCTAAACCGGGAGGATGGTTCTTTGTTGGTAATGGTCAATATAAGTTTACCGAAGCATCTATAAAAAGCCTAGAATACTGGATTAAAAATTTAGATAAAGAGTATAAATTAGCAAAAGAACAACTTTCTAGATCAAAACAGAACTATGAAGATGCTGAAAGGCAGATACAAAAACCGTTTGAATATGAACAAAAACTTATTGATCTAATAAGTGAAAGGGAGCAAATTCGTGCTGAATTAAATATAGATGCAAAATCAGAAGAAATATTAGGTGATGAAACGGATTTTGATGATGAAGATAATGTAGATGGAACCGAAAAATATTATATTTCCTATCGTGGTGATGATGGTGAACAAACATATAAGCCTGTTTCCGGAAAAAAGGTTACTATTCCGGGGTATGATGAATATGATTTATTTGCCCACCAATCAGAAGATGGCTGGAAAGTAAGCGAAGGTAGCTCAGGAAGAATGTTAGGTAAAGGTGATTCCTTAGAAGAAGCGATTAAAAACACAACATCATTGTTAATGTCCCACAGTAAAGAAGATATAAATGCGGCAATAGATCGAGGAATAGAAAAGATAGGAAGGCCTTCTCCTAGAAGTGAAAATCAAGATGTATTAAAGCAGACTGTTAATGATTTAAACAAAGAACATGATATGAAACGAGCAATAGATGAAAAATTCGGTTCCGGCTTTGTTTCCCCCTTGTTGCTTTATAATAAAACAAAAGCAGCCATTAATGCTTTTAGAGGGAAACAAGACACAAAGGTTTCAGATAAGCAGGTAGAAAATGTTCTTAATGCTTCCAAAACACCACAGAACATAATAGACCAAGCAAAAGAAGCCGTAAAAGAGATTACAAATAACTTCAGGGATATATTTGAATACGAATGGACCCTTAACAAGTTTCCTGTTTTTAAGGATGAAATACGCCGTTTCCAAGGTGTTGCTATTGATGCTCAAAAATGGTCGTTGGATACTTATAAGGCTATTGTGTCTTTTCTAGAAACTCCTGCGGAGTTCCGCATATTTAGAAAACTTATTTTCCTTCGAGACTTTAAGGCAGGCCTAGAAAATGGCGATCCTGCAACGGTTGGCGGTCTGTCATTAGAACAAATAGAAAATGCCACAAAAGAACTATGGGGTAAAGCAAGTGAACTTGGCGAAAACTCAAAATCAAATATCGAATTAGCTTTAAAAGCACATGACAAAGTATTTGAAGCGGCATGGGAAGAATTGATTAGAAGAGGTAAAGTAAGTCTTAATGCGAAAAGCCGGGAACATTACGTTCCTCACCGGGTGCTGGATTATATGAAAGACGTTGATAAAAGGTTCCCCTCAATGTCAAAAAGGTTTAAAACACCATATAGGTATTACCTGAAAAAAAGGTCTGGCCAATCACAAAAATTGATTGATACAGACTATGCCAACGTAACACTTCGTCATCTAACTAAGTTTTATTTAGATAATGCTTATGATGATTTTGCATTAGAAATAGCCTCCAAATATGATTTAAGAAACAAGATAAAAGGCGGGGAAATATATGAGATAACGGGTACACCAGAAGGGGAAAAGGTAGAAATAGTTCCGGGTAAGTTATACGAACATAATGGTCAACGATATGTTGGCTGGCAATACGATCCTGGCAGACAAATCTATCCCGGTTTATCTGTGAAGGGAGAAGCGGTTCTTGGTTTAATTGAAACCTTACGACACGAAGGAAAAGATGAGGAAATAGATGCGGCCATTAAAGAATTGCTTGGTACAATAAAACCGTCTCCAATGATAGGCAAATATAAATCGGTATATTTACTTCCGGAGGAAATAGCAGATAGGTTGATTCAATTAAAAGACCCAGAATTAAACTCCCATATATTACGAATAATAGCAAAGTCTTTACAAGCGTGGAAAGGTGCTGTTCTTGGCCCGTTTGGTGCTGGATTACCGTTTCAGTTTAATAACTTTATAGGTGATACAATAAACCTGCTAAGAGATGATCCAGCGGCAATTCTATTATTCGGCGAAACGTGGCAAGCAATAAAAGAGTGGCAAAGTGGAGATGTATCAGATAAGTATAAATCCTTGATTAATGCAGCAGAAGAATTACGAGTTGTAGAATCAGGTATTTCCAGAAAAGGCGGATTACCATACGATCCGGTTATGAAACAATTAGAGCCGGAAAAGTATATATTTAAGAAACTCAATCCGGTAAGCAAGTATATGGAGTTATCTGATCGCCGAGAATTAGCTGTTAGACTTGCAAAACTAATGGCAGATTTAAAAAGAATAGAAAAGGGAGAAATGCCTGTTGCAAAATATGTAGATGTAAAAAAGCTAAAAGAAAGTGGGCTATCAGATTATGAAATTGCCGGAAAAATAGCACGTGAATTTACGGTTGATTACAGTAAAATATCTCCTGAAGCTAAGGGAGTGTTACGTAATCTCTTACTTCCCTTTTTTACTTTCTACATCCAAAACGGAGGGAATTGGGCAGGTTATGTAAAAAATCATCCCGGTAACTTTCTTTTAAAATTCATGATCCCGGCAGCACTCATGGCTATGTGGAATTGGTTACGGTACCCGGAGGAAGAGGAAAAACTACCTCAATGGCATAGTGTAACTCCTCACTTAATAACTGGGTATAAAACTCCTGATGGAAAGCCTATAATAGTAACCTTTCAAACACCTGTTGAAGAGGCCTTTAAACTTGTAGGATTAGACATAACAATGAATTTAGCAAGACAGGTTCTAAACGGCAAGAAATCTATTGATGAAGCGGCAAAAGAACTTGGAAAGAACATGATTAGAGCACCGTTTGATAATACATGGGAACTATTTAATCCGTTCTTTAAAGCGGCGATTGAAATTGCTATGAACAAGAATACTTTTTCTGATCGTCCGATTGTTCCTGAAAGACTTAAAGGAACTTCTGAAGCTAAGAAAATGCAAACGAACTATTTTTTACAACAATGCTTAGGCCCTTATGCTCAATATACAACGGCTATCCGCGATTTGGCAGATGGAGACATCGGCTTAAATGCAATGAAAAAATACGTTGGTAGGCAAGTTGATTATAAAAGAATATTAGGTATAAGAGAGGTGGATACAGAAAGAGAACAAATTAACCGAGCTTATAGCAGACTAGATGAACTTGAAGCTAAGTATAGGCATTGGAAAAATAGTGGAAGCAAAAAACGTCCGGAGTACATGGCAGAGCTTTCGCGGCTAAGATCGATATCTAGAAGATGGTCAAAAAATTGGGAAAGAATACGTCAATATGATCGAAGAAAAATCTCTAAAGAAACAAAAGATAAACTTACTAGACAACAAATAAGACAAATGGCAAGAGAAGCAGAAAGAATACTTAAATAGGAATAGCACCTAAATGGTGCTATTTCTATTTGGAAAGCAGGTGGCTGAAATGGACGTGGTTTCAATCGGTAAAAGCATTGGGCAAGCAGGTGGTGATGTATGGGGGGCAATAGGTGTTTTAATGGTTTCGCTAGGAATAGGTATCGCATGGGTACTTTGGAAGGCATATCAGGAAAAGATTACAGAGGATAAAAGTGAAGATAAAAAGAGAATAGGAAAACTGGAAACAGAAGTTATCCAGCTCCGGCAGGAAGGAAATGAACGAGAAAATAAATTGATTAACCTTGTGGCCGATGGCCAGAGAATACAAAACCAAACAAATATGCTTTTAGCAGATGTAAATGTTGAACAGAAAGACATTAAAACACGTTTAGCGTACTTACAAGGCAGCGTAGATAACTTAAACAGGAAGAAGTGATATTTTGAAACCAGAATATATACTTATTCATCATTCTCTTACCAAAGATGGCAAGGTTGTTGATTGGAACGCAATTTTTAAATATCATACGGAAGAGCTTGGCTGGAACGATATAGGTTACCACTATGGAATAGAAAGAATTGGCAATAAGTATGCAGTCCTAACCGGACGACCTGAAAATGTAGTAGGGGCACATACAAAACAAAATAGGATGAACTATAAAAGCCTTGGTATTTGTGTTGTAGGTAATTACGATAACGAAAGACCTCCTGAAATAGTTATGGATCTTCTTGTTGATAAATGTGTAGAGCTTTGTTTGAAATACGATATACCATCAAGCCATATTAAAGCTCATCACGATTATGCTTCATACAAGACTTGTCCGGGCAAAATGTTTCCTATGTCAGAGCTAATAGAGAGAGTACAAAACAGATTATATAAACTGGGGGTGAAAGCATGTTAAGGAAAATCTATGAAAGAATTGACCAATGGTTATTCCTTGCATTAGGTATTACCTTAACCTTGGCTGTTATTATTGGTATTATTAAATTTGCTTTATGGGCCGAACCGATAGTACAAAGTAAATTCATATTGCGAAAACTATTAGGATGGCTATTTTAACTTCTACCCCTCTTGAAAAAGAGGGGCTTTTTTTATTTCAAGTAATGCTGTATAGTAAATGTACTACATGTAATAATATGTAGTACACAAAAGAAAGGAGCAGAAGGATATGAAAGTTATTAGTGTTGATAGTGGGCGACATGCAGTTAAAAGTATGTACGGGGATAAAAGAGCGTTATTTCCATCGGTAGTATCCCATGGTAGGGAATTTAAAATGGATGTTGATCTTAATAATAAAGATTATCTATGGGTAAATTATGATGAATCAGAATACTTTGTTGGTGAACTTGCAATAAAACAGCTTGCTGGAATTCAAGAAAGGGCAAGAGAAAAAAGTAACGAATATAATAAATTATTAGTTTTAACTGCAATCAGTCTATATGTTGATCAAAAAGATCCTGTTGTTTTACTTACCAACATACCAGCTAGGGATTGGGCGAAACAAAGGGGAGAAGTTAAAGAAGTATTTCTTGGTGAGTATATGATTACGCACAGAGCAGGAATAAGACAAGGAATTGCTGTAAAGTTCAGGATAGACAAGACTTACCCTTTGCCAGAAGGGGCAGCGGCCTTTCATGGATATGTATACGATGAGAACCTCAATATAAGGCACCCTGAATTTTTAAAAGGAAATGCCCTTGTACTAGACTGGGGAGACGAAACAGTAAACTATGTGATGATGTCAAATGGAGAATATGTTGATCAGTATTGTGGAAGTCTTGATTTAGGTTTACACGTTGCCCATGCACAGCTTCAGAAGCTAATTGAAGAAGAGGGGGGAGAAATTACCCAAGCTGAACTTGCTCAACATATTATAATGGACACTCCTGTCTACATTGGAAAACGAGACTTTGATATTAGACTTCATGCCATACAAGAATACGGTAGACTGTCGGAACAGGTAATAAACCAATTAACCGGACGTGTACCGTTTAATCGAGTAAGGAACATATTAAACGTTGGCGGTGGTGGCAATTCGCTTAATAGAACTATACAAAACAAGCTAGGTGATCTTTGCAACGTGTATTCATCAAGTGAAGGGCAATGGTTAAACTGTATAGGACAAAGAATTATGTATAAAATGTTTACCGAAGGAAGATGAGGGATAATATAATGGCCGCAAAAGAATGGAAGTATATCACGTTAAGATATGATCCACAAACAGAGGAAGGACGTCAGATAGACGAATGGAAAGAACGGCAAACAAATGTTTCAGAATCTATCCGCGGATTAATTCTTGGCAGGCCGTTAGAAGAAGAGGACCTTAGCATACGTATAGAGGAACTAGAAAAGAGGCTGGAGGCTTTATCTATTAGCAAGGTAGAGCCTCGGCCCTTGCCTAAACCGGAGCATCCAAAACAACATACTGGCGAAGGAGTGGCAAAGTTTTTTGAAGATTAGGAGATAAAAATGGACGAAAATTCACATGGCTTTGTTGCTATAGACAAAAAAACGGGAAAAGAAATAGAAGAAACCGTATATTTTTCAGATGATGGAAGGGCTTGGACGTTAGTTGATGGATACGAGCCATATTTACGGGAGGGAAAAGATATAAGAATAGAATTCAAATAGGGAAGATATCATTTATCATTGATAACCTAATGGTACATAGGAACTAGCCCACCTGGAGATAATTGCTACCCTAGTTTTTAAACTGATGGATAGAGCAACAGTGGAGGAGATTAAGCGGGCAGGTCTGGGTGGTTATTATGCAGACCATGATAAATCAGTCTTTTATGTGAATGGAGATGGCGTGCCCTGGACCGCAGCATATATTCAGGCTAAAGGAGACCCTGTAGCCGATTTACATGAAGATATGGCAGCCGAACAGAAAGCTAGGGCTACGTATGAATGGTTAATTAATCTTTCGGATGATCCCGATCTTAATGATACATTAAAGTTTTTACGGGAAAGGGAGATTGTTCATTTTCAAAGGTTCGGAGAGACTCTCCAAATCGTTCAAGAGTATGTAGACAAGAAAAAATTCTATTAAGCTGAAAACCGGCAGTGCCGGTTTTTTTAATGTGAGGGAATGGTGGCTGAATCTTAAATAATTGAATTATGCAATTTCTTATAATGACGTATGCATCTCGCGATTTAATGCTTATCTCTTGCCTTACGGATAAATTGTCGTAAATGAGACCATTTCAAAGCTAGCTTTAAAATGGTCTTTTTACAGTGCTCATCACTTTTGCTTCTTCGCTGGAAGAATCGTATTTGAATAAACCAATTGGATCGCGGTTACAATTTTATTTGCAATAGTAGGGGATTATATGTACGAAAAGAATCTTTCGAGATTCAATAGAAGAATGAGAGGCGGAGGTGAGGAAGGTGGCAAGAAAAAGGAAGGTTGAAAATAAAAAAAAGGACAAACTAGAGAATTTAAAATGGGAAGTTGCCGATGAGCTAGAATTAGATGATGACTTAGCTCAGGGTGGAGATGAACTAACAGTTAGAGAAGCAGGGAAGATTGGCGGAAATATGGTAAAAAAACTAGTGGCTAAGGGTAAAGAAGTAATTGCTGAAGAAGAAAGAAATAAACAAAGATAAAAGTAATGAAAAAGGCCGTTTTTACGGCCTTTTTTTGTCGATAAGGTGATGGGGTTAAAAATTTTCCCTTACATATTAAAACCAGTTAAGTAGGGGTGGTAATCTTAAAAAAACTTATATAGCAATTTTTCAAAGATAATTGCTAAAACTTTCTTTTTGCGTTATCCTATAATAAGGGTGATTAAGTTGGGGGAAAGCAAAAAACAAAAATATTTTTTAACGACTTTTGGTTGCCAGATGAATGTTCATGATTCAGAGAAAATTGCTGGTATTTTAGAAAAAATGGGCTTTATTAAAGCTGGGGCACCGGAAGAGGCTGATTTAGTACTTTTGAATACCTGCTGTGTCCGGGAGAATGCGGAGAACCGTTTATATGGACATCTTGGCAATTTAAAACCTTTAAAAAAGGAAAACCCGGATTTGATTATTGGTATTTGTGGTTGTATGGCTCAATTACCTACAGTCCAGGAGAAAATCCGGGAAAGTTATCCATATATAGATCTGATTTTTGGGGCTTATAATTTGCACCGTTTACCGGAACTGATTACAAAAATTAAGGAGACGGGCAGTAGAGTACTTGAAGTTTCTCTGGAAGGGGAAATTTCCGAGGGTTTACCGGTCCTTAGAGCAGACTCCTATCGGGCTTGGGTAAATATTATTTTTGGCTGTAATAATTTTTGCTCCTACTGTATAGTCCCTTATGTTAGAGGAAGAGAAAGGAGCAGGCGTCCAGAGAGTATCCTCCAGGAAATTCGGGAACTGGCGGATAAAGGAGTTAAAGAAATCACTCTCCTGGGCCAAAACGTTAATAGTTATGGTTTAGACTATCCAGCAGAAGAACGGGTGGATTTTGCTGATCTACTTTCTCAGGTAAATCAGATTAAAGGTCTGACCAGAATTCGTTTTCAGACTTCTCATCCGAAGGATCTCTCTGAAAAGTTAATCAGGGTGATGGCGGAGGCGGAGAAGGTCTGTGAACATTTACACCTTCCCGTGCAGGCGGGGAGTAATAGAATTCTGTCGGCAATGAATCGAAAGTATACTAGAGAACATTACCTTAATCTTGTGGACAAGTTAAGAAGTAAGATTCCGGATCTGGCAATAACTACGGATTTGATTGTTGGTTTTCCCGGAGAGGAAGAGGAAGATTTTCAGGATACTCTTAATTTAGTAAAGCAAGTCGGTTATGATGCGGCTTTTACCTTTGCTTATTCGCCGCGGGTAGGAACTAAGGCGGCAAAGATCGATCCTCAGGTGCCGGAAGAAGTTAAAATGGATCGTTTATACCGTTTAATTGAAGTTGTAAATGAACGGGCAAAAACCTCCAATCAACGTTTAGTCGGGAAGGTAGAAACGGTTTTGGTAGAGGGTCCGAGTGAAAAAAATAAAGAGATCTTTGCCGGACGCACCCGGAGTAATAAATTGGTTCTTTTTCCGCCTAAAAATCCTAATTCCGAGCTAGTCGGGAAAGAGATAAAAGTGAAGATAAAAAAAGGACTAACCTATACCTTACAAGGTGAAGAATTAGTTTAGGGGGAATCTGATTTGAGTCAGGAGACTCCCATGCTTAGACAATATAAAAGAATAAAAAAAGAACATAATGATGCAATTCTGCTTTTTCGGTTAGGCGACTTTTATGAGATGTTTCTAGAAGATGCCAAGACAGCTTCGGAGGTTTTAGAGATTGTTCTAACTTCCAGGGAAGCAGGGCAGGGGAAACGAATTCCGATGTGTGGAATTCCTTACCATGCCGCTACTGGTTATATTGCCCGATTAATCGAAAAGGGCTTTAAAGTTGCAGTCTGTGAACAAACTGAAGATCCCAAAAAAGCTAAAGGCCTGGTTAAACGGGAGGTAGTAAGGGTTATTACTCCTGGTACACTCATTGATGACCAGCTTTTAGAGGAGAAGAGTAACAATTATCTGATGGCCTTAGTACTTGTAGGAGGCTGTTATGGTCTGGCGGTCTCAGACTTGTCAACCGGAGATTTTCTGGTGACAGAGTTTTCAACAGATGCCGCTTTAGTCTTAGATGAATTATGGCATTGGCAACCAAAAGAGCTGCTAGTATCCGAGGATCAAGAGGAAGAATTAGCCTGGCTTAAACAACGAACCTCTATCTTAACAACGGTTCGTCCGTCCCGGGATTTTCGGTTACAGAATGCCAGGGAACGTTTGCTTTCTCATTTTAAGGTGTCCTCTTTGGAAGGGTTTGGTTGCCAGAATCTAGAGGCTGCAATTGCTGCTGCTGGTGCGATTTTAGAGTATTTCTATGATACACAAAAAAACCAATTGAAACACCTTACTACTCTTCGTACCTATCACTTAGGAGAGTATATGCATCTTGATCTATTTACCCGTAGGAATCTAGAACTAGTCCGGACGCTTAGGGATAATAAAGTTCAAGGTTCTCTATTTTGGGTTATTGATCGTACGGTTACAGCTGCGGGGGGAAGGCTACTTAAAAAATGGGTTGAACAGCCTTTACGTAACCGGGATGAGATTGAGGATCGTTTAGAAAAAGTTGAGGTGTTTTATCAATTACATAATCTTAGGGAGGAGACTCGTTCCTTACTGCGACAGACCTGCGATTTGCAAAGATTGTTGGCTAAGCTTGCTTGCGGAACGCTTAATCCGCGAGATTTATTAGCTCTAGGAAGTACCCTGCTGTTACTTCCTTGTTTGAAGGAGAAGTTAATTTCCGAGAAGACAGGCCCAATTGCTGATCTAGCAGGGGAGATTAACCCACTTACGGATTTAGCTGAACTTTTAAACACTGCAATCCGTGAGGATGCTCCAGTGATCTTAACAGAAGGAAATATCTTTCGTGAGGGTTACCATCAGGAACTTGATCGTTTACTTGTAGCTACCAGGGAAGGAAAGAATTGGATTGCTGGCTTGGAACAACAGGAACGGGAACGAACCGGGATCAAATCATTGAAAGTCGGTTTTAATCAGGTCTTTGGTTATTATATTGAAGTAACAAAACCTAACCTTTCATTGGTTCCTGAAGATTATACCCGAAAACAAACCTTAGCTAATGCCGAGAGGTTTATCATTCCAAAATTAAAAGAATATGAAGAATTAATCCTGGGGTCTGAGGAGAGACGCCGTTCTCTAGAGTATGATCTATTTTTGGAACTTCGTGAGCGGGTGCTGGAGGATCTTCCTGTAATGAAATCTATTGCTGAAATTTTGGCAATGCTGGATGTGTATGCCGCACTGGCTGAAACTGCGGTAAAAAATAATTATATCCGGCCTCAGATCAATCAGGATAAAGTGATTATAATCAAAGAGGGACGTCATCCGGTAGTAGAACAGGTTCTACCTCCGGGCGAATTTGTTCCGAATGATACGATTCTTGATCAGGAAAGTCATCGCTTGCAGATTATTACCGGTCCTAATATGGCCGGAAAATCTACGTATATGAGACAAGTGGCCTTGATTGTTTTAATGGCACAGATCGGTTCTTTTGTACCGGCTACAGAGGCAAGGATTGGGTTAGTAGACCGGATTTTTACCCGGGTAGGAGCTTCAGATGATTTAGCTGGCGGGCAGAGTACATTTATGGTGGAAATGAGTGAACTGGCAAACATTCTCCATCATGCTACTGAAGATAGTTTGTTGATTTTAGATGAAATTGGCCGCGGGACAAGCACTTTTGATGGATTAAGTATTGCCTGGGCTGTTTTAGAGTATCTTTGGGATACCAATAGAATTGGTGCTCGCAGCTTGTTTGCTACTCATTATCACGAATTAACAACTTTAGCCGAGCATTTAAAGGGCGTGGAAAACCTAAATGTGGCTGTAGCCAGAGATGGTGAGAAGATTGTCTTTCTCCGGAAGATTATTCCGGGTAGTACAGATCAGAGTTATGGTATTGAAGTGGCTAGGCTTGCCGGTTTGCCGGATGAGGTTTTGAACCGTGCGGAGGAGGTCCTTATCGAACTGGAAGAGAAGGGATTAAAAGAGCGTTCACAGAAAGTGGCTAAAAGAAGTTCTCTTCTTCAGTTACCGCTATTTTACGCTGATGACCATAGCTTGTACCAGGAGTTGCTTAATTTAAATTTAGAAGAAGTAACACCCCTTGAAGCCTTGAATATTCTTTTCCGGTGGAAGAAGCGTTTGCAAAAGAAAAAGGCCTAACCCGTAGTAGGAGGTGAAAAAATAGTGGGAAAGATCTTACTTTTAGATGGGGTTACGATTGATCAAATTGCTGCAGGTGAAGTTGTTGAACGCCCTGCTTCGGTTGTAAAAGAGTTGATAGAAAATTCGATCGATGCCGGAGCCCAAAAAATCGAAGTTATTCTGCTCAATGGGGGCCGGCAAAGAATTCAGGTAATTGATGATGGTGAGGGAATGGAAAGAGAAGATGCTTTACTTGCTATAGAACGGCATGCAACCAGTAAAATCAGGAAATTTGAGGATCTAAGAAGCAGCTATTCATTAGGCTTTCGTGGTGAGGCTCTCTCAAGTATTGCTGCGGTTTCCCGGATGACGCTGCAAACTTCTACTGATGCAGGTGCATTAGGAAGTAAAATCCAGGTGGAGGGTGGAGAAGTTCGTTCTAAGGAAGCGGTTGGAATACCTAGAGGAACAAATATTATAGTAGAGGATCTATTTTTTAATACTCCGGCCAGATTACGGTTTTTACGTAGTATTCCCTCGGAAGTAGGTAAAGTAAAAGAGATTGTGACCAGCATGGCCCTTGGTTATCCGGAGATCTCCTTTCGTCTTACCCATCAAGATATGGAGCTTTTACATACCTCAGGAACTGGGGAGGCAGCCCAGACTTTAGAGCAGATCTTTAGTTCTTCGGTCTGTAAAGAACTTTTCTCAGTAGAAGGTTCCTATGGGCCACTTCATCTTACTGGTTTTCTGGGGAGGCCAAACATTGCCAGGGGAAATAGAGGACATCAGTTTTTCTTTTTAAATAGGCGTTTATTTAGTTCTAAAATGATCTCTGTTTCGGCCGAGAAAGCCTACGATACTTTATTACCGGTGGCTCGGTTTCCATTTTTATTGTTAAATATCGAACTTCCTTTAGATTTAGTGGATATTAATGTTCATCCTACTAAGATGGAGGTTAAGTTTAGAAATGAGAAGGATGTTTTTCGTGGGGTTTTAGAGATTGTTCGTTCTGGATTACGAGAAAATGTGATTGAGACTCCCTGGATATCACGGTATCGATCTAATTCTAATTCATTTCCTGTTAAAGAGAATATTACCAATCATTCTCAGGCTCTTCCTTTTGTTGCAGAAGAGAAGGTTGTCGCCAAGAATGATATGAGCAATAGGGAAGAAGTGTGTGCAAAGATTAAACCTCTACCATTAAAAAATGATTTTGAGCAGGATGTACCTTCTTCCAATGTGGTTTCCGAAAAAGGATTCTTCAGAGGAGATACGCCAGTACTTTCTCTTTTTGATACTTACCTTCTATGGGAAGATTCTTCTGATCTTATTCTGATTGATCAACATGCTGCTCATGAAAGGGTTATTTATGACCAACTCTTAAGTAATCAGAGTAAAAATATGCAATATTTTCTTACCCCCATTACAGTGGAATTATCTGAGGAGCAGTTTATTACTGCAAAAGAAAAAGGGACGATCCTTCAAGAATTAGGGTGGGAGTTTGAAGAGTTTGGTGGCTGTTCAGTGCTTTTACGTTCCGGCCCTCAGGCTCTTTCTGTAGAGGATGTTCAGGAACTGTTTATAAGTCTTATAAATGAATTAGGTTTATGTGGGGTTAATCACGAAAGTAATCCTAAAGAGCGGATGCTCAAAATAATGGCTTGCCGGCAGGCGGTTAAAGCTGGTAATCGCTTATCAGCGGCGGAGGCTACTACTTTGATTAAGAATCTCCGGGAAAGCAGGATTCCACAAACTTGTCCCCATGGGCGTCCGACAATGGTAGCGATCTCTAAAGCGGAGATTGAGAAGATGTTTAAACGGAGGTAATAAGATGCGGCCTCTAATTGTATTAGTAGGACCAACTGCCGTAGGTAAAACTGAACTTACTATTAGATTGGCTTCACACTTTTCCGCTCATATTATTTCTGCTGATTCCATGCAAATTTATCGAGGAATGGATATTGGAACTGCTAAACCAACATTAGAAGAGCGAAAAGGAATTCCCCATTATTTAATAGATATAGTCGAGCCTGACCAGACTTTTACGGTAGTAGATTATCAAGAGCATTATAATAAGGTAAAAAGCGGACTGGATGAGGAAGAGGTACTTCCGATTCTTACTGGGGGAACCGGGTTATACATTAGGGCTGTAACCCAGGGATTTATCTTTCCGGATCCGCCGCCGGATCCAGAATTAAGAGCTAGTTTGCACCGGGAGGCGGAAACTGCCGGAAAAGAGGCTGTATACCAGCGTTTGTTAGAGGTAGATCCGGTAAGTGCTAAAAAAATTCACCCTAATGATTTAAAGAGGATCCTTCGGGCTTTGGAGGTTACTCTTTCTACAGGTAAACCTTTTTCTCAGCTGCAAAAAGCAAGGAGAAAAGTTTTACCTCCCAATATTATTTATACCGGATTGACCAGGGATAGAAAAGAGCTTTACAATAGAATTGATCAACGAGTGGAAGAGATGGTAAAAAACGGCCTTCTTGATGAGGTTTCTTCTTTGGTTCGTCATGGTTACGGGCCTGAACTCCAGTCAATGCAGGGTTTAGGATACAAGGAGCTGGTCCCCGTAATAGAAGGCCAGTCGACGCTGGATGGAGCTATTGAGCTAATAAAGAAAAGAACAAGGAATTATGCTAAACGTCAAGGAACATGGTTTCGTAGGGAACCGGTAGAGAATTGGTTTGTGTTGAGTGAAGGAAAAGAAGAAGACTGTTACAAAAATATCTTATTATATCTGGAAGGTAGAATAAGGCAAGTGTCGAATAGTATATCTTAAAGATAAATATTGACGCATTGGTATTTTTTGGAGGTGGAATGTTTTGAGTAGGCCCGTCATTAATTTGCAGGATGGTTTTTTAAACCAAGTAAGGAAAGAGAGTGTTCCAGTAACAGTTTATCTGATTAATGGATTCCAGCTTAGAGGTTTGGTAAAAGGTTTTGATAACTTTACTATGATTTTGGATAGTGAGGGGAAGCCTGAGTTAGTCTATAAACATGCGATCTCAACGATTGTACCTTCTCGTCCGTTACGTGAATTTAGCGGAGAATCTGGAAAGGCAGAATTAGATTAAAGAATAGGGAGAATTGCATAATCATTATGTAACTGGTTGCTCGTCATTCGTTGAATGATATATGCAGTCAGTTTCAATAATATTTTCCATTTACGTGCCCCAGTTTGTGTAAGGTACTTTAATTGGGGGATTTTCTAATTTTCGAAGATATTTCTTCAATCAGATTATATTGTGGTTGAACCTAAAATATTGAGGTTAGAGAATCCCTAGTGGGGTATAAAAGCTAAATGCATCGTTACTTCAATTTACGGTTATGACAAGACAAAGGGAAATCAATAGATTATTCTGATTCGTGACATCAGTGCAATCTTAAATTTGCTAATTATGCAATTTCTTAAATTAGGTAAAGGCTGAGTATACGCGGGTTTATTAATAATTACAATAAAGGGTGGCAAAAGCCTGCCCTTTTTTCATTATTATGTGAGTCAAAGAAACCCCTTAAATCGGGCTTTTTGCGTTGTCATTGATTTTTTCTGTCCCTGCACAATATATTGATAGCCT
>DIPO01000014.1:35907-38780 GCA_002427045.1 Firmicutes bacterium UBA5486
ATATTGTGTTGGGACCTTTTAAAAAGGACACAACGCAAAAAGCTTAAACCAGGATTATTGTTAGTCAAGCGATCAATAAAGTGCAAAGGTGGTGTTTTATGCGTATAATAACTCTTGGGCCAAAAGGAACCTTCTCTGAAGAAGCGGCTCTTATTTATCAAAAGAGGATCTGTGGACAGATTGATCGGGAATCGATCGATTTATCATCGCTCCCTGATTGTTTCGGAAAAGTGAAAGCTTCTCTGGCGGATCGGGCTGTTCTTCCTGCTGAAAATATGGTTGATGGGATTATTGGATTGACTTTTGATCTGCTTCTTGATTACCATAATTTTATAAAAGTATGCGATGAAGTACATGTTATAATCAGACATGTACTAGCGGGTAAAATGTCCTTGCCTACAGATATTAAAGAGATTCTTTCTCACCCTTCAGCCTTGAACCAGTGTGCCTATAATCTTTCCGCTGGTTTTTCTGGGATTCCCCAAACTCCAGTTTTATCTACAGCAGAAGCAGCATATCGAGCAGCTAAAGAGCAGGGGATAGCTGCTGTATGTTCTCCGCGAACTGCACGGCAATATGGTCTTAAGATCATCCAGGATAATTTGGGTGATTATAAAGAAAATCAGACCCGTTTTTTAGTCTGTAGTAAAACAGATTCTCCCCCTACAGGTAATGATCGTACTTTGTTGGCCGTAAGATTTGGAATTAATTATCCTGGCCAACTGAATGAAATCACCAAGTATTTTCTGGCTAATCAGATAGATTTGACTTTTGTACAGTCAAGACCATATAAGCTTAAACCAGAAGAATATATTCTTCTCTTTGAAATGATCGGACACCAATCTGAAGTTAGATTTAAAGAAACTTTTTGCAAAATTGAAGAATATCTTCAGAAAACAGGAGGTTGGAAAAGAGTATTAGGTAGTTATCCTCGGAGAGAAAAGGAGGAACTTTTTGTTGAAGAGTATTGATGCCAAAGTAATAATAAATGATGCTGAAAAGGAATTAGAAGAGGTTTTTGCTAAATTTGAAGAAACAGCTCTTTTTAATCAGGCTAAGGTCTTAAATGCTTTTAAAGAAGAACGAGTTGGTACTCATCATTTTACCACTTCGACCGGATATGGTTATGGGGATCTGGGCCGTGATACATTAGAACGGGTTTATGCCAGGGCCTTTGGAGCTGAAGCTGCCCTTGTTAGGCAGCAGATTGTTTCCGGGACTCATGCTATTAATCTATGCCTTTCGGGTGTTTTAAAGCCGGGTGATGAAGTAATTTTCGCTACTGGTTTACCATACGATACTCTCCGCACCGCTTTAGGGATAACAGGTGAAGCTCCCGGAAATCTTCAGGAATATGGGGTTACTGTTAAAATTATTCCTTTACAGGCAGATGGGAGTATTAATGTTGAACTTCTTTTAAAGGAAGTTTCACCAAAAACAAAAATGGTTGCCTTTCAACGTTCTTGTGGTTATGAGGCTCGATCATCCTTTAGTATTGGGGATCTTTCTGTGGTTTTTTCTTCTTTATCTAAGCTAAGAGAAAAGCCAGTTATTTTTGTGGATAATTGCTATGGCGAGTTTGTGGAACGTCAAGAGCCACTAGAGGTAGGAGCAGATTTAATTGCCGGGTCCTTAATTAAAAATCCGGGTGCTGGTTGGGTCCCTTCTGGAGGTTACATTGCTGGAAATGCAGCCCTAATTGAACAGATAGTTTCCAGATTATACGCTCCCGGGCTTGGTGGTGAGGTTGGGCCATCTTTAATCAATTTACGCTTGTTTTTTCAAGGATTTTTTGATGCTCCGCACCGAGTCTTTGAGATGTTAAAATCAGCATCTTTATTTGGTAATGTCTTTGCTAAACTCGGTTTTCCTATTGAACCTGATTCAAAAGCATCAAGAACCGATATTATCCAAAGGATTGATTTAGGTACTCCCGAACGATTGTTGGCTGTCTGCCAAAGTTTACAGCAAATTTCGCCGGTAGAAAGTTATTTACATCCAGAGCCGGCAGAGATGCCTGGTTACAAGGAAAAAGTTGTAATGGCAGCTGGAACCTTTATTACAGGTTCTACCAGCGAATTGACTGCTGATGCTCCTTTCAAACCACCATATTGTCTCTATGTTCAGGGGTGTCTTTCTTATCTCCATGCAAAACTAGGACTGATTTATATTGTAGAACACTTAAAAAATAATTTATAAAAGCAGGAAAATGAAGAATAATCGTGAATATAAGAATATCATCTGCGGCTTTTAGATAGGAGTTGATTAGTATGAATCCAACAGTAGTTTCGATTATTATAAAGGTTCTGCTTGCAGCCGGGCTTGTTTTTTTTCTATATAAAGATGCTAGGGCACGAGACTTTTCTTGGCTTATGTGGACTTTTGTCCCGGTAATTTCGATTTTCCTTCCTAATCTAGCAACTACTATATTTATGGTCATAATAGTTTTAGTAATTTACTTACTATCAAGACCAAAAGGAGATCTGTATAAGTGCCCCCATTGCGGTAAAAAGATTCATAACATTTTAGCTTTTTGTCCATTTTGTCGGAAATCAGTTAAAAAAGAATGTCTTCGTTGTCATGATACGGTAGATTGGGATGATGAACGCTGTCCACATTGTGGTTCTATGAATCTCACTAAGTTTTAATTAAAGATTTATTAAATTAACTAAATAAGAGAATTGCCAAATTACCTTAAGGTTTAGTTATTTGCAAACAAGCAATTCTGTAAACTGTAAAATTAAACAGCCACCAAATGCAAGGTGGCTGTTTTTGAAGATACAACTAACAGGATAAGCTTATTCGTAAAAATTGAATTGTTAGATTATAGGACTATAATGTTAACTTTTAATTAGGGCTTTTTGCGTTGTCAT
>DIPO01000014.1:38946-42857 GCA_002427045.1 Firmicutes bacterium UBA5486
ACACAACGCAAAAAGCTTAATTAAGATAAAGATGTGAATTGTGAGTGAAAATTAAAGAAAGTTAAAAAGTTCTTATTAGGGAGGGGTTAAAATAATCATAGAAATTACTGGAAGATTATTAATAGCTACTTTAATGGGAGCATTTATTGGTTTGGAAAGGGAAAAACATGGCCGCCCGGCCGGACTTCGTACTCACGCTCTTGTTTCTTTAGGTTCTTGTTTAATTATGTTGATCTCGATTTACGGGTTTAATGGGATAACTGGTCGGGATCCGGCAAGGCTGGCTGCACAAGTAGTTAGTGGTATTGGCTTTTTAGGTGCAGGAACTATTATTAGAGAAGGTACCAGTATTCGGGGTTTGACAACGGCGGCTAGTCTTTGGGTAGTGGCAGGAATTGGACTTGCTATTGGAAGTGGCTTTTATTTTGCTGGGATTACAGCTACTTTCCTTTCGGTATTAGTTTTAGTTTATTTAGAAAATTTGGAGAAGAAGTTAAATATTTCAAAAACAGAGGTAGTCGAGGCGGTGATAAAAGATCGGCCAGGGATTTTAGCAATGTTCTGTCAAATTATCGCTAATAATGGAATAAGTATCAAAAATATTAATTTAGAAATTGATGAAGAAAATGAAAAGGCCCTCATTTCCTTTCAGATTAAAGGGTATAATATAGATAAAGCAAAGGTTATTGAAGAAATAAGTGAAATACCTGACATTTATCATATAAAATGGAATTAGTTTACCATCTAACCCTTGCTAATAATGTACTAAAGTTAAGGAATTGCATAATTTAATATAGTAAATTATGCGATTCCTTAAACATTCCTAATTTAGCTTGACTTTTGATTTAAGAGCGCGAAATTTAAAAGAGGTAATTATGCAATTTCTTCAAGTAGAAGGGGGACAATTGGAATGGGAAAGATTATACCTTTTCCCACAAATAGAAGAAAAGTTTCTGTGGAGGAATCCCAGGAATTAACCGATATTATTATTAGGGAAAAGATATTAGCTGGAGAAGCTGAATTAGTTGGGGTTTTTGACCAAAATGGTTTTCCATGTTCCTGTTATCGAATGGAATTTGATAATCAAACATATTATGTTTTTGATTTAACAACTTGAAGAAATTACATCCTATAGATCTTCATTCTGACTGGATAATTTCTTAACTTGCGTGACTAGAAGAAACCAGCATGAATAATATACTAATGAAGAAAAGAAGGAAAGAGAAAGGAGGGCAAGAATATTAAGGATTAATTAATAAGAAAAAGGGGGAATGTGCCATGGTTCAGGTTGATGGTGAAGATCTCTTACGAGCTTTAAAGCGGTTTAAAAGCTTAGCTAAACAGGATCTATTAAGAAGTGAATTAACACCAGACCCAGCTTTTTGGCAAACGCACGCAGAAGCACGTCGAACTGTCTATAACAGATTAATTAATCTGATTGAGAGTTCCAACGTGAAGAAAGCGTGCGTTTATGCTTTTGATATTTATGAAGGTCTTCAACTATCTAGTGAAACTGAAGGAACAGGGGAACAGGAAGGCTCAAAACAGGCTATTGAACTGTTTTTCCAAATTATCGGCATCTCTCCCGAGAAATTAAAAAGATTGAGGGAGAATAAAGTAAAATCTAAGGATATAGCAGATTTAGTTGTGAATATTAGTTAATTTAAGGGCAGGTTATAAAATTATAATCTTTACTGACACCGCTTTAAAATTGGGCGGTGTTTTTTTATTAAGCTTGTTTTCTTTTTCTTAAGACCATAAGCACCTAAAAGGGGACCAGCATATACTGTACTAGTCCTGGATGTCCATCCAGGTTGGTGCGGTTATTCCCGGCTTTAGGCAGGGATTAGGTCAGAGAAAGGAGGCAATGGATTGATGGATTATGATCAAAACCTGGAAGAAAAAAAACAGGTTAATAAAGATATTAAGGAAAATAATGAAAAAGTAGATATGGTCACGGAAGAAGAAGAAGTAAAAATAGAGGCAACGATAAAAGATACTACTAATAATAAAATTGAAATTAAGAGAGAAATAGATTTAAAAGGTCAAAAAGAGCTTAAAAAAGAGGTAACAATTCCCAAGGAAAGTTCGGTTATTAAGCCTCATGAGCCCAATAATCTAGTAATGCCTGATCGGGTTCAGGTTAGAGTAGTTGAGAATGATGTAGTTACTGCTAAAGATGTTAATTTTAATCCTATGGTAACAAAGATTAGAGTAAATACCCCAATGAGTGGGGAGCTTCTTACGGATCAAGGTGTTGTAAAGAATCTCCAAGGCGCCGAAGTAACAGTAGGCCAAGCTAGAACACAGGTAAATCCAGTAGTAAGAGTTAATCAGCTTCCAGTACGGGCGATTAAAATCAGAAATATAGTCGGCGAGATCAGAAATGTGACTGCTGAAGTGATTAGGGACAAGGTAATAATTCAGGGGATTATTCATAAACAGGTCTTTTTTGTCGGAGCAGATGGAGTAGTCAGGCATTTTTCCGAGGATCTTCCATTTAGTACCTTTATCGATATTCCTGGAGCAGAACCAGGAATGAATGTTCAGGTCCAACCGATTATTGAAAAAATTCTATTTCGTCTGTCAACAGATGGCTTGTCTGTGATTCAAAAAATTATCCTCGAGATTTTTGTAAAAGTAACCCAGTTTGTGCAGGTAGGCCTGGAACTAGGAACCGGTCCGTTACTTCTTTTGCCTAGGGTTGTTGGGGAAGGTACTAAACAGGAACTGGTAGAGAGCATAGAAATTCTGAATGTACCTGCTTTGAAAGTTGAAGAGATTAGAGGAGAATTACGAAATATTGAAGCAGAAGTAATTCCTGATAAGGTGATTATCCAGGGTATTATCCATAAACAGATCTTTTTTGTTGATCTTGAAAATTTAGCTCGACATCAAGCTGAAGATGTTCCTTTTAGTCTCTTTATTGATATTCCCGGAGTAGTTCCGGGTGTCGATTTACAGGTCCATCCTCTTATTGAGGGAATATTCTTTGAATTGTTGTCCCCAACAGAATTAAGACAGAAAGTAGTCATTGAAGTCTTTGTTAAAGCAACAGAGGATATTCAGGAACGCGTGGCAGTTGGGCAAGGCCAGCTCTTTAAAGTTCAACAGGTAATTGGTGAGGGTCAACAGCAGGTACTAAAAGAATCAGTACTTACTCTGGAACGTCCGGCACTTAAGATCCGTGAGATTATCGGTCAAATTAAAAATATTACTGCCCAGGTAATACCGGATAAAGTAATTATTCAAGGAGTTATTCATAAACAAATATTTTACATCAGTACGGAGAATATTGAATTTCACCAGGCCGAAGATGTACATTTCAGCCTATTTATAGATATACCCGGCGCGGCTCCAGGGTTAAATGTAAAAATAAAACCAGTTATTGAAACCATCTTATTTAATTTAGAAGATGAAACTACACTCCGGCAAAAGGTTATTCTTCTGATTAATGCAGTAGTAACTGAGACTGTTCAATTGCCACTGGTGCTAGGGGAGTTTGCATTATTTAAATTGGAAACAGTAATTGGTGAAGGATTCCGGCAGATTCTGGTGGAACGCCGAGAGGAAATTCCGATCATACCAGTGGTGCGGAATGTTGTTGTCGAGGTTGTAATCCCACCGGCTGGTATTATCAGTGGTAGGCAACAGATAATTGTAGAAAATGTGGTGGAACTTCCCCAACAAGCAATTAAAATTAAAGAAGTCCAAGGGGTAATCACTGATCTTCGGGCACGAGTGCTATTTGATAATGCAGTATTAATCGATGGGTTTGTTAATAAACAGGTCTTTTTTGTCGGAATAGATGATATAGTTCGCTCTGTAGAAGAAAGGGTTCCCTTCTCTATTCTAGTTAATGTTCCGGGTATTACTCCCGATACTCCGTTTACTGTTGCGGTTGAGATTGA
>DIPO01000014.1:43064-57642 GCA_002427045.1 Firmicutes bacterium UBA5486
TTGCACCTGAACCTTTCCAGGTCGTAACAGATGTCACCGGACCAGGAATTACGACGCAGAAGGTTTTGGTCAGAGCTCCAATTCAAACCGAAACCGGAGTGGAAGTTAGAGAGTTTTTTGTGGTAACAGATGTATCCGGTCCCGGTATTGAACGGGTAGAAAAAGCTGTAGTTCTATTGGATGTAGTTGATGATGGTAATCCTAACCCAGTTCCCATTGAAGTGGTTACGGATGTGATTTTTACGGTTTCTCCTATATAAAAATAAACAAAAAAAATGGGCCATTTTGGCCCATTTTCATTATTAGAAATGAGCACAATTAAGGCGGAGTTCATATATTATATTAGCAACAGAGCAGGGGGCAGGTAATCGGGGAAGGAGGCGGTATCATGGGGCTGGTTCAGTTAGTTGCTTTTCTAACTGCCATTGTCCTGATCGTCCTCTGCACCATCTGGTTTTTCCGTCTTCATCAACGGTATTTTATGATTATAGAGAATGAAACAGCTAAAAAAATAGGAAACAATGAAAAACCTGATCCAACGGAACCTTCAAAATTGATAGAATCTTTAAAAACCGAGGATAACTGGGGGAGGAAGCTTGTTTTTACTATCAGATCATTAAATTATCAAGAACCGTTGGAAAATGGAGAAGAAAACTGTACTGAAGTAGTGCGGGAGAACTTTTATCAAAAAAAAATACCGGATGAAGGTGGACCGAGAGCGGAAGAAAATAAAATAAACTCAGTTAAAAGTGAGGTGGTGGAAGACCCGGTGGAAATTATTATAGATATCGAAGATCCTATAATAGTTCCAGCCGGTAGTAAAAAAAAAATATTCTTGCTCTCGGAGAGTGAATCAGCGGCTTCCCATAGGGAACCCCGTCCTGTGGAAGCAGCTCCTGCAAGATTTTTGGAAGGAGGAGATATTTTAATGGATCCATTGGTGCGGGCAGAAGTGGTCATAGGTGAAGGAACCAAGCAGTTACTGGTGGAGACGAACCTGACACTAACTAGGCCAGCAATTAAGATTAGAAATATAACGGCAGAAATCCGAAATTTAACCACTGAACTGATCCAAGATAAGATTATTATCCAAGGCGTGCTCCACAAACAGATCTTTTTTGTCGGTGATGATAATGTTGTTCACCATCAGGCCGAAAATGTACCTTTTAGTACTTTCATCGATATCTTTGGAGCAGAACCAGGAATGAATGTTCAGGTACATCCAATAATTGAAACCATTCTCTTTACTTTAATTACACCTACATTACTTCATCAAAAGGTTGTTATTGAATTTTTTGTTAAAATCACTGAATCCAACCAGCTTAATGTGGTAGAAGGTCCAGGCCCACTCGTTCGTTTGGATCAAGTAATTGGAGAAGATACCAAACAAGAATTAATCGAAAGTACAGTTGCTCTTGATATTTCAGCGATTAAAATTGATGATATTACTGCGGAAATTCGGGATTTAACGATTGAAGTGATCGAAGACAAAGTTATAATCCAAGGGATTTTGCATAAACAAATCTTCTTTATCGGATTGGATAATATCGAATATCATCAGGCAGAGGATGTTGAATTCAGTACATTCCTTGATGTACCCGGAGCCAGTCCCGGAATGGATGTTGTAGTTGAACCAATAATTGAATTTATTCACTTTGAACTTCTTGATCAAGATACCTTATTGCAGAAAGTAGTTATTGAGTTTTTTGTAAAAGTTACAGAAAGTGTACAAATAAATGTAGTTTTAGGCCCTGGAGCTCTATTAAAACTTGATACTGTAGTTGGTGAAGATACTAAACAATTGCTGGTAGAGAATACTGTGATTCTTTCTCAACCGGCAGTTAAAATCCGGGAGATTATTGCTAAAGTAGAAAGGCTAATGGCAGAAGTAATCGAAGATAAAGTAATTATCCAGGGTATCGTCCATAAACAGATCTTCTTTATTAATGAAAACAATCTGGAAATTCATCAGAGTGAGGATGTACCTTTCAGCACGTTTGTAGATATTCCCGGAGCGGTTCAGGGGATGGATGTTCGGATTAAGCCGATTATTGAAACAGTTCTCTTTGAGTTGCTAGATCCGGTAACTCTCAGGCAAAAAGTGATAGTGGAGCTTTTTATCAAAGTTACAGAGTCTCAACAATTACAGGTTCAGATAGCTGCTCCGTATGGACCGTACTACTTCTAAAGAACTCTCCCCCGGAATACAGGCCTTGTTTTTTAAACGGCCTGTATTTTTTTTGTGGTGGTTTAACATATACATTAAAAAGTGGGAAGCTTTATCGGGAGGGACAGGCTTAAATGGTCGAACGGTGGGAAAGATACTGCAAATTTCAGATTAGAGTTCCCTGGCGATCTGGCGAAAGGGTTAACCGGATTGACCTGGCTATTAAAGATCTCTCCATTATCTGGGAAGAAGACTGTTGTCAGATGAGGGTAGAAATTGAAAGAAGTATACTCTGCATTACTCCGGAAGGAGAAGTAATAGTAAGAAAAGATAGTTTTCAGTATCAGGAAAGCATTCCACTGATTCCAGAGGTAATCCGCTTTCAACCACTCCTGATCAGACCCTATTCCAATCATATCGTACTTGGAAACATTGGGGAGGAATCCTATTTAGAACAAGGTATCTCACTTTTGGTATCGGCCTGGCAAAGAAAAACAGCAAATATTAACCAAGAGTTTTTACCGGGTACTTCTTTAGAGATTCTTGGGTACTGCCCATATCATAAGGGAAAGCATTTGGAAACGCGGTATTTCTTTTTATCGGATCTTGAGGTTAATGCAGAAAAAGAATTAAAAGTTTTCCTTTCTAAACAGGAATTCCGTATAATCCCACCAGGTATAAATTTTCGTGGAGAACTCTTATTTATCTATGGGGAGAAAAAAAGTCAAACTTACACTGTTTCTCTGTTAATACCAGAAAAAACTCTTCCTAATACCCAGGTTGAAGGGAAGGCTTTGATTAATCGGGTCACACTTTTAGAGGGAAGAAGAGTCTTGGTTTTAATAGAGATTGAATGGTGTTTAATAGAAGAAAAACCTTTACAGGTGATGGTATCTCCATCTTTGGGAAAAGAGACATTTTATTTATGGGAAATGCTCAACCGAGAAAAAAGACTGTTCTCAGAAGAAGTACGGCTAAAATTGGAAGAAGAGGCCAAAGTTATTGAAGAAATCATTCCACATGATCTTCAAATTACTGCAATCCCTAAAAGAAAAGGACTATTACTCTCAGGTTGCCTTGAATTAGAGATTTTCTATATTAACCGGGAAAATAAAGAAAAATGGTTTCAACATAAAATTTCAATTGAAAAGTGGTTAGAAGAAACAATCCCTCAAGAAAACGAGTTTAAAGTGACAGTTGATGCTATACGGGTAAAAACTTTAAAAGCTATTGATCAAGAACTCAGATTATTTGTAGAGATAGATTATATATTAACAACACTAAGGCGTAAGGAAGTTACTTTTCTGCCACCGACTACTACTGGATTAATTACAACTATTTTATTAGAAAAAATCATTACTCAAGAACCGGTTGAGTATTATGTAGAGATCCCTATTAATAAGCCTGAAGATTTTGGGGAAAGTATCGGCTTGTTTTGGGTGGATGGGAAAGCGGAAGGCGATCCGGAGAAAGGTGGAATCTTAATTAAAGCGGAGCCTATTATTATGTGGGAGTATAAGAATAAAGAAAAAAAGGTTAAAGCAGTAGAAATTAATCCTTTGCTCCGCTGGTTTCAGAATTCTCCGTTTTCGCAACGAGAGTATTCAGGATTGGTAGAAATTAAATGTAAACAGATGAATTTAAAGGAAAATAGGCAAGGGGAACTTTTTTTGCAGCTTCTAGTGAGTGGTAATTTAATCATTTTTCAGCAAGTTGCACGAGAAGTGGAATTGGCTAGAACAACTGCTTTCCCAAATGAGGTTATTCCCGAAGCAAAAAGCTTGAGCATGAAATGGGAAGAACAACTTCCAATATCTCCGGGAGAAGTTTTACAGACTAATTATTTTTTAGCAGATTTTCGTACGATTAAAATGGAAGATTATCTCCTGCTAGAGGGTTGGGTTTTAGGTGATCTTTTTTATTCTGGCCTTGATGGCCGTCTTCATTATCACAGAATTAAAAAGGACTTTTGGGTTAATTTACCGGAAAATGAGCATAAAAACCAGATTATTATTCCGGTACTAACTGATGGAAGTTGCAGTTTGCTTACGAACTGGAAATGGGAAGAAGGAGGAGTTTGGTGTGAGACATCCGTAGATTTGCAATCCTTTCTAATAGAAAGTGATTTTAAGGAGGTGAATTAAATGAGGGTGTTAATGCAAAACCGCTCTTCTACCCTAAAGATGTTAGCAGGGGATAGTGTTCAGATGAATAAAACAAAGGAAGCCTTAGTGCAATTGGGTTTAGAAGTGGATGTAAAGATCCGGCAAGTCTCGGATTTTTCTGGTTATGATCTAGTCCATCTGTTTAATATTATCCCGATTGAAGAGACCTATCAGTATTATCTCCGGGCCAAAAAATATGGGATACCAATTGTACTCTCTTCAGTTTATTGGGATCCAAGAGAATTTTTAATTAATATAGATTCAGAAAGAAAAGAGCATTTTCTTTCTTGGTGGTCAAAGACCAATCATTTTCGACAAGCAGTGCTTGATGGGGTAGATATCATCTTACCAAATGGAGAAATGGAATATCAATTATTAGCAGAGCAATATAATCTTGTAACCCCATATCGGATAATTCCTAATGGTGTGGATCCAATCTTTTATTATGCTAAACCGGAAAAATTTATTAAAAAATATGAGATTAAGGACTTTATTCTTTGTGTAGGTCGGATCTGCCGGCGAAAAAATCAAAAAGCATTAATAAAAGCTGCCCGAGAAATAAATCAAAAAGTGGTATTAATTGGTCCAATTAATGATTACCAATACTATCAGGAATGTCGACAAGAGGGAGAAGGAAATGTCAGGTTTTTAGGTCCTCTTACTCCGACCTGGATTTCCTCAGCTTATGCAGCTTGCGGAGTACACGCCTTAGCAAGTTGGTATGAGACTCCTGGTTTGGTAAACCTAGAAGCCGGCTTGGCTGGTTGTAAACTAGTGACCACTGACCGGGGAACAACTAGGGAATACTTGAAAGAGATGGCCTGGTACTGTTCGCCAGATTCAACAAGATCTATTAAAGAGGCATTAAAAAAGGCTTTATTTTCAGCTCCGCCTTACGGACTTAGAGAACATATTCTGGTTAACTATACCTGGGATCAAGTAGCGAAACGTACCTACCAGGCCTATAAGGATCTTTTATCTTAAATCCATCCTTTTCCGCTTTTAAAGTTTAAGCAAAGAAGGGCAAAATTAACTTGGGGTGATAGATTGCAGCGCCGGAAGAAAGTTAAACGGGGGAATGTGCAAAATAAATTAATTGATCAGTTATTAATTTTAAACAAAATATTAATGAAATACAACATTGAGGGGATGGTTGATATTCTTGCTAAACCATTTCGGCTAGTATATTTAAATTTTATGGCAGGTTTGGCTAGAGGTTTTGGGATAGCAATTGGTCTTACTTTAATTACGGCGATTTTCATATCGCTATTGACAAAGATTGCCAGTTTAAACCTGCCAGTGGTTAGTAATTTTATTGCGAGAATTGTCCGACTGGTAGAAGAGGAACTATCGACACTCCCTCGTTAATAACAATAAGGATGGTACTTAAATGCTAGATAAAAAAACTATACGACGGTTGAAAAAGAGGCTACAACAGGAACAAATGGAACTTAGTCAGGAGTTAAACGGAGCTCAGGAGGTTGTGGGTGAGGAAAGTCTTACTAATTCTATAAGTGAATTGTCTGCTTATGATAATCACCTGGCAGATCTAGGTTCAGAAACTTTTGAACGTGAGAAGGATTTAGGGATTCAAAATGCCAAGAAAGTTAAATATTTAGCAATTAATGAGGCTTTGGAACGTCTTGAAGAGGGGAAATATGGTATCTGTTTGGTTTGTGGACGTCCCATTGATCTTGAGCGACTGGAAGTACTTCCACAAACTTTAACTTGTATCGAGTGTCAGCAGCATGTGGAGGCGGAAGGGGATAAAATCGGGAAACGTCCAATAGAAGAAGAGATTCTTGCTAATCCCTTTGCTCGTACTTTTACTGATGATGAAGATAAGGTAGCATTTGATGGGGAAGATGCTTGGCAGGCTGTAGCCCGGTATGGTACATCCGAGTCTCCACAAGATTTAGGAGGGAATGTTGAATTTGAGGAGATGTATTCTGATGAACCCCGGGGAATAGTATCGCTAGTAGAGGGAGAGCAAGTCCTGGAAGAAGGTTTGGATGAGAAGGTAATAGAGAAATTGAATAGTGAATAGAGGGCAATAAAGGGTGTAATAAAAGAGGGTAAAAAAACCCTCTTTTTGGCCGCTCGTAAAACGGGCGGGCGTAATCTTATAATTTTCTGATGATTCCCAGTACTAATTCTTTGGCATCTTCTAAGTTTTCCGGTTTTACAAATTCTACCCGATCGGTAGGCCAGTGCCAGTTTGGTAAGAGGCCCTCTTGATCAAAAGCCATTACTGTCATTACAGGGTATTTACGCTTTATAAAGACAGTACCATCAGTAGTTAAAAGGTTATAAGGTCGGAACTTAAGTTTTAAATTTTTCTCTTCAACCGTATGTTCAGCTAAGGAAAGAAGTTCCGGGGATGAAGGTTTAGTACCTAGAATTCCTTCATGAGTGATCGCAGTTAAGTTTCCGCTACCTAAATTATCAAGATTAATAATAAATGTTTCTTTTGAAGGCTGGTGACGACGGAGAAAGTCTAGTGCCCCATTGGTCCCTGATTCTTCAGCACCGGTAGCGACTAGGGTAACAGTAGTAGTAAGTAAGGGGAAACGAGCAAGTACTTTTGCAACCTCTAATAACACAGCAACGCCGGAAGCGTTATCATTAGCTCCGGGAGTATATTCACCAAATAGTTCTCTATGGATAAGAAGAAATAAAGTAAAGGCTAAGTAAACAGCTGAAGGTAAAGATAAGATCCATAACAGCTGCTGGGGAAGAGAAGAAAATACACCTAAAGCGTAAAAGAAAACCTGGAGCCCCATTGCTACCACCATCAGTAGGTAAGTAGTACGGAAGTTTTTTACCATCTTGGGAGAGAAACTCAAGGCTGAACGGGAACTGTCATAATGAGCTATTATGATTACGTTTCTGATGGTTTTACTCCGGGCTGGAACCTCAGCTATTATGTTTTGACTACTTTTTTTGGGTATAAGCTTAGAAAATAAAGGAAAAGTATTTGTTTCAAAGTAAAATCCTAAAAAGGCTAAGAAGGTAATGATAAAACCCAAATAAGGAGAGGAAGGATAAATGAATGCAGCCATAACAAAAAAGAGGTAGATCAAACCAAAGACCCAGGAAAAAGAAGTTACGGACTTAAACTGTTCCCATTTTGCTTCAAATCCCATCTTCACCAGTTGAACTTTGATATATTCTGCGGCTTTTCTTTCTTGTGCCGTACAAGAACCTCGGGGGCCTATTTTTTCCGCCAAATATTTCACATGTTGATAAGCTTGGGACATATCGAAACCACCTGCTTTTCTTTTTGTATAAATCCATTATACTTGATAATACATTTATACGCCAATCTGGTATTGTTTCTTTATTGAAAATTAATAATTGAAAGCGGAAGAATGAAGGATTAAGATGGTGATTGCAGAAGAAGTTATACTTTGAGTGTTAAATAACGGGAGTGAATATATGCTAATTTTAGGTGTAGACCCTGGTATCGCTATCACTGGGTATGGTTTACTTGAACAGAATGGGAATCGTATAAAACCTTTGAAATATGGAGTAATTAGAACATCTTCCGACCTAATGGCGGCAGAGAGATTGATGGCCATCCATCAGAAGATTACGGATCTAGTTAAGGAGTATAAACCAGAAGTAATGGTTGTAGAGGAACTATTTTTCAATAAGAATACTAGGACTGCATTGACTGTTGGACAAGCCAGAGGCGTAATAATGCTGGTATCGGCAGAACAAAGAATAAAGTTTGCTGAATATACTCCTTTGCAAGTTAAAATGGCGGTAGTCGGATATGGACGGGCGGAAAAAAGACAGGTTCAGGAGATGGTGAGGGTTTTATTAGGACTAAAAGAAATACCCAAGCCTGATGATGCTGCTGATGCTCTAGCCATTGCGATTTGCCATGCTCATTCTTGGCGTTATTCAAGTCAGTTTAAGGGGGTTTAGCTGTGATCGCTTTTTTACGGGGGAAAGTAGTTGATACTACAGATGATGCAATTGTTTTAGAAGTAAATGGTATAGGATTTCAGATTTTAATGCCATTATCTAATTTAGATCAAATTGGACTGGAAAAGGATTTACTTATTTATACCCATCTTTCCCATCGGGAAGATGCGATGCTTCTTTACGGGTTTTTAAGTAGAGAGGATAAATCTTTATTTAAAAAGTTGATAAATGTTTCTGGAATCGGGCCAAAAACTGCGTTATCCGTATTATCTGTCCTTACCACGGAACAGTTTTGCCAAGCTATAATCGAAGAGGATACCAAAACCATATCTACTGTTCCAGGGATTGGCTTAAAAACAGCTCAAAGATTAATCCTAGAATTAAAATCTAAAATCAAAAAAGAAGTTCAGGAAGATTCTTTCAAGCAGAGGATTGCTGCCAGAACATCAAATCGGTTAATAGAGGATGATGCGATCGATGCTCTTATTGCCCTTGGCTATCAGCAGAATGAAGCAGTTCAGGCCGTGAATAAAGTCGCTTCTGCTAAACCGGAACTTGATTTACAAGAATTAATCCGGGAAGCTTTAAAACTATTAATGAGGTAGTCGCTCACGCCGGCTACCTAGAATATCACTCAGTAATTTAAATCAAAGCCGGGTGAGTCGACAAGCTCCAGAGGCGCTTTAATTGGTTGTTCACGCTGGCTACTTACAGACATCACGAAGTGATCTAATCAAGACCAGATGAATCAACTAGGGCTATTTTCTAGGTAGTCGGGGAAGAATTTATCGCGGATTAGAAAAGGGGTTTTTTTATGGATGATGATACCCGTTTAGTATCTCCCAGTTTTCGGGAGGAGGATTCAGGGCTGGATCTTTCCCTGAGACCAAGAAAAATGGAAGAATATATAGGCCAATCACGGGTTAAGGAGAACCTGGAGATTTTTATCCAAGCTGCCCGGGAAAGACGGGAACCTTTGGATCATGTATTATTATATGGTCCTCCGGGTTTAGGAAAAACTACCTTGGCTCATATCATTGCGGTGGAACTTGGAGTTCAGATTCGGATTACCTCCGGCCCAGCGATTGAACGGCCCGGTGATTTAGCGGCAATTCTTACTAATTTAGAAAGCCATGATGTTCTTTTTATAGATGAGGTTCATCGGCTCAACAGAGCAGTAGAAGAAGTACTTTACCCAGCAATGGAGGATTTTGCTTTAGATATAATAATCGGCAAGGGGCCTAGTGCCCGTTCGGTGCGGATAGATTTACCGCCCTTTACTTTAGTGGGTGCCACTACGCGTGCCGGATCGCTGTCTGCACCTTTACGTGATCGTTTTGGCATCATTAATCGGTTAGAGTTTTATAGTAAAGAAGATTTAGAGAAGATTATTACTAGGACTGCTCGGATTCTAAATATCGGTATAGAAACCGGTGGAGCGGAGGAGTTAGCCCATCGGTCGAGGGGGACTCCGCGAATTGCCAACCGTCTTTTAAAACGGGTTCGGGATTTTGCTCAGGTTAAAGCAGATGGTATCATTACCCAGGAAGTTGCAGAAGAAGCTCTTAATTTCCTTGAAGTGGACAAAAAAGGGTTAGATCGTGTTGATCGATTAGTACTTGAGACGATCATCACTAAATTTGGTGGGGGCCCGGTTGGTGTGGAAACTTTAGCTGCTGCTACTCAAGAAGCTGTCGAGACAATTGAGGATGTTTATGAACCATTTCTTATGCAGATTGGTTTTCTACAAAGGACTCCCCGGGGACGGGTTACGACCAAGCTTGCTTGGGAACATCTAGGGTTAAATCCTGTGCTCGAGGAAAAGACTAATCAAGCGGAACTGGAATTATAGCTGTTAATAAAAGAGGTGTTATTCATGGATTTACTGCTCCATACTTGTTGTGGGCCTTGTGCTACTTATTCTACAGAATATTTATCTCAAAAGGGCTTTGATTTGACCATGTATTATTATAATCCTAATATTCATCCTTACAAAGAATGGAAGCGAAGGAAAGAATCTCTAGAGACCTTTTCTGAATTAAAGAATCTTCCTTTAATTATGGAAGAAGAATATGATATGCCAGAGTTTTTACGGAAGGTTGTCTTTCACGAGCAGGAACGTTGTGGCTTCTGTTACCAGATCCGACTAGAAAAAACTGCTTTAAAAGCTAAGGAGTTAGGAATTGATTGGTTTGGGACTACTCTTTTAATCTCTCCATATCAAAATCGAGAACTCATCTGTGAGCTAGGGGAGAAACTAGCACGCCAGTATAAACTCTCGTTTTGTACTGATGATTTAAGACCAGGTTTTAGAAAGAGTCAGCAACTAGCGCGAGAATTGAATTTATACCGTCAAGGATATTGTGGTTGCATCTATAGTGAGAGTGATCGTTATTATAAACCTTCTAATAAGAAAAAACTGAATAAAGATTAGAGTAAGACAAGGAGGCTTTACTAATGCCAAATTCTCTTAATGCTTTTGGGCGTCTTTTAATTATCGCCGGCTTGTTACTAATTATTATTGGTATTTTTCTGAAATGGGGTGGCAAGATTCCCTGGTTGGGCAGACTTCCCGGGGATATTTTGATTCGTCGCGGTAATTTTACTTTTTATTTTCCTCTGGCAACTTGTATTATTGTAAGTATTATTCTTAGTTTAATCTTTGCTCTTTTCTCAAGGAGGTAGCTAGGTGGCACTTTATCGTACTGAGGGAATTATCTTACGGAGCCGGACTTTGGGTGAAGCCGATAAAATTTTAACGATTTTTACTAAAGAAAAGGGAAAGATTGAGACGGTAGCCAGGGGAGCAAGGCGTCCACGGAACCGGCTGGTTGGTGCTTCGCAACAGTTTTCCTACATAAAAATGCTAGTCTTTGGGGGGAAAGGGCTTGACCAGCTAAGCCAAGCGGAGATTCTCAGATCTTTTGTTACTCTCCGCGATGATCTAATAAAAATGGCTTATGCTTCTTGGTGGTCGGAAATCCTGGATGTTTTTTTACCGTTAGGAGAGGTGAATTCGGAACTATTTCTTTTTACTCTTGCTGGTCTATTAGTTTTAGAGAAAGTAGAAGAACCAGCTATTTTATCAAGGGCTTTTGAATTACGACTATTAAAGTATTTAGGTTATGAACCTGCTTTAGATCGTTGTGTACGTTGTAATGAAAGTGCAAATATTTTACCTGCCGGTTTCTCTTTAGATGAAGGCGGAATTCTCTGTCAAAAATGCTGGCAGCAGAAACCACTTAAATTGCTTTCTCTTTCCAACTCAACTCTGGAGGTCTTAAATAAATTAACTCAGGTTGATTTAAGAATAGTAAGTAAATGGAATATTGATAAGCAACTGCAAACAGAGATCGACCGGATTTTAATTTCTTTTATTCAGTTTAGAGCAGAGAAACCTTTAAAATCATTATCCTTCTTACAGGGACTGCTCTCCTGGGATTAATACGAGGTTTTAGATCTTCTCTGAATAAAAGGTGAAATAAATTGACAGATATCTCTGCTCTTTGTTATACTTTGGATTAAAGCTTTTCATAGTAAGGTATCGTATAATGGATGATCAAAATGTATTAATGCCCCACTAGAAATTCTCTACCAATGTATTGTAGTTAAATCTTAAATAATTGAATTAAGCAATTTCCCCAATATGAGTGACAAGCTACGAGTCAATTATGTATTCTCTCAAGTCCTAAAGAGAAAAGGATGATGTTTTTGTTTAAAATAAAACTATGGCCTTCTTTCTCACAAAAGTATCGGATAACCATTGCTTGCTGTACTTGTTTGTTAGTGATTTGTGTAGCTTTAGGCTATAGTGTTTGGCTAAGTAGTCCCGTTTTAGCAGAACAGGCCGTTACACAACTTATTAAAATGAAGTTTTCCGATCTAGTAGAGAAAATGCAAGTTGCTAATTGGTTCGGAAAGTTTGGAATTATATTTTCCAATAATTTATTGGTTTCGCTCCTAATCATATTAACTGGAGGGATCCTGCCTATTCTCCCGATAATTTTGGGGATTTTTCCCAATGGTTTTATTATTGGCTTAATGGCTGGATTTTTTGAGTATAAGCAGATCCTAACTAAAGGTAATTTTTTCTTAAGTTTAATTCCCCACGGGGTTTTTGAAATACCGGCGATTATAATCTCAGCAGCAGTCGGGATGGTTTGGGGAGCGTGGAATTGGCGAAGTTTGTTTAAATCCACTAATTCAGAGTGGATTATTTCTAATCTTAGAGAAACTCTTACTTTTCTGCCATTAATTATTACTCTTTTATTTATTGCTGCATTTATGGAGGTTTCAGTTTCACCATATTTATTTTCTACCTAAGAAAATACAGCTCGAATCTTTTCGCTAGTTAGTCTCATATTTCGTCTTTCTTCTATATCAAGGAAAACGCTGGTCGCGAGACGCTTTTTGTCCGGGATGGGCTATAAAGTGGACTTAAATAAAGCGACTACTTAGTTTTTAAGGAATTACACTTATTAATTAACAGAATTAAAATATAAAATTTATCCTTTAAAGGAGGATTATGATGGACAAAGAAAAGAAGACCCCCCAAGCAACTACCACCATGGAGAAGATTGTTTCTCTAGCGAAAAGAAGAGGGTTTATCTTTCCTAGTAGTGAGATTTATGGTGGCCTTAATAGCTGTTGGGATTATGGACCTTTAGGTGTTGAACTAAAAAATAATGTTAAATGTGCCTGGTGGAAGTCGATGATCCAAGAGAGAGATGATATGGTTGGCCAAGATGCCAGTATTTTGATGCATCCTAAGGTATGGGAAGCCAGTGGGCATTTGGCAGGTTTTACCGATCCTTTGGTTGATTGTAAGGAGTGTAAGCAGAGGTTTCGAGCAGACCATTTAACCACTGAAAAATGTCCGGAATGCGGTGGGGAACTAACCGAACCTCGTAATTTTAATTTAATGTTTAAAACCTTTATGGGCCCGGTAGAAGATAATGCTGCTGTTGTCTATTTAAGGCCAGAAACTGCACAAGGAATATTTGTTAATTACCAAAATGTCTTAACTACTTCGCGGAAAAAACTTCCCTTTGGGATTGGACAAATTGGTAAATCATTCCGGAATGAGATTACTCCTGGTAATTTTACTTTCCGAACTAGGGAATTTGAACAGATGGAGATTGAGTATTTTGTTAAACCTGGAACTGATGAAGAGCATTACCGTCAGTGGATCGAAGAGAGGTTTAATTGGTATGTAAAGCTTGGAATTACTCCGGAACGGTTACGGATGCGCTGTCATGAGCAAGAAGAATTAGCTCATTATGCTAAAGCTTGCTCTGATATTGAATACTACTTCCCTATGGGCTGGTCAGAGCTAGAGGGGATAGCGAATCGTACAGATTTTGATTTGAAACGTCATACAGAATATAGCGGGAACAAGATGGATTATTTTGATCATGAAACCAATGAGCATTATATACCGTATGTAATAGAACCTTCGGCTGGAGTAGACCGTGCCACACTGGCTTTCTTAGTAGATGCCTATAGTGAAGAACCGGATAACGATAAAGTAAGGGTGGTACTTAGATTCCATCCTGCGCTTGCTCCGATTAAAGTAGCTGTGCTTCCTTTGTCAAGAAAAGAAGGACTTACTACTTTAGCTAAAAAAATTTCCAAGGAACTTAAAAAACATTGGAATACTGATTATGATGATGCGAAATCGATTGGACGACGTTATCGAAGACAAGATGAGGTAGGGACACCCTATTGTGTGACCGTTGATTTTGAATCATTAGATGATCAGGCAGTAACAATCCGGGAGCGGGACAGTATGGAGCAGACTAGAATTGCTATTACAGAATTAATACCATTTCTACAAAAAAAGTTGGGTTAAAAATAAAGAGGCTTGTTCCGCAAGCCTCTTTATTTTGGGAAAATGTTACTTATTGACGCTGGGCCGGAGCCTGTCTAATAATCCTAAAACTACATGCGCCAGCCCAAAACCAATAACCCCTGCTCCTAAACGGCTGCGGCGCATGGTTGCTCCTAACCCGGAAACCACCGCACCTAGACCGGTAACAAGCCAACTAGTGGTGGTACCCTTCATTCTTACACCTCCCAGAAATAATCTTCCCAGGGAGTAGATTGAGCATTCTACCCAAGTTTTCACAGTGATTTATGAAAGGTTTGATTTAAAGTTTAGTCATTTTTAGCAGGTAAAGGTTCTAATAGGGCTTTTTGCGTTGTCATTGATTTTTTCTGTCCCTGCACAATATATTGATAGCCTAATACAAGCCCAACACTATATATTGTGTTGGGACCTTTTAAAAAGGACACAACGCAAAAAGCTTTAATA
>DIPO01000078.1 GCA_002427045.1 Firmicutes bacterium UBA5486
GAGCCACAAAACCTTTAATCATTTACTTTATCCTTTTGACACATTGGTAAGCGGCTGCTATGGCGCCGGGTACACCGCCGATCTGCGTCGCCCAGCAAGAGCCGGTATATAGGTTTCTCACCGGTGTTTCTATGTTCACGCTCATAATGTTCTTAAAGAACTTCTTCTTAGGGTTCCAGCTCCATGCGGAAGTTGCTCCATCGGTATTGTGGGTGAATCTTTCATAAGTCAAGGGGGTGGCGGTTCAATACATTCCTTTTTGCTGTTACTGTACATCTGTTCAATCTTTACCAATCATGGATACAAGACAGAAGAAAGCTGGCATTGTTGTCCTCGGCGTTGCGCTTATTGCCATAAAGCTCAATCCTTTCTATTGATTTGGAACATCGGCAAGGCGGAAGAGCTATCAATATTTCAAAACATTATGCTATAATCGCACTGTGTAGTTAATAATTATCTAAAGGGAATAAAAAAGAATGATTACCAGAGAACAATTGGAAAAAAATCAAGTATTCATCTATGCTCTAGTTTTAATGCTTGCTGCGGGAATCGGCTTGCTATGGCCGGAATTCACCTCCCGTTTAGATCGTGCCATTTCTCTGGTGCTGGCAGTCTTGATGTACGGAATGTTTTCTCAAATACCATTTTTTCGTATAAAAGAAGCGCTGTCAACGAGAAGCTAATTTTGGTTGCCACACCCTTGCTCTTTGTCACGCAAATGCTTTTTCTGCCTATTTATCTATGGCTATTTATGGGCGTACAAGCGGCGGAAATTGTGAGTATAGAACCGTTTCTCGAAGCATTCTTAAGCATTATAGTTATTCCTTTAATGCTTGCTCTATTTACGCAATGGTGGGCGAAGCGGCAAACACTGGGAAAACATCTTCTTGAGGCCAGCGCCTGGCTTCCTGTGCCATTTATGGCGCTGACGCTTCTGGTGATCGTGGCGTCGCAAATCGGTAAACTGTACCATTTATTTGATTTTATTCTCCAAGTTATTCCTATCTATATAGCCTACATGGCTATTACGCCACTGATTGCACGTGTAATCTCTACTATATTCCGTTTAGATACCGGAGCCGGACGGGCACTAATCTTTAGCGGCGGAACCCGCAACTCTCTAGTGGTCCTTCCCTTTGCCCTGGCTCTGCCTGAACCTCTGAACGGGCTGGTAGCCGCTGTCATCGTCACCCAAACCATTGTAGAACTGGTTGGGGAATTGATTTATATTCGTGTAGTCCCAAAAATTCTTTTACGGGGAAGGGACGGAAGCACTGGCTAGATGGCAAGTAATAATATCAAGTAAAAAAATTCTTATATTGCTTATAAATAGCCTCTTTACTGTAATGTTTCCGGAAGAAGCTATATGCTGTGTAAGACATTTCCGCATTTATATTTTCATCGGTCAACTCATGCATAATATCAGGCCAAAGATCTAAATCGTTTTCAACTATACATTCAATCCCTTTTCTAATTGAAATGCCTTCTACCCCAAAATCAGTAGATATTACTGGCAACCCTTTTGACAAAGCCTCCAATGTTTTGATCTTTAGTCCGCTTCCAAAAATCAATGGGATAATCATGGCACAAGATTCATTGAATACTGCTTCCAAATCCTCTACAAATCCCTCTAAAAAAATATGATCTTCATAATTAGCTGCTGTACTTAAAATCCTCGGATTAGCCCCATCACCAATTACCTTTAATTTAAAATCAGGCATTAGTTTAATAATAGAAATCATTTGCGATGAAATAAAATTGAGAAGTGCTGTTTCATTATGTGGTATATTCAGATCACCTAAAAAAACAAAGGTGGGGGTTCCCTGGTACTTACGACTAAACTTGCTAGCACTATTGTTAAGCAAAGGATTTATCTGGTAGATATTCGACTTACCGGTTAATTCTTTTAAAAAATTATGTTCCTGTTCGCTAATCAAGAGATTAATATCAAAATAATCCAGGCTTTGGATTTCCCTCTTTCTAATTAAACTGCTTTCTAACTCCAATACTTTTTTTTAATAAAGGGAAAGTCGATTAACTTTTGTAGAAAACCCGGAACAAAAGATTTAAAGTTGCCCAAAGGATTCAATTGAACGTCTTTATGTTTTCTCAATACTTCCAGCATTTTCTCATACCTGACTGAAAAGAGATCATCCATATACATAATATATTGAGCCGGTGGTCTTGTATTGGCTGAGAAAAATTGTCCGGTACGAAGGGTATCGCAAATCACCATATCCGGCTGAATTTGTTTGATAGTATTATTCAGTTCTTTTTCTATCTTGCGGGAAAACAGCATGCATTCCTGAATGCTTTTCGTATGCTTCAGACATACATATGAAACTAAATTATTTAATTGTGACAGCGTACCTGGTTTATCAACCGATATAATATTGGAATCCAAGGCCTCATCTGGTTTACTATCTCCACCAACTAAAATAAATGTAACCGCATTTGTTCCAAATGTATCTAAGAGATACTCCAAGAGACCCGACAGAACAACTGTAAACGCTAAAATAAAGTG
>DIPO01000063.1:0-10210 GCA_002427045.1 Firmicutes bacterium UBA5486
TATTAAAGCTTTTTGCGTTGTGTCCTTTTTAAAAGGTCCCAACACAATATATAGTGTTGGGCTTGTATTAGGCTATCAATATATTGTGCAGGGACAGGAAAGATCAATGACAACGCAAAAAGCCCTAATCGAAATATACAAATCAACTAATTAACTAAAGGGGGAGTTTTTTTAAAGATGACTTCAATTATTGATCTTCATTCACGGGAAATTTTAGATTCACGGGGAAATCCCACTGTTGAGGTGGAAGTAACTTTAGCTAATGGTGCTGGCGGCCGGGCTGCTGTACCATCAGGGGCTTCTACCGGTGCTTTTGAAGCAGTAGAATTAAGGGACGGGGATAAAGAGCGTTACCTAGGTAAGGGAGTCCAAAAGGCTGTAGAAAACGTTCGTGAAATTGCTGAAGAACTGATCGGAATGGATGCCCTTGATCAGACCGGGGTCGACCACTTAATGATCGATCTTGATGGAACTCCCAACAAAGCGAAGCTAGGGGCTAATGCAATCTTAGGAGTATCTTTAGCTACAGCTAAAGCAGCTGCTAATGCTCTGGGGATTCCTCTCTTCCGCTATTTAGGCGGGGTTAATGCCAAAGAACTTCCTGTACCAATGATGAACATTCTAAATGGCGGCAGGCATGCTGATAATAGTGTAGATCTGCAGGAGTTTATGATTATGCCGGTAGGTGCGAGGAATTTCTCGGAATGTTTACAGTGGGGAGCAGAAATCTTCCATGCTTTGAGAAAAGTACTGGCCGGAAAAGGTTATGCTACCTCTGTAGGGGATGAAGGAGGTTATGCTCCTAATCTAAAAAGCAACCAGGAAGCTCTGGATGTAATGATGGAAGCAATTAACAAAGCCGGCTTTACTCCGGGTAAGGATATTATGTTTGCGATGGATCCAGCTGCTACTGAGTTATGGGAGGCTGCCCGGGAAAAAGGAGAGGAAGGTAAATACTACTTCTGGAAGTCCGACCTTCTAAAAACCAGGGAAGAAATGGTTGATTTCTGGGAAAAGTTAGCAAGTAATTATCCGATTATCTCGATCGAAGATGGAATGGCAGAAGAAGATTGGGAAGGCTGGAAACTTCTTAATGAACGTATTGGTAAAAAGGTTCAGCTTGTAGGTGATGATCTCTTTGTTACTAATACTGAACGCCTTGCTAAAGGAATTAAACTTGGGGTTGCTAACTCTATATTAATTAAAGTAAATCAGATTGGAACCCTCACTGAAACCTTAGATGCGATTGAAATGGCTAAAAAAGCTGGATATACTGCGGTTGTTTCTCATCGCTCTGGTGAAACCGAAGATACTACGATTGCTGATATTGCTGTAGCTACTAATGCCGGACAGATTAAAACCGGAGCTCCTTCTCGGACTGACCGGGTTTCCAAATACAATCAGCTCTTACGGATTGAGGATCTCCTGCTCGATGAAGCTGTATTTCTTGGAAAAGATGCTTTCTATAATATAAGTAAAGAGTAATTTAATCGTGACGGAAGGTAAACTCCGACCTTCCGTCTTATAATAAATTTTGATAAGTTTAAGGAATTGCATCTTTTAGTTAAGATTTACTATCATACCTTAATTTGTGAAATGCCAGGGTAAACGTGGTTGCAAGAATTTCCGATTTTACCTGGCATCTACAGATGTCACGGAACCGAATAATCTATAGTTTTGGCTAATTGCGTTAACTATTTTAAAATGAGGAATATTATTATGATAAACTCCTTGTTAAACCAAAAGAAGTCTGATACAATAATTAGGCTAAAGGAAATAAAAATCCACCGGGGGTGAAGAAATGGGATTTTTTTCGATTTTGTTATTGATCTTGTCATTGATATTGATTGTAGTGGTGATGATACAACCTAGTAAAGGTGAAGGTTTGGGTTCGATCGGTGGCGGGTCCCAGATGCTTTTTGGTAAAAATAAGGGACTTGAAGAATTGTTGGAAAAGGTTACAGCTGGATTGGCCATAGCCTTTTTCCTGGTAGCGATCATAGCAAACCTAGTATAACTCCCAAATTGGGAGTTATTTTGTTTTTAGTTTATTTTTATAGTAAAGAAACGATTTGTTCTGCCGATTTAATAAAAGAGGGAATTGCTAATTACTTTTGCTATTTATTTGCTCGATGATGTAATTCCTTAAATTAAAGACTATATATTATACTTTCTTATCAGATTAAGGCAGGAACTGGCAGTAATAATGTAGAATACAGATAAAGTTTAGAGAGTATAAAGGCGGTTAGGAGGGTTTCGGTTGAAGTTTACTAGTATAAAAAAGCGAATTTTAATTATTGTTAGTATTTTACTTGTTTGTGTCCTTACGGTATCATCTTTAATAGGGCACTTTGTGAAAAGCATATTTTTTGAAATAGTACTAAATTTGGTACTGATCGGAGTTTTTTTGGGGCTAATGGATAAGGCTTTTAATAAGTTTGTTCTTAGATCCATTTATCTGATTAATAAAGTTACCGAAGAGATTTCTGAACATAACTTAAGTAGTGAAGTAGAACTCTCTACTGCCGATGAATTTGCAATCTTAGGAAATAATATTAACCAAATGATTCAAGGGTTAAGACAAATCCTTCAAGAAAATTTAGATGCTGCTGAAAAATTAGCAGTGGCAGCTCAGGATATGTCGGCAATGGCGGAGGAAGCTAACCTCACTACCCAGGAGGTAACAAATACTACAGATATTATTGCTAAAGGAACTGAAGAGCAATCACATCATGTCAAACAATCGTCTTTAGCAGCACAGCAAATGGCTTCTACTGCCCAAGAAGTAGCGGCGGAGGCACAAAAGGCTTCATCTTTTTCAACAGAAGCATCGGAACGTGCTCGTGCTGGAGGAGAAATTATTCAAGATGTTCAAGAAAAGATTCTTAATGTAAAAGAAACTGTGGATTCAACTGCAGGTGTTGTTCGTAGATTAGGAACAAGATCCCAGCAAATTGGTCAGATTACGGATGTGATCCGAGGTATCTCTAGACAGACGAACCTTTTAGCTTTGAACGCGGCAATTGAGGCTGCTAGAGCTGGTGAACATGGCCGCGGGTTTTCTGTAGTTGCGGATGAGGTACGAGCTTTAGCCGAACAGACTACAGAATCTACTATTCAAATTGTCGAGATGATTGATGAGATTCAAAAAGAGACTAAAGAAGCAGTAGAAGCTATGGAATCTGGAAAGATTGTTGTTGATGAAGGAGCTGCCCTTACCAATCAGGCAAGCGAGTCCTTTAAAGCTATTGTTGCTGCTGTAACCGAGACTGTTCAAACCATTCAAGAGATTGCTGCTGCTTCTGAGGAACAGGCAGCGAGCAGTGAAGAGATGACTAGCACCATGTCAGGGGTGGAAGATATTGCTCAACGGAATGCTACTGCAGCTCAGCAAGTTGCGGCGGCGACAGAACAGCAAAGGACTACTATGGAAGAGTTGGCCAAATCATCCACTCAGCTGGTGGAAATGGCTGCACACCTTACTTCCATGGTAGGCCGTTTTAAAGTAATCTCTAATTTCCAGCGTTGTTGGCGGGTTCATGATTGTAACTGGATTGATTGTCCTGCTTACCAGGCTAAAGAGGAAAAATGCTGGTTAATCCCGAATACACTATGCCGTAACGGGATTCAAAGCGGCTCGGTGATGGAAAAAAGAGCGAATTGTCATAAATGTGAAGTCTTTAAGATCAACACTGTTGTCTTTAATGAAGACCCTGAAGAAGAATAAAAATGAAAGCCAGTATCTACTGGCTTTTTTCTATTAATCAGATGATTCTTTAAACTTCTGTAAATAGATGCTGGCATTCGGAGAGTAATACAAGTTTTAGCCTGGAAAGTAAGGAACCCTTCTTGTCAAAGAAGAGGAAATAGGTTTATAATATTGATTGTATCTAATATACATTGTAAACTTGAAGCTTTTTCGCAATAAGATTGGAAAGGGGTTACATGATGAATATTTTGGTGCTAAATAGTGGTAGTTCTTCTTTAAAGTACAAGCTATTTGCTGTTGAAAAGGAAAAAGTCTTAGCTTACGGAGTGGTTGAAAGAATTGGACTTTCTGAGGGCCTTGGGATGATTACCCACCAGCTAGAGAATGATGGTAAATATCAGACAGAAAATGAGATTCCTGACCATCAGAAAGCTTTAAAAATGGTATTAAATTTACTGGTTGATCCCAAATGGGGAGTAATCAATGATTTAAGTGAGATTAATGGTGTAGGGCACCGTGTATTACATGGCGGAGAATACTTTAAGAAATCAGTCTTGGTTACCGCAGAAGATCTAGATCATATGGAAGAATTGAGAGAATTAGGCCCTTTGCATATGCCCGCCAATATTATGGGGATCAGGGCCTGCCAGGAGATTATGCCTGGTACACCACAAGTTGCTGTGTTTGATACTGCTTTTCATCAAACTATGCCTAAAAAAGCTTATCTTTATGCTATACCTTATGAGATGTATGAAAAGCATCGGGTAAGGAGATATGGTTTCCACGGTACATCCCACCGCTATGTTTCAGGACAAGCTGCAAAACTTCTTGGACGTCCTGTAGAGAGTTTAAAGATGATCACTGCACATTTAGGAAATGGCAGTAGTCTAGCGGCGATTGATGGTGGTAAAGTAATTGATACATCAATGGGCCTGACCCCATTAGAAGGAATGGTGATGGGGACTAGGTCCGGTGATTTAGATCCGGCGATTGTCCCCTTTGTTGCAAATAAATTAAATCTTACTCCAGACCAAGCCGATGATTATCTGAATAAAAAAAGTGGTTTCTTAGGGATGACCGGTTACTCTGATATGCGTGATATACAAAAAGCCAGAGAAGAAGGGAATAGTAGAGCTCAAGAAGCTTATGAGCTTTTTATCTACCGTCTTGTTAAATATATAGGTGGTTATTATACAGCCTTAAAAGGTTTGGATCTTTTAGTATTTACAGCTGGAATTGGAGAGAATGATTCTACGACCCGGGAGGATATCTGCCGCGAACTCGAATTTTTGGGCGTAAAAATGGACTATGCTAAGAACAAGGGTTTACGTGGTCAAGATGCTATTTTAAGTCTTCCAGATTCAAAAGTGACTATTATGTTAATTCCTACCAATGAGGAGTTAGTAATTGCTAGGGATACTTTGAATTTAATCAGTTAATACTGATAGAATCGTATATTGAGGGAATTGTATAATTACCTTAATCGTATATTTGACCAATACGGGAAATGCCTATGGGGCTTGTCGATTTTATGGTCAAATAAAGAATAGAAATAATAAATTCCTTAAACTACTATTAATCTCTGCTTCTTGACATAAAGTTAGAACCTGGATATAATAATTATTACCTTTTAAGGGAGATGGTGCAATCGTGGAACCCAAAATAATAACTACTAATCGTCGCGCCAGGCATGATTATTATATCGAGGAGACGATGGAAGCGGGGATTGCTTTAACCGGGACAGAGGTTAAATCACTGCGTAAAGGTAAAGGTAACCTTAATGACTGTTATGCACAAGTGGTAGATGAAGAAGTCTATCTTTATAATTGTCATATCAGTCCCTATGATTTTGGCAATAGGTTTAATCACGATCCCTTGCGTCCTCGTAAACTTCTTCTGCATAAAGAGGAAATTCGCCGGTTAATTGGGAAGACCAGCCAAAAGGGGTTTACTCTTGTGCCGCTTACTATGTATTTTGACAAAAACAATCGAGTTAAATTAAAGCTGGCCTTAGCTAAGGGTAAAAAAACCTATGATAAAAGGGAAGATCTAGCTAGAAGGGATGCCGAGCGAGAGATGGCGCGGGCATTAAGGGGAAAAGAATAAGTTAACAGCGAGCGAAGGATCGGCCGAAGAGCAAATGGAGTTAAAACAGGGTGTAAAATTGTTGTTAGGAAAAGAATAGGCAAGAGAATATTTTAAAACTATTGTTTGCTAAAAAAGCTGGTTTGGAGTATAATATTATCGTAAACTAGTCTCTTTTATTCGGGGGCGACTGGTTTCGACGGGGAGAATGATGACAGGAGTAGCGGGTCGAGGTGCTGTGGCCTCGTTAAACTGCAGCAAAGCACATTAAGTGCCGATAATAATTTAGCTTTAGCTGCTTAAATTAACAGCAGCCGTCCAATCCGAACTTAACCTGGGAGTCCGGTGCGGGCGTCACTTAAACCAGGGTGCTCACCAGTCAATTCTCGGAGATTGGTGCTAAGCTTATCGAGATAGCTTAAGCTCAGTTCGTCCGTAGACGGAGCAGCGGCGAAATTTTAAACTGCGGTCTGCACCCGGAGAGACTCTTGTGGTCATCTTTTCGGACGGGGGTTCAATTCCCCCCGCCTCCACCATAAATAAACACAAATACTGATACAATGTAAACCACTGCACACCCTATTGCTAAATTATGCACACGGGTGTGCAGTTTTTTGTTGGGTGGATGCACTTTTTAGCGATAGGGATTTGGGGTTAGAGAATAATTCTAACTGGCTTTTTGAAGGAAATAGGTATATAGCATTTTGGAATGAATGGCATATGATTTCGAAGGGGTTTAATTTGGAGAAAAGTTTGGAAAGAAAGTGCCCAATAATGAAATTATATTGTCATAATTTAAAATGAATAATTGGTTGAAAATATGACAAGGCTGATACTATGAAGACAGGAATAATAGCTTCAGCTAAAAAACTTGGCTATGACGATCAATTATACAAACCCACATCTGAAGAGAAGCAATATGCTACTTTGGGGAAATATGTTAGATTAGCTGAGGAGTTAAAAACTAAAGAACTCGTTTCAACTGGTAAATATGAAGAATTGTTGTTAAATGGTTTTAGAGGTGATATTGTATACGGGCTTGATACAGAAGAGGAAGAAAAATATGACTGATAAGTTATTTTTTGATACTGATTGCATCTCTTCCTTTTTTATCTTCAAAATTTAATCGGATTTAGAGCTTGACTTTTTTAAAATTTGTTTATGCAAAGCTAGTGTTTGATATATAAAGATATTGTTACAATTATATGTTTTAAGGTTGAAATATAGGAAATTATCAATTCGTGGTAGGAATACTTTCACTAAATGTTGAATTTATATATATATAGGTATTACATATGCCTCTCATAAATCGTATTGAATGATAGCCGGTGCAAGCTAGTCTGATATATTGTTAGAATATTAAAGCTAATTGTGTTGTTGCATTAAAATTATTCCTTAACCCGATAAAGAAAAACGAGGGCATAAAATATAAGGGCAGTCAAATATAAATAATTAAATTACGGAATTCCTTAAGTTGTATAAAATATATTTAATAAAAAGTTCTAAAGCCAATTGTATATAACAGTAAGGAAAGGAGACTGTTGGCAATGAATCATAAAATAAGTTCTGCTATTGGTGAAATTCTTGAAGAACAAGGAACTTCGCTTGCAGTTGCGGAAGTTATCTCCAAATTAAAGACTATGTTTTCAGAAACGGAATTGAACGATTTCTCCAAGGTCTTAGGGTTTGACGATCTTGAACAGGCAGTTAAGGCAATAATGAATGATATAACAGGATAAGTTAAGATAAACCCGGAAAATGATTCCGGGTTTTTTTTACGCCATCTTATCTTCGCCGCAAAATGAAGTTAACTATCGCATGTTATACTTCAAATATACAACAACCTTTTTTCATTTTTCCTCCTTTTTTATATACGGTGGGGTTTATCCGCATAACCCACGATGCCGAGTAAGCGAGGGCATTATACACGCTGATGATGCGGTTGGGGTTTTTCCCCGAAAAACAACTTGAGGTCTAGATTAGAACTAGATCTTCAAGATTTAAGCGCCGAACTGGCGCTTTTTTTTATTGGCTTTTTATGATTTGTCTATTCAAGCTTCTTTGTTTACCCTTTACACAAAGGTCAAGCTAGAGGTAGTTATCATAAACAAAGCCAGCTAAATATAAGAGGAGCGAAATGTAAGATTGAAAACCGGTGGACTGATTAAAAAAGATAAAAGCCTTAGCTGTTAATATTCGAATTAATGGAACCTAATAATGAATAGATCGTTTTCTCTTATATGACCTCCTTTTATATATCCCCTCATCCGAGGGGATTTTACTATTTTTTGCAGTTTTAGTAAAATAGTAATCCCAAAAGTGCTGATATACCAATTACAATAATCGGATGTAATTTTATTTTAGCAAGTAAGAAAAAAGATAAAAGGCAGATAAGTATAGCTTTAAATTCGGTTAAGGTGGATTGCCCCAGACTGAAAAGGGCAATTAGGATTAAACCAATAACAGCTGGCTTTATACCAGAAAATAAAGCTTTTACCCAGGGGGAGTCTTCGAATTCTTTAAGTAAATGGGCAATAATTAATACAGTAATAAAAGAAGGTAAAACTACGCCAAGTGTAGCAATTGTTGCTCCCAAGATTCCTGCTGTACGAAATCCAATAAAGGTGGCAGAATTAATAGCAACTGGCCCAGGGGTCATTTCAGCAATTGCGATGATTTCCATAAATTCCGTATGGGTTAACCAATGATGTGTATTAATGATTTCTGCCTGCATTAGCGGGATCATTGCATAACCGCCACCAAAGGTAAAGGCTCCGATTTTGAAAAAAGAAAAGAAAAGCTTTGTTAAAATATTCATATTCTATTGCTCCTTAACGTTTGGTACTTATATTTTTTAATTACTATTTTGGGAGGATTTATCAGGAAATTTCTTATTCTTTTTCAATAGCAGATAATAACCAACTCCTGCAAGAGCTGCTAGGAGAATATTCTGTATGGGGCTAATCCCAAAGATCAGATTAAGTAAGAGAACAGCTACAGCTATTAGATAGCCAAAAGGGTTTACCAGAATCGTTTTACTTAGTTTAACAGCGGCATAAGCAACTAAAGCAACTACTGCAGGCCTGATTCCACAGAACATTCTTTGAACAAAAGTATTCGTAGAAAATCGGGTAAAGAAGACTGCTACTCCGATAATAATTAAGAAAGAGGGTATGACTACGCCAAGGACAGCGGAGATTGCTCCTAGAATACCAGCTAAACTATAACCGATAAAAATAGAAGAATTAACAGCAAGCGCTCCAGGGGCTGATTGTGTAACAGCGAGTACATTGTTAAACTCTTCTTCAGAAAGCCAGTTTTTCACATCAACAATTTCTTTATGGATAAGGGGAAGCATGGCATAACCGCCACCAAAGGTGAAGGCTCCGATTTTAAAAAAGGTTCGAAAAAGTTCTACCAGTTGGGTTCGTTTCATTGTTTATTCCTCCAATATTAGCTTGAATTATGATTTTCTTCGGTTTTTATATTTTTGTTCCTTCTATCTAGAACTAAACAAAAGGTAAAAAAATATTTTAATATTTGAGGGAATTGCATAATTACCTGCCTATATTTCGCATATTTAAGCAAAGGGCAAGGATGGATCTGTCAGATATTGTGGTCAAATTAAAAATAATTGAATTATGCTATTATTAAATTTTCAATAGTAATGAAGAATGAAGCATGAAATTATGGTTTTAATCATAAGACTATTTAAGAACATTATAGAGAAAAGAATTATTATTTGTGAGAATTGCATAATTAACTCAGGCCTTGATTTAACCGTATATTTAATCCGTTAAATCTTATATCAATTAATTGTATAAATAATAGCCTTAAGGCTTTTTCTAATTATGCGATCTCCTACCAATTATACAATTCCCAAATATTTATGGAAAACTTTAAACAAAAGAATTTTACTGAATAAATATGAATAAGAAGGAAAAGAGTCTTTTAAATAGAAATATTTAGATGAAAATACTTTAATAAGGGGTGGATAAAAATGGGGAAGAATAAGTCTTCAGTTATTCTTGTACTTGTTCTTTTAGTAGTTGTCCTGGTAGTAGCCGGGGTTTATATCTTCCGTGGTTCCAAGGAAGCCGAGGAAACCGTAGTATCTGATGACAGATTAAAAGTAGCTATGGTTACGGACGTTGGTGGCCTTGGAGATAAATCCTTTAATGATGCGGCCTATGATGGCTTAAAAATGTTAGAGGCCGACATGGGCGTAGAGATTAAAGTAGTTGAATCTTCAAAGATGGAAGATTATGTTCCGAATCTGAAAAGCTTAGCAGATCAGAAGTATGATATGATCTGGGCCATTGGATTTTTGATGACTGATGCTTTAGATGAAGTAGCAGAGATGTACCCTGAGCAGAAATTTGGAATTATCGATGCGGTTGTTGAAAAGGATAATGT
>DIPO01000063.1:10380-20321 GCA_002427045.1 Firmicutes bacterium UBA5486
TTTGTCGGTGGAATGGAGTTTCCTTTAATTCAAAAATTTGAAGCAGGGTATCTTGCGGGCGTAAAAGCTGCCCGACCAGACGCCAAAATTTATACGGCATATGCCGGTGCCTTTGATGATCCGGCTAAAGGGAAAGAACTTGCCGCTTCTCAGTTTAATGTGGGTGCTGATATCGTGTACCATGCTGCTGGTGGAAGTGGCTTAGGTGTTATTTCCGCGGCAAAAGAAAAAGAAACTTGGGCCATTGGTGTGGATAAATGTCAACATGCTGAGGGTCAGGTAGATGGTAAAGATTATGTTTTAGCTTGTATGGTAAAACGGGTTGATATGGGAGTATATAAGGCATCAAAGGAAGCATTAGAGGGTAATTTCAGTAGTGGGGAAACTCTGATGGGTTTAGCTGAAGAAGGTGTTGGAGTCTGCGAAGCCGCAAAAGAGACAGCATCTGCCGAAGCTTTAGCAAAAGTAGAAGAGTATACAAACAAAATAGTCTCCGGTGAATTACAGGTTCCTCAAAATCCAAAAGATGTTCAGTAAACATACTCTTTAGGGAATAAGTGCCGGCTAAACACCGGCACTTTTTTAAGGTAGGGGGTGAAGTAGTCTTTGAAATCGCAGTTCCTTTTAGAAATGCAAGGAATTAGTAAAGGTTTTCCAGGGGTACAAGCTAATAAAGATATTAATTTTAATTTACGTCGTGGTGAAGTCCATGCTTTACTGGGGGAGAATGGTGCAGGTAAGACTACATTAATGAAGATCCTTTTTGGTTTATATAAACCGGATGCAGGAGAGATTATGTTAAATGGAAATCAAATTGAGATTAGCTCTCCTGAAGAGGCGATCAGAAAAGGAATTGGCATGGTCCATCAGCACTTTATGTTAATACCTCCTTTTACTGTTCTGGAGAATATTATTCTGGGAGCAGAGCCTAGAAAATCTTTAGGACGTTTGGACAAGCGTAAAGCGGTAGAAAAAATTAATAAGCTTTCCCAGCAGTTGGGATTAAAAGTAGACTTAGGGGCGAAAATAGAAAACGTTACAGTTGGGATGCAACAAAGAGTGGAGATTTTGAAAGCTCTTTACCGAGAAGCGGAAATTTTAATTCTAGATGAGCCTACTTCAGTACTGACTCCTCAGGAAGCGGATGAACTTGGTGGAATCCTAAGAGAATTGGCAGCTAGTGGTAAAGGCATAGTCTTTATTACACATAAACTTAAGGAAGTAATGAAATTTGCCGATCGGATCACCGTGATTCGTGGAGGAAAAGTAGTTGATACGGTAAATAGTTCTGAAACTAATATGGAAAAACTAGCTGAGATGATGGTGGGTAGAAAAGTTTTTCTGCAAATGGAAAAAGCTCCAGTTAAGCCGGGAAAGGTAATTCTAGAAACTAAAGATCTCGAGGTTTTGGATAACCGGAACCTGCAAACGGTCAAAGATGTTAATCTTCAGGTCCGGGCGGGTGAAATCCTGGCAATAGCGGGGGTAGATGGCAATGGTCAAAGTGAGTTAATTGAAGCGTTGACCGGTTTACGCCCGGTGGCAAACGGACAAATATTAATTGAAGGGGAAGAAATAAAGTATGCCGATCCCAGGTCTATACTAGAGAGTGGTGTAGGCCATATTCCCGAGGATCGACAGAAAAGAGGCCTGATCCTGGATTTTTCAATTCAAGAGAATATCATACTGGAACTTTATCGTACACCCGGTTTTTGTCATAAAGGGTTCATTAAAACGGATAAGTGCCGAGGGTATGCTGAAGAATTAATTGAAGAATTTGATATTAGAACGCCTGGGCCAGGGATTTTTGCTTCCTCGCTGTCCGGCGGGAACCAACAGAAAGTGGTAATTGCCAGGGAAATTAGGAGAGAACCTAAGTTGTTGATTGTTGCTCAACCCACGAGAGGACTTGATGTGGGGGCAATAGAATTTGTTCATAAGCAGTTAATCAGGCAAAGGGATTTGGGTAAGGCGATTCTCCTGTTTTCTTTAGAATTGGATGAGATCCTAAGTTTGGCTGATCGGATTGCTGTAATCTATGAAGGTGAAATTGTTGCAATTCTTCCGCGGGAGGAAGCTACAGAGGAAGAATTAGGATTAATGATGACAGGTGGCCTCTCCGGTAGAAAGGGAGGTGTGGTAAATGAGTAATAACCCAGAAAAGAATTTACTTGAAGAGTATAGTCAGAAACTGACTTTTCCGCTAATAGCATTATTTATAGCCCTTTTTGCCGGTGGATTACTGATTGCCTGGTTAGGAGAGAACCCATTCAATGCTTTTTTGCATTTATTTAAAGGCGCTTTCGGAAAACTTTCTAACTTTGGAGAAACTTTAGTGTATGTCTCACCATTAATTTTGACCGGGCTTAGTGTGGCCTTATCTTTCCGTTGTGGCCTTTTTAATATTGGTGCTGAAGGCCAATATATTATGGGGATGATGGGAGCAGCATGGGTAGGTTCAATTTTTACCGGTTTACCTGCTTGGATTCATATTCCTTTGACGATGGGAGCAGGTGTACTTGCTGGCTTTGTATGGGCGGCAATTCCAGGGTTCTTTAAAGCAAGGTATGGAGCGCATGAAGTTATTTCTACAATTATGATGAATTATATTGCTCTTCACTTCACCGGCTATCTGGTAAACTATGTATTGATGGCCCCAGGGGGCTATTTACCGGCCACCCGGGTGATAAGTTCCTCAGCTAAACTGACCAGATTAATCCCACCTTCACGGGCTAATACAGGTATTTTTTTCGCCCTGGCCTCTTTGATTTTGGTCTATATATTTCTATGGAAAACAAAATGGGGTTTTGAAATTAGAGCAGTAGGGCTAAATTCGGAAGCCGCCCGTTATGCAGGAATTAATGTAACAAAGAATATTATTTTAGCAATGGCTTTAAGTGGTAGCTTAGCAGGGCTTGCCGGGGCCTTACAGGTTCAAGGTATTCAGTATCGTTTTAATGATCTATTTGGTTTTACTGGTTATGGATTTGACGGTATTGCTGTAGCTTTGTTGGGAAATAATCATCCAGCCGGGATCTTGTTAAGTGCATTTCTTTTTGGGTCATTAAACTGTGGAGCATTACAGATGCAAAGTGTGGCTGGGGTTCCCAAAGATCTAATTGGTATTATGCAATCAGTGATTGTCTTTTTCATTTCAGCGGATTACCTGTTAAGAAAGAAATTAGAACGGCCTTTTTCTATAGATATGGAAGAAGATAGTCCAGGGAAGGAGGTTCAGAGTAATGGAACCGGGCTTTCTCATTAATGTCTTAGCATTTATTGTTGCTTCTACTTTTCGTTCAGCTACTCCCTTAATCTTTGCTTCGCTAGGTGGAGTATTTTCTGAAAGATCCGGAGTAGTCAATATCGGATTGGAAGGTATTATGCTTTTTGGGGCTTTTTTCGGGATGTTGGGTTCATATTTAACTCGGGATCCATGGTTTGGGGTTTTTCTAGGAATGCTGGTTGGGGCGCTAATAGCACTGCTCCATGCCTTCCTGGCTGTTGATCTCCGGGCAAATCAGGTAGTAAGTGGGGTTGCTATTAACTTGTTAGCCACATCTGGAACCGCCTTTTTACTGCAGAAGCTCTTCCATACAGCTGGACAATCCGAAACAGTTCCTAAGATTCGCGATTGGCAGATTCCTTTCCTAAAAGATATTCCTTTTCTTGGAGAGGCCGTGGGGAAACTTAATCCCTTGGTTTATCTTGCTGTGGTATTGGTTTTTCTTTCCGGATATTTTCTTTTTAAAACCACTTATGGATTACGAATCCGCGCAGTAGGTGAAAATCCCGAGGCCGCAGAGACTGTTGGGATTAGTGTAAGAAAGGTCAGGTATTTTTCTGTGGTACTTAGCGGAATCTTGGGTGGATTAGCTGGTGTATATCTTTCCTTGGGTCAGATGGATATGTTTAAGGAGAATATGAGTGCAGGTAAAGGATTTATTGCTTTAGCTGCAGTAATTGCCGGTAAGTGGAAACCGAAAGGTGCATTTCTGGCATGCATTCTCTTTGGCTTTGCTGAAGCAATGGAAGGACAATTCCAGCTGATGGGGATGGATATTCCTAAACACTTTCTCCATATGTTACCATATGCCGTAACCCTCGTTTTGATCCTGGGTTTGGTAGGCCGTTCTGTAGCACCGGAGGCCAGTGGTATACCATATGAAGGGAGAAAATAGAGAGAAGCTAGCATGCCTGTTCAGAAGTTGTTTCTTGGAAGTATCTTTCTAAGAAAAAAGAACCTTGGTTCAACAGTGACCAAGGTTCTTTTTTTCTGGTTAATTAAACTAGTTGGCAGGCTAATTTATGACCATTGGTAGAAGGATTTAATCTTATTAACTACAGCTTCTGGTGTAAAACCAAACAGCTCGGTTAAGTCCTTAAAGGGTCCACTTTTACCAAATTCGTCAAGCCCGATTACCAGACCGGAAGTACCGGTTATTTGGTACCAACCAGAACTTACACCTGCTTCAATTGCTACACGCGGTAGATCAGTTCCTAAAACCTTATTAATATATGAGGGATCCTGAGCCATGAATAATTCTCGACAAGGCATCGAGACTACGCGGGCATTTTTATTTTCTGCAGCCAGTTTTTCGGCAGCAGCCAAGGCTAGGGAGACTTCACTTCCTGTAGCAATAATCACCAGATCAGCTTTTCCATCCTCGGGTTCGCTGATAATGTAACCTCCACGGCGGAATCCTTCCAGATCAGTTCCGGAAAGAGTAGGAAGATTCTGTCTGGTTAATAAAATAGCAGTTGGGCCAGTGGTTCTTTCAAGAGCACTCATCCAAGCCCAAGCCGTCTCATTGGCATCGGCGGGACGGATTGTCCGCATTCCGGGGATAATACGTAGAGCTTCAATATGTTCCACGGGCTGATGGGTAGGACCATCTTCACCAACATAGAAAGAGTCATGGGTAAATACATAAATCACTGGTTGATGCATCAGAGAAGCTAACCGGATCGGTGGCCGCATATAATCTGAGAAGACAAAGAAAGTAGAACCATAAACTCTAAAACCACCATGGATTGATAGGCCATTTAAGATTGAACCCATCGCATGTTCTCTAACCCCAAAGTGGAAGTTTTTGCCTTCAAAATTACCATTGCCGATATCACCGGCACCTTCGACATAGGTTTTAGTTGAGGGCGAGAGATCAGCGGACCCACCAACCAGTTCAGGGAGTTTAGAGGATAAGGCAGTTAAAACTTTGCCTCCGGCATTCCGGGTTGCGAGTGCGGATCCCACTTCAAATTTTGGTAAAGCTGACTTGAGGTCAGATGGTAGTTCTCTATTCATAACCCGATCCCATTCGGTTCTTAATTCCGGATATTTTTCTGACCATGCTTTAAATTTATTCTCCCAGGATTTTCTGGTATCTGCCCATTCAGAACGTTTCTGCTCAAAATGTTTATAAACTTTGTCAGGTACGTAAAATTCATCTTCAGGTAGGCCGAGTGCTTTCTTAAGAGCTACAATATTTTCCTTTCCTAAGGGTGCACCATGGGATTTTGCACTACCTTCCAAAGGACTACCTTTACCAATTTTAGTTTTGGCAGCAATCAAAGTTGGCCTAGAAGTATCGGCTTTGGCATCTTCCAAAGCTTTTAAAATCTCTTCCTGGTCATGGCCATCAATTGATAAGACCTGCCAGCCATATGCTTCATAACGTTGTAGTACATCTTCTTTAAAAGCAAGGTCAGTTGAACCTTCAATCGAAATTTCATTATCATCATAGAAAACAATTAGTTTTCCGAGACCTAGATCTCCAGCTAAGGAAGAAGCTTCTGAGGTGACTCCTTCCATCAAACAGCCATCGCCGGCAATCGCATAAGTATAGTGGTCTACGATCTCATAATCAGGACGATTAAATCTAGTGGCTAACATTCGTTCAGCCAGAGCCATACCAACGGCATTAGAGAGCCCTTGCCCTAGAGGGCCGGTTGTGGTTTCAATTCCTGGGACATCCCAGAACTCTGGATGGCCGGGCGTTTTTGAACCCAGCTGTCGAAAGCGTTTAAGTTCCTCCATCGGCATTTGGTACCCGGTTAAATGGAGCAAAGTATACAGCAAAGCAGAGCCATGTCCAGCGGAAAGAACGAAACGGTCCCGATCAGGCCAATCAGGAACAGTCGGGTCATGTTTTAGTACTTCAGAATAAAGAACAGCTGAGATTTCTGCAGTACCAAGAGGCATGCCCGGATGACCAGATTTGGCTTTTTCTACAATATCGGCAACCAGACCTCGAATAGTATTAGCAATGTTTGTGATCAAATAGAAAACTCCTTTCTGTTATGTATGTAATGATAGTGAAACTTATCAACCAATATATTTCTTCTTTGTTATACAGAAACCCTTTAAGTTTAAAATAGATTATAAATGTTTTAACCTAAAAAATAACCATAGATAAAATTATCTTACAAACTCTTATTTTAGTATGCCTTTTTTAAGGAAATGCATAACTAATTTATTTCAGATTTAATTACATATCTACAAAGTCCTGAAGTTCTGAATTCGTGACTTTATTATCTATACTAGGGTAAACGATTCGCAAGCTTTCACGATTTACCCTGGTGTTTACAGATGTCACGAATTCAGATTATTCGTGACTTATTGATCCATATCAGGGTTCCATCACAGCCTAGATGAGGAAAATAAAAAAATTAAAATAGTTGTAAAAAAGGCTTGATTCAATACGAGCAACAAGCGACGAGCTACGAGGTGTATTTCAAATTAGGTTTAAGGATTCCCCAAGAGTGCAAAGGTCCTCTGGAAGCGGGGATTTAAAAGTTAACAACTTATGGGTGCGAGGATGTTTAAATCTTAAGCTGGCTGCATGTAAAGCGGGGCGCAAGAGATGCTCATCGGATGCACCGTATAAAGGGTCCCCCCATAATGCTGCTCCTAAATGAGAAAGATGAACTCTAATCTGGTGAGTTCTACCAGTTATCAATCGGATAGCGAGAAGAGAGGAATCTTTATTTTGTCTAATTACACGATAACGAGTAATTGCTGGTTGTCCCCCAGCTTCGATAATCCGCTTAATTCCGTTCTGTCCACGTTTAATAGGAAAAGAAATCTCACCGCTGGCTGCCGGAGGAATACCCTTGGTGATGGCCAGATATAACCGGTGAAACTGTCCTTCTTTTATCTGCAGGGATAACTGTTGATGGGCCCAAGAGCTCTTTGCTACCAAAAGTAGTCCGGAGGTAAGCTTGTCTAATCTATGTACTGGATGAAAAGAGGCAACTTTACCAGTAACTTGCCAGTGATAGGCTAAGGCATTGGCCAGAGTACCGGATAGATGATAACGAACCGGGTGGACAAGTAAACCTGCGGGTTTATCTATAATAATCAGGTCAGGATCTTCATAAATAATCGAAAGCGGAATCTGCTCCGGTAAAAAATTCTGGGTAGTGTTTATAGGGATCTGTATAACTAAATCCTCACCACCGGAAAGCTTCTCTTTTACTAGAACAGGCCTACCATTGAGAGTGACCCCATTACATTTTTTCAGGGCTATGACCTGTTTTCGTGAGAGCCGGAGTTCCTGGCGGAGTATGGATTCTATCGTTCGTCCATTCCAAGAAGGAATGGTTTTGATCAGAAGCGGAGGTGGTTTTAACATTCTTCATACCTTCCTATGTTTATGAGCAATGCGTATCAATGGTAATTGCAGAGGTATTATTTAAAATTGAATCATGCCATTCCTAAATATTATATCATAACAAGTAGAGTTTTATAAAAAAGACTAACGACTACTTGTTCTTTCAGCCCGGGACATATAGTTTCGCCTTAGAATATGCTAAAGTGAAAAGTTGATATCAGTTTTATCTGATAAACAACTTACGGATGTAAAACAGGATTTTACAGAAATAGTTTTCTCGAGGAGGGAGACAAATGATATCAGAAAGAGACGGAATGGAGTTTGGAAGGGCTTCTTCTTTGCAACTCCCTTTTTGTCCAAGTGGACAAACATATACTGTTGTTGCTGGCGACACTTTATTTTTTATTAGCCAAAGATTTGGGATCTGTTTACAACAATTAATTGAGGCTAATCCTCAGATTGAAAACCCGAATCATATATTTCCTGGTCAAATAATCTGCATACCAGCTCCTGTAAGTATCCCGGAAGTCCCAACACCACCTTGTCCTACAGGTTTAACTTATATAGTAATGCCTGGAGACACACTTTTTACTATTGCTGAACAATTAGGGACGACTGTTGATCTACTTTTACAGCTTAATCCAGAAATTACAGATCCAAATCTTATCCAGGCTGGTGATTTACTATGTGTTCCCCTTCCGGCACTGCCGATTTCACCAGTTCCTATTCCAGAACCGATCGAGATCGAACCGCCACTACCAATGCCAATTATGCCCTGTCCGCCTAGGGAGGAATTACCCCTTCCCTATATTCCGGAACAACCGATTTCAATGCCGCAGCCTTATCCTTATGAACCGATGCCATGTCCTCCAGAGCCGGTGTTGCCATCACCATGTCTTCCAGAACCAGTGTTGCCATCACCGTGTCCTCCGGAACCAATGCTGCCACTACCATATCCTCCAGAGCCAGCATTACCTCTACCGTGTCCGGAACCTGTTGTACCAGTAATGCCTGCTCCATATCCTTATTGCCCGGATCCATATATTTATGCTACCCCGATGATTAGCTGGGAGAACTGCCCTTATGCACCCCGTAGAAAAGTAAGGCGTGGTAGGCGTAGAAGAAGATTGTTTAGATAAGAAGGAGGCTCCGGCCTCCTTCTTAGTTTGCAAATAATAAGTAGTTGACAAATAAGGTTAAATATATTAATATTAAATCATGTTAACTAAAGGCCGTGATAAAAGTGGATCTCTATAAATTTGATTTGACATTAAGACTATTTAATCGAACTTTGAGCGAACTGATTTATAAACCAGTATCCAATAAAAAGAATGGGTTGACGAATGTTCAAAGGAATTGTCTTCGTTTTATCTACTGTCATAAGAATCCTTCAGCCAAAGAAGTGGCAGAAGGATTGCAAATTAGCAATGCGGCAGTAACTAAGCTGATTGATAGGTTAGAAAAAAAGAGATTAGTAGTTAGGAAATTTTCTCAAAATGATCGACGGCAAATTATTTTAGAATTAACTCCTGAAGGATTGAAAATATACGAACAGGAAAGGGAAAGCTTGCTCCAAAGTTTACAAGAGATAATTAACCGTCTAGACCCAGAAACACTTAAAAACCTAAAACAAGGTATACAGGGTTTTCTAGAAGCAGCTTTAGTAAAGAAAGAAGATATTGACCGGATATGTTTACACTGCGGCTGGTTTCATCTTCCAGACTGTCCCGGGAATCTTAGATATCGGAGTTTAACAGGTGAAGATAAGAAAGAGATCTAAAGTTGAGATCCCTTATAAGAATTGAAATCGAGAAAGCCTGCGGTAATGTTTTCTTTGGTATAGATGAAAGGCGAAATGTGAGATAACCAGCGACCAGTTTCGATATAAAAGAAATTAAAGGAGGAATTTAATTATGAAAAAGTGGAAATGCATGGTTTGTGGGTATATACATGATGGAGATAATCCCCCGAAAGCTTGTCCGAAGTGTGGTGCTCCTGCGGAAAAATTCAATGAATTATCTGAGGAACAAAGGAAATTGATAGATCATTCAAGGATTACTAATCAGTTTCATATGGAATTGGTTGGTTTAATGGAACAAGTTAAGGAGATTGCTGAACTAGGAATTGAGGATGATCTTGATCCGCCATGTGTTAAAATTTTTGAAAAAGCATTGCAGAATGCCACTGAGATTCAACAGGCCATTAAAGCCGAGATTGTCGGCCATATTAGTAAAGGAAAATGGGGTTGATTGGAATAAACGTGGATTTCTGAATTGGAATCCACGTTTATTATTCTACTTTAATATTTAAGATTTGGCCACAATATAT
>DIPO01000063.1:20417-21530 GCA_002427045.1 Firmicutes bacterium UBA5486
TTTAAGATTTGGCCACAATATATTGTGGCCAAAGACGTGAGTAAGGTAATTATGCAATTCCCTCCCTTATTAAGAAAAAATACGAAATAAAAAGATAAACGCGGAAACCATAGGTTTTTGCGTTTATCTTTTTATAAGAGAACAGCTACAAATCATTAATATAAAAGAAGAAATAAGGCAAAAAATATTTGTAACGAAATAAGAAGAAAATATTTGACAAAAATCGTAAGAGATCATAAAATAAAAACGAAAGGGGTTGAAACATGTTTCCTGAAGAAAGAAGAGATTTAATCCTAGAAATTTTGCGTACGCGGGGAAGAATACGTGTAAATGATCTTGCCCGGGATCTAGGAGTTTCGGAAGTAACGATCAGACAGGATCTTGATCTTTTAGAAAAAAATGAACTTTTGCGACGGACACATGGTGGTGCTATTTTAAATCGTAAAATAAGTGAAGAGCGCCCATTTCAACAAGAAGAGACCTCTTTTAAAGAAGAAAAAGAAAGAATAGGAAAAGCTGCTGCTGAAATGGTTACTGATGGTGATACTGTTTTTTTGGATGTAGGGACTACTCTAAATGAAGTGGCTCGTTGCTTACGGGGTAAAAACAACGTAACAGTTATTACCAATGCTTTAAATATAGCTCTATTATTAGAGGGGGCACCGGGTATTACTCTGATTGTTACTGGTGGAACTTTACGGGAAAAACAACACTCATTGGTTAATCCGTATGGATCATTTATTATTAATCAGATCCATGCAGATCTTGCTTTGATTGGAGCTACGGGAATTGAGGTTGATCATGGAGTAACCAATGTAAATATTGCTGAAGCTGAAATAAAATCATTATTCATTAAAAATGCCGAAAAAAGTATTTTACTCTGTGATTCTAGTAAGATCGGAAATGTTTCTCTGGCAAAAGTAGCTGAGCTTAGTGAAATTGACCTTTTAATCACTGATAATCAGGCAGAGCCTAAAAATCTTGCTCGTTTAGCTGAGAAGGGGCTTCAGATCAAAAGAGTCTGAGGTAAGGGTAGTCGCCCACCACAGCAAGCTAGGTCACATGAAAGAATGAAAATACAATTTAAGTTATAATCTCCGCCTGGTCAGAAGT
>DIPO01000063.1:21860-26759 GCA_002427045.1 Firmicutes bacterium UBA5486
GTAGTCGCCCACCCCAGCAAGCTGGGGCAAGCGAAAGGATAAAATAGAACCTTAATCCGTAGCTTACAAAGGCCTTCAATCTTACGAGCGACGAGTATCGAGATCTATTTTCTAGTAGAAAGGAGAGGAAATTTTGAAAAAAACCAAAGAACTTAAAAAGGAAAAAGTTGAACTGAAGGATGGAAGATATTTGATTTATTATGATTTTGTTGCTCAAGAAAAAGATAAAAAAAGTGAAAGCAATTAATGTGAGGTGAAGATCATGTCTGAATTACGTTGGCATCCTTTTCTTGAAGAATGGGTGATTACTGCTACCCATCGACAGGATCGGACCTTTCTTCCTCCAAAGGATTATTGCCCTTTCTGTCCGACTATGCCGGGTGGGTTTCCTACGGAGGTACCCAGAGAAGACTATAATATTGTAGTTTTTGAAAACAAATTTCCTTCCTTGCAGAAAGAACCGCCAGAGCCGGCAGTATTGCCGACTACAGTTTCACCAGTGGAAAAAGCACAGGGTATTTGTGAAGTAATACTTTACTCTCCAGAACATAATCAAACACTTACTGATATGCCATTATCAAGAATTAGAAATTTGATCCGGGTTTGGCAAGATCGCTATGAAGAATTAGGAGCAAAAGATTACATTAAAAGTGTTTTAATCTTTGAAAACAAGGGAGAAGCAGTAGGAGTAACCCTTCATCATCCTCATGGGCAGATTTATGCCTTCCCTTTTATTCCTCCTAAACTCAAACAGGAATTAGCTGCTTCTGAAAAATATTACAGGGAGAAACAGGCCTGCCTCTTCTGTGATACTCTTAATGAGGAGTTTAAAGACGGAAGACGGATCGTTTTTGAAGGAAAGAGATTTGTGGCATTTATTCCGTTTTTTGCGCGTTATCCCTATGAAGTATACCTAGCGCCAAAAGAGCATCGATCTTCGATGGCAGAGTTTACCAGTGAGGATCGGGAAGATTTAGCCATTGTGCTTAAAGCACTATTAGTAAAGTATGACCGGCTTTTTGGTTTTTCCTTCCCATATATTATGGTGATCCATCAGGCACCGACAGATGGTAAAGAACATCCTGAATATCATCTTCATTTCGAGTTCTATCCGCCTCACCGGACAGCAAAGAAACTGAAATACTTGGCAGGATGTGAATCAGGGGCAGGAAGCTTCATTAATGATACTTTGCCGGAGGAAAAAGCGGAAGAATTGCGAAAGAAAGCCCCCCAAAAGATGGAAGATGTATTAAAAATGGGGTGAGATGATGGCTAAAACGATTAATATAAAGAATATTTTTGAAAAGCTGTTTGGTACGGGTGGGGAAATAATTTGTGGACGGGCTCCGGGACGGGTTAATCTGATTGGAGAACATACTGATTACAACGATGGTTTCGTTTTTCCCATGGCGATTGATTTTGAAATCCGGTTGGCAGCTCGAAAACGTGAGGATACAAAAGTTAAGGTTTATTCTGTAGATTACGACCAAAAGGTTGAAGTTTCATTGGACGAGCCTTTGGAATATAGGAAAGAGAATAAAGGCTGTAATTATCCAATCTCAGTTTTATGGGCTTTGAGGCAAAAAGGGGTAGCGCTTCCAGGAATGGAGATTGTTTTTTCCGGAAATATTCCACAAGGGGCTGGGCTATCTTCTTCTGCAGCTATTGAGGTGGCAACTGCTAAAGTAATCCAGAGATTAACAGGTTTTGCGATGGAACCCTTGGCTGTAGTAGAGCTTTGCCAATTTGCCGAGAATGAGTTTGTTGGAACAAAATGTGGGATTATGGATCAATTTATTTCGATGATGGGGAGAAAAGGTGATGCTTTATTTCTTGATTGCCGATCTTTAAAGTATCAACATATTCCGTTACATCTGGGAGATAATGTAGTACTAATCTGCCAAAGTGGAGTTAAACATTCTTTGGTTGATTCAGAGTATAATATAAGGCGGCAGCAGTGCGAAGAAGGTGTCCGTATTCTGGCGGCACAATTTAAAGAGATTAAAGCATTACGGGATGCTCGCCTTGAACAGCTGGAGATTTGTCGGCCGGAAATGGATCCGGTAGTATACCAGCGTTCTTATCATGTTATAACTGAGAACAACCGTGTAACGGAGAGTATCAATGCTTTACGCCGGGATGATCTAGTTAAGTTTGGTGAATTAATGAATGCCTCCCATGATTCACTCCGTGATGATTATGAGGTGAGCTGTGAAGAAGTTGATCTGTTAGTTAATTTGGCCCGTCAGGTTCCCGGAGTATTAGGCGCCCGGATAACCGGGGGCGGGTTTGGCGGCTGTACTGTTAATCTTTTACCAGCTGATCAGGTCAAAGAGTTTACTGAGTATGTAGGAACAAACTACCTGCAGCAAACAGGAATTCAACCGGAGTTTTATATTAGCTCACCGGCAAACGGAGCCGAGATATTAGATTGTTAGCAGTTTGCTAGTGAAAAGGTTTAGATTCAAAAGGGGGAGGATAAAATGAAAGTATTAGTGACTGGTGGGGCCGGTTACATAGGTAGCCATGTTACCTTAGATTTAAGCCGGCAGGGATTTGAACCAGTAGTTTTGGATGATTTGAGCAAGGGCCACCGTGAGGCGGTGCAGGCCGGGAAGTTTATTCAAGGAAGTATGGGCGACCAAAAGCTGGTTCAGGAGATTCTGACCCAAGAAAAGATCGAAGTGGTGGTACATCTTTCCGCTTTTAGCTTGGTAGGGGAGTCAGTGCAAAAACCAGGCAAGTATTTTCGGAATAACATTGCTAATAGTCTTGCTTTATTGGATGCGATGATGACCTGTGGGGTAAAGAAGTTTGTCTTCTCCTCAACTGCTGCAGTTTATGGTGAACCAGAAAGCACACCAATCGATGAAGATCATCCCAAGCAGCCAAAGAATCCTTATGGTTTTTCCAAGCTAACCTATGAAGGGATTCTTGAAGCTTATGACCGGGCTTATGGCTTAAAATACATCTCTTTACGTTACTTTAATGCGGCTGGGGCTGATCCAGAGGCCGAGATTGGAGAAGATCATAAGCCAGAATCCCATCTAATCCCGATTATCCTCCAGACCGCTTTAGGCTTAAGAGATCATCTTGAACTGTACGGAACGGATTATCCGACTCCGGATGGGACTTGTATCCGGGATTATATCCACGTTTCTGATCTATCACAAGCTCACTTGCTGGCGATTAAAGCTTTGAATAATGGGAAAAACTCTACTGTTTATAATCTAGGAAATGGGCAGGGTTATTCTAATCGGCAGGTAATAGAAACAGCTCAGCGGGTGACAGGTAGAGAAATACCAGTAATCGAAACTCCCAGGCGTCCAGGGGATCCGGCGGTACTGGTGGCCTCATCGGAAAAAATCCGGAAAGAACTAGGCTGGAACCCTCAATATCCTCAATTAGAAGAGATTATTGCTACAGCCTGGAGGTGGCATAAAAACCACCCGCAGGGTTATGATAAAAAATAAAGATGGTAAAAAATCCCCCGCTAAAGGATAGAGCGGGGGATATATAATCTAAGGGCTTTGCGATAGCGTTTTCCTTGGTATAAATAAAAGGCAAAATGTGAGACTAATCAGCCACGAGTTTCGAGATTTAATGAATCAGGAATTGAAAAAGATAAACTGCAAGAACGGAACTGATGGCAACGGTTAATAACCCTTTTCCTAAGAAAGCCAGAACCAATGCTACGATCATTCCGGTTAGTGCTGAATATAAATTACCAGTGGAATATAGAATACTGGGAAAAGTCATAGCACCTAAGACAGCAAAGGGGACATAAAAGAGAAATGAACGTAGAAACTTTGATTTTATTCTTTTTTTAACAAAGGCCATCGGTAATACTCTAGGAATGTAAGTAACGATTGCCATTAAAAAGACTGCTAAAAGTATTCTTCTCACTTTAAACATCCTCTCTAGGGAAGAGGGCGGCACCAATTAGGCAAGAAATCATGGTCGCAATGATAATTCCCCATCCCTCTGAAATTTGATTAATATACGGTACCCAGGTAAAAATGGAACTTAGGCTGATGGCAATGATAACAACTGTTAAGGCAGCTAGTGATTTTTTTGCATTAGGTATGATTAGGGCAATAAACATTGCATATAAAGCAATACCTGTAGAATCTTGCAGGCTACCGGGAAGAACCGAACAGATTGAGGCTCCTAAGGCCGTACCTAAAACCCAACCGATAAAAGGGCCAGTGATTAGGCCCGACATATAAGCAAATGTTAGATCTTGTTTTTCCATTGATGCCACACTAAAGGTTTCATCAGTTATTCCAAAAGCAATTGCACATTTTTTATATAATGGCATTTGCGGAGTGATCTTTTGTGAAAGCGAGAGTGACATCAGTAAATATCTGATATTAATAACAAAGGTGGTTACTGTAATTTCAAAAAGGGTAGCCCCGGAAATAATTAGATTTGTTCCGGCAAACTGTCCGGCAGAGGTGAGATTAGTCAAAGAGATTAAAATAGGAATCCAAACAGGAAGTCCGCCTTTTACGGCAATTAATCCAAAAGTAAAAGATACCGGGATATAACCTAAAGCAATAGGTGTTCCTTGTCTTAAGCCGTACTTAAATTCATCGATCCACTTTTGTTTCAAGAAATTATTCTTAGTCTGTTTTAACGAAATTTTCAAGATAAACTTCCGCCCTTTTTAATTTTTATAATAGAAATTGCATATTCAAGCTGGGGCATATGAAAGAAAATATCAAGCATAGGCTGTCATTTAACGCGAATAACAAGCGGTTAGCGACAAGCACGAAAGGCCATTTTCTAATTCGAGCTATGAGTTATGCAATTTTCTCACTTAAGAATTGAGTTTAAAAGATAAAAGTGGTAATGTCAAGTGTTTCTAAGTACAGGCTTTTTGCGTTGTCATTGATT
>DIPO01000063.1:26944-27082 GCA_002427045.1 Firmicutes bacterium UBA5486
GACCTTTTAAAAAGGAAACAACGTAAAAAGCTTAGTACACGAGTTCTTGATATGGATAAAAATAACATTGTAATAGATTTTGTTTTATGGTAAGATAATAGTCCTGAAATCAACCGAACCGGGTAACCGCGGGCACAA
>DIPO01000021.1:0-9720 GCA_002427045.1 Firmicutes bacterium UBA5486
TTTGCGTTGTCATTGATTTTTTCTGTCCCTACACAATATATTGATAGCCTAATACAAGCCCAACACTATATATTGTGTTGGGACCTTTTAAAAAGGACACAACGCAAAAAGCTTTTTTAAAATAACGAGTACCACATCTATGCTGTCTCCTGTAATACTCTCCTGAATTCCTCTCCGGATATTTTCTCTTTTTCCAATAGAAATTCCGCCAAATGATTGAGTGTCTCTATCTTGTCATTCAATAAACTTTTTACTCTTGCTTCCTGCTTAACAAGAATCTGAGTAAAGACTTCATTGATCTGGTTTTTCGGCGTAAACTCTTCATCGACAATCCCCAAAGTAGAAAGCCCACTATTAATAATCTGTTTAGTCAAATTCGCCGCTTGTTGGAAATCATTACTCGCACCCGTGCTTCTTTCCCCATAGACCAACTCCTCAGCCACGGCACCCCCTAAAAAAACAGCGATTTGATCTTCCATGTATTCTTTTGTATATAAATAATGTTCTTCCTTACCTGCCGGACGCATAAAGCCTAAAGCTTTTCCCCGGGAAGTAACTGTTAGACTAGCTACCGAGTCCGGCTTAACAAGCTCACTGATTAGGGCATGGCCTGACTCATGAATAGCTACACGGCGCAGTTCTTCCCGGTGGGGTTTTCGCTCCAATTTTTCCCCGAGAATTACTTTATCAATAGCTTCCTCTAATTCATCCTCGCCAATCTCTTTTTTGCTTTTACGGAAACTAAGGATTGCAGCTTCATTAACCAGCGATTCAAGATGAGCTCCGGAAAAGCCAAAGGTATCTTCAGCTATCTTCTTCAGGTTAACATTAGAAGCCAAAGGCTTATTCCTAGTATGAATCTGAAGGATCTTTAGTCTCCCTTCTTTTTCCGGGAGATCTACTTTAACCTGACGGTCAAACCTACCAGGACGCTGCAGCGCTTCATCTAATAAATCTGCACGATTTGTAGCACCAATCACCAAAACTTTCACATCTTCCGAGGGCTTAATTCCATCCATCTCCACCAATAATTGGTTTAAAGTTTGATCATATTCCAAATGAGAGGTGTGTTTGCCCCTTTTTCCACCTAATACCTCAAGCTCATCAATGAAAATAATCGCACTTCCTTTACCTAACTTCATGGCCAGCTTTCGCGCCCGGGAAAAAAGCTGCCGTACCCTTTGGGCTCCTACACCAGCATACATCTGAATAAACTCTGAACCCGAAGAAGCAAGAAAAACCGAGTCTGTATAATAAGCTGCTGCTTTAGCCATCAAAGTCTTCCCGGTTCCGGGAGGCCCACTCAGAAGTATTCCTTTTAACGGTCTAATCCCCAATTTTTTAATCTCTTTTTCTTCTTTTAGAAAATCAAGAGCCTCCACTAGTTCACGTTTAGCTACTTCCTGTCCACCAATATCCTTAAAGGTCACTGGAGAAGCTGTCTCTCTCTCTCCGGTATATTCCAAAGCCTCAAAATTTTTCTCCACACCCCGGCCTTGTACGTAAAAACGGAGAAATAAAAATGCTCCGCCAATTAATAAGAAAGGTGTTGGATCCATACCACGAGCGAGTAAAAAGATAAAAGCGCCTGCCAAAACACCTATAAGAGCTTCTTTTCCCATTAGCTTCTCCCCCCTTCCAATAGATCCTGATCATTCAAAGCATACCTAGAAATAACTTTAAAATAGGCATGATTTTGCTTTTTTAGTTGTATATAATAAAAATTATTTCCTAGATAAACCCGGAATTCCCCATCTCCTTCTTCATCCTGCAAGGACTGGAGTGTCTCATATAAAACGCTATACTCTCCAGTCTGCTTTGCTTCTTCCAAAGCAAAGCTAAGTTTATAATATACCTCTTTCAACTCTCCGCCAGACTGGTTTTCTATTATAACTTCAGCAATCTTTTTATGCTTTTTAACTTGTTGTATTTGGCGGATAAATGGCTCCAGGGTTTCTTGTAAATTATCTACATTTTTTTCATCTAATTTGATTAAAACATCGATTTCTTGTCCTCTTTCTTGTAATTGAAAGTTTTTCACTTCTGGTACAGAATCAACCCACCTTTGTAATGGGTTACGTTTAAACAAGCGTTCCGCTAATCTTTCCCCACCAAACAGGAGCCCGGTGGTGATTACAAAAAATATAATAATAAATAATATCTTTTTAAGGCTCCAGTATTTCCGGGACATTATTTATCTCCTTCCTTTTTTAAGGAATTGCATAATTCAATTATTTAAGATTTAACCACAATATATTGATAGCCCACTAGTAATTGTCTAATCTTAGACAATTCCCTCGAATACTAGTTAAACACTATATGGTCGTTCATGCCGCCTACTCACAGTATACGAAGTAATGTAAATCAAGGGCGGGTGAATCGACAAGCCCCATAGGCATTTCCCGTATTGGTTAAATCCATTCTTAGGTAATTATGCAATTTCCTCATCTAAAATAATTTTAATATAAAAGATAAGGTAATTGACATAAAAATTATAACATATTTATTAACGCCTTACGAGTTGGATTCGCAGGTATATACTGGGAACCATTCTCATGCCACTCACCACTCGGCTAGAAAATGACCCTCAACACTTATTGCGCCTCGTTTGTAAATATCAGATGTGGTGAAGATAAACTTGTTCCGATTGTTACAGGATATCTTACGTGAGGAAATTACATAATTTAAGAAAAATAAAAAAACCGCGAAGGGAAAAGTATATCTTCTCCATCACGGTTTTAACCATAATTCACTATAAGCTTTAGACGACACCTTCCATTAGTTCAATAGCTTTTTTATGTTTCTCTGCCGGTAATGTTCTTTTGATAAAAAGCACATGATTAGATTTTTCGCTTAAGTTAATCCTAATTGGTTCTTCTAATAGCCTCTTTTCTCGATCAAAAAAAAGCTGGATTACTGGCCTAAATGGCCGGTTTTTGGTTACTTTTATAACCTTTCCAATCTCTCCTGTATTCAATTCTACCATTGACCCAATGGGGTAGATGGCCATCACAGAAACAAAGGTCTTTAAAAGATCCGGATCATATTTTTCTTTATCCAACATAATCATTTCTAGTGCTTCCCGGGGAGTTAGCCTGTCCCGATAAGAACGTTGAGAAATACAAGCATCATATACATCAGCAATTGCTATAATGCGGGCTTTAAAATTAATATCGCTCCCTTTTAACCCCTTAGGATAGCCGGAACCATCATATCTTTCATGGTGTTCGCTTGCTACTTTTTGTACATCGTTTGATAAGTTATTAGTTTTAAGAAACTCTTCCCCATAAAGCGGATGGTTCTTTATCTCATTGTACTCCGAAGGAGTTAAAGTTCCAGGTTTATCCCATATACTAATCGGAATCTTTAACATTCCGATATCATGTAATAATGCAGCTTCACCAAGAAGATTCAGCTCGTCTTTCGAATATTCCAATGTTTCCCCAATTAGAAGCGCTAATATGGTAACATTAACTGAGTGTGAAAAAAGATAGTTGTCAAAGCCCTTTAAATGGGTTAAATTAAGTAATAAACTGGAATTTAGTTCCACCTGTTCTAATAAATCACCAACTACTCCCTTTATTACCTGTTCCTCATGGGCATACTCTCCATAATTAGTGATAATATCCTCAACAACTTCTATTGCTCTTTGGTGGCTTTTTGCCATGATTGGAGCTAAAATCTCTTCATCTTTCTCCTCCGAGCTTTTTAATCCCTCGGTGATTAATACTTCTTCTATATTAAATGAAGTGATCCGTCTAATCATCTCCACATTAAGAACCGTATTTTCAGAAAGAAGAATCACTCCAGTTCCTGGGATCAAGACATCTTGAGATAACACCATCCCAGGAACAAGATTTTTAACTTTAATTGCTTTCACCGAGTTTTCCCCCCTATTTTACCCTTTCCCGTAATGCAACATTTAGTTTCAAATCTCCAAAACCAGTCTGTAAAGGAATAACCAGAAAATTCATATCTTTAGTAGAAACAATAACATCTCTCCCCATAAACAATGCTGGAGGTGTTAAATTACAGATATACCCATTATCTCCTAAAGTTGTTACGGCATTACCAATTACCATATTCCCTAATTCCCCAATCGCACTTTTAGCCAATTCATCAAAGGATTCCGTAGGAAGTTCCATTAACATCTTCGAAGCTAAAGCAAGAGCAGTTTCTTCAGAAAGGAACATAATTATTTGCCCAATTAGATCCCCGGTAACCCCAATTACTACATTAACCTCGCCCCCCTTAACTGGCGAAACAGTTACACCCAATTCACCTTTGGTCACACTATCGATTCCTAAACTTTTGAGCACATCAAACGCTGCTCCTACAAAAGGATTAACAAATTCAGCTTTCACAAAAAGTCCTCCTTTTTGTATAATACATCCAATATGTTTTTTTGATCGAAGATTAAGTACTAAAATTAATATATCAATTTCTGCTTTGTCTGTACTTTTCTTCAATTCTTTATTTCCTCATTATATTCTGTACTATTTTGGTAAAACCTTTTTTAGATCGAAAAATTAAAAAACCCTTCATTTTCATGAAGGGTTTTTTCTCTTATTCTTCATATAAAAGTCGTAACGCTACATATTCATTCCAACCTATTTGCCCAGTTACTGCTAATCCATTCTGTTTTTGGAAACTTATTACTGCTTGCTCAGTTCCAAAACCGAAAATACCATCTGTATTCATTTCATATAAACCTAATTGCTTAAGACGTTTCTGGAGAAACATCACATCTGAACCCTTTTCCCCTCTAACCAGTCTTCTTTTGCCAACAAATGGGTCACCCATAATATGGACCGGAGTTCCCACCTTTACCCACTGATATAATTTTTCTACATCCCGATTAAACATCCGGATGCAACCGTGGCTTTCCCGTCTCCCAATCGACCATGGTTTGTTTGTCCCATGAACTCCATAAATACCAAAGGGAACACTCAAACCCAGCCACCTAGTTCCAAAACCTCCACTCCATACTCCCTTACTAATTATTTTCCAATCCCCTACTGGAGTAGGAGTTTCAAACTTTCCAATCGCCACCGGGAAAGTGGCAAATGGATATTTATCTACTAATACGATAAGCTGACGATACGTAGTATCAATAATTACATGGAGATCTCCAGGCGGTGGAGTTGTAGAAACAGTAGTAGCCATTACCTGCCCAAGAAATTGCCAAGTTATAGAGTCTACTCTACCGGTAATCGGTAAGTAATTTCTTTTTTGAAAGCGTTTCACCGCTTCTACTGTCAGCAGATCATAAGTCCCAGACACTTCGGCGGTATAAAGGTTTTCCCTCTTTAAAAAACTTTGAAGTTCTTTAATATCTTCCCCCATCGCACCAAGTGCAATTTCGGTCTCTGATGCACAAGCACAACTGTTAATTTCCGCCCAACAAGAAAAGTTTACTGACAAGATCAAAATTACAAAGATGATTCGATACCATAAACATTTTCCGGATATTATTCCCCTTTTTCTATACATCTCTGTTCGCCTCCTATAGGCCTGTAACCTGCCTAGAAAATAGATCTCGATACTCGTCGCTCGTTTTGAATGGCAGCCTTTGTAAGCTGTAGATGAAAGTTCAATTTTCATCCTTTCGCTTGCCCCAGCTTGCTGGGGTGGGTAACTTAAAAATCACTTCGTGATTACGGAGGTCACCGGCATGAGCGACTACTTAAGATATTCCTAGTATGCCACAGACTAAAGGAAGCTTATTAGAAGAAGACTCTTCCGTTTATAGGAATTTTTCTACATTAAGGAATTGCATAATACAATTATTTAATATTCAACCACAATATATTGAGATTCCCACTAATAATTGTCTTATCTTAGACAGTTACCCCTAATAATAGCCAACCACAATATATTGTGGTTGAATGGATGCCAAAGGTAATTATGCAATTCCCCTAGCTGTGTATTTCTCTCATATAGTTACTTCTATTTTCTTCACCTGTTTTTTACGGAACAAATAAGAAAGGAGTAATCCATACCCTAGAACTTTACTAAGTATTGTAATTATAAAACCAATATAAGGTAACCATTTTAAGAAGGCTAATACAAAACCACCGGATATAAAGAGGAAAACCGGATGGATTTTTTTATTTTTCCATAATAACCTATAGAGTAATTTTCCCATCAATAAATAACTAGGAAGTTCTCCATAAAGTAATAAGATGAAAAAAAGTATTAATAAGCATATCCCTAGCGGAAGGCCAATTAAAAGTGCAGAGAAGAAAATTGAAAGTAATGGTAATAGAAACACTCCCCCCACTCCCAAAAGAATCAAACGTCTCCAGGAAATAGAGGATAATTCTGTCATCTCCATCCACCCGCGGGGAGAGATTAACAGCCAGATTACACCAAAAAATAAACCACCCAAAAACCAAAGACCCTTAAACACTGGAAGGCCTGAAGATGAAGCTAGCTCATATTCACTGATTTTTCCTCCGATCTTAGTTCCAGATTCAATAATCGGCGTAATCCCAGCAGGATAATAAAAATCGCCGCCAATTAAAGCACTTTCAGCAATGAATCCTTTGTTTACACCTATTTTTAGATCTTCTCCAACTTTTCCCGTTAAGTTAAATATATTTCCGTTAACTACAGCTGATTCCCTGATCTCTCCGGAAATATTAGCCAGGTTATACCAACCCCATAAAGTGGAAACCGTAGCCTCTGGTTCAATTAAGAGTTCAGTCCCGGCTGCTGAAATGTTTCCTGCTACCAAACCATTTATCCTGGTTACCATCGATAGTAAGCGCAAGTTTCCCTGGAGATTCCCGGTGATTTCAGTTCTTCCCACCATTCCAAGCAGATCCCCATCAATCTGGCCACTAACCTTTAATTCTTCAGCAAAAATAAGCAAATCACCTTTTACTCTGCCTTTAATCTCCACAGAACGGCCGATTACCCAGAGATCTCCTTCAAACTCTTCGCCCTCCCGGATATAAACTTCATTTTCTACTATACTATCCCAAGATCCCAATACCGGAGTAGCTGACAGCAGTATAAATATTAAAATTATTGCCACTGGTAAAATAATCTTAACTTTTTTCATCATCATACCTTCCTGCTTTAATAGATTGCATAATTTCACTAATTAACCACAAGTCTGGATTCTTAACTAGAAATGTTTCACTGGGGTGAGCGACTACCTAAAGATTCACTTCAACCAGGTCACGATCCATTTTATTTATACAATTTTTAAGTTTAGCAGCAAGCATTGGATCTTCTCCCAAACAAGCTGCACGAATCTGCCTTAACAGATCAATTCCGCGACGAAAAGCAGAAACAATATCACCTTCTTGTAGGTCAGTTGCATAATTAAGTAGTTCAAAAAACTCACAACCCTGACTCCATCTATAAGCCAAAGGCGATAAGCTTGGAAAGAACGTAACCCCGTATTCATCCACTCCATAGCGGTAAACCAGTTCTTTAATAATCTTTTTGATCATTTTTTGATCGAAAGGAAGCAGATTTTGATTCGGTATCCGTTCTCCTTTACGCGGTTCATAATCTACAGCCACAATGATGGAGTTTATCTGGTCCTCATCCCATTCATGAAAGTATCCGGCAAAGTAAAACTCGGTAAGTAATAATTCCTGAGCATAAATCTGAGAAGCAAACTCACCCCTGGGCAATAATACTCCATCTTTAATATAATCCATCTCTTCCAAAATCGTGGTCTTAGCTTCTAAGTCTTCCTCAAAACGTCCGGCCACTTTCATCGAAGAGACTCTTTCCTCCAGTCCTAGCTGTTCACTATAGAGATTCTCATAAAACTCAATCCGCTTAGCACAACGATCCTGCTCTTCAGGAGTGCAATTTCTAGGATTGCTTTCTGCCAGTGAGTTTTTTAGCTCCTGAATTTCTCTAGCTGTAGCCGCTTTAGTCCTTTTTCCTTTAATAAATTTTAACCTTCGTTCCTTCTTGCGCAGGCGTTTCTTTGCCAGTGCCCGGGCATGCGGGCAAGAAAGACTACCCCAGTCATCACAGATCACATTCCGGATCTTACCTGATTCCGATTTAACCCTTGATAATCGCTTTTCCAAACGAATTTTATCATTTATAGCCTGGAATGTAGCAAAGTTTTGATTAAGAATTAACGAAATCTGTGGACGATAATGATTTTTAAAGAGATTCAATACTGAATTATAGCTAAGGTTAAACCTACTAATCAATTCTTCAATCTCATTAGCATTGGTACTAGGAAAATCCTCAATCCGGTAACGATTTAAATCCGCAAGAATATATACAAAACCTTTTTTATCAATCCCCCTCCGGCCTGCTCGCCCTGCCATCTGAAAATACTCCAGAGTAGACAAAGGCCGGAAGGATATTCCATCCCATTTTGTGGGGGCATCAAAGCAGACACTCCGTACCGGATAATTGATACCCACAGCAAAGGTTTCTGTAGCATACATTACTTTTACCAAGTTTTTTCCGAAGAGGACCTCAATTAATTCCTTAAGTGCCGGCAGGAGGCCTGCATGATGAAAAGCAATCCCACGGAGAAATATCTTTTTTAGGCGATGGATTCTCTGCCAACTCTCTAGATTATATTTAGTAATAATCCAGTTAATAATCTCTTCAACCTCATCTTTTTCCTGTTCAGTTAAAAAGTTAAATCTTTCACTTAGTTCCCATGCTTTTGTCTCGCATTGCTGCCGGCTAAAAACAAAGTAAAGACAGGGAAGCCCATCTTCTTTATCAATATAACGAACTAAATCTATGTGGGTGCAGAACTTCCTCCGCTTATGCCTATTAGATACAAGCTCGTCCTCTTCCTTTTTCTTTTTTTCCCAAGCATTATTTAGTTTTTTTAGATTAGTGGCACCGGTTAAAGGATTATAAACATAATGTTCTAGGGGAACCACTCGATCGGTTTTTCTTACTACTTTTACTTGGTGGCCTTTAATCTCCTCGATCCATTCCGCCAATTCCCAAGCATTAGGTATAGTGGCGGAAAGTCCTAATAAACGGAGGCCAGGTGGCATAAAAATAATCGATTCTTCCCAGACTGTGCCACGGCTTTCATCGGCAAGATAATGAATTTCATCAAAAATAACATGAGAATGACTATTTAAACGCTCTTTTTCCTGCTGAAGAATATTACGGAATATTTCTGTTGTCATAATCGTTACATCTGCTTCTGAATTAATAACCACATCACCAGTGATAATCCCCACTTTTTCCTCTCCATACCATTCCTTAAACTCTTTATACTTCTGATTGGAAAGGGCTTTAATCGGAGCAGTATAAATAATCCTGTTCCCCTCATTAATCGCATGCGCAATTAAATAATCTGCAACTAAGGTTTTACCTACCCCAGTAGGAGCAGAGACTAAAACAGAGTAACCATCTAACAAATACTCAATTGCTTCTCTTTGAAAATCATCCAGAACATAATTTCTAAATGTTAATCCAATATTCTCCTGCATCTATTGTTCTCCTCAATTCTTTTCCTCGAGCTAACTTTAGGCTATCTTTCCTAAATTAATTTAACCGTTTGTTAGTTTCTATAATAAAGGCAATCTCATCACACTTAGGAAATTTCGGGCAATTAATACATTCTTTCCATACCTTTGTTGATAATTCTTCTTTTGGTATCTCACTGAACCCACACTTTGCAAAGAAAATCTTCTGGTAAGTAAGGACAAAAACCCGTGGTATCCCTAGATACCTTGCTTCCTCAATCAGTTTACCCAC
>DIPO01000021.1:9811-10029 GCA_002427045.1 Firmicutes bacterium UBA5486
GCTTCCTCAATCAGTTTACCCACTATTGCCCGGCCAATTCCTTTCCCCTTCGCTTCTTCAACAATGGCCAAAGCTCTAATCTCAGCCAAGTCCTCCCAAATAATATGTAAACCACCGGTACCTAGAAAAACATTATCCTCTTCAGCTACTACAAATTCTCGCAGGCACTCGTAAAGCAGACTCCTGGACCGAGCAAGCATCAATCCTTTCTCAGCATA
>DIPO01000021.1:10218-10403 GCA_002427045.1 Firmicutes bacterium UBA5486
TGAATATTTTCCACATCCGATACTCTAGCTTTCCGAAGGTTGATCATAATTCCAGGGCACATCCTTTCAAAACAATATGCTTCTTTATATTCGGCATAATAATGATTAATCCCTTTTTAAGTTAACTGATGTTTACAGAATAAGCAGAGTCTCGAGCATCATAAAAATAAGAGGCTGCCCCAGCT
>DIPO01000021.1:10623-20364 GCA_002427045.1 Firmicutes bacterium UBA5486
AACAACGCAAAAAGCTTTATTAACAGTACCTATTTCAGTTTTTTCAATACCTTTTCCTTAAAGACAGCATCCACTTTTTCCGGAGTAACCCCGCTGATTACTTCACCATTCACCTTAATCGCCGGTCCTTGTTCGCAACACTCCAAGCAAAAAGTAGCATGCAGATTCATCCGATCCTTAACCCCTAATTCCTCGGCTTTTTCCATAAATTGTTTAAGCGTATCATATGAACCTTTAAGATAACAGCAGGTTCCTACACAAACCGCCACATCCACCTTATCCTCTTCTTTACTGGTTAGCAGCCGGATATCCTCTCCAATAATCCGTCCCCGGTTAGAATAAGAGGTATGCAGGCTTTCATGAGCGGTTTCACTATTTGGTTTTTCTAACCATTTCTCATAAAACCGGGTTACTACCGGGTTATCCTGGGATTTCCTGAGCTGTGACAGTTTATCGGCATTATAAATACCTTTAGCCCGCTCTTTTTTATCCTCCATACTTACAGAAATAGGTTGCCCGGCACCCCCTACACACCCACCGGGACAGGCCATTACTTCAATAATATGATATTGGGCTTTCCCTTCTTTAATATCATTTAGAAGTTTCTTAGCATTTCCCAGTCCATGAACTACTGCCACTTTAATCTCATTGCCTTGAATCTCTACAGTTGCCTCTTTTAGACTGTCAAAACCCCGAACCTCTTCAAAATTGATCTGCTCAATTGGTTCTCCGGTAACAAACTCATGAGCAGCACGGAGTACCGCTTCCGCTACCCCACCTGTAGCTCCAAAAATTACTCCGGCGCCACTGGTAAATCCAAACGGCGTATCAAAAGACTCAATATCAAGAGCATCAAAGACCAATCCGGCCTCGCGGATCATCCGCGCCAGTTCCTGAGTAGTAAGCACCAAATCCACATCTTTTACTCCGTCTGTAGAGAATTTAGGCTGATTTGCCTCGTATTTCTTAGCAGTACAGGGCATAATCGAAACCACAAAAATATCTTCCGGTTTTTTACCGAGTTCTGCAGCCCAATGCTTTTTGATTAAAGAACCAAACATTTGCTGCGGTGAACGACAAGAAGAAAGGTTTTTCAAGAAATCGGACTCATTATGCTCGGCATATTTCACCCAAGCCGGACAACATGAGGTAAACTGCGGCAGATTTTCTCCCTTCTTAAGCCGGCTAATAAACTCATTAGTCTCTTCGATCACTGTTAAATCAGCAGATATACAAGTATCAAACACCTTGTCAAAACCCAATCTTTTTAAAGCCGAGACTACTTTACCGGTGACAATCTCCCCGGCCGGCAAGCCAAACTCTTCACCCAATGCCACTCGGACCGCCGGAGCCACCTGAACTACCACTAATTTACCAGGATCATTGATTGCTGCCCAGGCCTGATCTGTCTGATCTTTTACTACTAACGCACCGGTTGGGCAGACTGCACTACACTGACCACAGTTTACGCATTCTACATCAGAAAGTTTCTTGTTAAAAGCTGGTCCCACTATAACTTTAGAACCGCGGCCAATAAAATCTAAAATACCGATCCCTTGAACTTCTGAGCACATTCTCACGCAATCCCCGCACAAAATACATTTATTAGGATCCCGGACAATCGAAGGGCTAGAAGTATCCAAAGGCAGTTTAATATCGCGTTCTCCAAACCGGATTTTTTTCACGCCAAATCTATTTGCCAGTTCTTGGAGTTTACAACTTCCATTTTTATCACAGGTTGTACACTCCCTGTCATGATTCGCCAGTAATAATTCTAATACCGTCCTCCTGACTCTTTGCACCCGTGGGCTATTAGTATAAATCTTCATTCCGGGAGTTGGCGGAGTGGAGCAGGAAGCCATAATCCCCCGCCCCTCAACCTCTACTACACACATCCGGCAAGCTCCATACAGACTAAGTTCTGAATGATAACATAAAGTTGGAATATCAATCCCAATCTTTCTGGTTAATTCTAAAATACTTTTCTCACCATTCAACTCAACAACTTGGTTATCTATAATTACAGATTTTTTAAGTTCCATCCTTACCCCTCCTTAATTGCCTTGAACGGACAGCTACTGATACAGGCACCGCATTTAATACATTTGCTTTGATCAATTGTGAACGGCTTTTTAATTTCGCCACTAATTGCTTGCACTGGACAGAGTCTACTACATTTACTACAGCCTTTACATTTTTCCGGATCGATAACATATCCTTTTAATGCTTTACAGACCCCAGCCGGACATTTTTTGTCAACCACATGGGCAATAAACTCATCTTTAAAGTATTTAAGCATTGTCAGTACAGGATTAGGAGCGGTTTTTCCCAGCCCACAGAGTGAACCATCTCGTACTGCCTCTGCCAAATCCTGAAGAAGTTCTACATCTTCAGCCCGTCCCTCACCATCTACTGCCCGCTGAAGTATTTCCAGCATCCGTTTTGTCCCTTCACGACAAGGTACACACTTACCACAAGATTCATTCTGAGTAAAATTCATAAAGAACCTAGCAACTTCTACCATACAAGTATCTTCATCCATTACAACCAGGCCCCCGGAACCAATCATTGCTCCGGCAGATAATAATGAATCATAGTCCAGTTTTAAATCAAGATGTTCCTCAGTAAGACAACCACCGGAAGGGCCTCCAATTTGAACTGCCTTAAACTTTTTCCCGCCCCGGATTCCGCCACCAATCTCATAAACGACTTCACGGAGGGTAACTCCCATAGGAACTTCCATTAAGCCGGTATTAGCCACTTGCCCTGTAATAGCAAAAGTCTTTGTTCCCGGACTTTTCTCAGTACCACGGCTCTTAAACCACTTGGCTCCCTTATTGATAATCCCGGAAACATTGGCAAAAGTCTCAACATTATTAATCAGAGTGGGTTTACCCCATAATCCTGATTGTGCAGGATATGGCGGTTTAGGGCTGGGCATCCCTCTTTTACCCTCAATTGAAGCTAAAAGGGCTGTTTCTTCTCCACAGACAAATGCCCCGGCACCCTCTTTAATTTTAATCTCAAAATTAAAACCAGTACCTAAAATATCTTGACCCAACAATCCAATTTTTTTCGCCGCTTCAATCGCTACTTTCAAGCGCTTAACAGCCAAAGGATACTCAGCTCGGACATAAATATATCCTTCATCCGCACCAATCGCATAACCGGCAATCGCCATTCCTTCCAGAACCTTGTGGGGATCTCCTTCCATCAAGCTCCGATCCATAAAAGCTCCAGGATCCCCTTCATCTCCATTACAGACCACATACTTTTTCTCACTCTTCTCAATCCGGGTAAATTCCCATTTTCTACCGGTAGGGAACCCGCCGCCGCCTCGCCCTCGTAAGCCGGCTTCCATTATTTCTTTACAGACATCCTCCGGTTTCATTTCCATTAAAACTCGTAATAAGGCCTGGTATCCCTGGTCAGCAATGTATTCCCTAATATCCTCGGGATCAATTACTCCACAATGGGCTAGGGCATTTCTCTTTTGGTGATGATAGAATGGGATCTTATTCTCTTCGGCATAAACCTCTTTACTAATCGGGTGCCGGTAAAGCAACCTTTCAACCGGTTCTCCACCACTCAATAGTGCTTCTACAATCTCCTTGGCATCTTCTGCTTTTACTTTAGTATAAAGAACCCCCGAAGGTTCCAACCGGACCAAAGGGCCCATTTCACAGAATCCATGGCAACCGCTTTTTACTACTGAAACTCCGGTTTTCTCTTCTTCTTCCAGCAAAAGATCGACTGTAACAAACTCGCCCTTATCTTCAACTTCTTTTTTTAATGCCTTATATACATCTAAAGAACCATTAGCCACACAACCGGTACCTGCACAGACTAAAATCCTTGCCTTTTCTCTCTGAAAACCTTGACTCCATTCTTTCTGCCATTGTAATAATTTAGTTTTAGCCTGATTATTCATTCCCTTCACCCTCCTCCAACTGATCAAGGATAATATTAATTGCATCTGGGGTCATCTTTCCATAAATCTGGTCATTAATCATTACTACCGGTGCCAGTCCACAGGCTCCCAGGCAGGAAACAGTCTCCACTGTATAACGGAGATCATCAGTAGTATTTTGATTATCTCTTAATCCCACCCGTTTTTTTATTGCCTCTTTTACCGGATCTGAACCCCGAACATGACAAGCAGTTCCATCACAAATTTTAATTACATATTTCCCCTTGGGTTCCAAAGAAAATTGAGCATAGAAAGTAGCAACCCCAAAAACACTTGCTGGTGAAAGATTCATCGCGGTGGCAATATACGTCAGAATCTCCTCTGGCAAATACCTATATTCCTCTTGAACCTCCTGAAGAATTTGCATCAGAGCTGACCTAGATGTTCCATGTTGCTGGATAATTTCATTAACTTTTTCAAACTTCCGCTGGTAAACTGAGGAGCGATCACTCTGCTGAGCTTTCTGTTCCTTCTGTTTCATGAAAAAAACATCTCCTTTCAAAAAATAAACTAAAAACAATATAAACTGAATCAACTACAAGTTGAATAAATATGATAAGACTCTTGCTTTAAACTAAAGTAAAGAAATTGCATAATGCAATTCCCCAATAAAAAAGCAATGAGTTACAAAATATAATTATATAAACTGTCAAAAATACATCAATTCAACCTTTTTACCACGGTTCTCTAGGGTTTCAGCAATCTCATTAACTACTTGCATTTTTAAAGCTAAACTCAATGGAAGATCCGGATTCTGGTGTGCAGGATTAATCGCTCTTCCTACTAAAAATTTAATTTTATCACTTTCTAACAAAATTTTAGCAAGAAGGGTTACTGCATTCTTATCCTCTGGTATTTCCTGCAAATCTTCTATTTGTTTCAATAATTCTAGGGTTTTACTTAGAGTGATAATACCTTCTGTCACCAAATCGACCCCTTTCAGTTTCCCGAAAGGAGGAGTTTCTGGATTAAGATCCTTTAAATCTACTTTAATCTCTGTTCCTAACTCTCTAGCTACTATTGAACCCGTAGTTCCTCCACAAACCACTTTTGCTCCTGGTTCCTCCATCACTATTCTGGTAATAGTTGCATCATCTGCTTTGTTTTGTGGAGGTCCTACTGCTACAGTTAAAGTTCGAGGAGTACGTAATTTTAAAGCAAGCACTGTTGTATCATCTCCAGGCCGACCAGCATAAAGCTGTTCACAAGTTGTAATTAACCATTTACTTAATGTTTGAGCATCAGGTTTCATTTTTAGCAATTTTTCAATATAGTTTCCCACCTCATTCCATCGCCACCCTAAGTTTAATACGCCTCCAATTCCGGCATGAACTACACCATCAGAAACTGTAACTAACAAATCTCCGGGCAAAACCTTGAATCTGGTTTCTTTGATTTTCCGGCCACAGATCTCTCTCTCATGCCATTTTAGAGGAAATAACTTCCCTTCGTGAAGATAAAATAATGACGGATTATCAAACTCTACCACATAAGCCTGTCCATCCCTGGTTGCCTGAATAATAGTAAAAGTTGAATAAGCAAGATTCCTTTTCTGGCAAACCGGGAGGGTATTTGAAATGGTCTCGACAACTTCTTCCAGAGTTGCCCCATTTTCAAACATCGTAGCAATAATCTTGCTGGTCATTGTTGAAAGGATATTAGCCTTTACCCCACTTCCCAAACCATCAGCCAATACTGCCACTACAAAATCAGAAGTATGAACAACCTCAACATTATCACCGCAAAGCTCTTCTCCATACTTTGATAAACCAGCCCATCCTACATCAATATAGATCTTCATTTAAACCTGACCATCCCCGTTTTTAATTAATTTAATCAGTTTAGTAAGAAGAACTTTGGTTTCCGCAGTGGTTTCTCCCAATAACCCAGCTATCTCCTGTGCAACCCGCATCTGTTTATCAATAACCTCCTGCGCTTTGGTAAGTGTTTCCCCTTTCATTAATGCTAATTTCTCACGTTGTTCATTCTCCATCGTAATATCAGCAAAAATTCCGATTAAAACATCCTCCTGCTCAACGTAGAATACAGCCTGCCATGTTACAATTCCATAGGTAGGATAGGAGACCTCTCCTGTTACTAAGCTTTTAGTCCGTAAGGCTTCCTCAAAATTACCAGGATTAATCACAACTTCCAGCGGCTTACCTACCACCTGTTCCTGTTGGCAAAGGAACTTTCTTTCTGCTGCCGGATTAACTTCTAAAATACGCAAATCACTATCAACTACAAAGATCGCATTGGGGGTCATCCCGCAGATCAAATTAGCCCGGGATTCAGCCTTAGCTCTCATATAAGGAATACACATATCAATCTCGGCCATTCCCTCCATCACAGCCTTAGCCTTTTCCCGACACGAATTATAGCCACAAGCCCCGCAATTCAACTCATCTTCTGGTTTAAACTTTCCTGTCTTGGCCAGAATCTTCCGGATCTCTTCTTCAGAAGGCGAAAAAAGTAAATCACGGCCCCGCTTAGTATATTTAGTAGATAAATCTAAATTATATTGGGGAACCTGCTTACGAGCCTTTTCCACCGGTTCATTCTGTGAGTAACGGAGCAACCGCTCCCTCCGAGCATAAAGACTAAGTTCACTTTTTATCCCCGGCCCCATTAGGCACCCGCCGCGACAGGCTAATAACTCCACTAATCTAAGTGAGTCTTTAACATCCTTAAATTTATCTAAAAATTCTATACACTCTTCCAAACCATCAATAGTAATACTTTCTTTAGCAAGTAAATCAGTACTCAACTCTGCTGTTTTAGCAAGCCCTCCCGGAGTTGGAAAAGCTCGTGCCCGGCTACCCTCGCCATCGAATACTCCCGTCTTTAGAGTAGAATAATCGTTCCCTTGTTCCTCCATTATTTTTAATAGTTCTTCAAAGGTTAATACTGCATCAATATCACCCTGGTATTCTTCCCGGAGATACTCTCCTTTTTTAGCAATACAAGGTCCGACAAATACCACCTTGATTTCAGAACCATACCGCTGTTTTAAAATCCTTCCATGAGCAACCATTGGCGAAACAACAGGTGCTAAATATGGTAAAAGGTGAGGATAGTAAATTTCGATTAAATTAACTATTGCCGGACAGCAACTAGTGATTAGCGGAGCATCCTTAGATATCAATCGTAAATGCTCTTTAGCTACTATCTCCGCACCTTCTGCCGTTTCCGCCACATAGGTAAATCCCATTGTATGCAAGGTACCAATGAATTGAAGTGAATCTGTAAACTCTTCTAAAGCAACAAAGGATGGTGCCAAGCTGATCGCGATCTTTTCCTTTTTGCTAATAAAGCCTTGCACTTTTCCTTTATCTTCTAACACTTTTTTAGCATTTTGAGGGCAGATAGTCACACAACGCCCATCTGCAATACACCTATCCTCAATCACTTCCGCGTGGCCATCAGTTACCTTAATGGCTTTTACCGGACAGTATCTTACGCATTTATAACAATCGCGACAACTAGCTTTAATTGTGGAGATTATTCTCATTGTCTCCCACTTCCTTTAATAATTCAAAGGAATTACATTAGATGTTTAATATTTTAACGATTGGATCTTTTTTAAATAAATTTATACAATTCCTTTTAATTTAATATATATTTAATAAAAAAATCTTCTACCTTCTCTTTAGTTAAAGATGTATAAATCTTATGATCAAGAGCAATAGTAACCCCGGATTGACATTCTCCTAAACAGAAACAAGCCTTTAATTCTATCTGGTCATCAAGGCCGTGTTCAACAATTAATCTCTTAAATTCATTAATCACATCATAGGCTCCGACTAAGTGACAAGAACTACCCACACATACTGAGAGTGTTCTCATAACAATCCCTCCTTTACCGGAAAGATCCAGGTTTGTGAAACTTTTCACATGTACAAGTAAAAATTTCACTCTTAGGGTTAAGGATTTGCATAATTATTAGGGAATCGCATAATTGGTTTAAATGAATACCATAAGTTTCCACTTTTCGCACTTCCTAATTTAGCTGGCCTTTTATTTTGTATCCAGTTTATGTCAATTTAATAAACTTGACCTTTACTTAAAAAGTACAAAATGCGAGATTGGTAATTATACAATTCCTTCAGGATCCCAGCTTTCTGCTTAGATGATGAGAAAGAGTTAAAATTCCCACCACTAAATCCTCGTTTTGAAGAATAATGTGCTCAGGAACCTCTAACCGTACAGGAGCAAAATTCCAAATCGCCTTAAAACCCGCTTTGATCACTAGTTCAGTAACCTGTTGTGCAACAGAAGCAGGAATAGTTAATACTGCAATCTCCATCCCTAATTCCCGTTTTTTATTAGACAATTCTGAAAGATGAAAGATTTCTACCTTACCTTCCTGCTGCCCGATTTTAGCTTCATCTATATCAAAAAGAGCCGTAACTTCTAACCCGTGCATTTTAAAACCCGGATAACCGGCCAAAGCGGTACCAAGTTTACCAGCACCAATAATCGCAATCCGCCGGTTTTTATCCATCCCTAAAATCTCTTTGATCTGTTTTAAAAGATCAGAAACATCATATCCGGTTCCCCGGATCCCAAAGTCTCCAAAATACGATAAATCTTTTCTCAGCTGGCTAGAAGTAATCCCTAAGTTCCCGGCCATTTCTTCTGATGAAATTACAGAGATACCGAGATGATTGTATTCATTAAGCACACGAAAATATAAAGGAAGCCGGGATATTGTTGCTTGAGGAATTACAACCATCCCATCAGACAACATACCCACCACCTTGTGATTGTTTTCACAATCCATTCACAATCCAATTTTAGCTCAATAATTGCTATTTGCCAAGAAAACTCGAGTTAACTGTTAGTTAATATTAATCTTTACTTTCTTCTGCTCCTAAAATCTTTGAAAACGTATTATAGTAGCAATTTTGCTAATAAATTCCGCAATTGTAGGAGGCTTTCCCCTTTGGGTCAAACTTTTTTCCTGTTCGAAGATTTCTTCAAAATATTCCCGATTCCCCCTTTTCCAGCTTGTAATAAGTGCATGTCTTATTGCCGATTCAAGACTAGCAACTGTAATATCATATTTCTTCGCAATTTTAGGATAAAGATACTTTGTAAGATTTCCAACCAGCTTTTCATCTTTAAGTACTAAAATAATTGCTTCTCTGAGATAAGAATACCCACGTAAATGAACTGGAACACCTAGGTTATGAAAAATTCTGGTGACCTCAAATTCTAGATCAAAATGGTCATCAAGATCCTTACCATTATTCTCCACCAGTAATTCGCTCTCTTTTTTCTCCCGGCCAAACTTACGGATTACTCTTAACAACATCTCAAAATCGACTGGTTTTATCATATAATAAGAAGCACCCATCTTAATCAGCTTATCAAGTATCGGTTTTCGATTAAAGGCAGTAACCACTATTACCTTAGGCTTCTGTGAAAGTTTTGTTAGCCTCTCCATCACCCCAATTCCATCTAGCCCGGGAATTATTATTTCAAGAACTAACACATCAGGATGATACTTTTTAATCTGTTCAATAGCTAACCAGCCATTATAAGCAATTCCTAGAATCTGCAGATCTTTTTGTTCACTTATATAATCTGCTATGGTCTTACATAACTCTTGATTACCATCTACTAATAGCACTCCAATTTTTTGACCGGACATAAAATATTCCACCTCCTTTCACCCTACTACTTGCCCCAACAAAGTATTCCCAGCCTGGTCAGAATGTTGTTTCGCAAGTGATATTGGATTTCTTCATTTAGCATTCTTGGTGAAG
>DIPO01000080.1:0-6906 GCA_002427045.1 Firmicutes bacterium UBA5486
ATGACAACGCAAAAAGCCCTATGAGAAGAGGTGAGCTAATGGAAAAAGCAATTGAAGTTAAAAATGTTACTCTAGCCTTTACTCCGACAAAACCACCGGAACTTGACGGAGTTAATTTTAATGTTAATAATGGAGAATTTGTCTGCCTAGTAGGTCCTAGTGGTTGTGGGAAATCCACTCTTTTGAGATTGATATCAGGGGTATTACCACCTGACGCTGGAAAGATCAGGGTTTTTGGCGAAAAAGTGATTCCCGGCTGGAACCGGTTAAGTTTTGTCCCTCAGGACTCGCTTTTACTTCCGTGGAGAACAGTATTGGAAAATATCAGCTTTCCTTTAGAACTGAATGAGAATAAAGATGATCCAGAAGAAAGAATTCAGAAAGCACGTGACGCTTTGAAATTAGTAAACCTTTCCGGAGTAGAGGATAAATACCCGCATCAGCTTTCTGGCGGTATGCGGCAACGGGTTGCACTGGCCCGGGCTTTAGTTGGAGAATCACGGCTGATATTGTTGGATGAACCATTTGCTGCCCTAGATGCTCTGACCCGAAGCCAGCTGCACTTGGAAATTTTAAATATACGGGCCCAAACTAAGTTCACAGGTTTAATGGTTACTCATAATATTTTTGAAGCGGTTTTTCTGTCTGATCGTGTACTGGTGATGGGAGAGAATCCCGGACGGGTTTTAGGAGAGGTCATAATTAATTTGGAATACCCAAGAAAACAGAAACTGCTCAGTACTCCGGTGTTTAGTAGTTTGGTAGGAAAGGTACAAGAACTTTTGGAACAGGGGTGGGTAGGATAGAATGAAAAGCAAAATAAGTAACTTTTGTCGGCGGTATGAGCAGATTATTTCGGTTATTCTTATTGGGATGGTTGCTCTAATTATTTGGAAGATTTTATCATTGTTTTATGAACCTTATATTCTTCCTTCTCCTGGTGAGGTTGGAATCCGTTTTAAAAAAATACTTGGGACTAGAGGCCTCCTGGCTGGCCATTTTTTCACTACTTTTTTTGAGGCGGTTGCGGGATTTTTATTAGCGGCCTTGGTTGCACTCCCATTAAGTTATCTATTGGCCCGTAACCCTCTTCTTGACCGGCTAATTACCCCTTTAGTCGTTGCGATGCAGGCGATTCCGATTGTCGCTTTAGCTCCCTTGCTTGTTATCTGGTTTGGTTTTGGAATAACTTCTAAGGTTTTGATTGCGGCAATGACCTCATTTTTCCCCATGCTTACTAATGGGGTAGTTGGTTTAAGGGAGACAGATCCCCGATTAAAAGAGCTATTAATTATTATGGGAGCTACTAAGCGGGAAATATTTCTGGAACTGGAAGTCCCTTCTGCTTTACCGGTGCTCTTCGGGGGAATGAGGATGGGGTTAACCCTTTCAGTGATTGGGGCGGTAGTGGGGGAGTTCTCCGGGGCAGGGAAAGGCCTTGGATATTTGGTTTATTTTGCCCGCGGGACCTTTGATACTCCCCTGATTTTTGTAGCTTTACTGGTCTTAGCTGCAATTGGGATTGGTTTTTACCTATTAATTTCTAAGCTGGAAAGCTGGGTAATGCCTTGGAAACAAAGTGGGAGGTGAAAACCAGGAGAATTTAATATTACGAAAATACGGTTAAACTTAATTAGGAGGTGCCTGAAGTGAAAAAAAACCATATACTTATAATAAGTATTATTATTATTTTAATTACGGGAATTATATTTTTTGTTAAACCGAAATCTAGTGGCCAAGTAACTTTAGCAATGACATATATTCCAAATGTCCAGTTTGCCCCGTGGTATGTTGCAAAAGAAAAAGGTTTTTATCGCAAAGAAGGTTTAGATGTAGTTTTTGATTATCGGATGGATATTGATGCTTTACAGTTGGTTGCTACCGGGAAAATGGATTATGCAATTGCCGGTGGTGATCAGGTGCTGGTTGCCCGGGCACAAGAAATTCCTGTAGTTTATATTTTGAGCCTCTATGCTAAATTTCCGCCATCGATCCTTGCGAAAACAGAGTCAGGAATTAAAACCCCCCAAGATTTAAGGGGAAAACAGATTGGCCTCCCTTTATATGGTACTAATTTGTTGGCTGTCAATGCAATCCTGAAACGGGCAGGTGTAGAGGCGAAGGATGTAAAACTGGTGGATATAGGTTATACACAGATTCAGTCGCTGGCTGAAGATAAAGTGGATGCAGTAGTTGGTTTTGCTAATAATGAACCAGTAAAATTGAAAGCTATGGGTTATGAAGTAAATGAGATTCATTCTTGGGATTATTTTTCTTTAGTTGGCCATGGCTTGATTACCGGGGAGAAAAAAATTGCCTCTGATTCAGATGAAGTGAAAAGATTAGTGCGCGCCAGTCTTAAAGGGTTAGAATATGCTTTGGCGCATCCGGAAGAAACATTTGAGATTTGCCTCAAATACCTCCCGGAGCTTGGAGAGGAACAAAAAGAACAAGAAAAGGAAGTTCTTAAACGTTCGATGGCTTTATGGGAAAATGATTATACCAGAGAGCATGGGGTGGGATATTCAGATCCGCGGGATTGGGAGGATTCGCAGAGGCTGATGATGGAATTGGGTATTATCCAAAAAGAGACTCCGGTAGAGAAGGTGCTGAACTTAAGCTTTTTACCTTAAGTATTTTCTAGATGATTGTCCACCCCAGCTTTGCTGGGGCAAGTGAAAGGATAAAGAGAGATAAAGAGTAATATAAAAAAGGGGCTAGCCCCTTTTTTATATTTAAAACCGCCCGTAAAACGGGCGGTTAGTATTAGTTTTTATAAAAAACGTGATTACCAATAACGGTAGTAACAGGGTGCGATCTCACCCATGAGCTGGAAGCTGTTACTGGATTATAAAACCCGATAGCTCCGTAAGAGGGATCCCAATTATTTAAGGCATCATGGACAGCTTTTAAAGTAGTAGCAGTTGCGGGTAAGTTGATCCTACCATCCATAACCGGGCTATATTGATAGTATCTTCCGTTTTCTACCTGATAAACAATCTCCCGGATGGTATTGGGGAAACGCGGATCCTTTAATCTATTTAACACAGTAGCAGCCACAGCTACTTGGCCAACATAGGATTCCCCTTCAGCTTCCGCCCGTACCAGTCTGGCTAAGAGCTCAATATCAGATTGAGAGACCCCATTAGAATTCCCCGGCTTGGGGTTAGTAGGTTCTGGGGTAGGTTCCACAGTTGAGCCCGTGGGAATTATTAATCGTTGCCCGGGGTAGATAAGATCCGAGACGAGATTATTAGCGGATTTTATGGCTTGAATAGAAGTCCCATATCGTCTAGCTAACAGATAAAGAGTATCCATACTTCTTACAGTACAAAGATTTCCCTCTGGTTGCGGATTAGAAGCTTGCGAAGAGGGGAGATAAAGAGTCTGTCCCACTTGCAAATTGTTACCCCAGATATTATTAATGTATCTTACAGTATCTAGTGGCAGAGAGTAGCGGGAAGCAATCAGATAAAGGCTATCCCCGGGACGGACAGAGTACTTATTAGGGATCACTAAAGTTTGGCCTGGGTAGATAAGATCGGTTGCCAGATTATTGCTAGCCTTTAGAGAAAAGGCGGGCGTTCCGAAACGATGGGAAATTAGATACAAAGAATCTCCCGGTTTTACCTGGTAAACTTGTGCCCCAACAGAAGTAGAAAATAGGATCAGAAGAAAAGATGCAACAAAAAAAGTATTACATATGTTTTTTTTGAGCTTCATAATATGCTCCTCCTTAAGTGGTCGTTTTGGTCGTCAACGGCCAATAAAGGTATAAAGAAAAGTACGTTAATTATTATGATGGACGACCTTTGTAAAAATAGATTCTGTATAACGCTGGATATTCCTAGTGGGAATTAGAGGAAAAGCCAATTATGGGAGAAAACAAGAGAAGCGGTGGTATCAGGATAGGATGGTTATAAATGGTTATAATATAATTGATAATTAAGAGATTTGCCAAATTAGCTAAGTATCATCTAACCGATTACGTGATTCTTAATTATGTAACTTTCTGATTCAAGAAAGGAGAAAGAAAAGATGCCTACTTTTAGCCTGATGATCCTGGCCACAATGATTGGCGTAATTATCACCATCTTGTTCTTACTTATTACCGGTAGAAGTATTATAAAGGGAATTTATAGTATTTATTATAATAGGACAAAAATTTTAAAAAGCTTTAATCTGACAAACAAAGTAGGTTTAGGCTTACAGGGAGAGACAGAATTCCAATCTGCCCTTAGAAATCCTCTGAATTATCAATTAAGTAGGAAAGCGATGCTCTCACCATGGAAGGAAATACTTTTTAATCCAGTATACCTTCATCGTCTCCCATTATTGGATTATCAAAAAGTGGGGACGAATGTGATAATTGGAGAGAAAACCCGCTACCCATTAAAATTAAAGATTCCAATTATGATTGCTGGAATGGCCTATGGAACAATTCTTAGTGCTCAAACCAAACAGGCACTGGCAATGGGCGCAACAATAGCTGGTACAACGACAAATACAGGAAACGGCCCTTTTTTGCCAGATGAAAGGGTGGCAGCAGAGAAGTTGGTTATCCAGTATTCCCGGGGACGTTGGACAAAAGATTTGGAAGTACTGAAAGCAGCTGATGCCATTGAAATTCAACTGGGACAGGGCCTCTGGGGGCCAATACCGGAAGAATTCCGGCCAAGTAGATTAGCCCGAAATCCTAAACTACGCAGAGTAATAGGGGTAAATCCGGGGGAAAGGGCTATGATTCCTCCACGTTTACTGGAAGTAAAAGATGAAGAAGACTTAGGAGAGTTAGTTGAAAGTATAAGACAGAAAACAGGGGGAATTCCGATTGGAATCAAAATTGGTGCTACACAATGGTTAGAGAAGGAACTAGAATTACTAGTGCGGACTAATCCTGATTTTTTAGCTATTGATGGCGTAGAGGGAGAAAATTATGGTGGATTAGCTTTAAACTTAGAGTCGATGGGTACTCCAACCTTGTATGCTACATATAGAGCGAGGAATTTTTTAGAAAAAAGAAATCTAGCAGGAAAAATTGCTCTTCTGGTAGGAGGGGGATTATATACACCGATGGATTTTTTGAAAGCTTTAGCATTAGGGGCTGATGCTGTTTTTATTGGGACAATAGGTTTAATAGCTTTGCTTCAGACTCAAAGGAACAAACTTTTTCCTTGGGAGCCCCCTACTAAACTTATTTTTAATGAAAGTACGCAGAAGAATAAATTGAATATTCCACTCGCTGCTGAAAGTCTGTCAAATTTTTTAAAAGCAGCGGTGCAGGAGATGCAGATTGCGGCTTTATGTTTAGGACGGAACCATCTACAAGAAGTTAATAAAAGTGATCTTTCTTCATCAAACAAAAAGCTAGCTGAATATCTGGGGATTCAGTGGTGTGGAGAATCGATGGAAATCTCCCATCTCAGCAAGTTGGGGCATGTGAAAAGATGAAAATGAAACTGTAGAATATAAAGGCTGTTAATAAACGCGATATGCGAGGAGAGAAAATTTAAAGCCGGCAGGAGAACCGTATGAAACAGCGAAAATAAGTAAAAGGATTAATTATTTTTGAAGAAACAAAGGATGAAAACCTATGTATAAATGGGCGAAAGGACTTTTCATATTTTTATTAGTGTTTTTTATTCTTATAGGATCGAAAGATCCTCCTTTAACTGCTGCTTCAACTGAAGAACTGGCAGAAATTAATGAACTGATTAAAGAGAAGAAAAATCAACTTTCGAATACGGTTCATCGGGAAAAGTCGGTTTTAAGCTCATTATTATCTTCACAAAAACAATTAGATAAGATTGATAAAGATCTGGAATATCTTAATAATAAAATAAACTCATTACAGCGTTCAATTTCAAGCCTGGAAAAAGAATTGATTAATATTCAGCGGGAGTTAGACTCTTTGGACCGGAAATACCAAGTCCAGCGGGTTAAATTTGACAAAAGGTTGGTAGCCACATATAAATATGGGCCAATGAGTTATTTGGAACTTCTTTTTTCTGCGGAAAACTTTGGTGATTTAGTGAGTAAGTTTGAAACACTTTCCTATTTCTTGCGGTCCGATTTAAATCTGATGCAAGAAGTAACAGAGATTAGTGAACAAATTACAGAGAAACAGAAAGAATATGAAACAAAAAAAACGAACCTTGAAAAACAAAAGTCAAAGTATGTATCCCTTAAAAAATCCTCAATTCAGCAGCAGAATCAGAAAAAGATTGCGATAAAAAACACAAGAGTTCAGCTGGAAAAAGTACAGAGCGACCGGCGAAACTTGGAAGCAGCTTTAGATGAGTTAGAAGAGACCTCGCGCCAGATCGAGCAGGAGATTAAGCGGAAACAACGAGAAGAAAAGGGTGCCCTAGGTACTGGAGAAATGATCTGGCCGCTTAAGGGGAGAATTAGTTCCCTTTTCGGGTGGAGGAATCATCCAATTCTTCATGAAAAAAGATTTCACAGTGGAATAGATATTGCGGTGCCGAGTAAAACATCTGTTAAAGCTGTAGATGGAGGTAAAGTTTTAATCAGTGGTTGGAATGGAGGATATGGTTATTATATAGCTATTGATCACGGAAATGGTATTTCTACTGCTTATGCACATAATTCCCGTCTGCTAGTTAAAGAGGGGGAACTGGTCTATCAGGGGCAAGAGATTGCTAAATCCGGAAGTACCGGTTTGAGTACTGGCCCGCATCTTCATTTTGAGGTTAGAGAGAATGGAAAACCAGTAGATCCATTAAAATATCTTCCCAAGTGAGAAGAGAAGATTAAAAGGACGTCTTCCGATAATTAAAGAAAAAACCATACTAGTTTACATAGGCTGTCATTCAACACGAGTGACGAATGTAATGAGCTATGAGAGACATTATGCAATTTATATTGAAGCTTTTTGCGTTGTGT
>DIPO01000080.1:7052-13807 GCA_002427045.1 Firmicutes bacterium UBA5486
AGGCTATCAATATATTGTGCAGGGACAGAAAAAATCAATGACAACGCAAAAAGCCCTATTGATAGCAAAAGTATAATAAATGGAGGAAGAGGAGTATGGGTTTGAGAATGGCGTTAATTTATGGCGGACAGTCTGGGGAACATGAAGTCTCTGTGATGTCTGCCTCTTCTGTGGTTAAGGCGGTAGGAGAAGAAATAGATGTCTTACCAATCGGAATTACTAAAGATGGCCAATGGATCTCTGGCCTTTCCCCCGAAGAATTAACAGAAAGTGGTAACCTTTTAGTTAGGCCGGTTGGTGATGTAGATTACTCGATTTTACATAGTCCATCAGGTTTTTTACTTTCTACTTTAAAAGAACAGGTTGACCTTGTTTTCCCTCTTCTTCATGGGCCAATGGGTGAAGATGGTACGATCCAAGGCCTACTTGAATTAGCGGGGATTCCTTATGTTGGAGGAGGAGTAGCTGCCTCTGCAGTAGGAATGGATAAAGCTTTAATGAAAGCCGTATTTTGTCAGCAGGGCCTGCCGGTTGGAGATTACCGGGTTTATCTTAGGAATGAATGGGAAGCAGAACCAGAAAGAATAATCGAGGAGATTGAAGCAGAGCTTGGTTATCCTTGTTTTATTAAACCAGCTAATATGGGATCTAGCGTTGGGATTTCGAAGGCTACTGACCGGCAATCATTGAAAGATGCACTCCAACTGGCCTCTAATTATGACCGGAAGCTGGTAGTTGAGGCTTTTTTGGATGGCCGGGAGGTTGAATGTGCGGTATTAGGTAATGATCATCCGGAAGCTTCGGTTCCAGGAGAGATTATACCTGGAGATGAATTCTATAATTATGAGGATAAGTATATTAAGAATGATTCTAAACTGCTTATTCCGGCACCATTAAACCCGGAAAAAGAGCAAGAGATCAGAGATTTGGCAATCAAGGTTTTTAAAGCAATTGATTGTGCCGGAATGGGCCGGGTTGATTTTTTTGTTTTGAAGAAGGATGGCAGGGTAATAGTGAATGAGATTAATACGATTCCGGGATTTACCAGGATTAGTATGTATCCCAAGCTTTGGGAAGCAAGTGGAATAGCCTATCCCCAATTGATTAAACGCCTAATTGAATTGGCTTTGGAACGTTATGAGGATAAAATAAGAAATAAGTGCTAAAGTTCCAATTATAAATCAATAGTAAGATAAAAAAGTATGCGGTTAATCCGTGTACTTTTTTTGAAAAATGAAGCTGATGTTATGTGCCGAGATTTTACTTAGAATATAGAGCTCAAGGATGTTAGCGTGTTCTTGGTAAGGTATGTTAAAAAGAGGTAATTTTAGAGGTAATTTTGCAGGAAAAGTGAAAATTAGATATAGATTTAAATCATAATAAGTATAGCCGGAGGTGTAATAAAATGGGAATTCAATGGACCCCAGAATTTTCTGTAGGACTGGAAGAGATTGATGAGCAGCATAAAGAATTATTTAACAGAATTAATGTTTTACTAAATGCTTGCAACCAGGGACAAGGTAAACAGATTGTGGGTGAGACCATAGATTTTCTGGAGCAGTATGTTAAAAACCATTTTGGTTCTGAAGAAAAACAGATGATCAAATTTGCTTATCCAGAATATTTACCGCATAGAAAAGAACATCAGCAGTTTATTGAGAGCTTTTCAGAAATAAAGGAGCGGTTTGAAGAAGATGGTCCGGGGTTACATATTGTAGTTCTTACTAATAAAATTGTTGTGGATTGGCTGAAAAACCATATAATAATGACTGATACAAAGTTAGGCTCTTTCTTAAAAGGGAAACTCTCCAAATAAAAAGATTAAAGTAATTAGCTTAAAGAAAAGTTAGGGGGAACAGCATGAAAATAACAATTGCCCAGCTAAACCCAGTTGTTGGTGATGTAGAAGGGAATTTGGAACGGGCAAACAATTTACTATCACAATATGGGGCAGGCTCGGATCTTATAGTCTTTCCCGAACTCTTCCTAACGGGATATCCTCCTTTGGATCTCTTAGAAAGAAAGTGGTTTCTAAAAAGAGCCGCGGATGCGGTAGATAAATTAATTAGGTATTCAACCAGGTATCCCCAGACCGGGATTTTAATAGGGGTACCGACTTTTTGTGAAAAAGAGAACGAAAAAAGAATTTATAATTCAGCAATCTTTATTTATCAAGGAAAGGTATTATTAAATCAGCATAAATCCTTGCTTGCCCCTTATGAGTTATTTGATGAGTCTTACTATTTTAAACCGGCATCTAAAGTATCTACTGTGAAGTTTAAAGGGGAGGTTTTGGGGGTAACCATTGGCGAGGATTTATGGGGTGATTTATTATGGTCAGAGGGAAAAACCGATCCGCTAAGGGAATTAGCAGGAAAAGTTGATCTGATGCTTAATATTGCGGCTTTCCCTTTTTACCAAGAAGGGGAAGATACAAGTTATCAGTTAGCCAAGAAATCCGCTTGTAATTTAGGGGTCCCCCTTCTCCAGGTTAAACAGGTGGGAGCTAATGATCAGTGGATTTTTAGTGGACAAAGCCTGTTTTTTAATGGCCAAGGAGAATTGCTGCTAAGAGCAGATTCCTTTAAAGAAGAGATAACTACGATCGATACTAAGGTACAGGTAACAAAGATTGGATATCATCCTTTACCTAAGATGGAAGCAATTCATGATGCTCTGGTACTAGGAATCAAAGATTATCTAAAGAAAACGGGTTTTACCAAAGTTGTGCTTGGACTCTCTGGCGGCATTGATTCGGCAGTAGTTTCTGTTTTGGCTGTAGAAGCTTTGGGGAGAGAGAATGTGCTTGGCATTGCTATGCCTTCACTTTTTTCTTCGGAGGGCAGTATCGAAGATTCCAGAGCACTTGCAAATAATCTGGGAATAAATTTTAAGGTGATTCCGATTTTACCGATTTATGAGGCGTATCTTCAGACCTTAACCCCGTATTTGGAATTGGACCAGAATTCAAGAGATACTACGATAGAGAATATTCAAGCTAGAATCAGGGGAAATATTTGGATGGCCTTTTCTAATAAATATGGCTATCTGGTTTTGGTACCTAGTAATAAAAGCGAGTTAGCAGTAGGGTATTGCACTCTTTATGGTGATATGAGTGGAGGATTAAGTGTTATTTCTGATTTACCAAAAACTATAGTATATGAACTGGCAGAGTATATTAATAGAGAAAAGGTAGTGATCCCGGAGATGATTATTAAAAAAGCTCCCTCGGCAGAGCTGTACCCTGATCAAGTTGATCAGGATACCCTACCTCCTTATCCGCTTTTAGATCAGGTTTTAGAATATTACACTGAACAAGGCTGCTCCTTTGAGGAAATTGTGGCTTTAGGCTTTGATCCGGAGACAGTCAAGTGGATTATTAAGTCGGTGAACCGGAATGAATACAAAAGGAGACAGGCAGTACCGGGGCTTATGGTGATGAGAAACCCCCTTGGCCTTAAACGTAGATTGCCAGTAGCAGCAAAGTTTTAAACAGGCTGGAGTAATTCAGGGAAGGTCAAGGTAAAAACACTACCACTTTCTGGTTCGCTTTTAACTTTTACTTCCCCGCCCATGGCAGTAGTTAGTTCTTTAACAATCGCCAGTCCCAATCCACTTCCTCCAGTTTGACGAGAACGGGAAGGATCGACCCGGTAAAAACGGTCAAAAATATTGGGAAGATCCTCCTTTTTAATTCCAATGCCCTGGTCAGTAATGCTGAATTTTACCCTGTTTTTTTCTTTGATTAATAAAACAAAGATTTTTCCTCCGGGTGGGGAGAATTTAATGGCATTAGTAAATAGGTTATTCATTATTTTAGTGATTGCTTCCGGATCACCTTGGATATAAAGGGGTTCGCCGGGGAGGTCAGTGATTATATCCAGGCTTTGTTCTGCAGCTACCGGCCGGAATTTTTCCGTTAGGTTACTTAGTGCCAGACTAAGATTTACCGGGAGTGAACGGATATTCTTGAGTAATCCGGTTGAAGAAGCAAGATCCTGCAGGTCATTAAGGAGCGAAGTCAGGTTCATTACTTCTTCTAAAACAAGAGCGAGTGTTTCTTGGTCCGCCTCTAAGACCCCATCTTGAAAAGCCTCCAGATGGCTACGGATAGTGGTAAGCGGAGTCCGTAGTTCATGGGCGGTCTCAGCCAGATAAGTCTTTTTTAATTCTTCTAAGTGTAGCAGCCTCTCAGCCATTTTATTAAAATCATTGGTTAATTCTCCAAGCTCATCACGGGAAGGATCTCTGGTTTTAGTCTTCAAGTCTCCGGCTGCTAAGCTGGTAACAGCCTGTCTTAACTTTTCGAGCCTCCTGATGATCAGAGAATTAGCTCCCCACAGGCCTAGGGCTAAAGCGATAACTCCCAAGAGAAGAATGCTTAAAATAATCGTTCGATTAATTGATTGTTGAAAGGCCACATCGGCCTGGGTAATTAGTCCGGAAGGATTAGGCCCTAATAACCAAACCCTGCCTACTACTTTGTTTTCTACTACTACCGGATAGGGTTTGGCATTACGGTTAGAGAGTTCTTTCCGGTGGGAGTGTTTACGCCCCATACCGGGTTGTAAAAGAGTTCTCCCTTGAGTATCTTCTAGACTTACTAATGAAGGGTTGAAGAAGAGCAACCGCCTTCCTTCAGGTGAGTTAACCAATTTTCCCCAGTTGCCTGCTAATTGATAGGCTTCCTGTAATACCGAGAGGAAGTTTTCTGTTTGGGCTTCATAGGATTTGAGCAGGTATTTTTTGAAATTTACATTAAAAGATTTGCTAATTAACCATCCAGTGAGAAGCACTGAACCAAGGACTAAAACAACTAAAAAGAGTGAAATCTTCCAGCGGAGACTGGCTTTAAAGCTCATGATTCTCCTCCTTGTTCTGGAGAGAATTTATATCCTACTCCAAAGACAGTCTTAATGTAACGGGGTTTAGCAGGATGGGGTTCTAATTTTTGTCTAAGGTTTTTGATGTGAGCATCAATCGTGCGTTCATATCCCTCGTAACTAGTTCCTTGAATCTTTTCCAGAAGTGTCTCCCGACGAAAGACTTGTCCAGCATGGGTAGAGAGAACTAAAAGCAACTGGAATTCAGTGGGAGTTAAATTTAGGCGGTCGCCATCCCGAAAAACTTCGTATTTAAGAGGATCGATTAACAGTCGGCCACGATCGAAAGCTAAAGGTACGTTTTTTTGCCCCTTCGTTTTTGACCGGCGGAGGAGAGCCATGACCCGTGTTACCAATTCCCTTGGGCTGAAGGGTTTTGTCATATAATCATCGGCTCCAATTTGCAAGCCAAAAATTCTTTCCTCTTCAGTAGTTAAGGCAGAAAGCATAAGAATGGGAGTCTCGCTTTGCTGGCGGATCTGAGTACAAAGAAGATCCCCAGAAATACTAGGTAACATCCGGTCAAGAATAATAAGATCAGGAGGGTTACTTTTAATTTCTTCTAATACTTTAGCTCCATCAGTAACTATTCGGACCTTATAACCCTCTTTTTTTAAATAGGCCCGGATAATCTGGGCTACTTTTTCTTCATCTTCGACAATAAGAATGGATTCTTGCAAAGTATAACCTCCTTCTACCAGATGGCTTGCGCATTAAAAAATGTATAATAATTTGTACATTTAACCATAATCTTAGTCTAAACACTATATATTATGGTTAAATAAAGTCTAAGGTAATTAGGTAATTTTCTTTAGTCATTAATCTTCACCTAGCCGAAGCAAGTGAAAGGACGAAAAGATCGGAACTAACTTGCATAGGACGAGCTACGAAAGGCCTTTATTTGTAGAAACGGTAAAAGGGTGCAGTAGTTCCCGGGAGAGCATTATCATCAATTTAAAAACAATGACTTAGGAGAAAACATCTCCTAAATAGCAGTATCATAGAGTAACTACAAAAAACAAATGACCTTCTTGACAAAAGGAAAAAATTGATTTATACTAAATACCATAGGGGGTATGGTAAGGAGGATTGTTAATGAGTAAACCTGGTAAAGATAAAGGTGAAAGGGTCTCTGAAGAGATTAAAGAGGATCTAATAAAACGTCTACGGCGAATTGAAGGCCAGATCCGTGGTCTCCAGAGAATGCTGGAAGAAGATCGTTCTTGTCAGGAGATTGTGGTACAAGTCTCAGCTGTTAAATCTGCAGTAGTTCAGGTGGCAATGATTGCCCTTAGCCATCAACTTGCTACTTGTTTGTGCAAGGAAATGGCGGAAAGTGGGAGCCCGGATATAGCTGTGGCTAGATTTATGGAAGCTTTTAAAAAATTTTATTAAAAAGAGGAGGCAATAAAAGATGGCTTTGACTTTAACTAATGAAAATTTTAAAGAAGAGATTCTAGATTTCAATGGTATTGCGATGGTGGATTTTTGGGCACCTTGGTGTGGGCCTTGTCGGATGATCGCACCGATAATTGAGGAGATCGCCGAAGAATATCAGGGTAAGGTGAAAGTTGGAAAAGTAAATACTGATGAAAATTTAATACTTTCCAGTAAATACAATATTATGTCAATACCTTCAATGCTAATCTTTAAAAATGGAGAAGTAGTCGACCAAATAATTGGAGCAATGCCTAAACAAAAGATTATTGCACAGCTTGAAAAATGGGTAAATTAAGGAATTGCATAATTGGTTGATTTAAGATTTGACCACAATATTATTGGTATTCCCACTAGTAATTGTCTAATTTCATTAGAAAATTACCTCGAATTAAAATTGAACACTATATATTGGGCTTTTTGCGTTGCCATTGA
>DIPO01000080.1:13925-17935 GCA_002427045.1 Firmicutes bacterium UBA5486
TCCCTGCACAATATATTGATAGCCTAATACAAGCCCAACACTATATATTGTGTTGGGACCTTTTAAAAAGGACACAACGCAAAAAGCTTATATTGTGGTCAAAAGGATGCCGTTAGTGTAATTATGCAATTCCCGCAAATAAATAAATGGCCTGCAGGCCATTTATTTATTTGCTGAATAAGTTACTAATTTTATCTCCCAACCAGCTAAAGAAGTAACCCATAGATTGGATTATTCTTCTAAAAAACCCTGCTTTTCTTACTTCGGAAATGGTTACAAGTGGTACCTCTTCCTTAGAAGCGCCTTCAGCAGTTAAATATTTATAATCTTGCTCTCCACGGTAACCTACAACTAGTCGGCCAACAGTCTGCCCTTTTGCTACCGGTGCAGTTATTTTCGAAGATTGAAGTTTAGCTATCGGCTGGTAGAGTTCATTTTCTCCACGCTTAATTAGTATTTTCAAAGGTTTTTCGGTGGCTATTCCTACTTTTGATTCCCGCCCTCTGGTGACTCGAATTTCCGTAGCATCCGGACTTTGAAATCCTGCTGGAAAAAGATCTACCATTTGAAAGTTAGCAAAACCGTAATCTAAGAGTTTTTTAGTTTCTTGAAAACGGGTCGCGTAAGAATCGGATTTCATAATTACAGAAATTAACCGTAAACCATCACGTTTTACAGTTCCGGTAAAACAGTATCCGGCTAAGTTTGTGGAACCGGTTTTCAAACCATCCATTCCTTCATAGGCATATACCAGGTCAGGAAGCATCCAGTTCCAGTTATCCATTTTAATAGCATCAATCGTTCCGGCCCGGAATGTTTTTCGCGGGATACTAGAGATTGTAAGCGCTTCTGGAAAATCGGAGATTAGGCGGAAGGCTACAAGTGCAGTATCTGCTGCGGAGGCGGTATTTTCTTCATTTGCTCCTCCGGCTGGGTGTAGGCCTAACAAATCCTTATTATTTAATCCGGTGGAATTAACGAATCTGTAATTTTTAAGTCCAAAGATTTTGGCTTTTTCATTCATCAGGCGAACAAATTCGGTTTCTGTTCCGGCTGCCAATTCTGCTAAAGCAATAGTGGCCCCGTTAGCGGAATAAATAGCCATTGCTTCATAGAGTTCCCTTACTGAATAAGGTTGATCAGGACGGAGAGGAACATTGGAAAGACTAAGATTTTGAGAAATTTTGTAGGCATAATCGCTGATCCGGGTGGTATCCTCCCATGAAAATTTGTTTTCCTTAATCTGTTCCAGGATTAGGTATTCTGTGAGCATCTTTGTCATACTGGCAAGAGCAAGTGGTTGATTGGAATTTTTTTCGTAAAGAATTTTACCGCTGTTTCCATCAACTAAAAGGGCTGCCTCCACTCGTAGACGTAAGGGGTCTACAGTTTGAGCGTTAGTTATTTGTCCAAAAGAAAAAAGCATACAACAGAGAAGAATAAGAGAGATAAGTTTTTTAGAATTAATTAACATAAAAAGCACCCCCTACCTAATTTAACATTTAAATTATAACATAAATTAATTAGGCAGACAAAAAAATCGAGAAAATCCGAAAGCAATAGCCTTCGGATTTGAGGGAATTGTAGAATTGCCTTGATTCTTACTCAACTTTGGTACGTTCCCGAAAGAGAAAGGTAAGGCAATAGATCCCGGCCAAGCCAATCAGGGAGTAAATGATCCTACTGATCAAGGTAGTTGATCCACCAAAAATACTGGCTACCAAATCCATTCGGAACAAACCAACTAATAGCCAGTTTAAAGCACCGATGATTACTAGAATTAACGCTAGCCTATCCATATTATCATCCTCCTTTAGTTAAATGTTTATGACATTTGGCCTATTTGAAAAGCTTTCTCAATTGTCACCACCTTTCAGGGAAGAGGGCAAGACTTGGTCAGGGTGAATAAGGAGTAGAGTTAAGATAAGAATAATAGCAATTAAACCAACATTTGCCCAAAAAATAGGTAATAATCCATACCTTGATGACATTCCATAGAGTGGTGGGCCTAAAGCTACACCAAAAAACCTTACTGTTCCATATAAACAAGTAACTAATCCCCGCTCACTAGTAGGAGCCGATGAAGTAATCAATGTATTTATCGAGGGGAGAACAAGACCAGTCCCAATCCCAATAAAAGTAGAAAAAAGTATATTAGCATATATTCCACCGATTACCGGAAAAAGAAAGAGTCCTAGAGCAACAAGAGAAAGCCCGACAAGGATTGTCCATTTCATAATTTTAGTTATTTGGGCTTTTAAGATTATGCCCAAGATGTAAGAAGTTATTGCCATTAAAAGAACAGGAATGGCGATAATTAAACCCCGTTGAAAAATTTGTAGATGATACTTTTTTTCTAAAAGATCAGAGAGCAGACTTAATAAACCAAAAAGGGAGAAAAGAACAACCATTCCTGAAAGAAAAGCGGCGCATAAATTAGCCCCTTTCTCATTAAATATCTTATAAAGATTATGGGCGTAATCTTTAAAGGACTGTTTATTATTACTTTGGGGTGGTTCTTGTACCAGCCAAAAGACCAAGGCGGCAATGGGAAGAGATAATACTCCATAAACAAAGAAGGGCATGTACCAGAAGATTAAGCCAATTGCAGCGCCGGCTAAAGGACTAACTACCTTACCCAAGCCATTAGCAGCTTCTAATAAGCCTAAAACCTGTGCCCTTTCCTGATCCTGGATTAAGTCGCCAACTAAAGCCATGGCTAGCTGGTATGTTCCACCAGCACCAATACCCTGGATGATTCTGGCGCCTATAAGGTAAGGATAGGGTTTTGTTAGAAAAACAGCTGCGAGCCCAGCAAGGAGGCCGCCGGTTCCGTAGATTACCAAAGCCGGTGCCATCACGATTTTTCTTCCAATACGGTCCGAAAGGATTCCGGCAAAAGGAATGACTAGCCCGGCTGGGATTGAGAAGGCGGTAATTAAAAGGCCGGCCTGAAAAAGATTTAATTTTACTGCTTTCTGAATTGCGGGCAGCACCGGAATGAGCATTGAATTTCCTAAAACCATGATAAAAGGGACTGTAGCCAATATTAAAATTGTTGGCTTAACTTCAGCTCTCATAAGTATAGGTATCTCCTAATCTTCAATTTTATTTATCTTAGTTTACCAAAAAGAAAAGGTTATTAACCGAGCAGTTTAAACATTTATTAAAAAAATAGTACAAGGGTTACATATAAACCTGTGGAATAAATGTAAATATTATGATTGCATAATTACCTTAATCGTCATAATTGAATTATGCAATTCCTTAACTATGGGAATAGTTTGGCAGGAAAGTTATTCTGAAAATATTGTAAAAATTAAGCAAAACATTGGGAGGGGAAAAATGGAGAAGCAACAATATCAAGAGGCACTTTTAATGGGAAATACTCTTAAAATAGAAAATTTAGTTAGGGACGCTTTAGAAAAAAAGATTTCTCCAAGGATTATTATTAATGAAGCCTTAATTCCTGCGATGGAGGTTGTAGGGGAGAAATTCAAAACTAATGAGATTTTCCTGCCAGAGGTAATGATGGCGGCAAGGGCAATGCAAGTAGGATTAAAGATTGTAAAGCCTTTACTAACCGGGGAACAAAGAGATTATGTGGGAAGGGTTGTAATTGGAACTGTTTATGGCGATCATCATGATATTGGTAAAAATTTAGTCGGAATGATGCTGGAGGGAGCAGGGTTTGAGGTAATTGATTTAGGAGCGGATGTTTCGATAGAATGTTTTTTAGAGGCTTTGCAAAGACATAAACCTGATATTTTGGGCCTTTCCTCTTTACTTACGACAACAATGCCTGCAATGAAGGAGATCATTTTAGCAGTAGAAAAGGCTGGATTAAGAGATGAAGTTAAAATTATGATTGGTGGGGCGCCGGTGACTCAGGAATATGCAGACAGAATTAATGCTGATGGGTATTCTCCTGATGCTGGTTCAGCAGTAGAATTAGCTAAAAAGCTCTGTAAAAAATGAATATTAGAAGAGGGCTTTTTGCGTTGTCATTG
>DIPO01000080.1:18120-21683 GCA_002427045.1 Firmicutes bacterium UBA5486
TAAAAAGGACACAACGCAAAAAGTTTAGAAGAGAAAACAGGTATTAATACCTGTTTTTTTATCCCCAGAAACAGATGAATAATGGAATAGATTACCTAATGGATGCATATTTTGAGGATGAGGAAGGTGAGAAAAATGATTAGGATCATCATTATTATTATAACTCTTTTTTTATCAGTCAATTCTGTGATCGGAATTGAGCAGGAGGATCCTTCGATAGTCACTTATTTTGAAGCATCAGATCCGGAGGGGGATGATTATGGGCCCGGGAGTTACATCTATCCAAGAAATCTAGCGTTTAAACCATATGAAGGATTATTTGACCTTTTGAATTTTCGAGTCTCTGGAAACGATGAATTTATCTTTTTTGACTTAAAAGTAAAAAACATTACTAATCCTTGGAGTGCTCCGGAGGGATTTATCCATCCAGTGATCCATGTTTATATTGATACTGATGAAGGGGGAAGAATCAAGCCGCTAAATGAGGCTTTGGGGGTAGAGTTTTCTCCCCAATATGCTTGGGAATACTGTTTAGAAGGTATTGGCTGGGAAAGTAGTATGATTACTTATCTGAATTCCCAGGGCGAGTTAGAATCAATGCGTATTTCTGCTCAGTTTATTCCAGAACAACATTTGATCCGTTTGTCTGTTCCTATGGAAGTGATGGGAAAACCCCAAAAAAAATGGAAATACTATGTATTAATCGGATCTTATGATGGATTTGGTCCGGGTTTCTTACGGGAGGTAAGAATGGAACCAGGGGACTGGTTTTTTGGCGGCGGTAGTGGCGATGGAGCTGAACCCCGGGTTATAGATCTCTTAGCTCCACCTGAAGGTAAATACTCTCAGGAAAGGCAGTTAGAGTATCCTAAAAAAGATGGAAAACCAGTAATTATTTACCCGATTAATATTAAAACCGGGATCGCTTGGGGGTATATTATGTTCCCGATTCTCTTGTTGATAGTGGGTTTTTTGGTAAAAAAACGGCTTACCATTTTTGGCTTTTGGTTAAAAGGTAATCCTGTAAATAATCAAGAAAACTCTTTGAAATAAAAAGTTGTTAAAAGGAATAAATAATGGTTTAATTTAGGTATAGATTTACTTCCTCTCCGAGAATACTAAATAATGGACGGGGAGGGAGATAATAAATGTTCAGGGAAAGGAAGGAACTATTTAATAAAATAGTGAATTATTTAAACGGAGAAAATAATTTTTCCCAAAAGCCTACACAAGAGAAGGATTGGAAATTAATTGAAGAAGCTAAAAAAGACTGGAAAGATGCCAGGGAATACTTTAATACAGTAACAGAACCAGAGCTGATTGATCATGCGATCTATACTTTAGAAGCGGCAGAAAAACGCTATGTTTACTTGTTAAAAAAAGCCCGGGAGGAAAGGATCTTTCAGGAGAAGTTTTTCCTGTAGATTAATTATTTTGGCTGAGGGAGGAGGTTGTGTTGTCGATCGAAGTTCTAGTCGTTTATTTTGCTCTTTTACTCTTAATTGCACTGGGAGGTAAGTTTATATTCTCCCCAGTAGAGTTAATTGTAAAATTTGCTTTAAAAGGTGGGAGCGGTTTTCTCTTACTTTTATTCTTTAATCTCCTTACTCGGTTTACTGGCTACTATTTACCATTTAATCTCTATACTATTTTATACTGTGGTTTTCTTGGTATTCCGGGGCTAATCTCTTTGTGTTTTTTAAGGACCTGGTTGTAGGCTGATTGGCTGATATATTCACAAATTAAGGAGGCCGGGAATATCATATCCCGTGAGGTGTTAATAATGGATGAAAATTGTTCTTGTGTTTTTTGTGGTAATCTATCTGTTGGGGGATTAAGAGTCCGTGGAGAATTAATCTGCTCCTCATGTGAATCCCGAATCACTCAATTGCAAATCCAGGATGAGGATTATAAAGATTGGTTAAGTAATTTGCGGCCACTCTGGTCTAAATGGATTAAGCAACTATAAAAGCTCTGATTCAGAAGGAATCAGGGCTTTTTTTAAAGTACTGTTTACTACAAAAAGAGGAAAGCAAGAAATTGATGTCGAACTTTAGAACATGTTAATTAATAAATTTTCACAAAAAACAGCCCCATTATTTGAAAATTTTTTAGCCTATTCTAGGCAGGGAATAGGTGCTTTTCATATGCCTGGCCACAGAGGAGGCCGGGGCTGTGAACCGCTTTTCCGGAGCTTAGGTGGGGAATTGTTACACCTGGATCTAACAGAACTTAGGGGAGCCAATCTTGATCAAGAACCAGATTTTCTACTAAAAAAAGCTGAGAAATTAGCTGCGGAGGCATTTGGAGCCCAGCGTACTTATTTTCTGGTAAATGGTGCAAGTATCGGTATTATGGCAGCCTTTCTTTCCATAAAAGGTTCGGCACCGGAGGTATTGGTGGCAAGAGACTGTCATTTATCTGTAATCAATGGTTTAATCCTTTCCGGATTAAAACCGATCTTTCTCTCCCCTGTTTGGGTGGAGGGACTCTCCTGCTTGCCATCGGAAGAAGAAATTCAGAATGCTTTACAGGAATATCCCGAAGTGGCAGGGGTTTTTCTTACGAATCCAGGGTATCATGGAATTTATGGCCCACTGAAAAAGATTGCTGCATTATGTCACGAAAGAAAGGTTCCTTTATTATTAGACGAAGCTCATGGTGGCCATCTAAAATACATCAACCCTGCTGCTGAGGAGGGGAGCACTGTTGATGCAGATTTATGGGTGTGGGGTACTCATAAAATGATGGGTTCTCTTACTCAGACCGGGATGTTACATTTAGGTTCTAATTTCCAAGACCTCAATGCGGTGGAAGAGGCTTTAGAACTTTTAAATTCCACTAGTCCTTCGTATCTTCTTTTATCTTCTTTGGATTCTACCCGCCGTCAACTATATTTCAACGGGCAAAAAATGTTTACCCGGGCAGCGGAACTAGGTGAGAGTATTCGTGATAAAATTAGAGGTTTACAAGGACTTAAGCTTGTGGATGACCGGTTTCTGCCTGCTGGGTATGGGATTGATCCAACTAAAATTGTTCTTTCACTTACTCCGGCTGGGTGGTCAGGGATTAAGGCTGAAGAAGTTTTACGTAAAAGATTCCATGTTCAACCGGAATATGCTGACCGGGATTATCTATATTTCTTTATATCATATGCTCAAGAAAAAGAGGAAGTAACAGCTTTAATTCAAGCCCTCTCTTCATTAGCAGCCGAGATCGGGCCGGATCAGATCAAAAGAAAAGATGCAACTCCACCGCCATGGGCTTGTAAACCCCTTCAGCTCTCTCCCCGGGAAGCGGCGGAGCGATCTGCAACTTGCCTTCCTTTCCAAGAGGCAGTAGGAGAAATTGCTTCTGGTTGGGTAGCAGCTTATCCCCCCGGGATTCCGCTTTGGGTTCCCGGAGAAGAGATTACTATAGAAATGGTAGAATGGATCAGAGCTTTCCAGAGGATGGGTGGGTATCTTCGGGGCATAAAAGAAGGAAAAGTAAAAATTATTGATTATTAGGGCTTTTTGCGTTGTCATTGATTTTTTCTGTTCCTGCACAATATATTGATAGCC
>DIPO01000080.1:21796-43127 GCA_002427045.1 Firmicutes bacterium UBA5486
AACACTATATATTGTGTTGGGACCTTTTAAAAAGGAAACAACGCAAAAAGCTTTATTAAGAAAACATAAGGAGTAAAGATGGAGAGAGGATTATTTATTACTTTTGAAGGCATCGATGGAACCGGTAAATCTACACAAGCTTGTTTATTGGCGGAAAAACTTAAGAAACATGGTTTTTCAGTAGTTCTTACTAGGGAACCAGGAGGTACTCCGCTTGCAGAAAAGATTCGTGCATTACTTCTCTATGAAAAGGAGATAAACTTGGCCCCTGTAACTGAGGTTATGCTATATGCAGCGGCTCGCGCCCAACATGTGGCTGAGGTAATTTGGCCAGCGCTCCATAGAGGGGAAATAGTAATTTGTGAACGGTTTTCTGACTCAACTCTTGCTTACCAAGGCTACGCCACCGGAATAGACCGTAATTTGATCCAAAAGGCTGATTCGATTGCAACAGGTGGCTTGGTTCCGGATCTTACCTTTTTATTAGATTTGGAAACTACAGAAGGTTGGGCACGGGTACGGGAGAGAAATAATGGAAAACAGGATCGGATGGAAGCTAAAGGATCTTCCTTCCTAGAAAAGGTCCGTAATGGCTATTTAGCAATCGCTACCCAAGAAGAAAATAGGGTTAAAAATATAAATTGTTCGGGGAAAAAGGTTAGCGAAGTACAGAAGATTATTTGGGAGATTCTTCTAAAGAGAATAAATTGCAGGGAAGGGAAATAACAGGGAAAGGGGAGTTTTAAAATGATGTTAATTATTGTTGTGGTTCAAGACCAAGATGTTAATCGTTTATTGTCAGCTTTGATGGATAAAGGTTATAGTGCTACTAAGCTGGCAAGTACCGGGGGCTTTCTTCGTCAGGGAAATACTACATTATTGATTGGTGTAGAAGATGATAAATTAAATGAAGTCACTGCGATTATTAAGGACATCTGTAAAACCAGAAAGAAATTAGTTAGCCCATTGGCACCTGTAGATCAGACTCTTAATACTTACATTCCTACCCCAGTAGAAGTTGAGGTAGGAGGCGCTACTCTTTTTACAATTAAAGTTGATTCCTTCGAAAAAATGTAAGAAGGTGGATGGGAAATGCGGATTAAGGGGATTGGAGCTGAGAGATTACCAGCGGCAACGGAACGGGGAGAACCAATCAAGGAAGCACCGGGTGTTTCGTTATTTTCCCAGGTTTTACAGGATAGACAAGGAGCACATGCCGAAAGTTGGGGGAAATTACTGAGTCAGGTTGATGAGGCGGGTAAGAAATTAATATCCGAACGTAATATGGCGAGCCTTTCCGAATACCGGGAAGCAGTAAAGGATTTTATGAAAAAATCTCTGACTGATAGCTACCGGTTGAAAGAGGAGAATCGTTGGGATCGCCGAGGTAATCGGCGGGCATTTTGTATAGTAGAAAAGGTTAATAAAGCACTTGAGGATTTAACAGCCACAGTGCTAGAGAATCACGAAGAAGTAATTGGATTAATGGCTAAATTAGATGAGATTCGAGGCCTTCTAATTGATTTATACTATTAACTTTTTTCAGAGTAGTGGCTTACGCTGGCTCCATTTCTTGCCTACCTTAAAACACCAAGGGAAATCGTGAAAGCCTTGCGGTAGCGTTTTCCTTGGTAAAAATAAAAGGCGAAAAGTGAATTCCGAGGGCCATTTTCAAGAAGCTTTAAGGAGAATTAATTTGCAGGATAAACTGTATCAGAAACGGCTAAAGATCTTACAAGAGATCTTTTATTCCAGAAAAGTAAGTCATGCTTATCTTTTTACTGGTAAATTAAACCAGGAAAATCTAAGCTTAATTTATTTATTAGCAAAGACCCTGCTATGTTTAGCGCCTGGACAACGGCCGTGTGGGAATTGCCGTTCTTGCATGCTAATTTCTACTGGTAATCATCCAGATTTTCGTGTAATCGAGCCCGAAGGGGATAAAATAAAGCTGGAACAAGTACGGGAAATTTGTTATGATACTGCTTTAAGCCCATATTTATCTGAGCATAAGGTTTATTTTTTCAAAAAGTTTGAACAGCTAACTGAAGTGGCTGCTAATGCTTTCTTAAAAACTTTGGAGGAACCACCTCCAGCAGTTTGTTTTTTAGCAATAGCAGAGAGTGAAATCGGACTTCCCGCAACTGTTCTCTCGAGGATGCAACGGGTCTATTTGGGCAGTAGCCAAGAGAAAGATCATTCTTTACCATCAAATACTGCTCTTCAGATTTTAACAAAGAAAGAATTGCTACCTATGTTCAAGAAAGCAGAGATTTTTAGTACTAAAGACCGGAGTGAAATCGATCTTTATCTCTGCGAGATGCAGGAGAAATATAGGAGCTTTTTAGAATTTACGGTAGAACAAGGAGAACCGCTTAATCTGGGGCTAGTCAATACAGTGGAAGCAATCCGGAAAGCCCGGGAATATTTGGCAGCAAATCTTAATATCCGTTTGCTTTTGGAAGATTTGTATCTGACAGTTTACGAGGAATTAAGTACTTAAGGAAATTGCATAATTACCCCTCCCCCGGTACTAATTCACTTTCCTATTATTTTTGTAAAGGTGAAGCTAAAATTAGTGGTATATGAATAGCGAGTCCCGGGCAGCGGCCGACTGTGTATGGAACGGCAATTCCTTAAAATTAGTAGAGAAGGAGGGAAGAGGAATTGGAGCAGGTAGAAACTAATACCTCTTCTGAATTATATAAAGTTGTAGGTATACAATTTAAACGGGCTGGTAAAATATATTATTTTGATCCTAAAGATCTCTCTATTGAACTGAATCAGGAAGTAATTGTTGAGACTGCCCGGGGTTTGGAATATGGCACAGTACGGATCAGCCCTAAGGAAGTATCAGGCGAAGAGATCACCCCACCATTGAAACCAGTAATCCGGGTTGCTACAGAACAAGACAAAGAACAGCATTTGGAGAATCAAGATAAGGAAGTTAAGGCTTTCCAAATCGGCCTGGAGAAAATAAAACAACATGCGCTTGAAATGAAATTAATTGATGTAGAATATACTTTTGATCGAAATAAGATTATTTTTTATTTTACAGCAGATGGCCGGGTGGATTTTAGAGAATTAGTAAAAGATTTAGCTTCGGTTTTTCGTACAAGAATTGAATTACGTCAGATTGGGGTCCGAGATGAAGCGAAAATGTTGGGTGGATTGGGCCCTTGTGGCCGTCCTCTTTGTTGTGCGACCTTTCTTGGAGAATTTAGTCCTGTTTCTATAAAAATGGCTAAAGAGCAGAATCTTTCGCTTAATCCGACAAAGATTTCGGGAATTTGTGGCCGTTTGATGTGCTGTTTAAAATTTGAATCTGAGACTTACCGCGAAGCTAAGGATGAGCTTCCCGCAGTAGGAAGCACGGTTTTGTATCAAGGGAAAAATGCAGTGGTATTAGAACAAAATCTATTGAAAGAGACTTTGGTTCTACAAATCCCTTCCCCGGACGAGGAAGAACAGGAAAAAATAGAAGTACCTCTGGGAGAAGTGGAGTATTAACTTAAGATTAAATATTGGATTCTCTTGCATAAATATAAGTACTAATATATAATGTATTTGTTATTTTTATTTACAGGATGGAGGCATACTGATGAAAAAGAGTATTTTAATTACTGGAATTATTCTTGTTGTTATTGTTGTTATGATTCTAGTAGTTTTCCCTGGTAATAAAAAAAGCGAAGAAGTAATAAAAGTGGGTTCAGATGCTGCTTTTGCCCCATTTGAATATGTTGATGAGAAGACCGGGGAATTAAAAGGATTCGATCTTGATCTAATGAGAGCCGTTGGTGAAGAGTTAGGGATTAAAGTGGAGCTTTACAATGTGGCCTGGGATGGAATAATCCCCGGTTTACTTGGTGGAAATTATAATGTAATTGCCTCTGGTATGACAATTACCGAGGAAAGAAAAGAGGTAGTAAATTTTACAGACCCATATATTAATGCCGGTCAAGTTTTTGTTGTACGGGCCGATGACCAAAGTATTACTACCATAGAAGATTTGGTTGGGAAGAAGGTTGCGGTTCAGATAAGTACCACTGGTGATTTTGAAGCAAGTAAAATCCCGGGGATTGCTGAAATAAAAAGATTTAATGCCCCGCCTGACACCTTCCTGGAGTTAAAAAACGGTGGTGCAGATGCAGTGATTATTGATCTGGCGGTAGCTGCGGAGCAAATCAAAGCAACTCCTGGCCTTTATAAGATGCCAGCAGAACCATTTACAACTGAAGAATATGGTTTTGCTCTGAGGAAAAATGATACGGAGCTTCTGGAGAAGATTAACCAGGCTTTGATTGCTTTAAAAGAAAACGGAAAATATGATGAGATTTATCAAGAATACTTTGGAGAATAAGGTAATACTATAGAACCGAAATGCAGCCGGAGGCTGCTTTTTGGTTTTTGGTAGTTCTAAATAGTTGCCCGCGCACATGAAATAATGAAGTTTATCTAAAGCTTAAAAAGGCTGTCATTCATGCGAGCGACGAGTTTCGAGCTGTATATGGATTTGTCTATTTAAAGAGGCCGCTTCTGTATGGACAGACGGATCCAGAGCAAAAACAAGCAGTGTAATTACTTTAAACCAAAGGAGAGGATGATATGGATTATAGCTGGAGCTGGAAAGTGATTATCCATTCTCTTCCCATGTTACTGGCTGGAGCTAGGCTGACAATCCGTCTGACCTGTATTGCAGTGGGAATGGGTATTATAATAGGTACTTTTGTTGGGATCGGAAGAATTTCTAAAAACAAGTTAGTCTATGCTTTAAGTTCTGTTTATGTGCATTTTATCAGAGGTACACCATTGCTGGTGCAGTTATATTTATTTTATTTTGCTCTCCCGGCCTTATTGGGATTTCCGATACCGCCCATGCCAGCAGCGATAATTTCAATGTCGATTAATAGTGGGGCTTATGTAGCAGAGATTGTTCGTGCGGGTATTCAGTCGATTGACCGGGGCCAGATGGAGGCGGCCCGTTCTTTAGGCATGACATACCGGCAAGGAATGAGATTTATTATTATCCCGCAGACTTTTAAAAGAATTGTTCCTCCTTTAGGAAATGAGTTTATAGCTTTACTAAAAGATTCTTCAATTGTATCAGTTATTGCTCTGGAAGAGTTGGTGCGGAAAGGTTATATTATCATGGGTAGAACTTTTAGATCATTTGAGATCTGGACAGCGGTAGCCTTTCTTTTTCTGTTTATGACTTTACCAATAACGCAACTGGTTAATTATGCAGAAAGGAAGCTGCAAAATAATGATTAAAGTTGTTAACCTAAAGAAAAGTTTTGGCGACCTTCCTGTTATAAAAGGTATTACGAATGAGATTAGACAGAAGGAAGTAGTTTGTGTGATTGGACCAAGTGGTTCCGGGAAAAGCACATTTCTCCGGTGCCTTAATCTTCTTGAGGAACCAAGCGGGGGAAAGATCTACTTTGAAGGAAAAGAGATTACAGATCATAAACAGGTAGATATTAATCTGTTCCGAGCTGAAGTGGGAATGGTTTTTCAACGTTTTAATCTTTTTCCGCATATGAATGTCTTAGAAAATATCTGCCTAGCTCCAATGAAGGTTCGTGATCTTTCTCGGGAAGAAGCAGAAACAAGGGCTAATTTACTATTAAAAAAAGTAGGTTTACAGGAGAAGGCTTTAGATTTTCCAGATAATTTATCAGGAGGGCAACAGCAACGGGTTGCTATTGCCCGGGCTTTAGCAATGCATCCCAAAATGATGCTCTTTGATGAGCCTACTTCAGCTTTGGATCCAGAGATGATTAAAGAAGTGCTGGATGTGATTAAAGAGCTTGGGAAAGAAGGAATGACGATGGTAGTGGTTACTCATGAAATGGGTTTTGCCCGTGAAGTAGCTGACCGGGTTCTGTTTATGGATGATGGTTTGATTATAGAAGAAAACTCTCCTGAACAACTCTTTAACCACCCTAAAAATGAAAGAACAAAAATGTTTTTAAGTAAGATCCTTTAAATTATATTCATTAATTAATTAGCTTTCTTAATCTATAAAAGGAGTGTCACAAAACTACTTTTTATGGTAGTTTTGTGACACTCCTTTTTTGTAAAGACATTAAAATTTTTGTAGAATTGCCTACAAAGGCGGTCATTCAACCGAGCGACGAGCTGGTATCCTAATTATTACGAAGTGATTTAATCAAGACCAGATGAATTAACAAGTTGTTCATGCTGGTATCCTAATTATCACGAAGTAATTTAATCAAGACCAGATGAATTAACAAGTTGTTCATGCTGGTATCCTAATTATCACGAAGTGATTTAATCAAGACCAGATGAATCAACTAGGGCTATTTTTTTTTTAGGTAGTATTTGTGGATGAAAAACAGTCTCTTTAAGGAGTAGAAGGCTGAACAGGATCTGGCTAAAGGTTAAACCCCAAGCTGCACCAGCCAGCCCAAAGTCGGGCAAGGGAACGAAAGCCGCGGAAACTCCGGTTTTTATTACAATTAAAATAAGGGTGACTTGAAGAAGAAATATTTGTTTTCCTAGTCCTTCGGCAATTGGGATTAAAAGATTATTGATGATCATAAAAGGGAGAGCTGGGAGGAGAAAAGGGAAAAATTTAGTAGCGGAAGTAGTCTTATAAAGAATTAAAGATAAGGCTTTGCCATAACGAAGTAGTAAGAAAGATACAATTAAACCATAAAGAAAAGCAAACCCAAGCAAGTATCGGATTTTACGTAAAAAAAGTGGCAGGTCTTTTTTTACACTCATTTTAGCAGTGGCTGGTAAAATTAAGGTGGAGACTGGAGAGAATAAAAAAAGAGGAAAAAAAAGAAGAGGGGTAGCCATGCTCCAGTATTCTCCTAATTCTTTTGCAATTAAAGAAGGGGTTAATCCTCCCTGCCGAAGAAGTTTAGGTAGAAGGAATCCATCGGTAATCCTAGAGATTGAAAGAAGAAGTTGTTGGGTCATGATCGGTAAAGAAGCTCTTAGTAAGCCGATAAAATCCCGTTTTATGGGGCTTGAAGTGGCAGTGGTTTTCAGTTTAGGAGCAATGTTGATCCGGTCATATATTAGAAGCAATAGTAAGCAAATACTTTCTCCTACCAGAAACCCTTTAGCTAGTAAGCAAGCTCCTTTTTCCGCACTAGTAATTAACGAGGTAAGTAGAATAGAGAAGACAAAGGCTGCTTCACCTAGAATTTCAGAGATATTAGAACAAGCAAGAGGAATGGGCTTGTTTAGTCCGCGGAAATAACCATGATAAACTATAGATAAACTGTTAAGTAATAAAGTTAAACCTAAAAATTTTAAAATAGGTCCAGTTCGATAATCATTATAAAAAAGGCGGCCCATAGAATCAGAATATATAAAAAGAATTAGCGAGAAAAAAGTGGCAGGAATCGTAACCAAGAAGAAAGTATTTTTTTTGGTTTCAAGAATTTGCGCAGAGTTATTTTTAGCATTTTCTATAGCTGTCAAGCGCGCAAGTGTCGTAGGTAACCCCATGGTAACAAAAATGACAACCAGCCGGTAAAAAGGGAAGACCATTCCTAAAAGGCCGAAGGCCTCTGCCCCCAAATGACGGATTAAGTAAATCCTATATATTTCGCCAAAAATTCGGAGAAAAAGATTGGATAAGCTTAAAATCATTACATTTTTGAATTCAGGTAATAAATGCTGGTTCAAGCTTTAACCTCCAAACTTTTTGTGCTTTCTCAATTTAGCTGGGCTTTTATTTTACATCCAGTTTTGGGCTAATTAAATTTCTTGAATTTGGCTTAAAGGTACGAAATATGGTAATTGAGGAAATTGCAACTTAACATTGGCATCAATTTAACCACAATATATTGTGAATGATATTAAATAATTGAAATTATGAGAACTTTAAATTTCGTAATTACCTTATATATTGTAGTATGTGAGTTAAAATGAAGATCCTGTAATTAGCCATAATAATATAAAAGTATGTCTCTTTGGGTATCTTCATGCAGGATTTTTCCTAGATCTAATGAATAAATATAAGGATTGTTAATAACAGGAGGGAATTGCATAATTACCTTAAGTATGTATTTGACCACAATATATAGTGATCAAATTTGAAATAATTTAATTATGAAATCCAATTCAGAGGTGTATTAATGAAGACAATTGGTATTTTCCCATATTTAAAGAAGCCTCGTGCTACTGAGGTAAGTTTAGAATTAGCAAATCTGCTGAAAAAATCAGGTTTTGAGGTAGTAATGGAAGATAAGATTGCTAAACAGCTTGGGCAAGAAGAGTGGGGCCTGGATAAAGAAGGATTACTCAGTAGTATCGACCTGGGTATTGTCTTAGGAGGGGATGGGGCATTACTCTATCTGGCCCGTCTTCTATATCCTAGAGAGATCCCGATTTTCGGAATAAACCTGGGGCGTTTAGGTTTTTTAACGGAGGTAGAGGATAAAGATTTAAATTTTGCAGTAGAAAAATTAAAACAAGGCGATTTTCTAATGGAAAACAGGATTATGGTTGGAGCAGAAGTTGTTCGTAGGGGGAAGCCCGTCGGCAGTTTAGTGGGATTAAATGATATAGTTATTAATAAAGGGGCTTCATCCAGGATGTTGCGGTTAGAAATTTTAATTGATCGGTATTTAACTGCTACCATGCCAGCAGATGGCTTGATTATTTCCACACCAACAGGGTCGACTGCCTACTCTTTATCAGCAGGAGGATCCATTTTAGATCCCCAGTTATCAGCATTAATTTTAACTCCGATCTGTGCACATTCTTTCTTTACCCGGCCATTGGTAGTCGGTAGCAAATCTATTATTGAAGTAAAATTTACAGAATTAGCTAATGAAGCAATCTTGACAGCTGATGGACAGGAAGGAATCAGACTGGAAGCGGATGATGTAATAAGAATTTTCACTGCTCCTCATTTTACTAAATTTGTTCGTTTTAAAGAAAAAAGCTTTTACAATATTCTCAGAGAAAAGATAAAACAAGGAAGGTTATAAGGAGTGTGATCAATGAAAACCCGTCGTCAAGCCTTAATCCTAACAATTATTAGGGAAAAAGCGATTGAAACCCAAGAAGAACTAGGAAAAGCTTTGAAAGAAGAGGGGGTAAAGGTCACCCAGGCTACACTCTCTAGGGACATTAAAGAATTAGGTTTAATTAAAATACCTACCCCGGCAGGCCATTACCGTTATTCTTTACCTACGGATCAAAGCTTTTCAGATGTCTTGGAACGGGCGGAATTAATGTTTAAAAACTCTGTAACTTCGATTGATTATAGTGAGAATTTAATTATTATAAAGACGACTACCGGGACTGCCCAAGGAGTAGCAGCGGCCTTGGATGACCTTGACTGGAAAGAGGTTATGGGGACGATTGCAGGTGATGATTCAATTCTAGTAATCGTTAGAAAAAAACAACAAGTAGAAAAAGTATTAAATGGTTTGTATAAATTGAGGAGGTAAAAATTATGCTTCGGGAGCTTGTCATCGAGAATTTTGCTTTGATTGACCGGCTTCGTCTTGAGTTCGAAGAGGGATTTAATATTCTGACCGGGGAAACTGGTGCAGGGAAATCAATAATCATTGATGCTGTCAGTTTAATTCTTGGCGGACGGTCTTCTTCAGAGCAGGTTAGGGCTGGAAAGGAATCAGCACAAATTGAGGGAGTTTTCGAACTTGATGACAACCAAGAGCTCTTTCAGATTCTTGCGGAATGGGGAATACCTCTAGCAGAGGATCGGTTACTAGTTATTAACCGGGAGGTAAACCAATCGGGGAGAAGCCGTGCTCGGATCAATGGACAGACAGTTACAGTATTAACTTTGAGAAGAGTTGGCGAGTTTATCATGGATATTCATGGGCAGCATGAACACCAGTCTCTACTCTCCTCGATTAAACAACGGGAGATTCTCGATAGTTTTGGTGGGGAACCGATAAAAAATAAATTAGAAGAAGTTTCTAATTTGTATTACCAATGGCAAGAAATAAAAAAGGAATTAGGAACGCTTACCACCAATGAGCAAGAGAAGAATCAGCGGTTGGAATTTCTTGCTTTTCAATTACAAGAGATTGAAAGAGCGAATCTCAAACCAGAAGAAGAAGCAGCTTTGGATAAAGAAAGACAAGTCTTAGCCGGGGCAGAGAGACTCTATGAAGCAGCATCAGCTACCTATCAACTATTGTATGGCGGGGAGGAACCCGGTTCTGCCCTTGATAAGCTGGGGGAAGGGGTTCAGGAACTCGAGAAAGCGGTAGAGATAGATCTTGGACTAGAAAAATGGGTAGAGCTGCTCAAACAAGCTGCTTATCAGTTAGAAGAGGTTTCTCGAGAAATCAGGTCCTACCGTGATCAGATTGAATTTAATCCTGAAGAATTATCACAGATTGAAGAAAGATTAGATGAGATTAGTAAACTAAAAAGAAAATACGGAAAAAGCATACCACAGATTTTAGAATATTCCGAAAGAATCCGGAAGGAATTAACCTCCATAGAGGATCGGTCGGAGCGAATTGAGACTCTAAGTAAGGAGCTTAAAGAGAAGGAAAAGAGGCTTGCTGTGGCAGTTCAAGAGCTTTCGGCTCTTAGGAAGGAGACGGCGGAGCGTCTTGAAACAGCAGTGTCTAAAGAATTGGCTGAAGTTAATATGGCAAAAACCGTATTTAAGATTACTTTAAAACGGAACTTTGATGAGCAGGATGGCTTATTAGTGGGTAAGGAAAAAGTTGCGGTTGGCAAGTACGGAATCGATCAAGTGGACTTTATGGTTGCCCCTAACCCCGGAGAGGGTTTACGACTGATGACCAAAATTGCTTCCGGAGGAGAGCTTTCCCGTTTAATGCTGGTACTCAAGGTAATAATGGCCGAAGAGGATCAGATCCCAACCATGGTCTTTGATGAAATTGATGTAGGGATTGGGGGCCGTACTGCACAAGCAGTAGCGGAAAAACTTTTGATACTGGGCCTTTCCCACCAGGTTATTTGTGTTACTCACCTTCCCCAGATTGCTAGTATGGCAAACCGCCATTTTTACATCGAAAAGAAAGCGATTGGGGAGCGAACGATGGTTGAAGTTCGGACGCTAGGAAATAATGACCGGGTTGAGGAACTAGCCCGGATGCTAGGTGGGGCGGAGGTTACTTCTACTACTCGGGAACATGCCAGAGAAATGTTGCTACTTGCAGACTCAGTTCGCATTAATAAAGCGGGACAGGGGTGAGAGCAGGGTGCTGGAAGAACTCTCTAAACAACAACGCAGAGTTCTGCTTTTATTGGCAATGGCGATTTTTCTTGGTGCCGGAAATTTATGGTACCGGTCTTTTAAGCGTGCGCCGGTAGAAATCCATCTAGTTTCTCCGATTACCGTGCCATGGCCTGAGTTTGAAACTGCCAGCGAGGTGCCTCGAACTGCTACATTCGAGAATAAAGATCAACCGATTAATAAGGATGAGACTGCCCCTAAGGTAAAACCAGAGACATCAGTATCTTTATCTAATAAACAAGAACAGCTTGTTGTTGAGACTAAGGAGTTGCCCAAAAAACAACTGTCGGTACTTATAGACCCGAATACTGCTAATAGTGAAGAACTTCAGAGGATTCCTGGCATCGGGCCGGTTCTGGCTTCCAGGATCATTGAATACCGGGAGCAGCAAAAGCAGTTTACAAGACCTGAAGATTTACTGGAGGTGAAAGGAATAGGGGAGAAGACCCTGCAAAAGATGAAGGAATATATCCAGATTAAATAATGAATTCTTCTTCTTCGCCTCTATTCTTTCCCGCTATTACTCTTGGTTGTGGGATTATTGCCGGCTGGTATATAGGAGCGCGGCAAAACCTTTACTATTTATGCTTTGGTATTTTCGTATTATTCATCTGTTGGCTTTTATTGCGGAAGCAAAAGCGGATGGCAGCATTAATTATTATTTTTTCTCTGGGTTTATTTTTAGGAGTAGTTAAGCGTCAGTCACACCTAAAAGATTATGAAGCTTTTGATATTTACCGGAATCAGCTGGTCAAAGTTACGGGTACAGTTATAAAAACCTCGTCTCCCTGGCGGAATGGTTCAAGATTCTTTCTTCGTGTAGAGACCATCAATAATAAGGCTTTAAAAATTAACCCTAAATGGGAAGTCTTTAGTTTTGCACAACGGCAATTTAATTATGGCCAGTTGCTGGAGATGACAGGAGAACTATTTGGAGAAGATTCCGGAGAGGCTACGAGTTGGGCCAGGCAAGGAATAACAAGAGGTCTACAGGCAAGAGGGGAACCGATTATTATAGGGGAAGGGAAAGGAAACCCTGTCCTCCATTTTGCTGATCATTTACGAGGGAGATTACTGAGAGTGGGAGAAGAGACGCTCTCTCCAGCGGCTGCTACCCTTCTCCATGGTATGTTATTTGGGGAGCGGGAAGATAAATTAACCTCCCTAGAGTTTCAACGGGCAGGGGTAGCCCATCTACTATCCGTAAGTGGTTTGCACCTTATATTCTGGTTGGGATTGTTTTGGGGGTTAGGAAAAGTTTTTCGCCTTCCAGATCGCCTCCTTGCGGTTTTGGCGGTACCCTTAATTAGTATCTTTCTATTAATGGCTGGTGGGAAGCCTCCTGCTTTAAGAGCTGGATTAATGTCTCTATGTACACTGTTTGGAGAATTAACTCAGAGACGGATTTGGGGAGTTAATCTTTTGGCGGCAGCAGCTTGTGGAATAATGCTGGTTCGGCCTTTAGAAATATTTGCTCCGGGTTTTTGGCTTTCTTTTTCGGCTTGTGCCGGATTAATTATCTTATATCCACGGTGGGAAAAAGCGTTAAGAAACCAGAGTTTAATTCCACGGGTTAAACCTTTCCTCTTATCTCTTTCTGCTCAAACGGCAGTTTTCCCCCTAACAGCAAGGTTATTTGGAGGCATCTCTGTGGTGGGGCCCTTCTCTAACTTGATTTTGGTACCATTGGGCGCAATCATTGTTCAAATCGGATTGATGGCTGCAGTAGTAGGTTTGATTTATTTACCTGGAGCCCGGTTATTAAATGCAGGAAATGAGATTATTATCTTTATATTCCGGCAAACTGTAAGAATTTTTTCGAAATCACCAGGGTATATAGGCTTCTCTCCCTGGCCTTGGATGGTGGTAATTATAGTGTATGCTATGATCGGGTTATTAACCTGGAGCCTTGAAATTAACCCTGTAAATAAGAAACGCCGACTTCCTCTTTTTTATATTTTGCTAATTATCGGTCTCTTGGGACTGTTGACTACGGGGTATTTTCTCTGGCAGGAATATCGGCCTGGCTTAGAGCTTGCGCTTTTAGATGTTGGGCAGGGGGATGCGATCTTTATTACCGCTCCCGGGGGCTATAATATGCTGATTGATGGAGGCACAACCGAAGCATACCAGCGCGAGATTAGGCCTTTTTTAGAAGAGAAGGGGATTCAAAAGATAGATTTATTGGTGATTACTCATCCTCACGAGGATCACCTGGGAGGGGTAACTCGTCTATTAGAGGATAATCGGTTTGAAGTTGAGAGAATAATCGAGAGCGGAAACATTCATACGACTCAGTTATATCAAAAATTTTTGGAAACGGTAGAGACGGGTGAAAGTGAGATTCTTCGTGGGGTTCGAGGCACTTCTTTTCGATTAGGGGAATTAAAGGGAGTAGCCTTAAATCCACCTCCTAATTATCTTAAAGGAACAGGTACAGATCTAAATAATAATTCGCTAGTTTTATTATTAGAGTATAGTTCAATGCGAATACTTTTAACTGGGGATCTAGAAAAAGCAGGGGAAGAAGAGATGCTTAAGGTTTTTGGTGAGTCACTTCGCTCTAATATTTTAAAAGTAGGACACCATGGTGGAGAGGGTGGAAATTCAGATAAATGGTTAAAGATGGTCAGGCCGGAGATCGCCCTTATTTCAGTGGGGGGAGGTAATCCCTTTGGGCATCCATCTTCTGTTACCTTATCAAACCTAGAAGCGATTGATTCAAGAGTATATAGAACTGATCTAGATGGCCGTTTGATTATTCGACTAAAACCTAGCCGTAAAGGCCGTCTGGCAAAGATTCTCGTGGAAAGAGGTAATTGAGATGAAAGCAGAAGAATTTATATTTAAATTAGAAAAAAAGGGAAAAGAAGCAATTCCTCAGAAAATATTATTCTGGGGAGAGGAAGAATATTGGCTTAATACTGGAATTTCTATGATTAAACAGCTACTCTTTACTGTAGATGAGGAACAGTTTAACCGGGTTGATCTGGATTTAAAAAGTGTTGAAGGAGAAAATATTATTGACTGGGTGGGGACTCCACCTCTTTTTGGTTCTAACCGGTTGGTTATTCTAAGGGGGCTTGAGAATCTTAATTCTGCTCAAGAAACTTCTTTTTTAAAGTCGATAGAACGAGCTGCTGATGGAGTTATTATCATTATTACCGCCCGGCATCTTGATCGTAGAAAGAAGTTTATTAAGAAAGTTTTGGAGTTATTTACAGAAATACAATGTTCACCTTTAAAGGCTTTTGAAGCCAGGAAATGGGTTATGGCTGAAGCAAAAAAAATTGGCCTGAATTTATCCATGGAGAAGGCCAATTATCTGATTGAAATAAAGGGGACATCCTTAAGCAATTTAAAAAATGAATTAATAAAAATGCAAACCTTTATGGGAGAAGATAAACAGAGAATTTCTTCCGAGGAGTGGGAATCTTTACTAGGGGAAGCTTCTGAGGCCAATATATTCCAAATGATGGATGGTGCTCTGGAGGGAAAACCTGGTGAAGCAATTATTCTTCTTAAGCGGTTATTAGCGGCTGGTGAACCGGAAATCAAAATTTTAGCCATGTTAGGAGGACAAATCCGGAGGTTAATGATAGCGTGGATTCTTATAGAGCAAGGGCGAGAGAATGATTTACAAAAAGAGCTTGCTTGTCATCCTTATATGGCTAAAAAATTAAGAGCAAAAGCCCAAGGGCTTACGTATCAACAATTGCGTCTTGCACACCAGAGAGTCCTGAGGGCTGATTATAAACTCAAGACCGGAGCAGTTGATCCCCAGATTGAAATGGAGATGGTATTATTGGATTTAGGAATTGTCTTTACAGAAAGAGAAAGGGTTTTATAGAACAAACTCAGGAGGTTTAACCTCCTGAGTTTGTTATTCCACAGCTATGGAAGACTTATTCAACCTTTGCATGAGGCGGCTTTTTTTACGAGCAGCCGCATTTTTATGAATCAACCCTTTAGCAGCAGCTTGATCCAATTCTTTCATAGTAAGTGGTAGCAATTCCTTAGCTTTTTCTTGATCAGTTTCAATCGCGAGTTCCATGTTTTTAATAGTAGTTCTAAGTTCGGATTTTTGACTCCGATTTAATGACTTGCGAAATGCTGAGGTTTTCATTCTTTTCTTTGCGGATTTAATATTAGGCACTGATTTTCACCTCCAACTAGAGACTTAAACTTACTATATTCTATCCTCTTTGACTTCTCATTGCAAGTCCCTTATTGATTATTCATTTTGTAAAGCATAATTTTTCCGAGCACGGGGGAGGATAAGCATAAGAAAAGAAAAGGGGGTAATTCTCTTGATCGGTGCAGTAATCCGCTTTATAGTTTCAGCTTTGGTTTTAATGTTTGTGGGTTTTTTGGTTCCAGGATTTAAGGTCGGCGGTTTTGTGGGAGCACTGATTGCTGCGGTAGTAATCGCCATCCTTGGTTATATCGCTGAAAGCCTCTTTGGCCGAAATGTATCCCCACAAGGAAGAGGTTTGGTTGGGTTTATCACTGCTGCGGTGGTCATTTATCTCACCCAGTTTATTGTCCCTTCAATAGAAGTTTCCATTTTAGGAGCCTTATTGGCAGCTTTAGTTATTGGAATTATTGATGCCTTTGTGCCGACAGAGCTTAGGTGAGTCGCTAAAAAACCTGGTGCTAAAGAAGGGAGAGGTAGAGAATGGCTTTTTCTAATTTGGGAATGGGAGACATAAGGACTGACCTTGCTTTTGAAGCTCATGAACTGGCATCAGGGAGAATAGGTGCTCCAATACCAGGCGTGCAAAGACAATCCGAAGAAAAAGGTGTAGCCAAAGTGATTCGGGTAAGTATCCAAACACCAGAAGCCGGGCAGGCTTTAGGCAAACAACCAGGATACTATGTTACTATTGAATCCCAATCGCTGCGAGGAAGAGATAAAGATGAACTTGAGGAAGTAGCAAAGATTATTGCAGAAGAGATCCAAGGGTACATCCGCGGTTTCAATTTTACTGAAGATGATACCGCTCTGGTAGTAGGTTTAGGTAACTGGAACGCAACTCCAGATGCCCTTGGCCCTAAGGTAGTTGAAAAGGTGCTAGTTACCAGACATCTTTTTCAGAGTTCACCTCCGGAAAAAAGAGGAGGTTTAAGACCCGTTTGTGCAATTTCCCCTGGAGTATTAGGAATTACAGGAGTAGAGACTAGTGAAATTGTGGCGGGGATTGTACAAAGGATAAAACCCCAATTTTTACTGGTGATTGATGCTTTAGCTTCCCGAGACACAGAAAGAATGGGTAGTACCGTTCAGATTGCTAATACCGGGATTAACCCGGGATCGGGAATCGGCAACCGTAGATTAGGGCTGACTCAGCAGATATTAGGAGTGCCAGTAATTGCTCTGGGAGTACCAACCGTAGTAGAAGCAAAGACAATAATCCATGATGCCTTGGACCAAGTCTCTGGATTAAGAAATATGCCATCAGATCAGGGGGCTCGCAAAGAAGTAATAAATCGGGTGCTTTCCCCTTACTTTCGCGATCTGATTGTAACTCCTAAAGAAATTGATATTCTAATCCAAGATATATCGAGGGTTCTGGCTGGAGCAATCAATATTGCTCTTCATCCGGAAGTTACCCCGGAAGAAGTTTTTCGTTACCTTGATTAGAGGTTTACCTTAACATAAGCATCCCCTTTTCTTCATAGGATGAGAAGAGACGGGGGTGTAGTCATGTCTGGGAAAACCAGGGCTTTTAAGCTAAGAATTCCTCGTTTGGTAGTAAATTATCTTTTGTATTTGAATCTTCTTATTATCTTAATGCTGTTCTTCTCATCTTTGGGCTTAAACTTTTTCCTCCGGCCAAAAGCTTATCCAGCAACCTCCAGTAAAAATAGGAAAGAAAGTACAGGAGGTGCGGGAATTCTAGATTTATGGGAGATGGATACAAACCGGGCCCGGAGAATACTTGAGCAAGGAATGCCAATGATTAAAAAAAGAAATAACCCCTAACCTTATAGGTTTCGGGTTTTTTTCGATGATCTTTTATTCGCTCATGCTTATACAATTCCTTAAAAGTTAGAAGGAGTTTCTTTTTAACTGATGAAAAGATCCTAAATTAAAATTTTCTTTTGGAAAGGGTTATTAGAGTGAAAACAGAATCTTTTTCCTCCGGAAAACTGGCGAGAACCGCGGGGATGATCTCAGGGATGATCCTGTTCAGCCGGCTTCTGGGGTTTATCCGGGAAGCAATTACGGCAAATCTTTTTGACCGGGCGCAGACAGACCCCTTTTTTGCAGCTTTTATTATTCCGGATTTCATGTATTATTTATTGGTTGGTGGAGCATTATCAGCAGCTTTTATTCCCCTCTTCTCTGAGTATTTAGCCAAAGAAGAAGAGGAAGAAGGGTGGAGGATGGCTAGTACTTTTTTAAATCTTACCATCCTATTATTGGCTGTTTTTTCTCTTTTAGGCATGGTTTTTGCTCGCCAGTTAGCCCCGTTACAAGCTTATAAAATGAAAGCTGGAAAACTCCAATTATTAGTAGAACTAACACGTATGATGTTCCCGGCTGTTTTTTTTACAGCTTTAGCTGGATTAATGGGAGGAGTTCTAAATTCTTATCAAAAATTTTTTATTCCGGTTTTTGGCCCGATTCTCTATAATATTGGAATAATTTTAGGTGCTTGGTTTTTGGGTCCCCGTTATGGGATCAAGGGTATGGCTATTGGTGTAGTATTAGGTGCAATTGCGAATTTTTTGACACAAGCTACCTATGTCCTTAAACTGACTAAAGGGCATGATCTGTTTTACATCAACCTAAAGCATCCAGGGTTTAAAAGAATGTTAATTCTAATGCTCCCGTCTTTGATTGGACTCTCTGCTACACAGATAAATATCTGGGTGACTACAAATATGGCCTCAGCACTGCCGGAAGGTAGTATTACCTATCTTCGTTTAGCCCAAAGACTAGTGCTTCTCCCTATCGGCATCTTTGCCACAGCAGTTTCTACTGCTTTTTTCCCAACGCTTTCTCAACTAACAGCTAAAGGAAAATGGGTAGAGTTTCGAGAGAACCTTTCTTTAGGGATTAGAGTAATTCTATTTATTACCATACCCTCGGCTTTTGGATTTATTAGTATGCGGACAGAAATTGTGCGGTTACTTTATGAACGGGGAGAGTTTACTCCCTTTCAAACGAAAATGACTGCCTATGCTTTGTTCTTTTATAGCCTTGGCCTTTTTGCCCATGGGGCAATTCAGATTCTACCGCGGGGTTTTTATGCTTTAAAAGATACAGTAACACCAGTAAAGGTTACATTTACAACTGTAATTCTGAGTATCTTATTAAACTTATTTTTCTTGAAACACACTAATCTGCAGCATGGAGGATTAGCCCTCTCCTTCTCATTGATGGGAATTGCTAATATGTTAATCTCCATTTTCCTGCTAAAAAAGAAGATTGGCGGAATAAAAGGGAAGCAGATTTTCCGTACTTTTATGCAATCATTATTTGCTGCTGCCGGGATGGGGATAATAATCAGTCTCATACTTCCGTTCTGGAATAAGTTTTTATTAGGGCTGGGATTGACAAGGAACCTTTTTAATTTATTACAGGTAATAGGGGGAATCGGAATAGGTCTTATTGCCTATCTGTTATTGGCTCTACTTTTAAAGATGGAGGAAGTTAAACTCTTAAGGAAAATGCTGGTGTAATCCGGGGGCTCTTTGCTTGAGAAAAGAAAGCCTTTGGTATTGTTATGTGTTATAATAGTTAAGTTAAGGAAATTAGCAGGAGTTATGTTCCTAATTGTAGAAAAGTAATAACAAATTAAACGAAAAGACAAAATAGATTAAAAAATAGTTTGTTAATATTGTTTTTACGGCATAATCTAAAGCATTCTATCTGTTAATGAAAATAGGTTAAGCGACATACGGTGCTGCTAGCTGTATTATAAAGCTAATTGCCTTGTTGCTTTAATTTAGGGTTATGATATTATAATCTGTTGCTTAGAAAGGGTTTATCAATATTTTTTATGGCATGATAAGTTGAAGATAGGAGATTGCAATTAGTTAAAACAATATTTTGTGGTATGATAGTTTAAATATAGAGACGATGCAATTTGCCCGATGAGGAGGAAAAACTTGAATAGGAAAGACATTGTTTCTAAAAGCCCTGCTTCCCATCGTCAGAATAATTATGATTCAACTAATTCTGAAGAAAGAACAAAAGAGTCTCAATTGATTGAAAGAGCTAAACTGGGAGATGAAGAAGCTTTTCAAGACCTAATGGAACTTCATCAATCAAAAGTCTACCATTTACTGTTGGGAATTCTTCACGACAATTTTCAAGCTCAAGAAGTGACGCAAGAAACCTTTGTGAAAGCCTGGAAAGGATTACGGTCTTTTAAACAAAATTCAAGTTTTTGGACATGGCTATACCGGATTGCTTACCGCACTGCTCTGGATTATCTCCGAAAGAAACGGAGAGAGGAGTGGTTTCTACAAATTGGAGAGAGTATTCGCGAAAGCATTCAACATCAACCAGAACCGCTAGAAGTAGTATTGAAGAAAGATAAAGAAAAAGATCTGCACCAGGCATTAGGAGATTTATCTCTTCCGCAACGGATGGCGGTAGTTTTATATTTTTTTCAGGGACTTTCTTATCGGGAGATTTCGAATGTTACCCGTCGGCCGCTTGGTACGATCCGGGCTGATTTACATAGGGGAAAAAATAAATTAAGAGAGATTATCTCCAAAAAGTGGGGGATAAAAGATGCGGATGCCAGACCGGGAGCATGAAAAAGGATTAAATTTTTATGATGAAACTGATCTGTGGCTAGAAAAACTTCATAAATGTCAAAGCCCAGATAAATTTACAGCTTTAGCAACATCACTGGGGTGGGTGGAAGAAGAACTACCTCCTTATCTGATCGTAGAAGTCATGAACAGGATTAATAAGGGACAAGGTGAGGAAAATCTTAATTCTAAAGTCTTTTATTTTGTGGGCTTTTTTTTGATGGTAGTGGTAATTATTTTAAGCTTTTTGCTTAGCAAAATATTTAATCCTAAGATCTATATAGAGAATCCTCAGATCCGGATCGGCCTTTTTTGGTTAGTAGCGAGTTTGGGCCTGAGTATTATATTGCTTGCCGGTTGTACATATTGGTTATCGGAAATTAGTAGAAGAGAGTAATAATGGTTTACTGGTAAGGGGGCACGACGATGAATTGGTTGATGCTAATTATTTCTCTTATGATCCTCGGGATTCTTGCTTTTGTTTTTGCCATCAGATATTTTATTCATTTAGAAAGAATTGCTCTGATTAAACAGGGTATTATTCCCCCAGCTTTAATGAATCCTGTTTTCAATAGGGGATCCTTTGGAATGCTATTAGCTGGTTTAATTACTGCTTTTAGTGGTTTAGGATTATTAATAGGTTTTTATTTAGGATTAGGGAAAGGGTTCTGGTTAATAGGTGGTTTTCTGCCGATTGGAGTAGGTAGTGCTCTAATTTTGGGGTATTTTATGGGTTCCCCAAACAGGAAAACAGAAGTTTATTCAGTCCAAACGCAAACAGACAATTTGGGTAAAGAAGTGGAGGATAAAGGAGCCGCCCCGTAAGGCGGCCTTGTTATTATCCTGTTATTTTTGCTTTGGTTTTTTCTGTTGAATTGCTAGTCAATTGGAGAACAAGTTCTTTCAAACCAGCGGTATCACCAGAAAGAATTAGATGTTTTGCTAGTTTATCAAGGTCGCTTCTTCGCATGGAAAGCCTCCTTCCAGTTTTGAAAAAATCCATACGAAGACTATTCTATGAAACAACAGGAGAAAAAGTGCTTGGCCTAAGAAAAAATATTTAGCAGGTTGCTTGGAAATCTCCAAATTGACAAAGGTTGTCATTTATGTTAACATCTTATGTAGAGACATTATGCTCTTTAGGCATAATGTCTTATACTTATATATAAGTGAAATATTACCATAACACTTAAATTTACATTCTTTGTAGAAAAAATCATTTAGATATAAGCTTTTTGCGTTGTGTCCTTTTTAAAAGGTCCCAACACAATATATAGTGTTGGGCTTGTATTAGGCTATCAATATATTGTGCAGGGA
>DIPO01000080.1:43178-62886 GCA_002427045.1 Firmicutes bacterium UBA5486
AGGCTATCAATATATTGTGCAGGGACAGAAAAAATCAATGACAACGCAAAAGCCCGATATATAAGCGAGGGAAAGGCATAATTACCATTCTCGTATTTCGCACTTTTTAGTAAAGGTTAAGCTAAATTAATTTTATTTTAAAAACTGGATGAAGAACAAAAGCAGCTAAATTAGAAATATGCGAAATTGAAGCCTATAATCTATTTAACTAATTATACAATTTCTTAAAGAGTGTAAAAGTGAGAATAATTAAAAAGGGAGGGGGAAAATGGATACCCAAAGTGCATTAGTGGGTGGTTTAAAAGAGACTCTGATCAAGCATTTGATTGAGGTAGAAGAGAAGGGAGAAAGCTTAATAGAGGAACTCTCCCCAGTACCTTATCATGAGCGCGAGGAATTAAAACAAACATTAAGGGAATATATTAATAAAGTAGAGGACCTTCTTAAAACACCTCACCTGATCGGAAATGATGGAGATTTCCCTTTGGTAATCATTGGTAGTGAAGTAGCAGTAGAAGAGATTGGTACTACTGAAAAACAGGTTTTCCAAATCATATCACCATTTGGGGATTTACCAGGAGAAAATGGTGTTTCACCCCTTTCACCTGTTGGCAAGGCTTTACTTTTAAAAAAACCCGGTACTAAGGTGACTGTAAATGCTCCGGGTGGTACATTTCACTACAAAATAGAATCTATAAAATATCCGTTGGAATTGTAACAGAAACTAGCTTATTAGATAAAAACAGTGCAAAGGGGTTAATCCACTTTCAAAGGTCCAATATAAATTTGGAGTTAAGGAGGGTTTATATTGGAACTCTGTGACCAGTGTGGCTCCTTCGGGGAGATTCAGTCATTATGTTCTGGTTGCGGGAAATTGATCTGTTATGCCTGTTCAGGTAATTCCAGACAATGTACTGATTGTATAGAAAAAGGAAGAACGGACACAGATAATAGGACACAAGGAGCTTCAACTAATATGGCCACGGGTTAACAACAAGCTATTGAATTAAAAGGGATAATCCGGAGAACCGAGAAGGTATTCCGGATTTCCTATTTCATTGGGTTTTTTATAAATTCAATTATTTCTATATGAGGGAATTTAATAATTCCCTTTGGCATTCCATTCAACCACGATATATAGTATTTGGCTATTATTCGAGTAATTGTCTAATCTTAGACAATTACTAGTGGGAATATCGTGGTTGAATCTTAAATAATTTGAATTATGTATTTCCTTAATATAATAAAAGCAGCTTATAGAAAAAGATAAGATCCCAATAACTGGGGGTCTTATCTTTTGTCGGAGAGTGGAAGATATAATAATTTAACTTTTAGATTGTTGGGAAAGGTTCTGGCTCATTTGGCCTTGAGACTGGTCAACTTCTAATTGGGTATTCTGGTTCTGAGTTTTTTGTTTCTGACTAAGATTCTCCCCGAGCTTACCTATTTCTAGACCCGTAAGTTTTTGAGTGGCGAGGATTCGGCTAATTTCTCCTGCTGATTGGGTAAGCTCACTTCCAGCCTCCATGTTTGTCATAGCATTATAATTTTGTGTGTTTTGAATATTCTTTTTCTGCATATTTTGGTTTTGAGCTTGCATTTTTTGTTGGTTCTGGTTTTGATTATTCATATTTTCACCTCCGCTTATATTATTGGTAAAAGCTTAAAAAAGAATTGCCGACATTTTATGGAGAAAAAGAAGAATCTTACATAAGGGTGTATCGTAACCTATAATTAAAGAAGATATTAAAATTGATAAAACTAATTTTCTTTAATTACGTTCTATATTATAATAAGAGTAATAAGTTCAAATAACCGTGGTTCGTTGTTTGTATTACTTTTTATTTAGTATAAAACCTTTGGTTTTTAAAAAAAGCATTCTAAATTTGCTTATAGTATTAAATAAGCAGTACAAGCTTTACTGAAAAGTGAGCGCAAGGCTAACTTTTAGACGACCACAAGTATTAAGCAATACTAACTTGAGGAGGCTAATTAATGCGTAAAAAGACTACACTCTTTATAGTCCTAGGTATTCTTCTATTATTAGTTCTTGGTTATGCTAGTAAATACAATAGTTTTATTACTTTGGAAGAAGAAATTGATGGTAAATGGGCAGAGGTAGAGAATAACCTGCAAAGAAGGGCAGATCTGATTCCCAATTTAGTAGCAACAGTAAAAGGTTATGCCAGCCATGAAGAGAAGGTTTTTACCGAAATTGCTGAGGCTAGGAGTAGACTACTGGGTGCCCAAGGAGTTGAAGATAAGGTAAAGGCTTCTTCAGAGATGGAAACGGCCTTAGGAAGATTATTGATGGTGGTGGAACAGTATCCCGAATTGAAAGCGGATCAAAGGTTTGCGGAGCTCCAGGATGAATTGGCAGGCACTGAGAATAGACTTTCAGTGGCGAGGCTTCGTTATAATGAGTCGGTTAAAAGTTTTAATGCCCGGATCCGTCGTTTCCCGGGGAATATCGTAGCTGGAATGATGGGGCTGGAAAAAAGGGAATACTTCCAGATTAAGGAGGAAGCCAGGGAAGTTCCTAAGGTGGAGTTTTAAATGAAAATTATGAAGAACATTAAACTTAGCATTTTCATTTTTGTAATTATAATTACTAGTTTTATAGGGGCGGGTTCTACATGGGCTGCTGATCCATCAGTAGTAAAGATTGATGGATATGTTACTGATCAAGCTAGCCTGTTACGACCTGAGGAAAAAAATGAATTAAATTCACTGCTGAGTGATTTTGACCAAAAGACCTCGAACCAGTTTTTAGTGGTTATTCTGCCTTCTTTACCTCCCGGAGAGAATTTGGAACTTTACTCTCTTAAACTGGCGGAAGCATCAAGAGCTGGTAAGAAGGGTTTGGATAATGGACTTTTACTACTAATTTTGAAAGAAGATCGAAAGATCAGAGTGGAAGTAGGTACCGGCCTGGAAGAGAAGATTACGGATGGAAGAGCCGGCCGGGTAATTAGGGAAGTAATTGCTCCAGCATTTCAAGAGGGTAAATATTTTTCCGGAATAAAAAAAGCCTTGTTCACTTTGATTAATTGGGTTGAACCTTCTTATTTTCCTGAGGGTTCTGAAGGTGCCAGATTTCAAGAAGAGAATGAACCGGGTTTCCTCTTCTTTTTCACTCTCTTTATTCTTTTTATTATTATCTCCACTTATCTTTCTCGTCTTGACCGACGACGTTGGTATAAAAGAGGTTTTTCCCAGAGAACGATGAGACCGGTTATTTATCCATCCTCTCGTACTAGAAGTAATAGATCTTCAGGAAGTTCGAGAAGTTTTGGCGGTGGAGGTTTCAGTGGCGGGGGCGGAGGTTTTCGTGGCGGTGGAGCCAGCGGCGGGTGGTAGCCCCCCACCCCAGCTTTGCTGGGGGCAAGCGAAAGGATGAAAATATAATTTAAGTTATAATTTCCGCCTGGTCAGAAGTTGTTTCTTGGTTCACGAGAATTTCTTCAAGCATTCTAAAGTTCAGCTCCGGCTGAAATCGGGCACCCGCTTAATAGTCCATCCTGGACCAAAAGCGGCTCGCGACCTCCCTGTCGCTCGGCCCAATTTCAACCTCTGCTTCACCAAGAATGCTAATGAAGAAATCCAATTTCACTGCTGAAACAACATTCTGACCAAGCTGGGTAAAGAATAACGAGATCTATTTTCTAGGAAGTCCCCCACCCCAGCTTTGCTGGGGGCAAGCAAAAGGACGAAAATCAAAGCTTCATCTTGGATTGGCAAAGGCTATCATTCATCACGAGAGACGAGTAATCTCACTTTTCGCCTACTTTAGCCCCCAAGGGAAATCGTGAAAGCTTGCGGTAGCGTTTTCCTTGGTATAGATAAAAGGCGAAAAGTGAGAATAACCAGCGACGAGCCACGAGAAGGAGGTATAAGCTGTGGGGTTTTTAAGCCGCAAAGATAAGGACTTAATTATTCAAGCAATTATTGAGGCGGAGAAGAAGACATCCGGAGAGATCCGGGTTCATGTAGAGAATAAAGCAGAAAAAGATCCTTTTCTCCGAGCGGAAGAAGTATTTTATGAATTAGGGATGCATAATACTCAAGAAAGAAATGGGGTTTTATTTTATTTGGCAGTAAAGGAGCGGAAATTTACAATCTTAGGGGATGAAGGTATTAATAATAAAGTTCCGGACGATTTTTGGGAAGGAATTAAAAATGTAATAACTGCCGAATTTAGTCAGGAGAGTTTTGTTTCTGGCCTTACTAAAGGTATTGGCATGGCTGGAGAAGCTTTGGCAGAGTATTTTCCCTATCAGCATGATGATGTGAATGAACTAGCGAATGAGGTATCAGGAGATTTTTAGCAAGTAAGGGAATTCCGTAATTACCTTAAGGTTTTATTTAACCACAATCAAGCATTGCCTTTAATAAAAGGAATTATCTAATGCCTTTTGTAGCTTGTCAGTCGTGTTGAATGACAGCCTATGCAGCTATTCGATTTTTTAATATCTGAAGACGCTCTTCAATCAGAATGTTTTATTAGACATTCCTAGTGGGCGATCAATATTTTGTGATTAAATCTTAACTCAACTAATTACGCAATTTCTCAAAATCGGTTTTTTATAGAAGAATAATAGTTAAAATGAAGCCCTTATGGGCTTTTTCTTTTTTTGACGGTGTTTAGTTTGCAGGAGTTAGGTTCATACTATTTATGATTTATGATAGATATGGAGGCTCCTTAGTAGGAAAATCAATATTTTGGAATAATTGAATTATGCAAATTAACAAATTTAGAGGGAAGAAGCATGTTTCGATTTTTATTAAGAAAAATCCGCTTGGGGAAATTAAAAAAGAACTCATCTTCTGTTTCAGATACAAATAAATTCCGGCGAAATTTAGAAGAAAACCTGGAGCTATTCCAGGAAGAATTAGGCGATAGCCCGGATATCATCATCCGCCGGTTTAACCTGAATATTAAAAACAGGATTAAAGCAGCAATTATCTTTATTGATGGGTTAATGGATAGCAAGGTGGTATATGATAGTATTTTATATCCACTAATGATTGAAGCCAAGAAAGAAAATTGGGTGGTAGAGGAGTCAATACTCGATTTTATTGAAAACAACTTACTTACTGTCGGAAGTGTTGAAAAAGATAATGATTTTACTGGCTTAGTAGAATCGGTTTTGGAAGGAGATACAATTCTTCTCCTTGATGGGTATACAGAGGCTTTGATTCTTAGTACCAAAGGATGGGAAAAAAGGTCAATTAGTGAACCGGATACTGAGGTTACGATCAAGGGGCCGAGGGAGGGTTATACGGAGAGTATCCGGACCAATACTGCAATGATAAGAAGAAAGCTAGCTCATCCCGGCTTAACTTTTGAGAATAAGAAAATTGGAAAAAAAACCAGAACCTCCGTGAGTATAGCTTATTTGAAAGGGGTAGTAAACGAGAAACTGGTGGAAGAAGTAAGAAGAAGATTACAACGGATTGATACAGATATGATTTTGGATGCCAATTATATTATTGAATTGATTGAAGATTCCCCCTTTTCTCCCTTCCCAACAGTTGCTTATACAGAAAGGCCGGACGTTACGGTTGCCAAAATTTTAGAAGGGCGGGTGGCTATTCTGGTGGATGGTACACCCGTAGTTAATACTGTACCCACTTTGTTTATTGAAAGTTTTCAAAGCCCCGATGATTATAATTACCATTTCTTATATGCAACGCTAATTCGCTGGTTTAGATACCTTGCCTTCTTTTTTAATATCCTTTTAGCAGCATTTTTTGTGGCTTTAAGCACTTTCCATCAGGAGCTAATCCCTACTCCGCTGCTGATTTCCATGGCAGCAGCTACAGATGGTACACCTTTTCCAGCAGTAGTCGAGGTAGTGGTCATGGAGGTGGTTTTTGAAATCCTAAGAGAGGCCGGGATCCGGCTTCCACGCCCGATTGGGCAGACCATCAGTATTGTAGGTGCTCTGGTAATTGGTCAAGCCACAGTAGCGGCTGGCCTGGTTGGTGCTCCCACGGTTATTATTATTGCTTTAACTGCAATTTCTTCTTTTGTTGTTCCTACCCAGGAGGAGGCTGGTATTCTTCTCCGGTTAACCTTAACTATTTTTGCTGGAATCTTAGGAGCTTATGGAATTTTATTGGGAATTTTAGTTGTTTTAACTCATTTAAGTTCCTTACGTTCTTTCGGGGTACCTTATCTATCGCCGATCGTCCCCCTTTCAGTAGAGGATTTAAAGGATGTAGTAGTAAGGGCACCTATTTGGGCAATGAAAACCCGCCCGCGTTTAATTGGTTGGCCAAAACCAATTCGTCAGGAGTTTAACCTTGGCCCGGAGCTTCCGGAAAAACCTACGGAGGATCGAGATGATCAAGGTAAAATTTAAAAAACAAAAATTGTTTTTACGTGTAATCGAGCTAGGGATTATAATCCTAATCTTGCTATTATTGAGTGGGTGTTGGGACCGGCGGGAACTGGAGAACTTGGCGATCGTTTCCGGACTTGGTATTGACGATCCTGAGCAAGGAGAAGGTTATCAGCTCTCTTTTCAAATTGTTAAACCAGCGGAGGTAAGAGCTCCCGGCTCTAGTTCAGGAGAAAGCGGAAGTGGTAGTAGTGGTAGTAGTGGTAGTAAAACGGTCTGGCTTCTAAGATCCAAAGGAACTACGGTATTTGATGCAATCCGGAATGCACACTTTCAAAGTAACCGTAGAATATTTCTATCCCATAATCAGGTAGTAATAATCGGTAAAAAGGTAGCCGAAGAGGGCATTCTGCCAGTTGTTGATGTTTTGATCAGAGATCCCGAACCTCGACTCCAGCAATGGCTTTTAATTGCTCAGCAACAAGCTGGAGAGATTTTAAAACTTCAGGCCGGCGTAGAGAAGATCTCTGCTAATGCTATTGCTGAGCTAATGGAAAATTATTATCTGACTTCCAAAATTAAGGCAACTAATCTTCATGATTTTGCTGATGGACTAGTAAAGAAAAGCACCTCTAATACCCTTCCGATTATTGGGATAAAGGAGGAAAATGGTGAAAAAAGCTTTATTCTGGAGGAAACAGGCATTCTAAAAGAGGATAGATTAGTTGGTTATTTAGATAAAAAAGAAACCAGGGGTTTACTCTGGGTCTTAGGGAAAGTAAAAAGTGGGATTATTGTTGTAGATCTCCCTGATAACAAAGGAAAGGTAAGTTTGGAGATTATGAATGCTAAAAGTAAAGTTATTCCTGAAGTCGAAGATGGGAAAATTAAGATTAAAGTAGAGATTACAGAAGAGGCAAACCTGGGAGGAGAGACCAGTTTTGAAGACTTTTCTTCTCCGGAGGCACTGAGTCGCCTTGAAAAGTTGCAAGCAAAGGTAATTGAAGAAGAAATAAAAGCCGCTCTAAACAAGGCAAAAACCTATCAGTTAGATATCTTTGGCTTTGGGGAGTCTATTCATAGAAAAGATCATAAATTGTGGAATGCGATAGAAGAGAATTGGGGAGAAATATTCTCCCAAATGGAAGTAGAAATGAAGGTTAAGGCTGTAATCCGGAGGATGGGATTAATTACTAAGCCAACTATAATATCACAGAATAAATAAAGATTAATGGAGGAGTCGATGGAAGAAGGTAGAATCTCTAGTTCGCAGTTGACGCTATTAGTCATCAGTTTTCTTTTTGGGACTTCACTTCTCCTTTCTCCGGGAAGGGGAGCAGGACAAGACTCGTGGCTTGCTACGCTTCTAGGTTTAGGTGAGGGCTTTATTTTTGCTCTGCTCAATCTGGCCCTTTATAATCGGTTTTCTGGTCAGTCTTTAGTGGAAATTAATGAACTGGTTTGGGGGCCAATTATCGGGAAGTTTTTTTCTGCAGCTTTTCTATGGTACCTTTTTCACCTTGGTTCCTCAGGCTTTGCTATCTTTGTAACTTTACTTAAAACTGCAATTTTTATGGTAACGCCGGAGTATATACTATTAGTTACGGGGTTAATAACATGTATTTATACCTGTAAACAAGGGATTGAAGTTATTTCGCGTATGAATGAAGTTTTACTTTTTTCTACACTTTTCTTATTTGCTTTCAGTTTATTTTTAATGTTGAATATCTTTGAACCCAAAAACCTATTACCAGTGCTAGATCTACCTGTGAAAAAGTTACTATGGGTTGCACATGGGACAGCAACTTTTCCTTTTGGTCAAATTATTGCTTTGGCAATGGTTTGGCCATTTTTAAACGAAACTGAGCAGTACAGAAAATCACTGTTTAAAGGTTTAATAGTGGCAGGTATTATACTTATATTAGGAGAGATTCGGACTGGTGCGGTCTTAGGAAAAATTAGTGGATTTTATGTTTTCCCTACATATGAAGCCTATCGTATGATTAATATTGCCGGCGTTCTTACTCGTTTAGAGTTAATCCCTGTATTAAACTTTCTAACAATGGGATTTATTAAAGCTTCAATACTTCTGTATGCAACATCATTAGGTACAGCGCAAATGCTAAAACTCCGGACCTACCGTCCCTTGGTATTTCCCCTAGGGGTCTTAATGATTATTTTAGCGGCTCAAAACTACGCGAATATTAGTCAGCACTTGGAGTTTACTGAAAATATTCATCCCCTCTATGCCCTTCCTTTCCAAGTAATACTACCGCTTATAACTTTACTGATGGCATTGATCCGTGGATTCCCAAAACAAGAGGTGAGCAAATGATTTTTTTAGTCGTCTTAGGTTTTGGATTAATGATTTTCCTGGAAATGCCGGAATTAATTCAAAAAAAATATTACCGAGAATTAGTGGTGTTTTGTATTTTGACCCTGATTGGATTAATTCTTAGTATATTGCTTACTTTAGGAGTTGAATTACCTTATTTAGATCCGCTTATTAAAAAGGCTATAACTGGTATAGGTAAACTATTCTATTAGAATTAAGGAATTGTATAACACATGAGGGAATTGCATTATTACCTTAATCGCATATTCGGCCAATTTGGGTAGATATTTAGGGTTTGTCGATTCATCCTCTCTTAAATAATTGAATTATGCAATTCCTTAACATAGGTGTATTAAAAATTAGAGCAGGATGAATCAACAAGAGAGGCATTTCCGATCAAAAACATGCTTAAGGTAATTATACAATTCCCTCAAATAGAAAATAAACGTATAAAATTGTAACTTTTATTTAGCTTATTCGTCAAATTTATGAAGGGGAAAAATGACAGGTTTTTTCAAGTGGTTAGAAACGAAAAGATGGAGGCTGAATAAATGACTAAAATAATCAGACGAAATCTCCAAACAAAGGAGGGCCTTTCTTGGGTAAGGTAAAGATTATTACTGATACAGCTTGTGATCTTACGCTTGATTTTTTAAAGGAAAAGGGAATTAGAGTTGTTCCAATGACAATAAATTTTTCGGATCATTCCTATGAAGATGGGATTAATTTAAGCAGAGACGAATTTTATAAACTACTGGCTGCTTCAGCTAAACTTCCTACCACAGCTCAGCCTAATCCGGGGGTTTTTATAAAAGAGATTAAAGAAGTGACGGATCAGGGTGATGAGGCAATCGTAATTACTATTTCTACCGGAATGAGTGGTACATATGATAGTGCGTTGATGGCTCGTGATCAATTAGCCAAAAAGGAACAAGTTTCAGTCTTTGATTCTCGGACGGCCTCTTTAGGTCAAGGATTATTAGTTATAAAAGCTCAGGAGATGGCCGATGCCGGGCTTGAAAAAAAAGAGATTGTAAAAGAGTTAATTAAGATTCGTTCCCGGCTATATTCTGTTTTTACTCTAGATACCCTGGAATATTTGGAAAAGGGAGGAAGGGTTAGTAAAGTACAAGCTGTAGTTGGTGAGATTTTAAAAGTAAAACCAATCTTACACGTAAATAAAGAGGGACAGATTATTGCTGGAGAGAAGGTTCGTGGACGCCGGCGGGCGATCAAAAGAATTCTTGATATTATGGCAGAGGATGGGCGCGAGTTATTTAAGCAGTTGATTACTATTGGGCATTCCCGTTGTCAAGAGGAGGCCGAAAATTTTGCTGCAGAGATTAAAAGGTTATATGGAGTGAAAGATATTGTAATAGGTGAGCTCTCTTCGACAGTTGGAACCCATACTGGCCCCGGTTGCTTAGTAGTGTTTTTCCAAGGAGAGACTGCTTTTGGTTCTTAATTTATAATAAATGAAATAAATTTTAAGGTTTTATTCTTTGTGATGCTTGCTCTAAAAGATAGGTGAGGTTTTAGCTTTTAAAAAAAACAATTTTACTTTTATAATGTAGGGAATTGTAACAACCTATTTCACAATTAAAAATAATTTATGCCATTTCTTAGATTTAAGTAAAGAAAAAAGGTAACAAATAACAGGAATATTCGAGTATTTAGAGAAATTTAATAGATGATATTTTTAGGAAACTATGTTTTGAGGTGAGAGGATATGAGCAAGCAGATTGAACTGGATTACAGATCAGCATCTTCTTTTTTTTGCCAGGAAGAAATGCAAATGCTGGAGCCACGAATTGAACAAATACACCAAATGATTCATGAAAAAAACGGAATTGGCAGTGATTTTTTGGGTTGGGTTGACCTTCCGTTAACTTATGATCAAGAAGAACTGGCGGAGATAAAAAAAGCGGGCTTACAAATCAGGAATAATTCTGAAGTAATTGTGGTCACTGGAATTGGCGGTTCTTACTTGGGAGCCCGAGCGGCCATTGAAATGCTCAAACCGTATTTTGCCGATTTTAAAACCGGGAAGGAAGCAAATAATCCGCAGGTAATCTTTGCCGGACATAATTTAAGTGGAAATTATCTTGCTGATCTTTTAGAATATCTGGAGGATAAGGATTTTAGTATTAATGTTATTTCTAAATCAGGTACAACTACAGAGACAGCAGTAGCTTTCCGCTTTTTGAAAAAAATGGCTGAAAAGAAATACGGAAAAAAGGAAGCAGCTGCCCGGATCTTTGCTACTACTGATCGGAGAAGAGGTGCTCTTCGAAAACTAGCTGAGACTGAGGGTTATCAAACTTTTGTAATTCCTGATGATATTGGTGGACGGTACTCGGTTTTGACACCAGTAGGACTTTTGCCAATTGCTGCTGCTGGAATTGATCTGGATCAAATTTTTGCGGGGGCTAAGGATGCTTACCAATCTTGCTTTACAGGGGATTTAGGGCAGAATAAAGCTTATCAGTATGCTGCTCTCCGTCAAATTTTCTATAATAAAGGCAAGATTGTGGAGTTAATGGTTACTTATGAACCAGCCCTTCATTATTTTGCTGAGTGGTGGAAACAACTTTTTGGTGAGAGTGAGGGTAAGGATGGAAAAGGGCTTTACCCAGCATCTGTTGATTTTACCACAGATTTACATTCTTTGGGCCAGTATATACAAGAAGGCCGCAGGCTTTTTTTAGAAACGGTTTTGCAAATAACAAATCATCGCTCTCAATTAGCGCTTCCAGCTGAGGAACTGGATTTAGATGGATTGAACTATCTGGCTGGGAAGAAGATGAATTTTATTAATGAGCAGGCCTTGCATGGTACGGTTCTGGCGCATCAGGATGGAGGAGTTCCTAATATTATTTTAAAAGTTCCGGAGCTAACCCCGTATTACTTTGGCTATTTGGTCTATTTCTTTGAAAAAGCTTGTGCAATGAGTGGCTATTTATTGGGAGTTAATCCTTTTAACCAGCCGGGGGTGGAAGAGTATAAGAAAAATGTCTTTGCCTTGCTGGGGAAACCGGGTTATGAGGAAAAACGCCAGCGGATTTTGGAGAGACTAGAACAATAAGAAAAACCGTCGAAAGACGGTTTTTTTATTATTAGTTTTCGGGTAACCTATGCTTAGGATTACCATAAACAGGGGGATACTCCATGAAAAACTGGATCTTTTCCGGTGAATCTTATGAAGAAGGAATAAGTTATATTAATGGAATAAATACAGAAAACCAAAAGATTTATAGGTGGGAACCATTGGCTACGAAATTACGAGGAGAAGAGGCTGCTGGTTTTCGTCGATCAGCGGAAAAACGAAGGAAACTTTTATCCGAGCTTTCTGGAGAAACCGGAATTCTTATAGTAGAAGGGCCATTTAATTACCAAGCCCTAACTTTACTAGGATGGGACGCTCTTACTGGGGAACGACTGTTAGACAGTTGTTTGTTACCGCTTATGCCCAGAAAGTATGAAAAACATAATCAGTTGAATCGAAAAGAAACAAGTAGTTTATGCCCGCTACCAGCTTCCTATGTAAAGCAGAATGAAACCGGAACAAAGCCTTCTTTAAATAATTTATTAATGAGGATTCCCGTGGAAGAAGGAATAAAAAAGCTTGAGGTATTAATTAATACTTACCATTTATTTCACCGTTTAGGATTAATCATCGGGAAGCCTGATTGGAAGAGAATATATATAGGAAAAAAAGGAGTCTTTACTCCTGATCCTTACCTATTAAAATTTTTGGCATCACCAGAAATTCCACTTCCACCGGGGCTTTCTGCCTGCTATCCACCAGAAGTATTCAGTGGTAAAAAAATAGATGAAAAAGGGGATATGTTTTTTCTGGGAATAATTATTTATCTGCTTTTAAGCGGTCAACTTCCTTATCCCCTGATTAAAGGCTGGCCAACAACGCCAATTTTAAAAGGAGAGATTATCCCCCTTACTTTTTACCGCCCGGAGCTCCATCCGGTTTTGGCCCAAAAGATCGAAAACTTGCTAGCTGTAGATCCGGGAAAACGTTCTTCATCTGAAGAATTAGTAGAACTTTGGCCAGAAGCAAGTGCAGGGATTTACAATACTTTTCCCATAGATTCGGGCTCTAGCCTAAGGGAAGAAAAGGCTATAAAGTCTTATAAGAGGGAACTTCCTTGGCGAAAGCTATTAACAGTAATAGCCTCGGGCTTACTATTAGTGCTGCTTTTTCTTACTTATTTTCGTGGGGCGGAAAAAAAGGTAGAAGTAACTCCTGCTATGGCAGTAGAGGATTTCTTGAAAAAAGCTTCTTACCCGAATTTTTACGGTTATCACCCTGAATTATGGATGGATTTGGATAATGCACGAAAACAAAGGATTGAAGCGGTTGTTAATTTTCTCTCGCATCCTTTATTGGAAGTAGTAGAGGTAAAAGAGATAACAAGAGATAGTAAAAGGGCCAAAATAGAAGTAACATTAATCTGGAATCTTTGGGAGAAAAACGTTTGGCAGACTAAGAAAACCAGAGAGTTTTTGGTTTTGGAAAAGAAAAAATCTCAGTGGGTGGTTCAAAAAAGGGAACCAGTATATTGAATAAAAATTTACTACTAAAAAATCCTTATAAAGAACCGTTGTTTTGAATGGTTTTTCTTTTTTTGAAGGATTCTGCCTTTTTGATCCCGAAATAATGATAGAGGAAATCTTATGAAAAGAGACTTATTCCCTCATTTGTATAGTTTTTTATCTTTAATGTTTTAGATAGTTTCAACCTATTCTAGCCTCTTTTTTTATCTGCCTGTTTAGTTGTTTTATGAATACAACCCCTGATGGGAGCGGATTATAACCTTTACGAGAAAGATCTGAGTTTGTGTTCAGCTTTAGATGGAGTAGAAAAAAGTAAAATAAGAGGCAGCTTATCTAATGAAAAGGAGCGGTTTAAGATGGGGATAACAAGGGCAATTATCGGTGGAACCGGGGTATATGACCCTTACATGCTGGAAAATGTTAGGGAGATGAAGGTTGAGACTCCCTATGGAATGATCACTCCGGTGGTAGGGGAGTTTAAAGGTGAAAAAGTAGCTTTTCTTCCGCGCCATGGTTCTGGGCATTCTGTTCCTCCACATCGTGTTAATTACCGCGCTAATATTTGGGGTTTACGGAGCCTGGGAGTAGAAAGAATTATCTCTACTACTGCAGTGGGAAGCTTAAACCCGGAAATGGCACCTGGTGATGTGGTGGTAATCGATCAATTTTTAGATTTTACTAAAGACCGGCCGCATACTTTTTTTGAGGGTGGAGAATTTGGGGTAGTTCATGTGGATTATACAGAACCTTATTGTCCAGAAGTAAGGGGAGTTATTCTGCAATCGGCTTCCAATCTAAAATTAAAAGCACATAACCATGGTGTTTATGTTTGTACTGAAGGACCAAGGTTTGAAACATCAGCCGAAATAAAAATGTTTTCTAAGCTTGGTGGAGAACTAGTAGGGATGACTAATGTTCCGGAGGTGGTATTGGCTAGGGAGGCGGGAATCTGTTATGCTACCATTTCTATAGTGACGAATTTTGCTGCTGGGATTGCAGCAGGGCCTCTTACCCATGAAGAGGTGGTACAAATCATGGCAGAAAATACAGATAAACTGAAAAAATTAATTATTAGTTCATTGGAACTTATGCCAAAGGAACGTGGATGTGATTGTCAAAAAGCAGTTCCTGATTTAAGTAAATTCTTTTAGGGGGTTAATATTTTGCAAAATGATGTCCGGGCAATTAGCTGGGAGAACGGCGAATTAGTTCTCTTAGATCAAACTAAAATTCCGCACGAGGAGATTTATATACATTGTCAAGATTATCGGATGGTAGCAGAGTCGATCCGGAGAATGGCGGTGCGAGGCGCACCGGTAATTGGTGTAGCAGCAGCGTTTGGGGTAGTTTTAGGAGCAAAGGAGATTGCCAATAAAAAACAAGATCTCCAAACTGGTTTAGAAGTAGTCATTAAAGAGCTGGCTGCAACGAGACCAACGGCGTTTAATCTTTTTTGGGCTTTGAAGAAAATGAAAAAAGTTTTGGCGGAAGAGTGGCCAACTCCAGAAAACTGTATTAAGGCTCTGGAGAGAGAGGCCATTCGTTTATACCTTGATGATATTGATACTAATTTACGAATTGGGGAGAATGGAGCGAAGTTGCTAGAAGAAGAGATGACTGTTATGACCATATGCAATGCTGGAACACTAGCAACAGTAGCATATGGAACAGCACTCTCAGTAATCAGGACCGCAGTTAGGCAAGGAAAGAAGATTTCTGTCGTGGCCTGTGAAACAAGGCCATTACTTCAGGGAGCAAGGTTAACTACTTGGGAGTTAATGAGAGATCGAATTCCGGTTAGACTAATAACAGATAATATGGCGGGATACCTGATGCAAAAAGGAATGATTCAAGCGGTTATTACTGGTGCGGACCGCGTGGCTGCTAATGGAGATGTTGTGAATAAAATCGGTACCTACACTTTAGCAGTTCTAGCGAAAGAGCATGGAATTCCTTTTTATGTGGCTGCACCCTTTTCTACGGTAGATCTTTCACTTGCTAAAGGGGAGGAGATTCCGATCGAAGAACGGGGTGCAGAGGAGGTTCGGACAATTGGAGGAATTGAAATAGCTCCTTCAGGAGTAGAGGTGTTTAATCCCGCCTTTGATCTAACCCCTGCTTCCATGGTTTCTGCAATTATTACGGAAAAGGGAGTAGTTTTTAAAGGAGAATATGAAAACAAATTAGCGTATTATAGTGATCTAAAAATAAAAGGTTAGGTGAGATAGGTTAGTAATTTATCCTTATAAAGCTTTAGTTTAAAAGCCATAAAATCGGAGTTTACTTGGAAATAGTCCTCTAATTCCCAAGGTGACATAGTATTAAAGGCTATTTCCAATTCTTCATCCGGGATTAAATAATTAACAGCCCATTTCATGGCTTTGTATTCTTCTCGGTAGATTTGTATTTTATCGTGTAAGTGATAATGGGAGACCATATTCCCCTGATCAGTTGTGAAAAAATGGCCAAGTTCTTCTGCAAGAATACAACGGAAGTTTTTGATGTTATTTTTAAGTTTTCGATCGATTCCGATGACTGGGTTCTTCCCTGGGTAATAATAATAGATAGCTTCAATAGGAGGCTGGAAATCCCAGAACATTAAGTTAATACCATTTCTTTTTGCTAAATCTAATAACTTATCCGGCAACGCATATCCCCCCATTTATCCAAATATCACCATAAGGCTCAATGCATGTAAAACCCACCGGGATTAATTAATCGACTTTACTCTTCAATCCCTAAATCTTCTTTAACCAGCTTGATAAATGCTAAAACTGATTTTCGGGCATTTTCAGGGAGATCTGTCATAGGATCATCCGTTCGATGGGCTGCTATAATTTCTATAGGATTTCGCATATCTGATCTATTTAGCAGAAAATCTATAGATACATCAAACAAATCCGCAATTTTACTAAGTGTTTTCGGGTCAGGAAACCTTTCGTTATTCTCATAATTACTAATGGTTTTTTGGGTTAAACCTAGTTCACTTGCTAAATCTTTCTGGTATAAGTTGTTTTCTTCACGTAACTGTCTTAATCGGGCACCAAAAGACATCTTCCTCACCACCGTTTTTTATTATAACATTCTTATTGACTGGGGAAAATACTTAATACTTATTTTGATGCAATGCGGAGAACAAAAAGGAGAAGATCTACCTATTACTTTTATCGTATTTTTTTCTAGAAAGTTAATAGAGGTTTCTAAAAATTAAAGAAATTATGTTTGGCTTGTTTAAGATTTAGCCGTTTTTTGCTGAAAGAGTGCAAAATGAAAGATGAGGGAATTGCATAATTGCCTCAAACTATTATAAATTTATTTCCTTTTTACCTTATTTTGTACTATAATTTAAAAGATAATGATGAGAAAAGAAGTGAAGTCCATGGAAAGGGGAAATTTTATGGTTGAACATAAGATTAGGGATATAAACTTGGCTGCGGCTGGGAGCAAGAAAATTGAGTTGGTTAGTAAACATATGCCAATCTTAAATAAAATTAAGGAGAAATATGCTACGAAGAAGCCGCTTAAAGGCCGGAGAGTTGCAGTCTCGGTGCATTTGGAAGCAAAAACCGCCTATTTGGCTTTAATTTTAAAGGAATTAGGAGCAGAATTAGCGGTTACAGGAAGTAACCCGCTTTCTACCCAAGATGATGTGTCTGCCGCTCTAGTTAAAAAGGGAGTTTCTGTTTTTGCTTGGTATGGCGCCTCAGAAGAAGAGTATAAAGCTCATTTAACAAATACTTTACAGATAAAACCAGTTTATATAATTGATGATGGAGGGGATCTTGTCAATCTTCTGCATACTAAGCATCAGGATTTACTTTCTCCGGTGATAGGTGGCTGTGAAGAGACAACTACTGGTGTACAACGGTTAAGGGCGATGGTGAACAAGGAAGAACTGCTTTTCCCGATGATTGCAGTAAACGATGCTTGCTGTAAACATCTGTTTGATAATCGTTACGGGACCGGACAATCTTCCTGGGATGGAATTATGCGCACAACTAACCTGGTTGTTGCCGGTAAAACTGTAGTAGTGGCAGGTTATGGATGGTGTGGTAAAGGTGTGGCAGTCCGGGCTAAGGGGTTAGGGGCAAGAGTAATCATTTGTGAAGTAGATCCGATCAAAGCCTTGGAGGCGCTAATGGATGGGTATGCAGTTTTACCGTCTATCGAGGCTGCCCGCCTAGGGGATTTCTTTATTACTGTTACAGGATGTAACCGGATTCTAAGAAAAGAACATTTTCAAGTGATGAAAGATGGAGCAATTCTTGCTAATGCAGGACATTTCGATGTGGAGATTGATAAAAATGATTTACAGGAACTGGCAGTTGAAATTAAAACAGCCAGAAAGAATATTACCGAATACCAAATGGCAGATGGACGGCGGCTTTATCTTTTGGCAGAGGGGCGTTTAGTTAATCTGGCAGCAGGAGATGGCCATCCGGTAGAGATCATGGACCTCTCTTTTGCTTTGCAGATTTTATCCCTTTTGTACCTGGAGCAAGAGAATGAAACTGGTAGATTAAAGCCCGGCCTCTATCCAGTTCCGTCGGAGACGGACCACTTAGTTGCTAGCCTTGCTTTGGAAGCCTCAGGAATACAGATTGATTCTTTAACTGGGGAACAACAAGAGTATCTTAATAGTTGGTAAAGAGTTGAAAGGAGATGCAGATCGGTGGGAGAGATAGTTATTCATTGTGAATGGCTTTTAACCATGGCTGATGGGCAAGAACCTATTCATGATGCTTTTGTAAAAATTGTAGATGGAAAGATAAAAGCAGTGGGCCCATGGCAGGAGAGAGTGATTGAACCCGACTGTGAAGTAATTGATGCTCACGACCGGCTGGTAATGCCAGGATTAATTAATACTCACACTCATGCGGCAATGGTGCTATTTCGGAGCGTGGCTGATGATCTTTCTTTGAGCCCTTGGTTAAAGGAGAAGATTTGGCCATTAGAGGCTAAACTAACTCCGGAGGACATTTATCATGGCAGTAGGCTGGCAATTACTGAAATGTTGCTATCTGGGACGACTACCTTTGCAGATATGTACTTTTTCATGGATGAAGTGGCAAGAGCGGTTGGAGAATCAGGGATCAGGGGAGTGCTGGCCCGAGGATTGATTGGAACAGATGCTGAAGCAGAAAAGAAACTTGAAGAAGCAGTTGAAATGTCTAAAAAGTGGAAAGGGCAAGCTGATGGACGAATTACCGCAATGCTAGGCCCCCATGCTCCATATACTTCTCCACCGGAGTTTTTCCGCCAGGTGGTAACAGTTGCCCGCCATCACCAGTTACCTTTACATATTCATGTGGCCGAGACCAGAGATGAACTGGAGGAGATTAGTAAAAATTATGGAAAACGTCCAGTAACCTATTTAGCTGATCTAGGAGTCTTTTCTCGCCCGGTGTTGTTAGCGCATGGAGTATGGTTGGATGAAGGGGAAATATCTTTTCTTTCCAAGCAAAAAATAGCAGTGGCTCATAACCCTTCCAGTAATCTTAAATTAGCAAGTGGCATTGCCCCAGTTGCTAAGATGTTAGCTGCAGGGCTTACAGTTAGCCTGGGAACGGACGGGGCTGCTAGTAATAATCGTTTAGATATGTTTACTGAGATGAGAACAACTGCCCTCCTTCATAAAGTAGTTAATGAAGATTCAACTATTATTCCAGCGGAGACCGCTTTAAAGATGGCGACAATTAACGGAGCCCGAGCCTTGGGGATAGATGACCAGACCGGTAGTTTGGAACCGGGGAAAGCAGCCGATTTAATTATGTTAGATCTTAACCAAACTCATTTAACTCCTTGTTTTAATCCGGAGTCTTTAGTGGTATATTCCGCTCGTGGTAGTGATGTTTCGGAAGTGATGGTGAATGGCGAGTGGGTGGTTAAAGAGGGCAAACCATTAAAATGGGAAGAAGAAGAGGTTATTCGTTTGGCTGCTAAAAGTGCACAGGATTTATTAGAAAGATAAGAGGCGAGCATAATTATGGAATTGGTTAACATGGAGTAAATTAGAGTAAAGAAGCGTAATTCCGTAATATTAAGAACAATTCACTCATTAAACTCAAATTATGGTTCTTTTAGAGAATTGAATTTTTGAACAAAATTTGTTATTATTTAATCGTAAGCTCCCTGTGGATCGGATTCACATTGGAGTTTGCAGAGCGTCACTCTGACGCCAGGCGCCGGCTGAGGCGTGAAGCTCGCCCTGCCTTTGACCACGCCGGCAGTCGAGGTAGGTGTCCTTAAGGTTAAGAAGTCTCATTCAGGTTGTTATTTATTAGCCACCATCGGGTGGCCCTTTTTTTATCTTTTTTTAAGTAGTCGCTCACGCTGGCTACCGCTCGCACACATGAAATAATAAAAATATAAGCCAGGTGAGTCGACAAACGCCAGAGGCGCTTTAATTGGTTGTTCATGCTGGTTTCCTAATATCACGAAGTGATTTAATCAA